>NZ_CP134223.1:1235555-1853333 GCF_031599675.1 Paenibacillus pedocola | reverse complement strand
CGATATGGATCACAAGCGCATTCTTCTCGCCTATTCCGCTAAGCAGATGAAGAAATTCATCCTGATCGACGGATACGGAAGAAGCTTCATTATAGTTCTTAATCCGGAAACAGCGCTGGCAGATGACCGGTTCCCGTTCAAAGGCAACCTCCGGGATATAGCCCGGAAGCTCCTTGTTCCCGGTCTGCAGCGTAATCCCGCAGCCGCTGCATTTGGCAGGGCGCTGAGTTTCATTCAGTTGATTCATTGGGGTTTATCCTCCTCGTGCCACAATCCTTGCTTGCGAAGCCGTGTCAGTGCAATTTGCTCAACCCGGCGGTTAATTCTTGTTCCAATCCCTTCGTCCTTAACGGAGATTGGCAATACCAATACAGTGTACAGACCCAGCCGGTTTCCGCCGTATACATCCGTAAGCATCTGATCGCCGACTACGATCGTCTGTTCCGGCGTAAGCCCCATCAGCTTCATCGCCTTAAGGAACGGTGTATTGCTCGGCTTGCGGGCCTGATGAACAAATTCAATATTCAGCGGCGTTGCAAAGCGTGACACCCGGTCCATGTTGTTGTTCGATACAATGATCAGCTTGAAGCCAAGCTCTTTCACCTTCGCGAACCACAGCAGCAGCTCCGGAGTAGCCAGTGGGGCTTTGGCGCCGACCAGCGTATTATCCAGATCCGTAATGATGCCCCGGTATCCCTTCTGGTACAGCTCTTCCAGCCCAATATCAAATACCGTGTTCACCCGGAGTTTCGGAACTAACCTTTCAAACAATACGTTCACCTCGATTTCATACAAAAAACTATAACATACTCTTTGCGCTTCGCAAATGAACCTGCTGAGCCGCGTAGGGTTTATCTGCGTGATCTAAGGCTTCGCTGAAGCCGCAAAGCTTCAGTATACACGCTGCGCCAGTCTTTGTCTTCTATAACATCCGGGCTGTATTTCGCCTGCTCGAACAACCGGAGCAGTGAAGAGAGGCTGCCCGCGGCTTCCGGAGTCTCACGGCTCCAGCGGCCGACTGCCTCGCGCAGGGTTTCATGCTCTTCTTTC
Source organism: Paenibacillus pedocola (assembly GCF_031599675.1). NCBI lineage: Bacteria > Bacillati > Bacillota > Bacilli > Caryophanales > Paenibacillaceae > Paenibacillus > Paenibacillus pedocola. Next base: position 1,852,283 of record NZ_CP134223.1, on the reverse strand, counting down.
AGCATGCCCTTTCTGCGTAAATACCTTACCCAGCGCTCTGTTTCAACTACAACTTTTTGCACCGGTGACAACGGCTGGCCGTTACGCAGCCGCTGAATCAGGAAGCGCAGGCTCATACGGTGCTGCCAGAGCTGATAACCTGCCCAGAGCAGCAGTATAGCTGCAGCTGCTGAGAAACTCCATACTCCGAGGTGCAAGTTTCCTTCCGAGGAATCCTTGCCGGCTGCCGCTTGCTGCGGCTCGGCCTTTTCCTCTTCCGGCTGCTCGGGCTCCTCAGTGACCGTCTCCTCGCTCTGAGTCAGCAGCGGGACGGTAAACCCGGGTGTCGCTTCCACCGGAATCCAGCCATAGTCTCCGAAATACACCTCCGCCCACGAATGGGCATCGGCATTGGTGATGGTGTAATTATTGTTAACAATGCCCTGCTGCGCCAGATTATCGGGCAGCTCTGCCTGCTCACCCGGGGCATAACCTTTTACCCAGCGGGCCGGGATATCGAGCGAACGGGCCATCGTTACAAGCGCTGTCGAATAATAATCGCAATACCCCTCCATAATCTCAAACAGGAAGCTTTCCACCATATCCCTGCTCTTTTTACGGGAGAGATCCGGTTGATTCGTATACGGGAAATTCACCTGCAAATATTGCTGCAGCAGGGCTACTTTTTCGTAAGGAGTCTGTGCGCTTTGGGTAATGTTCTCAGCCAAATCACTGACCCGTTTAGGAAAATTATCCGGCAGCTGAAGGTATCTCGTAATATCCTGGTTTGTGTAAAGCTGATCATAGGTCTGCTTGCTCAGCTCCTGGACTGAAACAACGGGAATCTCCGAGGTCAGTACATAGGTTTGCGGATAGGCCAGATCTTCAGTGGAACCCCAGAGCATCTCGCTGTCCACACTCCGCCAGAACAGGCCGTTACCAGCCTCTTCACCGTCGATCGAATCCACTTTGGAAATGGAATAAGCGCCAAACAGTACCGGATAATCATTATTACCGAGCAGCTTAACGGTCTGCTGCAATGTCCGGGTCTCTCCTTTGGAGGCCGTTGCCCGGTCCAATTCTGCTCCTACTGAGGCCTTTTCCAGCGGTCCCCGTTTAAGCCGGTCGTCATCGCTCCAGCCTTTGCCGGAATACACGCTGCGTGACTCTCCGCGCATATAGGTCCGCAAATCGGAGGTTACGGTCATAACCGGTGAATAATCGAAATTAAAGCCTCCGCCTAAATTATTATCATCAAGACTATAACCGGAAGAGGAACTGCCTGCTGCCGCTCCGCCCTCGCCTGCCTCCGAAGATCCTGAGGTTCCTGAACCGGAGGATTTCCCTACGCCATTCCAATCCTGCCAGGCTGTATAGGGATCAGTCAGTGTAGGCCGCACATCAGGCATATTAACGCCAGTAACAATAACCAGAGAGAAGATAATGGCAATATTGACAGCTACTTTAAAAGGGTATTGCAGCAAGTAGGTCCAGCCCCGCGGATAATGCAATTGGAAGCTCCGCAAATGCTGGGTGACCAGCCAGCCCATTCCGGAAAATACCGTCCAGGCAACCTCCTGCCAAAGTATAGATGAAGTAAAAGAGTCCAGTGCGGCAAAAGCAACAATATTCGCGGTGAGAAACATCAGAATCCGTGCTTTCGAGGTGACCCACCAGGAGGACAGCAGCAGCAAGGCTCCGGCAGCCAGAGCAAACCATATATACGGGACCATATGAGCTGCGGTATCAGGCAGCCGGTCACGCAGTGCCGGAGCCCAGGGATCAGGGACATAGATTTTGTTGTACAGGATCAGCCGGTATACCACGTACAGCATGGCCAGTGCTTCAAGAACCAGCCGGTAGCCCCATTTAACCGGTAAAAGAATTTCAATAACGGCCACAGCTGCAAGGGTTAGCAGTACAGCCGATGTAGTCGTTTCCAGCCAGAAAGGTTCTGTGAAGGACACCCACTGCAGGGCAATGAGTACCAGCCAGAGGAGGCTGAAGGAATGATGCCAGGATGATTTGATTCCGTTCCACCAGCGGTTCATACTGTAGTATCACCTCCAAGGATTGCAGGAAGCTCCTGCAGGGAGCTGATGCTATACCCCGTCACCCCGCGTGATTTCAGAACATCCAGCCATTCCCCGCTGCCGGCCTTACCGGCTGGATTGCGTACCTGAATATGCGAAGGGGTCATTCCCCGGCTCTCCGCCCAGCGCATCACATCCAGCACCGGCTGGCCGCTTTGCGGGCTGATCAGAACGAAATATGCCCCTTTCGGAAACATGCGGTGGCCTTTTTCCAGCCTTGGCACGAGCGGCCCCCGGCCTTCGGCATTGATATCAATCAGATATTGAATCATTTTCTGCCGCTCCGCCGCGCTTTCGGCAGGACTGAATACCTTGGTCGTCCTGTCCAGGCAGCAGAGCCCGATGCCGATCCGGTCACGGATGCCAAATCCCAGCAGCGAAGCTGTAATGGAAACCGCCAGCTCAAATTGGCTGGAGCTGCCATAAGCCATGTAACTGCCGTCCAGCACCAGGATAGTCTTAGGCACCGATTCATGCTCAAATTCCTTGGACTTCCATTCGCCGGTCTTGGCAGTGGCATTCCAGTGGATGCGTGTTAACCGGTCGCCGTAGATATAATCGCGCACACCGTTAATCTGTGTTGTCTCACGCCGCGAATGGAGCAGTGAGGTTTGCAGCCCGGCCAGCCGTGATCTGCGCTCATACAGATGCCAGCGCGGCACAAATACTGCGCGGGGGAGCACACGGAACTGCCCTTCGGCCTTGAATGTGCCTTTATGCTCTACCAGTCCGAAAATATCCTCAGCAATAATATCCGTGTTCTCGAACGTGTAGCTGCCCCGCTCCAGTGCCGGTGTCTGAAACAGCAGCTCTCCCTGGCCTCTCAGGCTGGGGACCAGACTTTCTTCAAATACCCAGGACTCGCCGTTATGGCGCTTCAGAATTTCTCTTACCACTACATACGGCAACGGCAGAAAGCCCGGAATGGTGATGTTCAGCTTCACACGCAGATAGCCGCCTGCGTAGAGCAGCTCAGGCTTCTCCTGCTCCGAATACAGGCTGCGTGTACCCTTGGCCCGCCGGACTCCGCCAAGGGCGCCGATAACCAAATAAAGAATGAGCACGGAGACCATAATGAACAGCATGAATGAGGTCTTGCCGCCCTGAAACAGCACATAGAGCAGCGTAACAGCCCAAATTGCGAGTATACCGGCGAATTTTCGTGGCTGGATGACAGCGGCCGCCCCAGACAGATAATTCTTCATCTTTATTGCCTCATCGTAACTGGCACACGGATGCTCTGCAGCAGCTTCTGAAGCAGGGATTCCACACTCACATTGTCAAGCCGCGATTCCGGACGGAGAATGATGCGGTGTCCCAGGGCGTATGGGGCCAGGATCTTCACATCATCCGGCAGCACATAATCACGTTCCTGCAGGAAGGCGTAGGCTTTGCACGCCATCATGAATGACAGCGAGGCCCGCGGGCTCGCACCCAGCAGCACCAGCGGATGCTCCCGGGTCTGGCGCACGATGTCCAGCAGATAGTTCAGCACCGGATCACTGACATACACCTCACGAATCTCCTCTTGAATAGCAGCGATCTGCTCCATGCCCGTGACCGGTGTGAGCTTGTCCACCGGCTGTCCGTCCTGGTGGCTCAGCAGCAGATTCTTCTCGGTTTCGCTATCCGGATAACCAAGGCTGATCCGCAGCATAAAGCGGTCGAGCTGGGCTTCCGGCAGTGTATATGTGCCTTCGAAATCAATCGGGTTCTGAGTTGCACAGAGCATGAAGGGATGGGGAAGCGGATAGGTCTCGCCGTCCACGGTTACATTTCGTTCCTCCATGACCTCAAGCAGCGCCGACTGCGTCTTGGTCGTAGCCCGGTTAATTTCGTCCGCCAGCAGAATGTTGGTCATGACCGGACCGGGCCGGAAATGGAACATTTCATCCCGGGGATGATAGACAGATACCCCGGTAATATCACTTGGCAGAATATCCGGATTGCATTGAATCCGCCGGTAATCGCCGGACATGGATCGTGACAACGCCCGTATCAGCTGGGTTTTGCCGGTTCCCGGCACATCCTCAATGAGGACATGTCCACCAGCCAAGAGTGCCGTGAGCAGGAGTTCAATTTCAAAAGTTTTGCCGAGTATGCAGGATTCCAGATTAGAGCGCACAGCCTTCATAATTTGCGTTGATTCTTGACGTACGGGCATATATGGTAGACCTCCAATGTCAGAATAAACAGTAATAATTATATTTTACATGATTATGGGACCCAAAGTACATTATTGAAGGAGGTGAAATTGCATATATCCTAACATATAGCCCGTTTTACAAATATGAGTAGCGAAACCGCCTATTTCTTGTAATATATTACAAAAATCAATCCAGCACACTTCCTATATCCGCAGCAAAAAGTCAGTAAACCAAAACACAGGGCAGCGCTCTCCCGGATCTGGAGAAGCACTGCCCTGTTTCAGCCATTCTCTTAATTCGTTTGATTGTGGTCGCTTACCAGTTCATTCAAACCTACAATTAGACCTTCAAGCTGTTTGAAGCTGCCCACCATGTTATCCGTCATCCGGCGCTGTTCTTCCACACCGGCCAGAATTTCTTCAGTAGCTGCACTGGACTGCTCGGTAACACTGGAGAACTCTGTTATTTCGCTCACCACTTTTTCCGAGAAATGCTTCATGCCCGCTGAGCTTTGCTCCACCTCACCGGCTTGGGCCAGCACCTTTTGAGCGTTGAGCTGAATTGATTGAAATACCTCTTCCGTCCGTTGCACCGACTCCTGTCCGGTCTGCAGAATGCTGCGGCTCTGTTCAAACTGTGCGATCAATGTCTGTGTCTGCTGCTGCAGGCCCGCGATGACTTCACTGATAGAATCCGCTGTCTTGCCGGAACTTTCGGCCAGCTTCCGCACCTCTCCGGCAACTACCGCGAAACCGCGGCCATGTTCACCGGCACGGGCAGCTTCAATGGACGCATTAAGGGCAAGCAGATTGGTCTGTCTGGAGATTTGCATAATTCCTTCAAGCATTTCATTGATATCCAGGCTGCGCCGGCTGAACTCCTGCATCTGTGTGGAGGTAATATCCATCGTTTCAGTAAGCTCTGAGATTTGACCCGCCAGCATTGTGACGTTGCCGCTGCCTTGCTCACTGACCGCAGCAGTCGCTTCCGACAGCTCCTTCATTTCCTGGGAATAGCCGGCAACATCGCGGATATGCTGGTCCGAAACTGCAATCGCTTCCGTGATTTCTCCGATACTGGTTGCCTGATACTCAATACCCTTGGAAACCTCCTGGAATCCGATTGCCACTTCACTTGTTATGGCCCCAGTCATTTCTACCTCTTCTTTGAATCTGGCTGTGAATGCATATAGACCGTCCACCGCAGTTTTCACACGGCTAAGAAGGTACTCCACCTGAGTGCTGGCGGTTTCTACCTGCTCCCGCTGCTGGTCGCTCTTTGACTGCAGCTTCTCATTCAGGTAGGAGACTACCAACAGCACGACGCTGATGATAATGTACAGCCCGAGGCTTGTAAAATAGAGCATCAATTTACTGTCAGCCCCTGAGTCCTCAGCTCCGATTAACAGCTGGACCAGAATATTGACAGCACTCACAGCGGCTGAAACCGCATAATATTTATAGTGAGGATAGAGCAGCAGCAAAGAACAGAGCAGCAGCACCACCAAACCATCCACAGAGCTTAAAGTTAAATAGAAAGCCATCAAAGTTAGGATCACTGTGATAATCCATGGAATTACAAGCACACCTTTTCGTTTCCAGTTGCATAAGCTGAGTGCCACCGCCAGCGGAACAGCGACCGCACTTGTCCCCCACAATTTTGGAACCTGAAAGGCAAGAATGACTCCAACCACAGTTACCACCCAAAAAATAGTAATAATAATTTTGTTTCTCATCCAGAATAATTCAGTTTTACGTTCATTTTGCAACCTCTGCACGTCCCCTGTCATTTTTATATACCCTGAGTTTATATCGTCAATATTCGACAATTTATTTATATCCCAGATAAGGCACAGAGCAAAAAAAAAGACCGCCTTCACGGCGATCTTTGTTCGCAGGCACTTCCTGCTGTTCAAAACCTCTAACCCTTCGGTCTTACGACCAGCGCTGCCAGGAATGAGAAGACAATTGCCGAGGAGATCCCGGCGCTGGTCACATCGAAAATGCCTGTTACCACACCGACCCAGCCATCCCGTTCCAATTCCGTCAATGCACCATGCACCAAGGAGTTCCCGAAGCTCGTAATCGGCACACTGGCTCCGGCTCCGGCAAATTTCACCAGCGGATCATACAGTCCGAACGCGTCGGCTACCGCCCCTGCCACTACGAGTGTACTCATCGTGTGGGCGGGGGTCAGCGCGAGCACATCGAACATCAATTGGCCGATTACACAAATTGCCCCGCCAATGAGAAACGCCCATAAGTAGATCACTGCTCTTCACCTCCGCTCTCAAGAGCTACGGCATGCGCCACGCAGGGAATGCTCTCCCCCTGCTGGTAAGACAGCGGTGAGAGCAGTGCTCCGGTTGCTACGATGAGCACACGCTTCAGCTCTCCTTTTTTCATCCGTTTAAGAATATGTCCATAAGTTACAACGGCTGAACAGCCGCAGCCGCTTCCTCCTGCAATCACATATTTTTGCTTATCCAGGTCGAAAATAAGCAGTCCGCAGTCATTAAACGTCGTTTGTTCCATCGGAATGCCCTCTTTGGCCAGCAACTCTTTGGCAATTGGCAGACCTACGGAAGCAAGGTCACCGGTCACAATTAAATCATAATACCCGGGTGACAGGGCCGTATCACGAAAATGGGCAGTAATCGTATCTGCTGCAGCCGGGGCCATGGCGGTCCCCATATTGAATGGGTCGGTTAGCCCCAAGTCCATAATTTTGCCGATCGTTGCAGATACCACATGAATCCCCTGTGCACTGCCGTCATTGCGGCCGACAACCGCACAGCCTGAACCTGTAACGGTATATTGGGCGGTCGGCGGCTTTTGTGACCCGTATTCGGTCGGATAACGGAATTGCTTCTCCACTGTGCAGTTATGGCTTGAGGTTCCGGCCAGGGCATATTTGCTGCCTCCGGAATCAACAATCATTGAGGCGATGGCTAGACTCTCCATGGAGGTGGAACAGGCCCCGAAGACCCCGAGATAGGGTACGCCCAGCTTTCTAGCCGCAAAGGAGCTGCTGATAATCTGATTCATCAGATCACCGCCGACAAAAAACTCCAGCTTGTCCTGCTCAAGATCGGCATTCATCAGCGCCAGCTTGGAGGCTTTTTCGAACAGGGCACGCTCTGCTTTTTCCCAAGTCTTCTCGCCCATTTCGAGCGAATCATAAATGAAATCAAAATCCGATGCTAGCGGTCCCTCCCCTTCCTCCGGCCCTACGACGGCAGAGGAACCAAGAATGACAGGACGGGTAGTGAACTTCCAGGTCTGGCTGCCTAGCTGCTCCATTTTAGTGCGAACCTCCCCAGCCCATAATGGCGTACACTACACCGACCACAAACGCAGCAACCACACCAAACACAATGACGGAACCGGCCAGCTTGAACATATTTCCGCCTACCCCGAGCACCAGACCCTCTGCACGGTGTTCCAGCGCCGCGGAGCACATGCTGTTGGCGAAACCTGTAACAGGCACCGCAGTCCCGGCTCCGCACCACTGGGCTAATTTATCATATACGCCAAAGCTGGTCAGAATCACGGAAATAAGTATCAGCACCGCTACCGTGGGGCTTGAGGCTTCGCGGGAGGTCATATCAAAGATAGCCATGAACGCCTCCTGGATCCCTTGTCCCAGCACACAGATCAAACCTCCCGACAGAAAGGCCCGGATGCAGTTTTTGAATACCGGGCGGGAAGGCACAAAAGGCTTGGACAATTTCTCATAGTCCTGTGGAGTCATGGTGTCAAGCCGCAGCTTGACACCGGTTTTTTTGGTTTTTGCCGGCAAATAGGGACACCTCCTGGAATGTAGGCGAAGGGAAGATATCAGAGCAACAATCGGGCTGCCGTTTCCCCTCGGATTTTTCTTCTCTTAGAAGTTTTTCCTTATTGTTCGCCATCTGCCGCCAGATTATGTCCTGGTATACTCAGGAAAAAAACAACAGCACCACTATCAGCAGCAGGAATAAAACCAAAATCAGTACCGTTTCGCTCTCCCGCCGGTACCGGCGGGGATACCTTCTCTGCATTCCGCGCGTATGCACTTTGCGGGGGACACCCTGCCCGTAAGGCCCGGAAATGCTTCCTGCAACCCTCATTGTTCTCGCTTCCTTTCCCGGCTCCTGGCTTCAGAGCCACTACCACATATTATTCGCACAGCAGCTGCCCGGTGTTTGCCGGAGGTACCCTAAGATAGACAAGAGAAGTCGGAATGTTCATACTATATGTAGTAAAGGAGCGATAAGCATATGAACCAAGAAACGATGGACTTATTTAAAACACTTACCGAATTCCCCGCAGCTCCGGGCTTCGAGCGCGAACTGCGCGCTTACGTCAAGGATGCTATGTTACCTTATACGGATGAGTTCGTGCAGGACCGGCTGGGAAGCCTTTTCGGCGTACTGCGCGGCGAAGAAAACGGCCCCAAAATTATGGTCGCCGGTCATTTTGACGAAGTAGGCTTCATGGTCACCGGTATTACAGGCAACGGAATGATCCGGTTTCAGCCGCTTGGCGGCTGGCTGGCGTCGGCAGTGGCGTCACAGCGGCTGCAGATCATTACCCCGAAGGGCACGCTGACTGGTGTGGTCGGCAGCACGCCGATCCATCTGCTAAGCCCGGAGGAACGTAACAAAACCGGCGATATCAGCAAAATGTATCTGGATATCGGTGCAGACAGCCGGGAAGAAGCTGAGAGCTTCGGCGTGAAGCCAGGCCAGCAGATCCTGCCGATCTGCCCGTTTACACCACTGGCCAATCCGAAGAAAATTATGGCCAAGGCTTGGGACAACCGCTATGGCGTGGGCCTCGCGATTGAACTGGTCAAGGCGCTGCACGGTAAAAAGCTGCCGAACACGGTCTATGCCGGTGCTACGGTGCAGGAAGAGGCCGGCCTCCGCGGCGCTCGCACCGCAGCCAACCTGCTGGTACCAGACATTTTCTTCGGCCTGGATGCCAGTGCCGCCGCCGACATGACCGGCGACCGCCAGGCCTTCGGCCAGCTCGGCCAAGGCGCACTGCTGCGGATTTATGATCCGACCATGATTACCCACCGCGGACTGATTGAGTACGTCCAGGATACAGCAGATACCCACCGGATCAAGTACCAGTATTTCGTTTCCCAGGGCGGAACGGATGCCGGCCAGGTACATGTCAGCGGGATCGGCGTTCCGTCTGCGGTAATCGGAATTTGCTCCCGCTACATCCATACCGCTTCGTCTGTGATTCATAGCGATGATTACGAGGCGGCCAAGGAGCTGCTGATCAAGCTCGTTGAAGGACTGGACCGCACCACGCTCCAGACCATCCTAGAGAACAGCTAAGACCACGACCGTTAAAAAACGGGCGGGAATGAAGGCTATTGACCTTCAATCCCGCCCGTTTTTTGTTCTTATCCCTTGCGATGAACCGTCAGTTCCGTGAACGGACCTCCTGGCGCATGAAGATGTAATAGGACAACCCGAAGCAGAGAACTGTAGCCGCGAGCAAACCGGTCAGCTGCGGCCAGACCAGCAGCAGACTTTGGCCCAGTGATAAAGGGCTTGAGATCGCTCCGACCAGCTGATCCATCGTCAGCGGTCCAAGAGAACGCACACCCGGCGACAGCAGCGTCGATATCGTCTCACTGAACAGCTCTGTCGGAGACAGCCTGTTCAAGGTAAGAATGAAATTGGCATGATGCAGCTGCTCACTGACGGTAGCCATCTGAGATACCGCTGTAGCGCTGTCGATCAGATTGATAATCATGCTGTAGAACAAGGTCAGAAACAGCCAGGCAGCAATGCCCGACAATGCGGAAGTGGCTGCCTGCCGGAAGCGGATGGAGAACAGAATCGAGAGATTCAGCCAGAAGCCGATATAGACCACGGCAATGATCAAAAAGAACAAAATACGCCAGAATTCCTCCGGTGTCGGGGGGTAACCGATGGTCAAAAGTCCGAGTCCGGTCACCGACAGCCCGAGCGAAAACACCACAATGGCAATCAGCAGCAGTGAAGCTGTGAATTTCGCCTTCAGGAAATCATCCCGGTAGATCGGCTGAGACAGCAATCGTCCCAATGTGCCTTTGTTCCGTTCGGAATTGACGGCGTCAAAGCCGAGCGAAATGCCGATCAGCGGCCCGAGCCAGGACAGGAACGTGGTGAATGTCGGGAGCGATAAGGTGCTGCTCGACAGGGTGAACATCTTCAGGAACAGGAAGGTCGTTCCGCTCTGCCCATCCGAGCTCCCGCCTTTTATCGCTGTGATTGAAGAATAGATTGATCCGATACAGGCCAGTACGATGATTCCGATCAGAATCGTAAACCGCCAGCTGCGGATGTGGTCTCCCAGCTCCTTCTGCACCATCACCCAGAAAGCGGAACGGCTGCCTGCCTCCCGCTCCGGAGAAACAGAGGCTGCACCGCTCTGCCGGAACCATCCGCGCAGCCTGTTCCAGACCTTCTCCGGGAGCATAGCACCGGATAATTTTGCGATCATCCTTATTCCTCCTTCTTCTCAAAGTAGCGGTGGTAGATCTCATCCAGCCCGAATTCCCTGCGCCGCATGTCGTAAAGCTCTGCACCGCTGTGTATAACCTCGGAAGCAATGGCGGCGGTCAAATCCCGGTCACATGCCAGTGTTACCCGGCTGCTGCCGGGAATAGCCTCCTCCTTCTTCCACTCCCCGCTCTGCACCTCAAGAACACCCGGCAAAGCCTTCAGCCGGGCACTCAGCGCCTCACTCCACGGCCGGACTGCCAGTTCTACTTCTACCCGGCGCTCCTGGTTCAGCTCCACAGAGAGCGTAGCAATATCGCCGCAGGCAATCAGCTTGCCTTGGACAAACAAACCGACCCGGTCGCAGATCTGCTGTACCTGCTGCAGCTGATGGGAGGAGAGCAGCACTGTTATGCCTTCATTGCGGCTGAGATCAGAGATTAGCCGCAGCAGCTCCCGGACCCCTTCGGGGTCGATCCCGAGCGTCGGCTCATCGAGGATAATAACCTCGGGCTGCTTGACCAGCACATCGGCCAGGCCGAGCCGCTGCCGCATCCCCCGGGAATAGGTGGATACCTTGGCGCGTGCGCTGCCGGCCAGGCCCACCTTTTCCAGCAGCTCTTTGGCTCTCTTCTGCGCCTCTGCAGGCGCAGCACCGTTCAGCCTGGCAGTATAGACCAGATTATCCAGTCCGCTGCGGTCTTCGTAAAAGCCGATATCATCCGGCATATATCCGACTCTCCGCTTCACCTGAAGCGCTGAGCGAGCCGGATCGAAGCCGCAGATTCTGGCACTGCCTGCTGTGCGCTCAGTCAAACCGAGCATCATCAGAATGGTCGTCGTTTTGCCTGCGCCATTCGGGCCGAGAAGCCCGAAGACTTCTCCTTTACGGATACGTAGACTAAGATTGTCTACTGCGGTAAATGCCCCGTAGCGCTTGGTCAGGGATTCCAGTTCAATGACCGGTGCCTCCCCGGAGGCATTGGCTGAATCCAATAGCTTTTCTTCAGTAATCATTGGCTGTTTCTCGCGGATATCCATCGGCTTCACCGTCTTCCGAATCTGCGGAACAGATAGTAAATACCGGCGATTACGGCGGCAATGATCAGCACTCCTATCCAGCCCCAGAAGACCGAGGTTTTGACGGTAACCCGGAGGTCTGCCGAAGCTGACTTCGCGGCGGAAGAAGCCGTAAGGCTAACTACATAATCACCGGGCAGCGAATTTCCGCTGGATTTGATAACCGCCTGGGTCGTTGCGGTAGCTCCAGGCTGGATAGTACGGACGGTTGAAGGATCGAAGGATACCTCCCATCCGGTCGGCGTACCCTGGGAAGCGAGTGAGACATCCTCCAGTGGAACGCTGCCGGTATTGGTAATCACCAGATCCACCCGGCGCTCTCCGCCTGCCTTGACATCCGTGCTCAGCACATCATTTGAGGTACTGAGCTGTATGCCGTAAGTACCTGTAATCACTGCTTCCAGTTCAGCCTGCGTATTGGTGGAGCCGCTCGATGCTGTCACCGGTATTTTGTAGGTGCCGGCTTTAACTTGTTCCGGCGGTTTGGCTTCGATGCTGATGGACTTCTCAGCTCCGGCTTCCAGCTCCACAGAAGTAACGCTGTTGCCGTCCGACTTGATCCGCACATCCCAGCCGTCCTCAGCTTGCGCTGTGAGGGCATAGGACTGCTTCTGGGCTGTACGGTTGCGCAGAACCGCGCTGTATGTAAACGTCGTATCGGAATGACCCTCCATGTTGGCCTGATCCACCGTCAGCTCCGTTTTGAAGGTCCCCTGCTCCGAGACATTCACCTTCAGCGGCAGTGTCTCCCCTGCGCCTGTCTTGACTGCAAAGCTGTAGCTTCCCTTATTGATCTCCAGCGGCACCTCCAGCTGAAGCGTCACGTTCTGGGTCTCTCCTCCCTTGACTGCCAGCTGCTGAACCTGACGGCCGCCGGCGGTAAGCTCATACTTCCAGAAGTTCCCCCCGGCATCAAAGGAAATGGCCGCTTTGGCGGTAGAGGTTCCGTGATTGATTACATCAATCGGGTAGGAGACGGATTCACCCGGAGCTGCAGACAGCTCCACATAAGGGGTATACAGCTCCAGAGTCCCGTCCGCAGCAGCCTTCTCAAGGCCTGCATTGGTGTACCAGCCCAGGGCGGCAAGCATCAGAATCAGCAGTGCCGCAAGCGGTTTTGCGGTTTTTTTCAGCATAAATCATTCCTCCTTATTGTTCTTCCGTAAAGGAATACGAACGGGGAAGGAAGCTGGATTTACACGCTGAAATAAATTTTTTCGGGACTTTAAAAAACGGAGAAATAGTGGTAAAACGTATTTAGAATGAGAATACAGTCCGGAGACAGCGGCAGTATCAGCGAGGGAGGGAGACGGCAATGGACCTGCACAACGAGGCGATGGCCATGCGGCTGGCGCAGATGTGCGAGGGGGATACAGCGGCCTTTGATGAATTTTATGCCTGTTATGCCCCGTTCATTATGCAGATTGCATACAGAGTGACCCAGGAGCAGATGGAAGCAGAGGACATCTGTCACGATATTATGCTGGAGGTGCTGCGCCGAGGCCATGCCTACGATCCGTCACGCGGTTCCATCAAGTCCTGGCTCGCAGTTATGACCCGCAGCCGCTGCATAGACAAGCTTCGCCGCAGGGCAAAGACAGAGCCGCTCGCCGATCCGGATCTGCTACGCAGGGACGAGACCGGACCTGCGGAAGAGGATCCGGCAGTACGCAGATTCCAGCGCGAAGCGTTACGTTCAGCCCTGAGCGGCCTTCCCTTGAACCAGAAGCAGGCCATTGTCGGCTCGTATTTCGAGGCGCACACTCATCAGGAACTGGCAGAAACCTGGAGTGTACCGCTGGGTACGGTCAAATCCTGGATTAAGTATGGCGTCGCTAATATGCGGAAGCAGTTCATTAAGCAGGGCTGGGTGGACCAGCCGGAAGGAGGCGCAGAGCATGAACCGTCACTCAAACGAAAACGTTGATCCAATTTACAGCAGAGACAGAGCCGGTAATGCTCTGCGCCACTTCAGCGAAGCAGAATGGATTGATTGGATTGGCATGGACATTACAGGCAAAAAACGCGAGGATATGCATATTCACTTAACACTCTGCGCGGAATGCCGTGAGCTGTATGAGGTATGGCTTCCGCTGCTGGCTGATCCGTCTCCGGAGCCAGTTTCCCTGACGGAAGGTGGTTACGCTGCTGTGGATCAGGCCACCGCTCCCCACCTGTTCCCTGCGGATGCTGTCCGCCGGAAGCTTAGACGGAAGGTTCAGCGAACCGGATGGCGGCGCAGGCTGGCTACAGCTGCTGTCAAACCGGCTTTCTACAGAAGTGCTGCTGCCTTGGGTGCATGTGCACTGGCTGGTCTTCTGGTTCTGGGATTGTTCGGAACTGAACAAGGCAGCACTACCGAACGTAGCCGCTATGTCAGCAACTATGAACCGCAGGCATTAGGTGTGCTAAACCGGCCGGAGACTGTTTCCTACCCGCTGGACCGGAGCCGTGATGACCAGTTTACCGGCAATGTATGGTACAACGGCCACTCCAACGAACTCTTCGTGCTGATTGAGGATTTAATGCTGCAGGAAGGCCATTCCATACAGGCGTGGGCGGTAAACGGCAGCCGGCGGGATACGCTGGGGCTGGTGCAGATTGAAGCTGCCAAGGGGCATTTATACGTGAAGGGGACACAGCTTGGTGAAGCGGACAATATCGCACTGACAGTCGAACCTCCCGGCGGCAGTGAACGGCCTACCTCTCCTGATGCTGTCTGGGTACATCTGATTAAACGTTAACCGCAAAGAGCAAGTGTTCAAAAATAAAGTATTAGACTGAAAAATAAAATGTTAGACTGGCGGGCGCTTCATTAAGCTAACGGGCAGGTTAAACTGGTATAATTTGTACGGAATAGGGACGAGGTGATCGTTTATATGGGAAACACAATATGGTTACGTGACAATTGCGGAGAAAAAGTTGTTGAGTCACTCTCTATGTCTAATGGAGCCACTAGTGTACTTCTCGAGGTACTGGCACTAAGTGGGTCAGACTTAGCAGTAACAGACAGAGAGAAAGAGTTTATCGTTTGGTTGAATCAAAGGGATCAATCAATTGTAGGTATTGGAACTGTGGGATTTAGCATTAGTGAGATGCCTTGGACGAAAAGAGATTATAACGAGGCAAAGAGATTTTTGTTTTCTGTTATTGATAGTGCAATTAATAAACACAGATGGGAAGATTTAGATTACACTCCTAATGAGGACATAGTAGTAAGGATTTTAAATCATTTCCGTTTATTAATAACCAATTTTCAAGAAGAATTTGTAGATGAGAGTCATTATATTGAATGGTCTGCCACAGACGAGTTAGATGAGTATCCTACAATTCCTAATGGTTTCCCTCATTGTTCTAAGCATAAAATTCTTCTATCTTGCCATGGCTGCTTATTATGTAATGATGGTATGTAGTCTTACGCTAACGTAGAAACGTTAGTTAAACAACAACAGCGGCAGTCTAAGACTTTATTGATCTAGTCTTTTTCTGCCGCTGCTTCAATTAATGAATCAGTCTGAAACTTTTTTTTCCAAAAGCTGACGATTTTTCAATTCAAATTAACGACTCTAGTCAAATACTTTATTTTCACTGAACAGCAAGGCCTCTCCTGTAATGGAGAAGCCTTGCTCTTTGTGGTTGCAGAATATTAAGCCTCCGCTTATTTCAGTTTGCCGTATTCCGCCATCACGGACTGGTGCACCTCATGATCTGCAGCCAGGCCGGTGTATTTCGTAAGCGCTGCTTCTGCACCAAGCTCGGCAATAGCTGCCTGAAGCTCCACGGCTTCCGGATCATCACTTGCCTGGAACAGCATAGCTCCCGCCATGGAACGGGTCAGAGCCTTGTAGCTAAGGCCACGTTCATAAGCCTGAAGAGCCGGCGATACCAGACGGTCATTCGGGGACAGCTTGCGGATCGGCGAGCGGCCTACACGCGATACTTCATCGGTCAGGGCCGGATTCCGGAAACGCTCCAGGTTTTTGTCGATATATTTGCTGTGTTCAGCTTCGTCGAAGCCATGCTTTTGAACCAGGACGGCGCCTGTTTCTTCCAGAACTTCGCGTACCAGTCCAGTCAGGCCCTCATCAGCCATAGCCTGCTGGATGGTCTCGTAGCCCCGCAGGTAGCCCAGATATGCTGCAGAGCAGTGTCCGGTGTTCACGGTGAACAGCTTGCGTTCAATATAAGGCTCAAGGTTCTCTACATAATGCACACCTTCAACCGGAGTATAACCCGGGATCATCTGTGAAGCATCCACTACCCACTCATAGAAAGGCTCCACTACTACTTTCAAAATATCCTCATGCTGCTGCAGCGGCACAATCCGGTCTACGGCCGCATTCGGAAAAGCTACAGAAGCATCCGCTTTAGCGCGGGTGGCTTCATCCAGCTTCGCATAGACCAGCTCTTTGAGCTGTGCGCTGCCGCCAATGGCATTCTCGCAGGCGATCACATGCAGCGGCGAATCTGAAACGCCGGCCCGTCTCTGGATTCCCTCTGCCACAACACCGGCAATATGCTTCAGAATGGAAACACCGACAGCGGTCGTAACCAGATCCGCTTCGGCAATCGCTGCAGCCACCTCATCAGCTTGGGTAACACTGCTCAGAGCGGTTACATTCTTCACCAGTACCGTTTCCTGTCCGTCGCTGGCCAGTGTCACCGGATATTCCCCGCGTTCCTTAAGCTGAGCCACAAAAGCTTCATTCACATCAACGAAACAGACCTCGTAGCCTGCTTGTGACAGCAGCAGTCCAATGAATCCTCTGCCGATATTGCCTGCACCAAAATGAACGGCCTTCATTATTCCAGTCCTCCTTCAAAGATCGCGATGACATCCGCCGGGGTAGGAGCGCTCATTACCCGCTCAATCGCATCATCTTCCGTGAAGATCATAGCTACGTTCGTCAGCACTTCCATATGCCCGTCACCTGCGGCAGCAATGCCGATCACAACAAAAGCAGGCTCATCACCGCCGAAATCAACACCGTCCGGAAACCGGATTACGGAGAGGCCGGTAGATTTAATGAATGGTCTCGCTTCTTTCGTTCCGTGGGGAATCGCAAGACCACCGCCCATATAGGTCGATACAACTTCCTCGCGTTCAAGCATTTTCGGTACGTATTCTTCCGTTACATGTCCTGCTTCTACCAGCAGTTTGCCGGCCATAGTGATCGCTTCGTATTTATCTTTGGCGGCACCGTTCATTATTACTTTGTTTTCTGACAGTATACTCATATGGTTTCTCTCGCTTTCACATTTTATTTTCGAAGAAATGTAGCAGTTCAGACGATAAATAACCCCTGATCTCGGCTTCTGTCCGTTCCTCAAGCAGCTTCACCAGTTCAGAATTCAGCAGCATCGCACTGATTTCACTGAGCACTTCCAGACTCTCCTTGGACAGCTTGCGCGGGGCAAGCATCAGCAGAATGACCCTCACCTCGGTATTCCCCTCCAGCACAACCGGCTGCTTCAGGCGGTACAAGGTTAAGGAGGACATATGGATGTGGCTGCTCCGGGTATGAAAGAGTGCCAGCCCCGTATCCGGTATGACCTGACTGGACATTCTTTCCCGCTCCAGGAGCCGCTCCAGCAGGATGTCGGCATCGCCGATTACCCCGCTGCCCTTCAGGAAATCAAGCATCGCAGAAATCGTAGCGTCTAGAGGAATTCCTTCGTTATCCAGCGGATAAAAGCGGAACCGCTCCAGCAGACTGACCGTTTCATCCAGAATGCCCTTGTAGCTCTTCAAACGGTCAAGCGCACTAACCTCGCGTCCCGTCCTGTCTGTCTCGCTTTTGGGAACGCTCTCCCGTTCCCGCAGCGTAATATTCTGGATGTAGCTTAACAGCTTCTCTATCTCGTCCCCGGTAAGCAAGGGACTGATTTTGATATAGCGCTCTTTGTCCAGCGGCAAATCAATGGTAGAAATAATCAGATCGTAGTCAACCTCCGGCAGGCGCGCAGCTTCATACCAGGAGATATTCCCTAGAATTTCAATCTGCGGCATCTCCTTGGCCAGGCGGGTGGCCAGCAGCCGGGAGGAGCTGAGCCCGCTGGCACAGACCAGGATGGCCCGCACACTGCGTTTCAGCTGATTCAGCCTTTCGATGGAAGCGCCGAAATGCATGACCAGAAAGGCAATTTCCTCATCGGGAATCTCCAGCTCCAGCTGCAGATCCTCCACCGCAGCCCGGACAATCTGAAATAAATAATCATAATCCTTACGGATCGGGCCCAGCAGCGGATTGCGGATCCGGGTACCCTCGCGCAGCCGCTTGAATGCCGGCTCCATATGCTCCAGCAGCCCTTCCCGCAGGGAGCGGTCGCTTTGGAACGGCAGTCCCGTCCGCCTGATCACACTTTCGGTCAGCTTGTAGACTGTCTCCATCAGTTCAATGTCACCGTAGGCAATACCGCCGGCGGAGAACGAATCCTGTGCCCTGTCGAATAATCCCGCGATATACAGAATCTCTACCCGGGGAATGTCTTCTTCAAGGGCCGGTCCGAGCCGCTGTACAAATTGCTCCGCACCGGCAATATTCCGGTGGTCGGACATTCTGGGGTAGCCCGTATCACCGCCGCTTTCGATCCCCTTGCCAATAGCAATCCGTCTGGTGGTTACCGCCAGCCCAAGCAGCATTTCCATATATACAATTTCCGGGAGCTCAGCGGTCCACTGCCACTCCATATCCCATAACGTGTTCTCCACATCCAGGAGATTGCTTTTGCCGACCGTCAAGAGCAGAATCCGGAACACCGGACTGCTGGCCATCTGCGGAGCATGACCTACCAGATCGGAAAGGTCCAGATGTTCGGCTGCCAGCCGGCCGATCGCCCGCCGTTTGTCAATCTCACTGCCTGTGATTTCAACGCCGTAACCCCTCCTGCGGACCAGCTGCAGGTTGAATTTGCGGACCCAGGGCTCCAGTTCATCCAGATCATAGCTCACGGTGGCTACTGTCACTTTCAGCCAGTGAGCCAGTGTAAACAGCTTCACCGGCTCTTCAGCCTCCAGCAGCGAACACAGCTCATATATCTTGCGTTCCTCGCCGGAGTATTCTGCCGGCTTTTCCTGCCGCAGGAACAGCCTCAGCTCTGCAAGACCGTCCTCCGGTCCGCTCAGCTGAATGCCCTTCCCTGATTTCCGGATAAGATCCAGACCGAAATCCGCAAGTGTCTGCTCTATGTCTTCCATCTCGCGGTGAACGGTTCTTACGCTTACCCCCGTACCCTCGGCGATTTCGGCGGCTGTGATTTCTTCATTTACGCCGAGCAGCAGCCAGATAATCTGGCGCTGTCTGGCGGTAACTTTCCTCATAACCGTGTACCTCCGCCCCAAAATGGAGACAAACGCTGGCTTTGGCGGCCAGCGTCTCCTGATATAGCGTTATACGTCATTTCTAAACCATATTCATTTACTTTAAACGTTCCACCAGCTCATCGTATTTAGGGCTCTTAAGGAAGTTATCAATTGAAATATGCTCTGCATTCGGATTGCTTGCAATGGCGCGGTCTGTCAACGTTTTCTGGGTTACAACGATATCCGCATCGGCAGGAATTTCGCTGACTGCTGAATTCACAACAGTAATGTTAACACCGGCATTCTGCAGCTTCTTCCGCAGAACGGAAGCACCCATGGCACTGGAGCCCATTCCTGCATCACAAGCGAAGACAATCTTGTTAACCTCGGACTTGCTGCGAACATTAGCGGATGTATTTACTGCTGCAGCAGATGCTGCTCCGGATACAGCGCCGGCAGCCTTCATGTTTTTCACTCTTGCTGCTGCTTCTTCCAGATCCATTTCGTCCTCATCTGTCTTCTTCACAGTCTTCAGGAGCAGCGAAGCCAGGACAAAGGAAACTGCAGTAGCAACGATTACACCGGCGAGCATTGGAACATATCCGCCTTTAGGCGTCATTGCGAAATATGCAAAGATACTACCAGGCGATGGAGAAGCAACCAGACCTGCACCAAGCATTTGGAAAGTGAATGTACCGGACATACCGCCACCGATAACAGCCAGAATCAGACGCGGGTTCATCAGGATGTACGGGAAGTAAATTTCATGGATACCGCCAAGGAAGTGGATGATAATCGCACCCGGAGCGGAGGATTTAGCAGAACCTTTACCAAACAGCCAGTAAGCGAGCAGGATACCCAGACCTGGACCCGGATTGGATTCCAGCATGAACAGGATGGATTTACCTACTTTAGCAGCTTCACCTACACCGATAGGACTGAGAATACCTTGGTTAATTGCGTTGTTCAGGAACAGTACTTTTGCCGGCTCAATGATGATGTTCACGAGCGGCAGCAGGTTATGATCGACCAGCACCTGAACTCCGTCAGCAAGGACGTCGGTCAGTGATTGAATGACGGGTCCGATCCCTTTAAGTGCGCCAAGTGTCAGCGCGCCGCCGATAATACCGAGCGAGAAGTTGTTAACCAGCATTTCGAAGCCGGCTTTGATTTTACCGTCAACTGCTTTGTCAAACTGTTTCAGAATCCATGCGGACAGAGGACCGACGACCATAGCGCCGAGGAACATTGGAACACTTGTACCTACGATAACCCCCATCGTCACGGTAGCGGCGATAACGCCCCCGCGTTTGCCGTGGACCATGGTACCGCCGGTATAACCGATTAGCAGCGGCAGCAGGTAAGTGATCATTGGACCTACCAGAGCAGCTAAGGTTTCATTTGGAATCCAACCTGTTGGAATGAATAATGCCGTAATCAAACCCCATGCGATAAAGGCGCCGATGTTCGGCAATACCATACCGCTGAGGATGCGGCCGAATTGTTGAAGCTTCACCCTAGCACCGCCGGATGAGGTTTTCGTTGCTGGCGTTGTTGCTGTTGTGGCCATATATAATGCCCCCCTATTGAATTAAATGGGATACTTACGATTAAGCTTTGTTGTAAGGTCATCCCCTATGCACACATCCTAAATCAAAGCGCTTTCTTTGTCATCAAATTGAAAATACGGTTTCGTCATGAACGTTGTTGACAACATTTAAGAGCTGTTGCCATGCGCTTTCATCAGGCCTTTCGCACTACAAGACTGCAAAAAAAAGGAAGCCCGCTATAGTGCGGAACTCCCTTTTATGCAGAAGAATTATTCAGATTTCAACCCCGTTGCGTGCGATCGTATCCTGATACCAGTAGAAGCTGTCCTTTTTCGTTCTTGCCAGAGTCTTGTAATCCACATGAATCAGGCCAAAACGCATGGTGTAGCCGAAGGCCCATTCAAAATTGTCCATCAGCGACCAGGAATAATAGCCTTTGACCGGGATGCCTGAGGCAATGCTGCGCTCCAGCTGAATCAGATGTTTATGGATAAAATCAATCCGTCTCTGGTCCGCAACCACGCCATCCACCGGTTCATCGTTGTAGCAGGCCCCGTTCTCGGTAATGTAAATGGGAATATCCCCATATAATTCGTGGATCCGGCTAAGCACCGTATAAAAGCCTTGCGGATAAATCGGCCAGCCGATATCCGTATGTTCATACCCCATATCCAGCGTACGGATATGCATTAATCCGCCTTCCGCATCATGCCGCGCCACCGTGCCGTTATAATAGTTGATGCCAAGAATATCGATCGGCTCGCTGATGAGCTCCATATCCCCGTCCTCAATATGCAGCTCTGCTCCCGCCTTCTTGAACCATTCCACCAGAAATGCAGGATATTCGCCCTTGAAAACGGGGTCCATGAACCATTCCAGGAACCAGCCGGTCTGCCGTCTGCAGGCGTCAATATCCTCCTGGCGGGTACTGTATGGCTCCATCCAGGTTACATTGGGCGCATATCCGATCTGGCCTTCCATGCCAAGCTCCCTGAATGTCCGTACAGCTCTTCCGTGTGCTACCAGCAGATGATGGGCCACATCCAGAGCAGTCTGTAAATCCCTATTTCCCGGAGCATGTTCACCATAGTATTCCGACAAAAAGGACGCGCACCACGGTTCATTTACGGTGTACCACTGTTTGATTTTCCCTTGAAACTCCCGGAACACCGTCCCGCAATATCCGTTAAAAGCATCAATAGTGCTGCGGTTCGTCCAGCCGCCCTGATCCTGAAGCGCCTGCGGCAGATCCCAATGATACAGCGTACATACCGGTTCTATGCCATTCTCCAGCAGCATGTCTACAAAGGAATGATAATATTCAAGACCTTTAAGGTTCACTTCTCCGGTTCCTTGCGGAAAAATACGCGGCCAGGCCATCGAGAAACGGTAGGCTTTGATGCCAAGCTCCTTCATCAGGGCGATGTCCTCAGGATAACGGTGGTAGCTGTCACAGGCTATATCGCCATTATCGGCGTTAACCACCTTGCCAGGGATGCGGGAGAAGGTATCCCAGATGGACAAGCCGCGCCCGTCCTCCTGGTAAGCACCTTCGATTTGATAGGCGGCCGTCGCGGCCCCCCAGGTGAATCCTTCCGGAAATACAATTTTAGTCATAAAGCAGCTTACCTCCAGTTATTCTTGTTAGCATGAAAAAAAGTTCTAAGGAAGAAAGAATCCATACTTTTAGTTTTGTTATTGATGTTATTACATTCTTATATATTATATCAAACTTTATTGTTGTTTTTAATAACAAATTAACACCTCTGGAGGACGCCTACTTCTTTGCAGTTCCACTTCTGCGCATGCGTGCTATAAGGAGCAGCAGAAAAGGGATTAAGAGCATTACGGCAGGTATTTCGAATGGACCTACGTACCTTATATATTCCCCTAAAACGGATGCATCCGGAATCCCCCAAAAGCTGAACACGATCGTCAAAATTCCCATCGGAAAGACCACAGGACGGTAATCGGATAACCGCAGGACTTGTGCAAAGGAGACTACCGCAACATATAAGAAAACACATATTTTGATAAAGTTCCCGAAGATCCACATCGCGAGCAGCAGAGACTCTAAATTTTCAAAAATACCGTAGACGCTAATATAACGGAAGGTGACCAGAACGGGATAGGTTTTGTTTGCGGCATCGGGTCCTAATAAAAAGAGAGTTATCAGGTTGACATAAATAATACTGAGCAGGACCGCTGCTAATGTGATATTCCCCCACTTTCTGCCTTTAGCCGGAGAGTTCAGGCTGGGCAAAAAAAAGGATATGAAAAATAATTCGCTGACCCAGGCCTGAGGTAAGGCCGTTGCTTGCAGCACAGGAAGGATCCCGCGGCTAAGAACAGGAAAAATGTTATGCAGCTCCAAGTCGGGAAAGAGAAGCAGAAGCAGTAAAAGAGGGAAAATAAAGATTGGTGTAAAAATGACAGCACATCTCGCCATTACCTCTATTCCGCCCCGGACAGCAATGGAGGCAAGCAATACCATTAAGGCAATGATCAGCAGGAGTGGTGTTTTAAAAAAGAATTGCCCTGTTACAAATTCGGCATACATACGGGTAATCAGTCCTGCCACATGGATCGAATAGAAAAAGAAAAGAAAGCCGATCACTTTACCGGGCAGGACGCCAATAATGTGTTCACTTTGCTGGATAATCGTCTTACCGGGAAAAAGTTCATGCAGCTTTGTCGCAATATATATAACAAGAACTCCAAAAAAGGCGGAGAGAATCCCTGTCATCCACATATCATTTCGGGCATAGTAGGCCGTACTGGATGGCAGGGTTAGAAAAAAGGTAGCCATTATGGCCGGATACAGCAGCAGCGCCATTTGTAATCCTGATATTTTCCCTTTATCAAGCATTCTCATCACCTCCGTTCATTTTTCAATCCAGCCCCGAAACGGCTTAAATATAGCTTCAAAAAGAGTTAAAGGTCCCGGCGCATTGGACAGGTCCAGTATGGACAACAGCCATACGATCAGGAGCAATGAAAAAAACGCTGATTTGTCCCTTGTCTTTTTTGCCTTCATTTTTGTCCATTCCAGTCTTAGAATCAGGAGAGCGGCCAGGGTCACGAAGCTAAACAAAACCAAGTTCATTTCGCCACCACCTCATCTTCAGGGATTCCTCCGGGGGCGTTGATCAGCCCAGAACGCAGTATCGACGCCGCAACATCAATCGAGACTTCAACACCGGGAAAAAGCTCATCCCAGCGTTCTTTGTTTTTCTCCCATTGCTGCGGAAATTTCCGGTGAAAGGCCTCGGCGAAGCCCAGGATATCCGTCTTGTTTTTGTGCTGAACTTCTATAAGCGCCTGCTCGATGCGTACTTTTATATCTTGCTCGAACGCTGTCTCCATCTTCTTCAATAACGCGGGATTCGTTGAATCCATCGCAGTACCATTCTGAATGATGCTGCCGGTAGCTTTCACCTGGATCTTCATCTTCCACTTGCCGTCAACAATTTGGGGAAGGAGCTTGACCTTGGCTTTAACCGGCTTTAAGGACACCAGGCCCTCGTTTCCAGCCACTTTGAAAGTCACCGTAAATTCATCGACCTCATTTAAGATCCACTTCACACCGTGCGTTGTTTTTCCCGATATCTGGCTGATCATCTTATCCTTTTTAAAAAGAGCTGTTCCCATGACATAAGGAATCGTTTGAAACGGTTCAGCCGATTCCGCTTTAGGAAGTATTAAGACGATTGGGATCGCAGCTGCCCCTGCTTCTCCCTTCAGCATTTTGCTCAGTTCTTGCAAGGTTACTTTATAGCCAATTTTAAAGTCCGTTAATTTCTGCAGCACCTCAGATGAACTATTTTCGATCGGTGGAAACAATTCAAGCGTCTGCGCCGCTTTGCCCTTACTAACAAAAATATTCGCCCGCTCTCTGGGCTGCGGATGACGGGCCAAAAAATCGAATTCATCTCTTATTCCTGTTTTCGCGATGTCTTCACTGAAAATGAAGATTTTACACTGTCCCCAAAACAGTTTGCGCGGTGTTTTTTGTTGGAGTTTCGATAAGGAATCGGAAATATTGACTCCAGCCCCGCTACGGATCGTTGTTTTATGAGGTGCTCCTCCGGACACTCCACCCGACGAGCCGCCACTGCCTTGATTTTGCGGAATGACGATTTGTACAGTTGTTATAATCTCGTTATGCTCCCCTTTATCGAAACTCATCGCCGTAACAAGTGCCAAATCGTTAAGCTCCGTACGGTCCCAACAGCCTTCCAGGAATACCAGCAGGGACAGTAAAATACAGGATTTAATGCTTATTTTCACTGGCTCGAATCCCCCTAGTCTGCAGTTTCTTCGAATAAGCTATTCGCTGCGTTCTGGTCCCGGTTTTTGATTGGAAGCCTGCCGGTATTCGTTGTAGTCGCCTGTAAGGTGAGGCCGCGTATCCATCATCCACCAGGGCGCCCGGATCAGCATGTCCTTCATTTCCCGCATCTTAGATGTAGAGACAGAGGACAAATAAGGGACACCGAACGAACGCAGACTGCACAAATGAAGGACAATAGCGATGATCCCCATCATTATGCCTAGCAGTCCCAGCGATCCCGCGAGGAAAATTAACGGAAAACGCAGGAGCCTGATTACAATACCCGCAATGTAGCGCGGGATCATGAATGAAGAGATCCCGGTAATCGCTACAACAATGACCATCGGCGCTGAGACCAGACCAGCTTGTACTGCTGCCTGGCCGATGACAAGGGCCCCGACAATGCTGACAGCAGAACCGATCTGTTTAGGTAAGCGGACGCCTGCCTCCCGAAGCGCTTCAAAGGTCACTTCCATCATCAGAGCTTCGATAAAAGCAGGGAAAGGTACAGCTTCCCGGGAGGCAGCCATACTGATCAGCAGGGCACCCGGCACCATTTCTTGATGAAAGGTCAGAATCGCTACATAAAGAGAAGGAAGCAACAATGAATTCAGTGTAAACAGATACCGAAGCCACCGCATAGCGGTGCTTACCCAGAAACGCTGATAATAATCCTCAGGGGACTGCAGTAAGGAAAAAAGGGTTATGGGTGCGATTAACACGAAAGGAGTTCCTTCTACCAGTATCGCTACCCGCCCTTCCAGTAAATTTGCACAGGCTACATCAGGGCGTTCTGTCGACATCAGCTGCGGAAATGGTGATAAGGGCATGTCCTCAATCAGCTCTTCAATATATCCGCTTTCCAAAATGCCGTCGATACGGATGCGTTTCAGCCGGGTGGTGACTTCTTCAACCAGATTCTCCTCAGCCAGCCCTTCAATGTAAGCAATGACAACATTCGTTTGGGTATACCCGCCGATTTTCATCGTTTCCATTTTGAGCAGAGGACTCTTTACGATCCGGCGGATCAGGGAAGTATTGATCCGCAGCGTTTCCGTAAAGCCCTCGCGGGGCCCGCGGATGCCTGACTCCGCCGCAGGTTCTTCAATGGAGCGTTTTTCCCACTTGTTCAATCCGAAAGCGAGACCGGTGGCTTCCTGATCCAGGATAAGCACCGGCAGACCATTCGCTAAATAGCTGACACATTCCCCGAAGGTGGTAAAGGGTATTGCTTGAGCTGCTGAAATTTTCCGCTCCGCCAGCTGGCTAATGGCAGTGATCTCCCCGTTGATCTCATGCATGAGAGGGGTGATCACATTTTTTTCGATCCCGGCGGAGTCCGACAGGCCGTCAATATAGATCAGAATTGCTTTTGTCTGGCCTTCGATATAAAAGGAGCGGTAAATGATATCCGAACTTTTGGCATAAATCGCCCGGATCTGATGGATATTTTGCTGCAAATCCTTATCTAGCACCATAGACTGATGATTAGCGGCGTCTTGCGGTTGAGAAGCGTCTTGCACTTGTTGGGCAGCAGATGCTTTACTGTTATACCTAAACGGTCTGCGCAGCTTCATTAGCGATATTCCCTTCATTTATCTCGTCACTTGTAGTATGGTTTCCATTCTATCCTTTTATATGTAAATTCCGGTCCGCAAGAGTAGGCACCTTCCGCCTGCCCCTATTCCCTGGACACACACAAAAGCCGTCCGCAATCAACGGACGGCCTTCCTATACCTTACAGGCTAAGATCAAATCATATCCAGCGGAACTCTCCAGGCCGGCTGCGGGAATGCCTCATCCAGCATCCACAGCTCATCATCGCTTAGCCTGATCTGCGCTGCCGCCGCATTCTCGGCGACATGCTGGCGGGAAGCCGCCTTGGGAATGGCAATGACATCGCCGTCACGGATGCTCCAGGCTAACATGATCTGCAGCGGGGTTACCCCGTGCTTCAAGGCGATATCCTGAACAGTCTCGTTCTCGGTAAGACCCTTACGCAGGCTGCCCGCCTGTGCTAAAGGGGAATAGGCCATTACGGGTATCTTGTGGCTTCTTTCCCAGGCCAGCAGTTCATGCTCAATACCGCGTGAACCCAGATGATAGAGCACCTGATTCACTGCACAGTGCTCCCCGCCGGGAATCCTGAGCAGCTCTTTCATATCCTCCGTATCCAGGTTGGAGACGCCCCAGCGTTTAATTTTGCCGGCAGCTACCAGGGCCTCCATGCCTTCAACGGTTTCTTCCAGGGGGACATTGCCCCGCCAGTGCAGCAGATACAGATCCAGATGATCAGTGCCCAGACGTTTCAGGCTGTCTTCGCAGCTGCGGATAAGCGACCCTTGTCCGGCATTATACGGATACACCTTGGAGACCAGAAACACATCATCACGGATCCCGCGGATAGCTTCGCCGACCAGCTCTTCGGAACGTCCGTCCCCGTACATTTCAGCGGTATCGATCAGGTTCATGCCAAGTTCCACACCCAGGCGCAGGGCTGCGATTTCCTCGGCACGGTTCGCTGCATCCTCGCCCATAAACCAGGTGCCCTGTCCGATTCTCGGGACAGAAGCGCCGTCCTGCAGCTTAATCCGGTTGTGAGTGCTATTGTTCATATGAGAAGTCTCCTTAACGAATGGATTGGATTGTATACTTAATATACTTACCATGTTGTCTCGTTCGAAACATCGTACAGGTGTCCAAATCTTTAACATCTTCTATGAACTTAGGCAACCAGTTTCAATCCTATTGCAGCACCGAGAATCATCACAATGCAGAGTATCCGCCGCATCTCCCGGGATTCGCCATAGAATAACATGCCAAGGACTGCTCCGCCGGAAGCGCCGATCCCGGTCCAGATGGCATAAGCCGTGCCCATCGGCAGTGTCCGCATGGCCAGCGACAGCAGCACAAAGCTGGCGCCAAATCCTAAGATCAGCAGGGAAAGGGTCCGCCAGCTGCGGTGCGTTTGCAGCTTCGCCATCATCCCCACCCCGATCATTTCGCTGAGTCCCGCACCAATCAGCATCAGCCAGTCCATTTAGGACACCTCCTTGATCTGTTCTTTCGGCCCGTCACTGGTAGTCAGCTTTAACCCGATAACCCCGGCCAGCAGAAGGATTATCAATACCACCTTCAGCATACGAAATGGCTCCCCGAACCAGAGCATATCCGCCAGCACAGTTCCGGTGGTGCCGAGCCCGACAAATACCGCGTATACCGTACCCGCTGGCAGAGTCCTGCTGGCAGAGATCAGAACATAAAAACTTATGAGAATGGCCAGCACTGTAATCCCCCATTCCCACGGCGCGGATGCGTGCTTCAGCCCGATCACCCATGCGACCTCGAAGCAGGCGGCGCCTGCGATTTGTAGCCATGCCTTACTGCTCTTGCTCATCACTTTCTCCTCCTCAAATATAAATAGATCTTCTGAGTTTTCTGCTTTGGATCAGCCGTGACTACAGAGAATATTTGGACTTCCAGCCGCTGTTGTCTGCAGATTTCTTAAATTTATACCGCTGTTATCGGTGGAAATCCGCAGACAAAGGCGGACGCTACCGCTCCTACAGTTCCAAAATTCCCTTCCGTCACTTTTCCCTTGCGTATGTTTCTAAGTTCAATCAATATAGCCTCCCGCGCCAATAAAATAAGCCCGGAAGGCCATCGTCATCATTGACGATACCTCCCGGGCTTTTGTCCCTCCGTGTAGACACGGAGCATCTGGCATCCGTGCGTTTTCCCTCGGACCAGACCGGCCATATTCCGCCGCGGAACCCTAGAAAACCAAACCTGATTAAGTTACATCGTATGTTAGCAAATCACAGCGCAGAAAGCAACCCGTAGTTGCTTCCAGCTCCAGCATACAGCCTTGAACCTTCAGCTTCCAGCCTCCAGCATAATCCTTACCCCCCAGGCTTCCAGATCAACCTGCTCTCCGGACTGGATCTCCTTGCCGGACAGCAGTTCCGCGGCAACACCATGCGGATATACGAATGACTGCGGGGCATCGCTGTAATTGAAATAATAGCGGACGGTCTCGTTGTGCGGATTCACACCTGTTTTGACGATCAGCGGAAATGCCAGCTCCTGTTCTGCTCCCCATAATCCGGATTCCTGGAGCACATTCTTTAGAATACTGCTGAGCAGCTCCCTGCTGGTCATGCAGCCGATATAAGTCGCCGTCCCGCTGCCGTAGCGGTTCCGGGTTACAGCGGCATATTGCCCCCAGTGCGGATGATCATAATGCAGCAGGACCTCTGCGTCCTCCGCAGTGATCAGTTCCATCCAGGCTTCGTTGCCACTGTCATCAGCGGCAACGATGATCTCCGGATGCTCACTGCGCAGCCGCACCTCATGCGGAGTGACAAACAGGCTGTAGCGGATCCCACAGGCTTCGCTGATCACCCCCGGCTGCACCGCCGTACGCACCTTGACGGTATCGTCGGCAAAGCCGCTTTTGAAGGAATAAACGGCATGTCCGCCCTGCCGCACATACTCATTCAGCCGTTCCAGCGCCTCATCCGGCGCGGCATACAGTGCCGGTACAACGATCAGGCTATAGCGCGAGAGCTCTGTGCAGGAAGGCTGAATGAAGTCGCATTCGATATTCATGCGGTACAGGGCATCATACAGCCAGCGCACCACATCGTTGTAAGTTCTTCCGTCAGGCAGCTTGAACCATTCCAGCGCCGTCAGCGCTTCGTTGCTGACCATCACGGCAACCTTATTCTCCTTGCGCAGGTTCACCAGTGACTCACTTAACCGGGCAAAATCATGGCCGATTGTCTTCGCCTCATCATACACCGGGTTCGGCTGGAAATCATGGCTGAGCAGCCCTTTCCAGTAAGTTTCAATAGAGTTGTGGATCGAATGCCAGTGCCAGTAGGCGACCATGTTCGCCCCCGAGGACAGATGGCTGAACGCCTGCTGCCGCAGCTGCCCCGGATATGGCGTCCAATTCGGGAAAGCCTGCGCCTGCGTCTCCAGTACCAGATAGTTGCTGCGCTTCAGGGACCGCGTCATATCCCCGCCGAAGGAGATTTCCGTTCCGGTCAGCTCATGCTGCGAGGGATGATAAATATCAACACCGGCAATATCAAAGGCTTCGGCTGCGGCAAAATGGTCCACCGAAGGCTGCACGCCATACGAATGCCCGCGCCATTCAAAATCAAAGTTCTGTGTAACAAATTGGCCAGGCTGCTTGTATTCGTTCACCAGTGATACCTGCCAGGCGAGGAAATCCGTCACCAGGCCGCGCTGAAAGCGGGCGAATTCCGCACCCAGGCTGCCGTTGATCGTTCCGACCACCGAGGGGAAGTCCTCCCACGCATTGATCCGGTTGCTCCAGTAATCCAGCCCGAATCTTTCGTTGATTACGTCCAGCGTGCCGAATTTCTCGCGCATATATTTGACGAAGCGCAGCTGCACGTTATCCCCGGCGGTCCCGTAATACTTCGTCTCATTGTCGGTCTGGTAGCCGATAACCGCCGGATGCTTGCACACCCGGCTGATCAGCTTACGGATAATCCGCTCTGAGTGGAACAGATAGGCCGGGCTTGTGATGTCCATAATCTGCCGGGCGCCGTATTTGCCGGGGCCGTCTGCCGTTACCGCAAGCACCTCCGGATGTTCTTTCACGAGCCAGGTGGGAACAGCATAGGTCGGTGTCCCGACAATAACGCCAATTCCTGCAGTGTGCATAGCATCCAGCACACGGTCCACGGAGGTGAAGTCAAAGACCCCATTTTGCGGTTCATGTGTACTCCAGGTGGATTCCGCGATCCGGACCGTGTTGATGCCGGCCGCCTTCATCATGGCTATATCTTCATCTAATCTCTCATAGGGCATATACTCGTCGTAATAAGCGACTCCGTAGCGTAACTGATTCATCACTTTCCAGTCCTCTCCCCTTAGCCTTTAATTGCCCCTTCGGCAATTCCCTGCATAATAAACTTCTGAAAGAATCCATAGATAATAATAACAGGAAGCGCTGTCAATACCAAAGCCGCGAGAATGAGCGACCATTCCTTATTGTACTCCCCGAACAGCGTATTGGTAGATAAGATCAGCGTGTATTTAGTAGAATCGGTCAGCATCAGCAGCGGCAGCAGGAAGTCATTCCAGATCCACAGGAAGTCGAGAATCGCAATCGTTACTGTAATCGGCAGCAGCAGCGGGAAAATAATCCGGAAGAATGTCTGGAATTCACCGCAGCCGTCAATCCGCGCCGCTTCCTCCAGCTCCCGGGGAATGGACTTCACAAAGCCATGATACAGGAAAATCGCCATGTTCACGCCAAGGCCGATATAGATCAGAGCCAGACCGTAGGTGCTGCCGCTGACATGCAGGTTTTTGGCCATCCGGGTCAGCGGGATCATGATGGAGTGGAACGGCACCAGCATCGAGGCGATGAACAGCGAGAAGATCGCCGCACTCAGTCTGCCGCTGGTCCGGGACAGCTTATAGCCGGCCAGAGCTGCGCAGAAGATAATGCCTCCAATCCCGATGACCGAGACAATTACCGAGTTGATGGTGCTGCCCAGCAGATTGATCTGCTCAAAAGCGTGGGCATAGTTCTCGAAATGCAGCTTCGTCGGCAGCGCCGTGAAGGATGCGAACATTTCCCCTTGGGTTTTGAGCGAATTGATAATCGCCAGATAGATCGGAAAGAAAGAAATGACTGCCCCGATGGTAAGGAACAAGGTAATGAACAGCGAAGCGCTTTTTCTAAGTCTCATGCCTCCACCTCTTTTCTCTTCATGACGCCAATCTGGATAAAGGTAAAGAGCAGAATAATAATGAACAGGATCACCGATTTGGCGCTGGCATACCCGTAGCGGAAGTTGTTGGAGAATGCCTCCTCATAAATATTCATCGTGATAACCTGCGTACTGCGTCCCGGACCGCCGCCGGTAAGCCCGTATACCACTTCAAACACCTTGAACGCCCCGTTCAGCGTAAGGAAGAAACAGATCGTTACCGCATGCGTAATCATCGGCAGAGTCACCTTGCGGAAGGTCTGGAACGGACTTGCTCCATCAATAACCGCAGCTTCCTTAAGACTTTGCGGCACGCCCTGCAGGGCGGCCAGATAGATAATCATCATATAACCGACACCGTTCCACAGCGAGACGATAATGATCGAATAAAAGGAAACCTTGGGGTCCCCGATCCACAGCTGGTCGAGAACGCTTATGGCGGTTTTTTCGGCAAGCTGCGGCAGTACCTGGGAGAACACGAATGTCCACATAAAAGCACTGATAATCGTACTGATCATATTCGGCATGAAGAAGATCGTCCGGAAAAATCCCTTGGTCCGCGTTTTCGTCTCAATAAATACAGCAAGCACAAGGGCGAAGACATTTTGCAGCACAATCATGAACAGCACATATTTCAACGTGAACAGCAGCGAGTTTACAAAATCGGGATCTTCACGCAGCGCTTCAACGAAATTGCCGAGGCCGATAAACGAATAATCGCGGTTCAGTCCATTCCAGTCCGTAAAGCTGTAATACATACCGCCAATGGTAGGAATCAGCAGAAACAATGAGTAAATGATAAATGCGGGTGCGACAAAAGCAAGCAGTGAAACAACATGTTTATATCTGTTAACCGGCACAGGTTCCGCCCCTCTTCCTCTGTGATGTGCAAAGTAAACCAGGGATGGAGGCGAACAAGCCGCTCCGCTCGGTTCTTCCATCCCTGTCCTGTAGATTTCAGCTTATTTATTTACTTTGTTGTAGGATTTCCACGCTTTGTCGAGCGCCTTGAGCACATCATCCTGCGTCATTTGTCCGGCGTAGTATGCCTGGAGCCCTTTACCCACTTCATCCTTCACAGACTGCGGAATAGCCGGATCCTGTACTGATTTCCCTTCTTTTACATAAGACGTTGCTTCAGCGATCCAAGGATACATTTCGTAAGTATGCACAGTAGCTACCGGATTGAATTTCATTGCCTGGAACAGGCCGTTTGAGTCCGTGTCATCCAGCACATAGTTCAGGAAATCAAGCGCTACTTCCTTGTTCTTGCTTGTAGGCGATACCGCCAGCGAAGTCGAAGCACTCAGGTTGATCAGCGTGGCGTCAGCGTTGTCGTTGATCGGCAGCGGTGCTACGCCAAAATCCAGATCAGGATTCGACTTAAGGATCGTTTCAGCGTACCATGGACCCATCAGCCACATCGCGCCCTGGCCTGCTGCAAAAGCAGCCGCACCGTCGTCACCGCCAACCTCAGTCGCCTTCGCTGTACCGTTCTCGTTAATCAGATCGAACACATCAAAGATTGCAGCCTTCATCTCGGTGAATGAGCCCTCATCCTTGTTCATTTTATCCACGAAGTCCGCATCTTCGGTCTTTACCATTCCCCCGACAGCCAGCGGCAGCACCAGCTGCGGAATCCAGGACTCTTTATAGGAGAGCACGAAAGGTGTCTCATTGTTAGCTTTCAGCTTCTCGGTAACTGCTTTTAACTCAGTCAGCGTTGTTGGAGGCGTAAGGCCGTATTTGGCAAAGATCGTTTTATTGTAAAGGTAGCCCCAGGATAAAGTTTCCAGCGGGAGAGCTACTACTTTACCGTCAGTAGTGGTTACGGAAGGCTTCACACTGTCCAGCAGCTTACTGACAAACGGCTGATCTGACAAGTCTTCCAGATACCCAGCTTTATAATAGGACGGAATCTCATTTACAGCATGGATAGCGAAAATATCCGGCGCATCGTTTGAGGCAAGGCGCGTTTTCAGGATCTGCGAGGCATTGTCTGCCGTCGGCATCTCCAGCTGTACGGTAACGTCGATATTTTTCTCGGCCTTCTCTTTTTTAACGAACTGGGCAATGTAATTATCGTATTGTTCTTTAAAACGCGGCTGCGCGATGAACATCTTCAGCGTTACGCTTTTGGCAACACTGCTGCCTGTGCCGGCATCGTTAGCAGCACCTGTATTATTAGTATTATTGCTGCCGCAGCCTGCAAGCATAGTAGCGGTGAGCATTGTGCAGAGTACACCTTTGGTCATTTTGTTCATGCTGTAAGACCTCCCAATGTCTTTGTTTTGTTTACGCTTTCATTGTATCTATTTTATGAAAGCGTTTAATTGGACGGAATTACCCTTTGGGATTGGACATTTTTAAACTGCTGCCCTGCTTCCTCATTTCACCCGGAGCGATGCCGTAATGCTTCTTGAATACCCGGTAAAAATAGCCCACATCCTCGTATCCGGACAGCTCTGCCACCGTCTTGATCGGAATGCTCTCCTCCGCCAGCCACGCCTTCGCCTTCTCCATGCGCAGATGCAGGATATAATCCGTGACATTGCAGCCATATTCCAGCTTAAAGACCTTGCTTAAATATTCCTTGCTGACAAAAAAGGCTCTCGCCAGCGCTTCCAGCGTCACCGCTTCGGCAAAATGGGCGTCGATGTACTGCCGGACCTCGTCCAGATTCAGCTTGTTCTTGAACTTCCGCTGGCCGATCAGCTGCTCAAGTCCCGCCGTATAAAGTCCCTTGAGAAAAGCAATCATGCTGCTGCCGGACTGCAGCACCTCCTGCGGAAGCTCCGTTACCAGTCCGTCGTCCTCCAGCCCGTTGCCGTGCATCAGCTCCTTCAGCAGCAGCAGCATTTCACCAGCCGCCTGCCGGAGGGCTCCCGGTTTGCCGGCCCCTGCCTGTTCCAATTCCTTACCAACGGCATCAAGAACTGAGCTTACCCCTTCGCTGTTCAGCTCGTTGAAATGTACCTTCATCACCTGCTTGTGCTGTGCCAGCGAGAAGGATACACCCAGGTCCAGAGCGTAATCCCCCGGTATACTGAATGCTTCTTCCAGCTCCTTGACGCATTTGCGCAGCACAGCATTCAATTCCGCCGGGTCGATCGGCTTCAGCAGATAATCCATTGCCCCGTAGCGGATTGCGCTCTGCGCATATTTGAAATCGTCATATCCGCTGATCACGATCACTTTGATCTCAGGGAACCGTGCATGCAGCTCATTCATCAGCATTACGCCGTCCGTACCGGGCATGCGCATATCGGTAATAATAATCTGCGCTGTCAGCTCGCTTACAAGCCGCAGCGCCTCCTGGCCGTCCTCTGCTTCGCCGGCTATTTCCAGCCCAAGGGCCTCCCAGGCTCCGAACGTCCGCACAATATCACGGTTCCAGCTCTCATCATCCACCAGCAGCACTTTATGCATGATCCATCACCTTCCTCTCTAAGGGAATTGTTACCGTCACTGTTGTTCCTTCTCCGGGACTGCTCTCCACGCGGATTCCGTACAGCTCGCCGTAATGCATATGAATCCGCGAAGCCACGTTGCTGAGCCCGATCCGCTCCCCGTGCGTCCACAGCCCGCCGCTTCGCAGCTGGAGCCTTCCCTTCAGTTCCGACAGCTTGTCCGGCGGCATCCCTATCCCGTTATCACGGATCATAATAACCGTGTTCTGTCCCTCACGCTTTACCAGGACCTCCAGCTTCCAGGGTCCAGTCTTCTGTTCCAGGCCGTGAAAAAAAGCATTCTCCACAATCGGCTGCAGGCTCAGCTTCGGGATCAGGCTGCCGGCCGTGTCCTCATCCACCGTGATGCTGTAATCAAGCCGGGCGGCAAAACGCTGCTGCTGAATCTGCATATAGTTATTCAGATGATTCAGCTCTGCCTGCAGCGGTGCCAGGTCCTCTGGCTCGCGGATGATGTAGCGGAACATGTCACTGAGTGATCTCAGTACACCATAGCTCTCCGCCGGGCTGTTCTTAAACAGCATGCTGCCGATCATCTGCAGTGTATTCTGCAGAAAATGCGGGTTGATCTGCGCCTGTAGCGCTTTGAGCTCGGCACTCTTTTTCTCCAGACTGATCACATACTCCGTGCGGATATGCTCGCGGATGCGGTGCGACATCTGGTACAGCTTCGTCTCCAGGAAGCCTATCTCGTCCATCCGGCTGCTGAATTTCATCTCCCGCTCCTTCATCATACCGAAGCCCTGGATCGACCGGGTCAGACTGACAATCGGCGTTGCCACCCGCCAGGCCAGTAGCACCGCAAGCAGGATGGCTAATGCCACGGACACCGCCCCGACAATCAGCCCGAAATTCATCGTCGCCAGCGCACTTTCATTGATCGAGCTGTTCGGAATCACGGTGACCAGCTTAAGGCCAACCGGATCTATCGTATTGTAGAACACATATCCATGGTCACTGCGGAAATATCCCTGAGTCTCCTGCGTGCCGGCTACGCGGCTCAGTGTATCGTTGGACGGGCTGTCTCCCCAGGGCTGATAAAGCACCTCACCGTCCGCACCGGCAATGAATACCGTATGGTCGCTGCCGCGGCCCAGCAGATTCAGGGTCTGATCGAGTACCCCCCAGCGGATGCCTAGCGAGATGCCGCCAAGCTTTTCCTGATTCTCAAACCGGTTAATGCTCCGCACGAGCTGGAACTTGCTGTCATCGCGGCTGTCCGAAGTAATCATGAAATCCTTATCCTGGTCAAACAGCAGCTTGTATGGGGCCGGGATAGCGCCTGGTGATTCGATATCACTTTGCGAGGCATTGATTGTGAACAGCTTGTCATACTCTTTCAAGTACAGCTCCACCCCGATCACATGGTTGCCTGCGGAGTAGAACAGATTGGTCAGAGTGTCTATAATATTTTTCTGCGCGGCAAATTGGCTGGACAGGGATGGCTCCTCGGCGTTTGCAAGATAATCGCTCAGGTGCGGGCTGATCAGCACGGTATAAATCAGATTGTTAAGCTGGGCGAACTGGTCTCCGAGATAGATTCCGGTCCATTTCATATTGGAGAGATTCGTGCTGATGACCTCTGCCTCCATCGACCTGCGGCTGTTCTCTGCGGCCAGGCCGGTGATGGTGACGATCGGTACTACTGCAAGAATAATCATCGTCAGCATCAGCTTATTGCGGATACTTCGCCGGAAAGGCTCTATCAGTTTCATCATCCATTTCGTGAACATCGCTCTAGTTAACCT
Organism: Paenibacillus pedocola; assembly: GCF_031599675.1. Classification (NCBI taxonomy): domain Bacteria; kingdom Bacillati; phylum Bacillota; class Bacilli; order Caryophanales; family Paenibacillaceae; genus Paenibacillus; species Paenibacillus pedocola. The sequence goes on along the minus strand of NZ_CP134223.1, from coordinate 1,815,332 downwards.
CCCGGTTTCAGTATTCATAGTCTGCCCATCGCAGAATGGATTCATATTAGCAAAAAACTAACGCCCCGGATAGCGGACGTTAGTTCAGAAATGTTGTGCCTTCTATGGGCCGAGCACGATCGTATGGAAGGATTCCGGCTCCAGCTCAAAAGCATACTCTGCAGAGCCGCTGTCCAAGTGCAGCATACGTTTTTCCTTGTAGGGATTGGCCAGTACCAGCGTTACCCCGCCGTCCGGTGTGCGGAAGGCCACCGAATGTCCGCTCCAGGGTCCCTTAAGTCCCACCCGCACCGAACCCGGCGCAGCGAAGCGGGAGAAATGCTGCATCACATAATATTCCGGATTGATGATGGCAGTGTTATGCCCGGGATCAATGGTCAGCATCGAGTTCTGCTCCCAGCCCCAGGTGCTCCGTCCCTTCGGGGCAAGCGCCATGTTCCAGTAGATATAGGCATTCACGCCATTCGTAAAATAATGCTGGTACAGACCAAATACATATTTGGCATAAAACCAAGTATTCTCCCCGTCCCCGCATTCATTTTCGGTCTGCATGTACCGCAGCTCGGGATAGCTCTGGGCGGTCCGCTGGATCGCATGCTTGCCTGCCCACTGATAACCGACCCCCTTAACATACTTGTAAGCTTCCGGATCACCGAGCACAACACCGGCAAAAGCGTCATGGTCGCTGGACTTATGCTTTAGCCATTCATCCCAGGGCTCCGGCGCATTGATGGTGCCCAGCCAGATTTCTGTGTCCAATCCATGGTCTTCAAAGGCAGGACCCAGATAGTCACGGATGAACTCGCGCAGCTGCTCTCCGGTCCAGACACATGAAGGAAACTTCTGGTCGGCCACTACTTCATTCTGCACATGCACCTGATGAATGGTGATCCCTTCTTCCTTATAAGCCTGCACGAACTTGACGAAGTACAGCGCATAAGCCGCAAGATTCTCTGGTTCCCAGCGCAGCGTACCGTAGTTGTAGGCCTTAGGGTATTTCATCCAGGTTGGCGGACTCCAAGGCGAAGCGAACAGCTTCAGCTCCGGGTTCAGCGCCAGCGCTTCACGGATATAGGGGATTATAAACTTCCGGTCACGCTCAATGGAGAAATGCTCCATCGCATAATCGCCGTCGGTCTCATTATGGCTGTACCATTCCAGCGCATAATCACTGGCGCCGATCGGCAGCCGGCAGATGCTGAAGCGCTGCTCTCCCTCCGGGTGGAACAGCGCGCGCATCACCCTGGCCCGTTCCTCCTCCGGCAAAGTCAGCAGCGCTTCGTACCCCAGCTCATTGAAACAGCCGCCGAAGCCTTCCAGTATCTGATGCTGGTCGGCGGTGATTGAAAGATTGGGCTTATTGGCCTTGGCAGGGCCATCGGACTTATCAGATCCGTTCGGCTCAGGAGCTTCCTGCTCCACCCATGCTGCCTGTTCTGTACTTGCGAACCATCGATGCTGTGTATTTGTCATCTGTTTATTTTCACTCCTTACGGTAATAGGGTTCACAGTTCTTCTCATGCAGCAGATATAGCCTGCACCGGAATGTTTGCGCTTACATTATATCTCTAATGTGCTGGAGATGGATTGGACAATCCGGCAGCCGGGGATTGGATTATTTTAATCTTGCCGGATGAAACGAACGGCGTTATGCTCACGTACAAAGACAATTGGAAATATTATGAATTCATTACTTATGAAAAGAGGTCAAATTATGTTTCATTCCCGGCATTTCAGCATTCACCCGTTGGCTGAAGGTATTTATGCACTGATAGCCACGGAACAGGGCGGGGCCATGAGCAATGCAGGCATCATGGATATGGGCGGATTTACGCTGATCTTCGATACTTTTAACACTCCCCAGGCCGGCAAAGACCTGCGCGAAGCGGCGCTGCACCTCTTTGACCAGCCTATCGGTTATGTCATCAACAGCCACTGGCATGGGGACCATGTCCGCGGCAATCAGTTTTTCACCGGCGAAACGATTGTATCTTCCAGCAGAGCCCGGGAGCTGATGCAGGAAACACAGCCCCAGTGGCTGACCCGGATGACGCCGCTGCTGCCGAAACTGGAAGCGGACATTGCCGAAGCCGCCGACAAGCTATCTTCTGAGCCTGAGCAGGAGAAGCGGCTGCGGCTGGCTAGTGAACATAACTACCTCCTGGAAATCCGGGAATCGATAGAGACACTCGCCGTCACCTATCCGGAGCTTACCTATGAACATCAGCTGACCCTCCATGGCTCCAAAAGAAGTGTCCGGCTGCTGTCCCTTGGGCGGGCACACACGGAATGCGATTCGATTCTCTACTCCCCTGCTGATTCCCTCGTCTTCGCCGGAGATGTTATCGCCATCCGGAATCATCCGCTGTTCACAGACGGAGATCCGCACAGCTGGCTGAACGCACTGGACGCGCTGGAGAAGTTAGGAGCTAAGCAGATTGTACCAGGACATGGTCCCGTAGGCGATGCTGGCAGCATCAAATATATGCAGGAATACATAAGGGATTTGTTGGCTGTCAGTCAACAATATAGAGGGCTGGAGCCGAAGCCGGACGCCGCGGGCATTCCGGTGCCGGAAGCTTACCGGGACTGGAACGCCACTGGCGTATATTACCGCAATCTGGAGTTTCTGCTGAACAGGTCATTCTAAAGACAGCCAAGACAGCCCTCTGGGCACCATGGAGAGAAAAAACTACAGAGCAGCGTTTCTCCGGTTATCAGAGAAATGCTGCTCTGTGTGTTGTGGGCACTGCTGCTTGCGATCAGCAGTGCCTGCGGGTGAAGCATGATATATGTCCCGAGAAGCTTAGTATAGGATCGAGCTCAACTATATGCCGATATAGATTTTAGAATTGGGTGATAACGATGATTTTAGCCCGAAACAAGGAAATCTAATGTATGAAATACAATAGAAGAAGATTCACCTCAGGATATTGAACCTTTCTATTGCAGTAAATACAATGACTCCAATAGCCGCTTAGCCATCACATGGAGTTAACTGCTGCAAGCTCAGCCTATATCAAACTTCTGTTCCTGAAGGCTAATACTCATTCCTGACCAGCCAGTGCGTTCAATTCCCGCAGATCCTCTGCCAGGTTCTCCTCGGTATACTTGCCTTGACCGAAGCCGATCAGTGCCCGCAGCGGCATATATTTCATCATGGCAAGGAACATTTCCGGATTGTCCTCCATTGCGCTCTCCAGGCCGAAGATGCTGCTGTAGTGCTTCGCTTTGTCTGCGGTCAGCGGATTTGCCAGCAGGTCGCCTACCGTGGTATTCCGGTGGAATTTCGCGGCAAGCCGTACCGTCGATCTTACTTCCAGCGGAGCGGTGAGGCGGATATCGCGCGAAGACGCACCAACCAGAAGGTTAAACACTCCGCTCTCCACATGCCAATCGCCCAGCTGTACATTGTAATAGGCGAACGAGCGCTTGTTCAGCGTAAAGGAAACCTCGCGTGCCTCACCCGGCTGCAGTTCGATTTTTGCAAAACCCTTCAGCTCCTGGAGCGGACGGATGACGCTGCTCTCCACATCGCTGACATAGAGCTGCACCGTTTCTTTGCCGGGTCTGCTGCCGGTGTTCTTAACGGTAACCGTAACCTGTACCGTATCCGTATCCTCGATGCTGCTCTTATCCAGCAACAAATTGCTGTACTCGAATTCAGTGTAGCTTAGCCCGAAGCCGAACGGGAACAGCGGCTCAATTTCTTTTTTATCGTAATAACGGTAGCCGACAAACAGCCCTTCCTTGTACTCCACCTTATCCCCTTCGCCGGGGAAGTTCAGAAACGAAGGATTGTCGCTCAGCTTCTGCGGGAAAGTCTCCGCCAGCTTGCCGCTGGGGCTTACTGCACCGAAGAGCAGATCGGCAACCGCGCCGCCAAAAGCCTGTCCGCCCAGATAGCCTTCCAGCACCGCTTTGGTCTGCGGAAGCCACGGCATTTCCACCGGTGAACCATTGCTCAGCACAACGGTGATGTTGTCCTGCACTTCAGCTACCGCCTCGATCAGCGCCTTATGGCTGGCCGGAAGCGACAGATGGCTGCGGTCATAGCCTTCGGATTCATAACGGTCAGGCAATCCAAGGAACAGCACTGCCGTATCCGCCTTTGCCGCTGTATCCCGGGCTTCCTGCAGCATGCTCTCGTTGACGTCATCGCTGGCCAGCTCGTATCCCTGCGCATACAGGAAGCTCACAGCATCTCCGGCAACGGCCTGCATCTCCGCAAAGGCATCATCCAGCTTCGTCGGATTGACATGTGAGCTGCCGCCGCCCTGATAAAGCGGCTTCTTGGCGAATTCGCCGATAATGGCGATGGTACCGGACTTGGCAAGCGGCAGCACATGGTCCGCATTCTTCAGCAGTACCATGCTCTCCCGTGCCACCTCACGCGCCAGTGCATGATGCTCTTCAGCATCAAAGGCTGCATCCTTCCGGCGGCCTTCCACGCTTTTGAAAATAAAGCTCAGCAACCGTTCCACTGCCTTATCCAATGTCTCCATGGACAGCTCGCCGCTGTTCACCGCGTTTACGATTTTGGCATCGCCGATCCCGCCGCTTGACGGCATTTCCAGCTCCAGCCCGGCCTGCAGCGCCTTCACCCGCTCATTCACCGCACCCCAGTCTGACACGACAAAGCCTTCAAATCCCCATTCATCGCGAAGCACCTTAGTCAGCAGCGTTTCACTCTCTGATGCGTACTCACCGTTGACCTGATTGTAGGAACACATTACACTCCAGGGCTGACTCTGCTTCACGGTCCCTTCAAAGCTGGCCAGATAAATTTCACGGAGGGTCCGCTCGTCAATAACGGCATCAACAGACATTCTGCGGTGCTCCTGGTTATTCGCGGCAAAATGCTTGAGCGAAGTCCCTACGCCCTGGCTCTGCACACCCGCCACATGGCTTGCCGCCATCTCCGAGGCCAAAAACGGGTCTTCCGAAAAGTATTCAAAATTCCGTCCGTTCAGCGGCGAACGTTTAATATTGTTACCCGGACCCAGCAGCACGGCAACATTCTCCGCCTGACATTCCGCACCCAGCGCTTGCCCTACCCGGCCGATCAGCTCACGGTCCCAGGAGGAAGCGAGTCCGGCGGCTGAAGGGAAACAGGTAGCCGGCACGCTGTCGTGCAGCCCCAGATGATCCGCACTGCTCTGCTGCTTGCGCAGGCCATGCGGTCCGTCGGTTACCATGAGCGACGGAATACCGAGCCGCTCAATCCCTTTCGTATGCCAAAAATCCAATCCGGAGCATAGTCCTGCTTTTTCTTCGAGTGTCATCTGTGAAATAAGGTGTTGAATGTCCGTTGTCATCAAGGAATCCTCCCTAAGATAGCGTTTTCTTTTTTTCATTCTAACCTACTTCCCCCTGCATTTATGGCATTCTGATTGGATTTTTGGTATTTTAATTGGATAAGAAGGAGGGGGCTGGCATGCTAAACCACTTGAAAGAAGCCGATGGTATTCCTTATATATGCAGGCTGTTGTATGAGGCTTACCGGATACAGGTAGTCTGGCTGGACGATGATGACAGTATCCTCCTGATGCTGCCTGCGCTTGCTGAAGGCCGTCCAGCCGATCCGGGCAGCTGGGGTCTGCTGGAGGAAGTTATGGATTATGTCCGCAGCAGCAGTATACCCCAAAGTACTGAGGCCCACAGTCCCCTTCCGCTAGTGCACACCACCGGCTTTTTGGAGAATTGTATATTGCTCCGCCTCCCCGCTGAGGAAGCACACTCCGGCGGAACGATCATGCTCGGCCCTTCACTGTCTGCTCCCATAACCGAGGAGATGGCTGCCAGCCTGCTCCGCGACTATAATCTTCCGCACAGTCAACTGGAAAGCTGGCTTCGATATTACCGCAGCCTGCCTGTACTGAACCGGATGAGATGGTATCATGCTGCACTGCTGCTGTACACGCTTATCACCGGGCAGGCGCTGTCTGTTACGGAGCTGCTGCTGGCTTCACCCAACCCGGAGCCGGCTGTGCATCCGGGTGACGGGCCGGATCTGGACCTTTCTTACCGGCGCGAGAACGTCTGGCTGCACCATGACCCGATGCTGGAGCGGGAAATGTTCCGCCATATTGCCATCGGGGATAAAGCGGGACTGCTGCGGACCCAGGCAGCTTTTTCCGATGAGAGCTTCGGTCTACTGTCCAAGAAGAGCCAGCTGCGCAGCAAAAAAAATCTGGCCGTCTCCTCCATTACCCTGGCAACACGCGCAGCGATTGAGGGCGGCCTGTTCTGGGAAATCGCCTACACCCTAAGCGACTTCCATATCCAGCACATCGAGGAGCTAAAGGATATTCCGGCTGTAGACCGGGCTCAGACCGCCGCCCTGTGTGATTTCGCCGACCATGTGCGCGACAACCGCAGATCGAAGCTGTCCCGCACCTCCGCCCTGTGCCAGAATTACATTTTCAACCATTTGTACGAGGACATTTCCTTGAGCAGGCTAGCTGAGATTGCCGGACTGAATGCCAGTTATCTTTCTCAATTGTTCAAAAAAGAAACCGGACTTGCCGTAAGCGACTATATCCAGCGGGAGCGGATTGAGGAAGCCAAACGCCTGATGGAGCTGCCAGGCATCACCCTGTCAGATATCGCTACCCGGCTGCATTTTAACGATCAGAGCTATTTCACCAAGGTGTTCAAGAAATACACAGGGAAGACGCCAAGGCAGTACAGGCAGGAAAAGGGTAATCTTCTGTAGACAACTTGAAAATTATGGTATGATTATTATGAGATTTCCTCACACTATTTCCTAAAAGGAGCGATACCTACTTGGGCATAGGCATTATTTTTATTGGTGTGGTTGCGTATATCATTGTGCAGGCTATTGTACGTGATAATGGAAGGGGCCGCGGAAGAAATCGGTACGGGGGCAAAAGCGACTCTGCCGACAATTATTTCTATACAGGTGCGAACCCGAATTTCTTCACTGGTGACGACAATCGTAATGATGATCACAGCAAAAACAGCGGACATCACGGACATCATGGACATCACAGTCATAACCACGGCGGAAGCAGTTGGAGCGGCGGACATGATCACGGGCATGGCGGGCATGGAGGCTGGGACAGCGGCGGTGGAGATTCCGGCGGCGGTGGCGGAGATTCTGGCGGTGGCGGCGGCGGCGGGGATTAACCCTGGCAGTAGCTAACCTCTCAGGCTGCACTCTAAACGGTCGGTTGTTTACAATGAGCTTGTCCATAAGTTCCTAAACTTTAGGCCTTGACTTTCTATCCGAACAAAATGTTAAGATAAATATATCAGTGTGTAGCGATGACGCATGACCATCTGAACCGGGTCTTGCGTTTTTTTTGTGCGATGTTGTGAAATATCATGTACAAGAACGTCTTCCATCTGAAATCAAGTTTTGGAGATGACAAGCATGCTGCAAGAAACAAGATTACCCAGAAACAAACAGGAGGGTCTTCTCTTCCTATTGATTGTTTCGCTCATTTCAGTTAACACTATTGCTCCCATTATTGTAGGTCTGGAACGCGGCTTCAGTACAGAGGTTTATTTAGATACGCTGCAGATCCTTCCGGTCTTGTGGATTATTGTAGTGTTGTTAGTTAAGTGCGTTGCCGGGCCGATTGTCGGCATGCTTCTGCCAAAGTTCGTAGGGCAGACAGATGGATTTAATGCCAGAGTGTTATTCAATATTGTTCTAAATGTAATGGTATTATCCCTCTTACTATCCATTATCGGAACTTGGGTGGGTACGAAGCAAATAAGCTTGGAACCCTTCAAAAACTTTCTTCGCATCTGGCCTAGAAATTTCGGTGTAGCGTTCTGGATTGAAATGATAATTGCACAGCCGATAGCACGATTGGCAATGAAGCTGCTGCATGCCAAGCAGGCTAAGCGCGCCGAAAGCATCAATTAACTTCCGCACTATAACACACCCGCCAGGCCGAATTCCACGCAGCTTGGCGGGTTTACTATTTTGGACATGAATTTATTCCTTAATCCAGCCGCCATGAAACATACATTCATACACTTTCATGCCGCCCGCCCGGATTTCTTCAACACCGCTGAACCAGCCAAAATCCCCGTTCACAGTGCAGGTGTAGGTGAAATGTCCATCACTATAATGCTCTGGCCCACGAAATGGTTGATCAGCCGGCACATGCAGCAAAGCCTCTTTCAGGAAATCACCACTGAATCCTCCAGCGGTAACACGGCCCGCATAATTCATGGCCCATAGCGGCTTGTCATTCTCCCACAACGCTTCTTCTCCGGCAAACTTTTCTGACCCAAGATAAGTATCGATGTACTGAAAATTCCCGCGTGTAAACGCCAGATCATGGGATGACGGACGGGACGGGGACAGCTCCGGACCCTCTCCTGCATAAGTTGCTTTCTTAGCCTCCAGCAAAAAATCTATCAATTCTTCCATCCCTACCATCTCCCCGGAATTATTAGTCACCCCTCTATTTTAGAACATATGTTCTTGGATAAATATGACTTTTGTCCCTGATGCTATGGCTAGATTGACGTCCATATTCTCCAAGATATTCCCTTATATTCCCGGTTACTTCTGCTCTTCCTGTTGTTTGTACGACTTCATTGTCAGTCCTACCCGCCTGATCTTGACGTCAACTTTGGGAACAACTTCAATCTGAACGAATTCCTTCTGCCATTCAGACTTCATCCGCTCATAATCCTTCGGATACTTTCGGTGAACGAGATCCGCGAAGTCGACGATGTCCGTCTTCAACTTCTTGATGGCTTGCCATGATTCTATGATCATCTTCTCCACTTCCTTCTCCAGCTGTTGTTCCATCTCATCCTCCGCGTTTAGCTTCTCGAAGTCAATCGGACAATTCGTCTCCAAAAGCTCGCCTTCTCCTTTCACTCGCACTTCGATCGTGATACGGTTACCGAATTTCCGCGGGGTTAACTGGGTATTGCTGTGAAGAAACTGAAAGGTCGAATCCGGCTCTCGCACTCCTCTTGCGCACGAAAATGGAATCACTGCCTTATGGATCTCGTTGCGAATAAAACCTGTGCCGAATGCCTCTTTTTGCGATAGCCAACCAACCAGCTTGTCCTGGCTGAGTACGGCCAATCTTCTGAGCTTGATCTTCGAGCTCAGCTCGGTTTTACTTAACTCGTCCGCCGTTGTCACAGGGGGCGATCCCGAGATGATAATTTCAGGAAGCACCGCGCTTTTAGTGGTTCCCAGCAAAGACAATCCCAGCTTGAACATGTTCACATTAGGAAGGATCGATAACTCGCTTGATTCTCCCATGATCATATCTTCGATACCTTCTCCGGGCAAAACTTCAAGCTGAATCAACTGGTTCAAAATCCGGCGCGACTCCCCTTCGGTAATAAACACGCTGACTGTTTCACGAGAGTCTAAATTGCGGAGGTAAACGTCCAGAAGCTGCGATAGTCCATGATTGGCCGCCGCTTCGCTTATGATAATAGATCGTGTATGAGAGAAGAACAGCTTCCTCGAGCTTTCTAACTGACTTCGCGATACAGCATCCTTTATCGTCGTACCTTGCGTCGAATAGACGGCGATCGGAAGCTTCCCCCCTCCTGCCGACGATGTGGAAGAGATGACCGCAGGGATAACTACCTGATAGGAGAAGAGCCACTTACCGTCTTTGTAATCGACCGCCGTTGCCGACGTGAATGCTAGCCTGTCCAACTCCACGCTATCCCAACAGCCCGTAAGCAACACACCGGTGACAGCGATACACAATATGAGTCGTGTCACACGTAAGGGTCTGGAACCGATTTGCACGTCCTATAACCTCCTATTCGTTCGAGCCTGGATTCGGATCATTCCCGCGACCCGGGCGATGTGGTGTCTGAGGCCCTTGACCCCTTCCTTGTCTTGTCCGATTACTGCCTGAAGACATGGAAATAGGGCGAGTTCTCATGGTCCAACGTGGAGCACGCAAGATGTCCTTCCAGTTTGACCAAATGAACGGAGAAAACGGCGTCAGGTAAGCAATGCCGAATGATCGCAAGCTCGCCAAGTGAATGAGCAACGTCATCAGTCCGCACAGTATGCCGAACAGACCGAACATAGCTGCGAGCAGCATCATTACGAAGCGGAGCAATCGGATGGCGTTGGACATATTAATTGACGGAATAACAAAGTTGGCGAGGGCCGTGAAGGAAACAACGATTACGAGCGCTGCAGATACTATGCCCGCTTGCACGGCCGCTTGCCCGAGCACAAGTGCGCCGACGATCGAGATCGCGGGTCCGATGGCCCGTGGCATTCGAACACCTGCTTCCCGCAGTACCTCGAAAGTGATCTCCATGAGAAGCGCTTCAATAATCGCCGGAAAAGGTACTCCTTCGCGCTGCGCGGTCAGGCTGATCAAAAGAGGCGGCGGCAGCATCTCCTGATGGAAGGTCGTTATCGCTATGAATAGTGACGGGAATAACAGTGAGACGAAAAACGCGATATTTCGGATGATACGCAGGAACGTGGCGACATCGTACCGCTGGTAATAATCTTCACTCGACTGAAAAAACTGACCAAACGTTACCGGAGCGATTAAGGCGAAAGGCGACCCGTCCACCACAACCGCAAATTGCCCCTCGAGAAGGCTTCCGACAACGGCATCAGGACGCTCAGTGCTCAGCATTGTCGGGAACGGCGTAAAAGTGGCGTCTTGAATATATTCCTCGATATATCCACTATCCAGGATGCTGTCCGTATCAATACGCTCCAACCGCGTGAGGGCTTCTTCCAGGATACTTTCTTTCGCAATTCCTTTCATGTGCAGGACTGCGACTCGCGTCATCGTCTGCTTACCGATCTGCAGGAACTCAATTCGAAGCAGCGGTGATTTTATTCGGCGGCGTATCAATGACAAGTTGGTATCTATACTTTCCGTGAAGCTCTCTTTCGGTCCCCGGACGACAGTCTGCGTAGAAGGTTCTTCAACGCCGCGCTTTTCGCCGCCGGAAGAACTGGCCGATAACGCGGATGCACAACCCTGCAACAAAATGACAGTGTTACCGTCGAGAAGCTGCGCGAGGGCGACGTCCAAGGATTGCACTTCTTCGATACGTCCTACGGACAAAGCCTTATTTTTCAACAGTTCTAACCAGTCTAAAGGCGATAAGTTTGAATCCGAACCAATTTCCGCCAGTATTGGATGTACAATCATCTGATTAACCGTTTGTTGGTCCACCAGATGATCGACATAGATGATCGCCCCTTCCATACCAGAAGCCCGATCGGAGATACTGCGCACGACGATATCGGAGCTGGCACCAAGATTATCTTTTAGCCATTTAAGATTAGCCGAAAATTGCGCAGTGATCGGCTGTTTCGTCTTGCTCGCGTCCGCGGGTGTCGCTTTCGTGTCTTTAGGTCCTTTGTTCATATTTTTCGTCTCCAGATTAGGATCATAATTGTTCTCATCCTTTAGCGATCGTTAAGACCGTCCATTCTTTTTGGCACGCATGCTTCTCCTAATGAGCATTACCAATAGAAGCACCAAGGGGATATAGAACTGATAAATTGGAAAATGGTACTTCACGTCGAATGAGAATCCGATTCTAATATGCTGCATGTAACTCCGGAATAAAAGGGAAGCGATAAGCAATAAGACTCCGATGCTAACGACGATGTACCGCTGACCGGACTTGACCATGCGTTTCCCGACAAGAACCGCTCCTAAGAAGTAAGCCGTCATTTTGATAAAGACACCCGCAAAGAACACCGCCCCAACGAAGGGATCGAGCCGTTCCAGATACGATTCAATTCTCACCTGGCTCATCAACTCTATAAAGGGAGTGATACTCATCTCCGATATCGGCCCTAAAGAAGCGATAATAATCAAGTTCATCAACGAAATGAATAAACCTGTAACCATGTACCATAGGACGGTTGTCGGAAACACCTTCTTTTGCGGCGCGACGAATTTCCAGAACATCAAGAAAAGCACCATCTCTCCGAACGGAAACGACACCACCCCAAAAGCAGCATCGATCACCTTGGGAAGTCCGTTTTCGAGAACGGGCTCTATCCGGTGCAGATCGATAAATCCGAGCGTGTAGACCAAAATGAAGAACCCTACATAAATCAATAAAATAATTGGAGCGAGGATTTGTGTAATTCTGCTGAACACCTCTAGTCCATGCCATACGGCATAACCGGCGATGAGTAATAACATACTGATTACTATCCATAATGGAGTCGTTTGGAGGAAATACAAGGAGACTAGATCTCCAAGTTCCCGCACGTTCCTCACTGATTGATAGACGAAGTAGACAAAATACACTGCGCCGATGACATAGCCGATCGTTTTGCCGAAATACGCATTGCTAATCTCCACCAAATCCTTATCCGGCTCAAGACGATGGATTAGAAGGATTAGCATCAGAAGCAATAAACCAAGCACCAAGGCGATAAGAATGGAAATCCAAGCATCTGTCCCTGCCTCTTTGCCGAGGAGATACAAAGGAGAGCTGCCGATCTGAAACACGATGATGAGCGCCGCCATTTGAGATTGCGAGATTCTCTCCATTCTTCTTCCTCCGATGGTAATAAGTAGAATAATTCCCCTTAGTGTCACCTTGCGAATAGTTTTTATGCATATAGAGGGCTTAAAACAAGTAAAGCTGCCCACGGTCTTTAAGACGATAGGCAGCTTTTCAAAAAAAGCAGGTATGTTGAGCTATGTTCCCCGTTAACGAGCCGCCAATAAAAAAAGTACCTCTGAGGTCGTTCCTCAGAGGCCTTGTATTCAGTATTGTTTTATGGCTGGTTCAATTTATATATCTTCTACACCGGTAGGCAGGTCTTTACTCGCTACATTTGGCTTCGTGTATATTTTATGGAGTATAATCGTTTGCACGACAATGAATATACCGCCAACCGCCCAATATAATGGTAACGCAGCGGGCATCCCAAAGGAAAATACACCCATCATGATCGGTGACAGCAATCCGATGAAAGCCATTTGGTTATTTTGATTTTGCTGAACCTGCGCTGAAACGGATTGAGACACGCGAAACTGCATGTAATACACTGCAGCGGCAATTAGCGGCAAAATCATATCTGTTTTCCCCAAGCTAAACCACAGAAAATCGTGAGCTGCAATCTCTGGGGTACGACGGATGGCGTAGTAAAATGCAAGGGTGACCGGCCATTGGAGAAGCATCGGTAAACACCCCATGCTTAAGGGATTAAATTGATGTTTCTGGTAGAGCTGCGTCATCTCGGCTTGCTGTTGTTTTTTTGCCTCGCTACTGACATCGTTCTTATACTTCTCTTTAAGTACAGTTAGCTCCGGCTGAAGGACGGCCATCTTTTCTTTCATGTCCATTTGTTTCTTGGTTTGATTCATCATGAGCGGCATGATCGCAAGTCTGATGATGAAAGTCATCAGCACGATCGATAATCCGTAGTTACCGTCAAGTGCATTCGCAAAGAATTTGATCAGGATCGATAATGGATAAATAAAAAAGTGATTAAATATCCCTGATGAATCGGCATTAATCGAATCTGATTGGGATGCTGTCGAACACCCGCTGAGCACAAAAATCGGAATAACTCCAATCAACAGGATGAGAATGGGCTTGACCCATTTTTGGAGCAATAAAAACTTTTTCATCGTTGTCCTCCCTAATTGAAAGTATGGAATATCAATGTGGGGAAGGACCATTATCCTCTTCGTCGGGTGCTTCTCTTCGTCTGGCGATACGTACTATCCACCGCTGAATGCTGCTCACTTGCGACAGTCTGACAGCCACAAACCAAGTTGAACCGGCTGCAGCAATTTCATGACCCCTGTGAATATCTTGTAAAGAAAAATAGGTGAGTGGAATTAACACTAAGGAAGAGATGAGTGCGATCGAGAATGCCAATTGAACCAAGTCAAAAAAATGCTCCAGTCAAGTTCACCTCCGTACGGGCCGCATTTGGAAAATTTTGAATAATGACTATACGTTAGAAAAACAGTGTGGTTTCACTAAGCTGCCCGTTACCTTATTAAAGCATCGTCAGTCTAACACTCTATTTCCCGAGTTTTTCAAGACCTAAATTTAGGAAAGTAAGATATAATAAAGGGTCCCACATATTAGTCATGACTAATATGTGGAACCCTTTATGTTCAACTATCGTTTCCCGTTAGTCGAACGCGAAAGCTTCTTACCGGACTTTAAACTTTAATTACATTTTTGTAGAAACCATCGTCCCTATCGAGAGAATCAGCGGAAATCCAAGCATAATTGAAGATACCAAGCTTCTCAGCAATCTGATAAGCACAGGGGCTCTCCATAGCAAAGATAATTTCGTGATCTTTCGTAAATAGTACTTCCAAGTCAGATGAAACATTACCAGCCTCTTCGACTAGTTTTTTGACAACATCCAGGTCGAATATTTCGTCGTTTCAAATACAAAACCCTGTTCACCTGCATGGTTGATAAGTTCAATTGCTTTTTCTTTGCTACCCAACAAATGATAGCTTTGACTAAATTCGCTCATTCGGGTTGCTCCTCAGCCAACTCACATCAGAATTTCCAATGCCCGTTCATCGCCGTATCTCGCGAGAAATTCCTTCAACGAAACCAGCGCATATAGCGTTATCTGATCCTTGTCATTCGGATTCTTATATTCATAACAGCCTACAACCAAATTACGGTCTGTCATTTCCTCCTTACTAAATTGCATCTTGAACAAATACTCGAGTGACTTCTGCTTCATTACGGTTTCCAACATCTGTTCTTTATCAATCTTGATGCCCGTTGACACCCATGGAAACGGTAATTGGCTGTTACTTTCATGCGACAGGCTACCCCTAACATTCAAAATCGGCAGACCCGTAGCAATGGCGTACGACCTGTTATATCCTTTACCCGCGAATATTTCCTGTTCTTCTCGCATGTATCCTTCCTGCCCCTCCTTTTAGTACCAAGTTCCATTCGGCGCGTAGTACCGCTAGTTGTCTGCGAAGTGAATTTCCGCTCGATTCCAGCGCACCTTCATAAAGGGTTCCGGCTTGTAGTTCTGCTGTTCGGTGCAAAATAAAATTGAAAAATCAGTAAACTTTTAAAAATAAGTTTTAGATTGATTCATTGAAAGAAGCAGCGGCAGAACAAGAATTAATAAATAAAATATTAGGCTGCCACTGATATTAAACTAATGTTTCCCGTTAGCTCAATAGTTTTATGTTTTAATTAGAGTCGCTGCTTATAGTTGTAAGGCTTGCCGAACACCTAACGCAGTGACGTCCCGACGGGCTTAGGGGGCTGGATGTGGTCACTCGCTTCTCAGAATGACCCGGAGCATCAATATGTTGTTAGCCTAAGGAAGTTCTGGAAGCAGCCACAGCATTTAAGGCGTTCTCAAAATAGCTATATACTTCATCTGCAATTCCCAGAAACTCTTCAACAAGTACATTACTATCCAAGTAACAAGCATACAGATAATCAACTAAAACGGAGTCAATCTCACAATAGTTTAATATGGCATTCTTCATCTTACTAATGTCATCTTGCCATACACCTGTATCTTCTAAAACCAAAGAGTATAGTGCACGAATTAATCTCTTGGAGTAACCTTTAATATATCTAGCTTTCATTGTGTTATCACTAGCATTAGAAAGTAAACTATGTATACGATCTACTTCCTCCTTGGTCTCTGTATTTAAGTCTAAAATGAACTCTGGAGAAATAATTATCGGTGGTACTTTTTCACCAACGTCATGACCATATATGCAAACACAAATTATCTTTACCCAAAAACCCCACTCATTTGGTTTACTTAATACATCGTCAATCGAGCAAATTATCGTATCAATCTTAGTTACTACTGGATATTCTTCCAAAAGCCTGTCTTTAATATTTGACAATCTTTCGTAATCAATATCATTGGGTTTTACACATACAATAGTAAAGTCTGCATCTGACTTAAAAGGTTTAGCAGTTCCTTTTGGAATCGAGCCACACATATAAATGCTATGAATCTTACCTTTAAATTCGGTAAGTATATTATCTATATACTTATCAACAAAATCCCTATATTCACTTTTTATTACAATTCTATTTATAACTTTTTCTATTATCATATAGACTCCTCCTAAACTAAGAACTTCTTTCGGCTAACGTCTTTTGTGAACTTCGTAAATTCGTCATGACTTAAGTTATTCGCGAAATCATTCAACTAACCTGCCCGTTAGATGAACAAAAGCAACCGATCGACGTGATCAGCTGCTTTCGTAATTTCATTGAGCTATCGTTTCCCGTTAGCTTAAGGCTTAATATTATACTGGTTTCACCGCATCACCTTTAGAGCGAAGGTTGATAGCTAAGTTGATCATACGACAGTTCCAGAAATATTAACACAAAATGATATTTCAAACATCGTCAAAAATATTTTAAATAACCTATAGACTAATACACACAATGCGGCTTCCTTTAATACAGTAACAACACAAGGAGGTCTAGATACATGCTGTTGTATGATAATGAACATATGGAGCATTCGTCTCTTGGTGGATGGAAAGAAAAAGCCTATCGTCTATTTTCCGAGAAAATGTCGGATTCTGAGCATAAATTCCCCTGCATTCCAGCAACCATTGGCTATAAATCGAATCATTTTCGCTATATATTTCTTAGTGATCCAAGGAAAGAACAGGCTTCCGAAGAACTTGCTTACAGTCTTAGTGCATATGGTGAACAATCAAAAGATATTGGGAAATACACTTCACTTATCGCTTTCTTTGAGACTCCCGAAGACCTTACGGTAGAATATCAAGTAAAAGAATATCAAGCATTATTCTGGAAAGTGCTCAGCCAGGTCAGCGCTCGTGACGAGCAGCCATGGCCCGAACACATTCCACTCGATCCGGATCAAAATGTATGGGAATATTGCTTTGGTAATGAACAGTATTTTATGTATTGTGCTACACCTGCACACAAACGAAGGCAGAGTCGACACTTCCCTTACTTTATCTTCGCCATTACTCCCCGCTGGGTTTTGACTCAATTCAATAAAAATGCTGCAGCTGCAGCTCAAATCAAGAAAAAAATCAGAGAACGAATTACTGAATATGATGAGACCGGAGTTCATCCGGATTTAAATTTCTACGGCAGTGAGGACAACTTTGAATGGAAGCAATATTTTCTAAGTGATGATGATTTACCTGCAGCGGGAAAATGTCCTTTTGCCCACCTTCATATGAAAAAAAGCTAGACTATTTTAACAGAGGTAATACATTACATTAAATAACCAATGTGCTGTTCTCCAAGACAGTACATTGCTTGCGGTGACGATCATTCAACCCATAAACTGCTTCAATTTTATTTCAACATATATTTGAACTATCCTGCCCTTTAGCTTAATGAAGACAGGGAGCAGCTGCCGCGGCAAGCTGCTCCCTGAACCGTTTAACTATCGTTTCCCGTTAGCTTAATCCCGTCTATGAGAAGGTCCATTTATTCCTCGTAATGTGCCCGAGCACCCTCACTCCCGCTGCTAAACAGTTCCAAAACCAAGTTGTCCTGTAGGTCATTCGTAATCGGCATTAATGGTAATTTCTTTCCATTCTTCCATATCTGCAAGCATGGTTGTGAATTTATGCGTTGCTGCTTGATAAGCTGCTTTTCCAAGAAGCAAACGAAGTGGAGGCTTTGATGTTTCTACAACCTTAATTACAGCAGCTGCGGCTTTCACAGGATCCCCAGATTCTTGTCCACCGCTATGCTGCACACCTTTGAGCATCTGCCCTACTACAGATTCCTTAAATTCAGGTATTTGAGTATCAGTTTTAACGGAAGAACGACCACCCCAATCTGTACGGAAACCGCTCGGCTCAATTAAAGTTACAGCTATGTTAAATGGAATCAGTTCTTTAGCCAGACTTTCTGAAATTCCTTCAACTGCATATTTGGTTGCATGATAGTAACCAAGTGTTGGGAATGAAGTCAAACCACCAATAGATGAGAAATTAATGATATGACCGGACTTCTGAGCCCTCATATAAGGTAAGACAGCATTTGTCATATGCATAAGACCCCAGAAGTTAATTTCAAACATTCGGCGAGTCTCTTCTTCAACACTTTCTTCAACTGAACTAAAATATCCAATTCCGGCATTGTTGACTAGAACATCAATACGTCCAAACTTTTCGATAGCCTGCTTGACTGTACTTATAATTTGTTCATGATTTGTTACATCCAATGGGAGTGCAAGCGTGTTTTCTTCATTTCCTGATGTGAGATCTTGAATCTGTTCGACCTTGCGAGCCGTCACAATTACCTTATAGCCAGCCTCAATTGCTTGTTTTGCGATATGACGGCCAAACCCGGTTGAGCACCCCGTAATTAACCAAACTTTATGTTGTAGAGACATTCTATCCACTCCTTAAAGATTTAATATCTCTACTTTACCTGTTAAAGTACACTTTAAGTCAAATAGGATCTTAAAGGGTCCGAGTTGGTACTTTTCTTATAGAGCAACACATCATAAACAGCTATTTTGCGAATAACTTTTTCGAGATGATACTGTGTTTTAGCCAACGACTTTTCCACATTACTTTTATGCTCAGAAAGAAAGCTTCTCCTATCCTCTAGAGTCTCATCCCCCTGAAGAATTAGCTTTGTATAAGTTTTTATTTCTTCAATAGACATGCCAGTATCTTTTAAAGCCACAACTAATTCAAGCCATTCGAGCACCTTTTCGTTATACTCTCTGCGCCCATTCACGTTTCTGGTCACTTCGGGAAGAATACCCTCTTGTTCATAATAGCGAAGCGTAGAAGCTGGAATTCCAGTTATTTTTACAATCTCATTTATGCTATACATATGCGAAACCACCTTTTAGTTAAAGTTAACTTTAAGATAATTGACAGAAAACCATCCGTCAATATTACGTTCACGTCCTAATCCATTGAACTATCCTGCTTTTTAGCGCAAATAAGGCAGCCAATTTATCTGTCGGCTGCCTCATGTATTATTGAGCTATAGTGTCCCGTTAGCGTAACAAACTTTGCTATTTTAAACCCACGAAATCAAAAAGGCTATACAAAATCTGTAGACTTCTTATCGGGCTTACTTCTCCTTCTTTATGTTCTACCGTCGATGTGTCTGATAGACCTTTGGTCCTGCGCGTTGTATCTCGCAGGATGGGTAGTGTGAAGAGCGTTAACCCACCCCTATATTTCAGGAATGTGTTGTTGAATGTGTCCGGTGAATCTTTTCCCCGAAATGCCTCTTCGGACCAAGAGTCGGGCTTGTCCCGGATCGTAGCGTTTAATGCTATGTTAGGCGAAGTATTGTGCCTTCATTGAATCCACTTCAATATTTATGATAACTTATTTTCTCTTAATTTTTATTTCTTGCATTATGTCCTTATATTTTTCAAGATCGTATTGAAATTCTAATTCATTGGATAGCATTAAACTTTTGAGGTCTTCTAATCTCTGTATTAATTCTTCTGTAAATTCGATTATATTACTCCATGAAAAAACAAATCTATTAGTACTCTTAATTGTTCTATCCGTAAATGGTGATTGTTCAGTTGTCCAAATCATCGTTTCATTGTTATGCACAACATCTACATAATACCCTCCACATCCGAAAATACCACAAGTGCAAGTAAACATAGGATACTTCCCAGGATAAAGTAACGAGTTGAAATAAACATCATCTACAAACACTTCATCTTCATCTAGTTTATAGCCGTTTATATATAAGGAAATCTTCCAATCAATAACATGAACCATTCCTCCTTTCACTCTTGTTATATTTTTGTAGACTTTTCTTGTCTTTATTTCCATGTCAAATGATAATCTATCTAGATTATCTATCTTTGAAAATATCATCATGACTCACCCCACTGATTACTGTATTTATTAAGTATTGCAATATTGCACCTAACATTCCCCCATTCACGAACCCGAGAGGCTTAATCAAGTGCCGGCGAACGTATGGCCAGACTTAGCCTCGCAGGGTTGTCTGCCTGCTAATTGCTTCCTTGAATTTACTCCCGCAGACCAAGGGACCGACAGGTCCTGCAGCGTGAATACTCTGTTATACGAAGGCACTTTCTTCTTTGAGTTACTTCCAAAATTCATACCATTTCTTCTTTCTTGTACTCACTTCTTTGATTAATAAATCTCTAGCATTTTGCCATTCTTTCAAACCCTTATCAGGACTATTATTAAAGTCGATAATTTCTTCATCAATAGCCGTCCAGGAAGTATTATCATGGATTTCCCTAATTACTTCGATAGAGGTTTCATCGCCTCGTATATGTAACATAATCTCTGTAATATTGTTTTCTTCTGGGATATTAAACTCCACAGAATAGCCTGCTTGCTCCAGTATTCCCCAAGAAGGATCACTAAAATCGGCATCCGGAAATAGCTTGCTTATCATATCTATTATTTCTTTTCTGTTTCCTAGTTCTTCAGTCATCTCATCAGCTATATCCTCAACGCTACTAACTTTCTTATTTAATTTCATAAATGTTACATCCCAGCTCAATCAATATCACCTATTTCTTAATTATTTCATTTCTAAATGATTTTTTTGTTTTAGTATGATTTAAAGTGCTTTCGTATAACGTTCCCGTATTTACAACGTCCTAGCGCCTTAAGAAGCGTAGGTCCGGCTGCCGCTAGCGGCAGTTAGGCGGTGGGATGTGTCCGGTGAATCCACTTCCTCGAAATGTCTCTCCCGGACGATGCCAGTGCCTTCTTCGAAATTTCTTAATCTAGCTTGAATATCTTTGTTTAAGTTCTTTAATAAAAACCTCAATTGGTTTTTGATAATCTATAGGCTTGTAAATAAATCTATTATTCCATTTTTGTCTTTCGTCCATGTCTTCAAAGCCTTGATTGTCCATTTCAAGTGATTTCATCACTAGCATGATTTCACTTAATGTACTTATTACACTTCTACTATCCGTTTTAGTAATTATTGTTTCATTGCAGTTTTCTATATATGAACTAATTAGAGACGCTGAAAGATCTTCTTCAATTAAATATTCTCTTAAGCTATTTACAAAAAACTCATTAAGCTTTTGATTCTGTCCCGTTCTAATGCCAGTAACTGTTAGACTCAATCTTGTTAGATCATTCATAAACACATAGTGCTTCTTTCGATATAGATTAAATATGTTTACATGCCAACAAAAAAGCAAATCTAAGTTGCCAACTGAATCAGGCTGGACCTTAAGATCTTTCAAAGTATCTTTCGTCGCTTTAAATATGAGCATTTAGAATTGTCCTTTCAAGCTTTGCACTATTTTCAGATAACGTCGTAAATAACTCAATATGTTGTGTATTCGCGAAATTATTAAGCTATCCTGCCAGTTTCCTTAATGAATCATCGTCAGTCTAACATTCCATTTCCTCATTACTAAAACTCTATTTTCTTTTGACATAAATTTCTCTCTGCCACTTTTCCTTAAATGTATATTCTTAAATGCATCTTTAAGCCTGTAAAAAAAAGCCCCGCCATTTCTGATAACCAGAAATGGCAGGGCTTAATATGTTCCATTCAGCCAGAATTTACAGCGTAAACTGGAAGCGGCTGAGCAATACCTCGCCTGCAAAGACCAGGAATACATCGGCTGTTCCGGCATCGACTCCTGCTATAGCTGACAGAGTGTGCCATTCCTGCAGCCCTCCGCCTGCCGGAACCTCCAGGGTTGCGGCCAGTTTGCCCGACGGACTGCCGGTTCTGACCTCAATGCTGCCGCCGCTCACGGACGAAACAAGCGCCTCGAAAGCCGCCGCTCCTTCAGCAAACTGCACATTATTGAAAGCGATCCAAGCTCCGTCCTGAACTGGATGAACCGAAGCCCCGCCTGCCTTGCACTCATCCAGATAGACGCCTTCATAATCGTCGTAGTTCTCTGCTTTGGTTGCAGTATAAAGATTGCGGGCCGGTACCGTATCGCCGTGCACTCTAATCTTGGCGGACAGCTGAATGTCACCGGAGGAACGGCCAACCAGGAGGTTGTATTCTCCGTCTTCCACACAGTATTGTTCACGGGTTACATCCCAGAACGCCAGTTCAGCTACCGGCAGAGAGAACGTAACCGTCTGTGATTCGCCGGCGCCGAGGCGGATCTTTTCAAAGCCTTTCAGCTGCTTCAGCGGGCGTCTGATCCGGGTGGACAAGGACTGCACATACAGCTGAACGACTTCATCACCGTCCACGCTGCCGCTGTTTTCAAGCTCTACGCTCAGGCTGATCGTATCGTTCTGCTGCAGCTCTTCAGCCGCTAGCGTCAGTTGCTTATAAGCAACCTGTGCATAGCTCAGGCCATGGCCAAACGGATATAGCGGTTCTCCGTCAAAGTACATGTACGTTCTCTTGCCTTTGATAATATCGTAGTCCATCAGCGGAGGAAGCTGATCCACCGAACGGTACCAGGTCATATTCAGCTTGCCGGACGGACTGTAGCCGCCGAACAGCACCTCAGCCACTGCGTTACCCAGCTCTTGACCGCTGTGGGAAGTATACAGCACCGCCGGGATATGCTCATCGATCCAAGTTGAAGTAATCGGGTAGCTGCCGACAATCACGACAACCGTGTTCGGATTGGCTGCATAAACAGCCTTCACCAGATTCTCCTGCTCTTCCGGCAGCACGATATCCGGTCTGTCAATCTCTTCCTTACCGTTCAGCAGCGGATGGTTTCCGACGAATACGACGGCAACCTCAGCAGCCTTCGCCGCTTCAACCGCGGCTTCTACTCCGTTCACAACGATATTTTTGCGGAATGAATGCGCCTTAGCATCGTCCTCCGCCTCACTGGCACGAAGCGTCCCGTCTTCGGACACCGAAATCGGCTTGTCATTCCAGGTGCGTAAGCTTACCGTTCCGTCTTCTTCCGGCACAAGGTTCAGCGATTCCTTCACATACCAGCCGTAAATTTCATCGGCGGAGGCAGTGAGCGTACCTTCATCATTCAGGGTTACATATTGGCCGCGGCTTGTCGCTTCAAGTGTATGGGCAGTCCAGCCCCAGGCGGTATGGCGGAACAATTCCCCGCGCTCCGGCACATCATGCAGCACAGCGAGTCTGCCGTCTTCCCCTGTCATTCCTACAGCTTGGCCGCTGGCTGCCGAGGTCAGAATAATCCGGTCATCGCCGCTTTCAAACGACACCTGCTTGCCGGCCAGCTTCTTGGTTACACCCTGCAGCGGTGTGACCCCGTAAGCCAATGTGCCGGAATACCAGTCTCTAAAGGCTTCATCGCCGAGCGGCCCGATTACAGCTACTTTGGACAGCTCCTGCGGGTTCAGCGGAAGTGCAGCCTTCTCATTCTTGAGCAGCACGATGGATTGCTTAGCCGCTTCGAGCGACAGCTCACTATGTTCTTTGCTGAGAATAACAGAGTCGTCGATGGATGCATAAGGATTGCCTTCCTCGGGATCAAATTCACCGAGACGGAAACGTACACGGAAAGTATTGAATAGCGCGCGGTCCAGATCCTCTTCCGCCAGCAGTCCTTCAGCCAGCGCCTCATGAATCACCTTGATCGTCTCAGCTGTCTCTTCGGTCACGCTGTCGATCCCGTTTTTGATAGACTCTGCCATGGACTGGGCAAAGGACTCATAATACTTATGATCTTTGACAATCCCGAACAAATCGCCGGCATCACTTACAATAAATCCGTCCATCTCCCATTCGCCCTTCACCACATCCATAACCGCCGGATGCAGGATAACCGGTACACCGTTGACCGAATTGTAGGCGGTCATCATCGATTGGGCGCCGCCTTCCTTGAAGGCAGGCTTAAAGGCTTCCAGATAATATTCACGCATATTGCGCGGATCAATGCTGGAAGAGTCCACACCGCGGTTAATTTCGTTGTTGTTGCCAAGGAAATGCTTCAGCGTTGCTACCGCTTTCAAGTATACCGGATGATCACCTTGAATTCCCTGCACCAGCGAGGTGCTGAGCCGACCGGTCAGTCCCGGGTCTTCTCCGTAAGCTTCTTCTGTACGGCCCCAGCGCGGATCGCGTTCCATATCCACTGTCGGCGCCCAGAGGGTCAGTCCGTTGACCGTCGGATTTTTTTTATAGAAGGCTCTGGCTTCGTCGCCGATGGCGGAACCGATTCGCTTCATCAGCTCCGGGTTCCAGGTACAGGCGAGACCGCTCGGCTGCGGGAATGAGGTTGCTTTGCCCAGCCAGGAGATACCGTGCGCTCCTTCCGTACCATGCTTATAGGCGCTTACGCCCAAACGCTCAATGGCCGCTTGATACTGCGGCATCAGGTTTACTTTCTCATCCAAAGTCAATCTCGACAGCAGATCCTGCACACGCTCGTTTAGCGGCAAGTCTGTCTGCTGAAAAGGATATGTAGCGGTTTCCATTCATAGTCACTCCTTCGGTCTATATGATAACGGTTTCATCCTATTTCATCATAAAAGATAACCGCTTTCAGAAACACCAGAACAATTGACATAAAAATCAGTGCAAAATTAGAGATTTATTCTTCTGTTTTGAGGAACTTCAGGGCATCGAGGGACAGGCCGGTCAGCTTAATTTCTTTTCCGCTCGTAATGACGTAGTCACCTTCCGGTTCGCTCTCCAGCAGGCGGCTGCGGATTTCTTTGGGTGTTATTCCGTATCTCGCCTTGAATACCTTGTGAAAATACGAATACGTCCCGAATCCGCAATTGCCGGCAATACTCTCCAGGCTTAAATCCGTAAAGCGGATGCGCTCCAGGGCGTTAGACAGACGGATTTCCTGAGTGTATTGGATAATGGTATATCCGGTCTTCTCTTTAAACAGATGAACCGCCCGCGAGACGCTCAGCCCGGCGAAATTCGCGACATCCTCAACCCGCAGCGGCTGCAGCGCATTCTCGTTAATATACCGCTTCATCCGCATGATCAGCTCATTGGAGCGCCCTGGGGTGTCCTGCCGTGAAACGGCTTCAACCGGCAGGCGGTCAAGCGATAAGCAGAGTGCGCAGAGCAGATGGCGGATCAGCTCGGGATTCTGCTGCACAATCCGGTGCTGCTCAAGGCCGAGCTGCTGCCACAGTGACAGCATCCCGGCATCCAGATGAATCCGCTGCCGGGTCTGCCGCGGCTGGGCAGCCCACCAGGACTCGATCCATGAGCCTTCACAGAGCAGATAATAATCGCCGCTTTCAATCTTCCCGTCAATCTCCTCAACAGACAGATAATACGGATCTCCGGGACGGTAAATGAGCAAATCTCCCGGCTCGATCAGGCTCATTTTCCCGTCAACGAGCGCCCGGCAGCTCCCCACCACCTGCAGCCGAAATAGATAAAACGGCGGCGGTCTAAAGGTCGATTTGAACGGAAGTGTATGAAAGGAATACGCGCAGGCATGCAGCCTCAAATCCACAATTGTCACCTTCCCAGCCAAATAGTAGAGGTTTGTAATCAGATAAAACATTCACTAATCTTAAGTAAATAACTATACTATAACCAAATCAAAGAGAATACCGCAAAGAATTTCGAAGGAGATTAATTGTGTCAATGTCAATTCGCATCCGCCAGCTTTTCAGCATTCCAGGCTATACCACGTTTATGATTTGCATGATCCTCCAGGGGATGGGCATTTCCATCAGCTCTCCGTTTCTGGCTGTCTATTTCACCACTAAGTTAGGGGTTTCTGCCGGTGTTTTCGGCATCTTCACCGCCGTCACCCTGATCAGTGGCGTCTGGGTCAGCTCGCTTATTGCCGGGCGCTCTGACACCGGTATGAACCGGAAGACCCTCATGGTTACGGCCATGTTTTTTAACGCCCTGGCTTTTTCCGGGTATTTATTTATCCATGAATTTTATCTGCTCCTGATCTACATGACTATATTCACTGCAGCCGGTGCATCCGCCATGCCGCAATTGTTCGCCAGTGCGCGGGAAGCGGTAAATGCCAGCCGGAGCACCGATCATGCTTTTGCCAATTCTACGCTCCGTTCCATGTTCTCCCTGGGCTTCATCACCGGACCGCTGATCGGTGCGGTTCTGCTCAGCCGCTTCGGGTTTCAGGGAATCTTCACCGGAACCTCCCTGATTTTTGTCATCAACGCGGCACTGATGCTGTGCTTCGTGAAACGGCCGGCACCGGCCGCTGCTGGCACTGTACGCTCCAAGCCCAAGCAGCAGCTTAAGCTGCATCAGAATCCGCGTGTGCTTATTCCGTTTCTTGTGTTGACGCTGCTCTATTCCGGACACTGGCTGAACAATCTGAATATCTCTCTGTTTATTGTTAACACTTTAGGCGGCAGTACAGAGAATGTAGCTTCGGTGTCCAGTATTTGCGCCTTGCTGGAGATCCCCTTCATGCTTGTACTCGGCGCTCTGTCAGCCAAATATTCCAATCGTCTGCTGATGATCTGGGGGATTGTTCTCGGTGGAGCCTATTATGTACTGGTGCTGTCTTCAACAGAGCTGTGGCAGATTATCGCAGGGCAGGTGCTGCTGGCTTTCTTCGTAGCTGTAATTTCAGCGATCGGGATCAGCTATATTCAGGATCTGCTGCCGGATCTGCCCGGCTATGCCTCCACCCTCTATACCAACGCTACAACCCTCGGCAGACTGTTCGGAAGCCTCGCGGGCGGAGCGGCGGCGCAGTGGGTCGGCTACCGTCATGCCTACTGGGCTTGTCTGCTGCTGGTGGTCATCTCCTTCGGCCTATTGGCGCTACCCCAACATAAGCCCGCACACGAAACTGCTGATTAACGGCCGCATTCAAACAGGAGGAACCTTATTATGAAAATCATACTCATCGACGATAAAGCGCATGTGCGCGATTCACTAAAGCCGGTGCTGAAGAAGCTGTCATTTAAAAATGAAGATATCCTGGAGGCCAATTGTGATCAGGGGGCGATCCAGCTGATCGCAGCGCATGAACCGGATATTATCGTGACCGACGCCAAGCTGCTGCTGCTCAGTGAGTCCCTGCTCCCGGACGAAACTTACCCTCATAGCAGAATCATTGTTACCAGCAGCCATGCCTTTGTGCTGGATGCATTTTGCCGGGGCGGGATGGATTCTCTCCTGAAGCCCATTGATACAGGTGAACTGGAGAATGTCCTGCTGCGGGTGTCAGCTGCCGGATAGGCGAAGCTCTCCGGTTAATCCAGCAGCTGCAGCTCCCGGGCCCGGGCAATAGCCTGGGCCCGGCGCTTGACGCCGAGCTTGCCGTACAGCCGGAACACATGACTTTTCACAGTCCCCTCCGTAATTCCGAACCGTTCGGCAATCTCCTTGTTGGACAATCCGTCTGATAAGGAATATAAGATTTCTTTTTCCCGGTAGGTAAGTGAATCAACCAGCGGATCCTCCGCGCGCTCCACAGGTCCACCCGGTTCATGCTCAGGCTCATGTTCATAGGTATTCCCCTGCGGCCCTGCACTCTGCAGCGAATGCAGGTACACCATGCGGGCGATCATGAAATCCAGCACGTTCTGCCCATCCAGCGTGAACACTCCGGTAATCAGGTCATTCTCCAGGTAGAGCACAGAGGTCATGGCCTCTACCGGAAAAAGAATCGGCATGCACAGTACCGACAGCACCGGATGCCTCCGGATGTGGGGATCAGCGGCAAAGGAACTGCGCGCAGCATCGGCAAGCAGCACCGGCTCAGTGGTCTTTACGACATAACGCACAACAGACTCCGCGAATACCGTGCCTTCTTCCTCCCGCACCCGGGTCTCCAGGTTTCCGCTCTGTGCAGATACAGTGAAGTTCTTGCCGTCGCTATTCAGCACATATCCCTGCACTGCTCCCGAATACCGGACGGCCGACTCCAGGAAGCTGCTGATTCTATCCAGGCGATCTATCGGCTCAGGCCAGCCGTCGAACCGGTTCGGCGCCTCTTTGCGCTGTTCCGGCACGGCTTCTCTATCAATGATTGCAGTAGCCGTTTCTGCTGCCGCCTGCTCTCCCGCCTTCAGCAAAGACGGCAAGGACAGATCAGGATAGCGCTCCTTCAACAGCTGTACCTTGCCTTCGGCCCCCCACAGAGAATACGCCCGGCAGGCATCTGCCAAGAACCCGTCTGCTCCGGCTACACTTCCAGCCGCTCTGTAAAAATGTGAAGAGCGTTCGCAGGCGATTCCCTCCATCATCCCGTTGCCTTCTCTCCGTGCTGTTGCAATGGCCAGTTCATAGTTTTTAGCCGCTTCCGTCCGTTTTCCGTCAATCCGCTCGATTTCAGCCTTAATCAGCAGGCAGGCAGATGAATCCCTCCCAAAATATCCGGTCCAGCGTTTCAGGGAGTCCAGCTGTTTGTGAAGCTGCCGGCGGAAGCTGCTGCGCTCCTCCGGCAAGGCGTCAGGATAAAGGGCAGCAAGCGTCAAAGCATGGTAAATATGCTGTTTGCGCACCTGCATCCGGGTTTGCCGGAAGGTGTTAAAGCGGCCTTGAGCCACCCAGACAAGCGCGTCCCGGTATCTCCCTTCCAGATAGGCCAGCTCCGTTTCACAGGTGCAGATATAATAGATTTCATTATTCAGGCTTTCCTCGGAACGGCTATCATTCTGAACCGGAAGAGCCG
Source organism: Paenibacillus pedocola (assembly GCF_031599675.1). Taxonomy (NCBI): domain Bacteria; kingdom Bacillati; phylum Bacillota; class Bacilli; order Caryophanales; family Paenibacillaceae; genus Paenibacillus; species Paenibacillus pedocola. The sequence goes on along the minus strand of NZ_CP134223.1, from coordinate 1,786,828 downwards.
CCGTCATACTAAGTCCGGTATCTCCCTGCATCCTGGCAACATATTCTTTAGCAATCCGGAAAATGCTGAGCGTAACCTCATCCACAAGCTTCCGAGAGAGGATCTCATACTCCATAATCATCCTGGACAACGAATGCAGACTTCCCGTGTGGTTAACGGTAGAGGTCAGCATCGCAATACTGACAAAAGACAGATTGGCCGCCTCCATGCCATGCTGGACCGACTGCCGGAAATAACCTCCCGCCTCCTGCGGATTCTGCTGCAGCCGGGCCAGCCCGCGGATATAATCGAGGCGGCACGACAAATCTGCACTTTCAAAAGGAGCGGAGAGCTGACTGGCCGTTTCAATGTACAGCTTCCCTTTTTGAGAAAGAGACATTTTATTACGCAGAATCACCAGCCCGTAGCCGGCAAGAATATAGGCAAAGGCTTCATTGTTCCCGGCCTTCAGCCCATAGCGGACGAATCTGGAAAAGAGCACCGCCGACAGCTCCAGACTTACCGTAAATACGGAGCTGGCAATGGCCATTATAAGGTCAGATAAAGCTTTATAGTGAGGATCGCGGTTCACCGGAAGCGCTGTAAGCTGATCACGTTTGCGGTACAGGGCCGTTTGAGTCAGCGTCACTTCCTTTAAAATGGCGGCGTGGGAAGGTCTGAGCGGCAGCTTCCAGCCGAATTCCGCGAGCGCCTTACGCCCGACTTTTACAGCCAGCTCGTCTTTTTTCAGATAAGCATACATAGCAATCCGGATACGGTAGATATTGGAACGTTCGAGCAGGTCTCCATTGAGCCCCATCAGCCGGTCGAGCAGCGCCGCCGCACGCTCTGTATACCCGCAGATATATTCACATTCCGGCAATTCCAGCATCAGCCTGTAGGGCAGCGAGCCGGGAACAGCCTCTTCACCGCCCAGGAGATGCAGGCCTGTCTCCAGAAAATATAATGCGGCGGCAAATGCTGTAGTCGCTTTCGACTTCAGGCCGGCCTGAAGATTCAGCTCGGCAAGCGCTCTGCGCTCTGCACGGTCTTCCATCTTGGGGGAGCCCAGATTGAGGTGATACACCCGGTCAAAAACCGAGTATGCCTGTTTGTCGGGACTACGGCTCATGCTGCGTCCGATAGCCAGATGCAGGCCGGCCTGCTCCTCCTCTGGCACAATACCATAAGCGGCTTGCTGAATCCGGTCATGCAGAAAGGAATAGACCAGCCCGCCCGCTTCTATGTCCGGGGAACTCTCCTCCCGGCTGATCAGGCTTTCCAGCTCGGCAGGCTGCAGCAGCACCAGGGTATCGTCCAAAGAATACCCGCTCATTGAAGCAATATCCGATACACGGAAGCTATATCCGAGCGCCGCTGCTATACCCAGAAGGCCGACGGTATCTCCGGGAAGCAGCCGGATGCGCTGTTCGATTAATTGGAGAAGCCCGGGCGCTTCCGGCAAGGCGGTAATTGCCGTTATGTCCCACTCCCAGCTCCCCCGCGCTTCATCAAAATATAGACAGCGCTCGCGGTGAAGGCTGTCCAGCAGCCGGTGTAAGTAGAGCGGGTCCCCGCCCGTACGGTGGTACAACAGTTCAGCGAGCATCCGGACACGTGCCGTGTTCTCTTCAAAGATATCAGAGAGGAATTGTCTGACATCCACGTAAGTAAGCGGCTCCAGCGCTATATGCTGGACACGCGGCGAAGATGGTTTGTGCTGCATGGCCAGCATCTGCTCAAGCCAGGCTGCGGAGGCCCCATTCTGATCACCGCTGTCCAGCCGCTCCTCCAGCGTTTCTGAGCGAAATGATCCGATCACCGCTATACCGCTCGTCACTTCATCCTCTGCAAAGACCCTCAGGAAATCCTGTGTATCCGGGTCAGCCCATTGCAGATCATCCAGGAATAACACGAGCGGCTGGTCTTCGCCGGCAAACATACCGATAAACGTCGGCAGCAGCCTGCGGAAACGGAGCGCAGCCTCTGCGGGAGGAAGAGGTTCAGCTAAAGGAATGGTACCGAGCAGCCGCACGGCTTCCGGTAATATTTCAGTGATGATCCCTGCGCCCTGGCCCAGAGCGTCCAGCAGCCGGGCTTTTAACTGCTCCACTTTGTCCGGAGCTTCGCTCCAGGTTTGCCGAAGCAGCCGGCGGAGAGCCTGCAGAATAGGCGCGAACGGAATCTCGTGATTCATATAGTCACATTTCCCCGTAATAAACGTGCCGCCTTCACGGGTGAACGAAAGCTGCAGCTCGCCAATAAGCGAGGTCTTGCCGCTACCGGCACGGCCTGTAACCAGAACAAAGCCGGATTCCCCGGCCGAAGCCCGTTCCACCACCTCCCTTAGTTCCCGTGCCTCCTCTTCCCTGCCAAACAGCCGCTTCGGCAGCCGAAACTGGCTGATCCGGTCCTTCAGCCCGGTCTCAAAACGTTCAATCTCCCCTGTTGTGTTGAGTAATGAAATACACTGCTGCAGATCTGCCAGCAGTCCATATGCACTCTGATAACGCTGCTCCGGGGACTTGGACAGCAGCTTCGCAGTGATTTCTTCCAGCGGCCCCTCAAGCTCCGGCCGCAGTCCGCTGAGCGGTGCGGGCACAACAGCCATATGTACATGAATCCAATCCTCTAAACGCCTGGCCTGCAGCGGCAGCCTGCCTGTAAGCATCTCATAGAACAGGATTCCCAGGGTGTACAGATCGCTGCGCTTGTCCGGCAGAAGAGGAGTGCTGCGGCTCAGCTGCTCCGGGGACAGATAGGCATAATTCTCCCCGCCCTCTTCAGCCAGGTAAGCTTCCTTCAGCTCTCTGTGAACCAGCAGCACGCCAGGCTGTAGGCAGCCGATGACTTTATCCTTCTGATGTGCAGACTGAACCAGCTTCGTCAACGCCACAGCACAATCTAAAAAGGAAGATACCTCCATACACGTTCCGTCCAGTAATTCCCGAAGCCTAATGCTGTCTGCTAATGGCATTGTGTAATTGATTCCTCCAAATCCTTCGTTGCGATTCCTCTAGTTTGCCTGCACCAGGTATAATTGCATTTATCTTAACACGTTTATCTAGCCCGACATATCCGGCTGTATAAGCTAAGGTATACAATTTTTAGTTATTATAAATTTAATTGTCCTGTATGGAATCTAACTAAAGTTATAAGCCGGTCAATAAATACAGAAAAAGCCGGCAATCCGGCGAAAAACGGCCTGACTGTCGGCTTATAATCCTGTGCCGGATTAATTCTCATGCTCATCTGTACCCGGCTTCATCCGGTGCTTGCGGTAGTCGCCGGGCGTTACACCGACTACCCGCTTGAACACCCGCCCAAAGGTAATAGAGCTGGTATACCCAAGCTTCAAGGCAATATCCTGGAGATTATCGCTTGTAGTTGCCAGCAGATATTCCGCCCGCTGCATCCGCAGCTGGGTCAGGAAGTCTACGAATTTCATATCAAATTCCTCTTTGAACAGATGGCTGGCATATTTGCCGGAGATCTGAAACCGGTCGCTGAGATGCTTCAGGGACAGGTCCGGGTTGTCAAAATTCTCTTCGATATAAACCTTCATCTCGCTGATCATGGCCCGGTAGCTCTTCGATTCATTCACGGATACATAAATCCGGTAAATTTCGGCCAGCCACTTCAGTATCACTGCGTGGACCTGCTCCAGCGTTGTCTGTGACTCCATTTCGCTGTAGTATCCCTGCAGGCTGGGCTCGGCGAACATTCTGCGGAGGCTGTCCGACAGCTGGCCCAGCTCGCGGTCAAGCATCTGGATCAGCATATGCAGCAGCATATGAATCTCTTCGTCCTTGATCTGGTCGCTGCTGAACCAGCGGAACAGCTCATCCACCCGCTGCCGCCAGTTCTCGTCGGCGATCCGGAATTCACGGACGATTTCACTTAGCATCTGCAAATATTTATAGGAATGCAGGGTGGAACGGTCCGGCAGGCTGTCGCTCAGTACAACCATATCCCTGCCGAGCGACAGCTTGTGCTGAAGCGCCGCTTCTGCTGCGGTGCAGGAAGCCGAGATAGCTTCAAGTCCGTCAACAACCGGGCCAACACCTATCGCGAGCGACAGCCCGAGGTTATCACTGACCCATCTCAGATAACGCTCAGCCAGTATTCTCAGCCTATCCTTGCCCGTCCGCAAATCCCCGCCGCTGCCGATCATCAGCCCGATCCGGTTGCCGCTCACCCACTCTGCCCAGCCTTGAAGCTCCTCTTCACCCGCCAGCTCCTGGAACAGATTCATAAGTGTCAGCTTGAGCATGTTCTGTTCCTTGGCCGGATATTTTCTGCGGAATTCCTCATACTGGTTCATCTCTGCTGCAATAAAGGCAAACTGTACCGCCTCATCCGTAAACGGCTTAAAGTGCTGCAGCTTCTCCTCCAGCGAAGAAGCCCCTTGATCCCCTTCCATTAAATCCAGAAAAAGCTGGCGGCGCCGGACAAGCAGATTCTCATCGTATTGCTTTTGGTAGCTTACCGTCTGGTTAATCAGCGTTTCCAGCGCCCGGTCAATCAGCACAAGCTCGCTTCTCGAGGTACTGTCGAGGCTTTCTTCACGGAACTGCAGTGCCTGGATCCGGTTCATCATCGCTTGAATCGGCCGGTAGTTTTTGCGGGTGATGTACAGGATGTAAAGGGTTCCCAGCACTACGGTCAGGATACCGATGATAATCCAGAGATAAGAGACAACAGACATCCAGGCGAACAGCTCACCTGCACGGATGCCGCTCTCAAAGGTCCAGCCCGTGTTATCCAGTGTGATCCGGGTCAGTACATCCCCCTCCGGAAAATCGTTCTCCTGGTGAGCGGCATAGACCAAGTCTCCCTGGTCACCGAGCACACGCATGAAGGAGACCTGGCTTTTCGTCATGTCATCAATCATCCGTTCGAGCCGGTACATGCTTAGATTCACTACAACCACACCCTCCGCCCCAAACGGCAGCGGCAGCATTTTGCCCATGCTAATCACCCGCACCGTCTGATCAGAGCTGAATAACCGGAGCGTACGGACATCACTCCAGTTCCGTTCCTCATTCTCCGCCAGCACCCCGGCCAGATAATCCCGGTCAGCAAAAACATCCCGGTCGACCAGCCCGTTGAGCGTCAGCACCTTGTCGTCCCACTTACGGTAAATATAGATGGAATCTATCAGCTGGTTGCGGTACAGCATCCCCCGCATATCATTCACCGTATTATAGAGCCGGGTCCGGTCACCTTGATCACTCAGCCCGCTCAGGAAATCCCCGTAATCGTGATTGGTCTCCATTTCCTGAAGCACAGAGAGCTCCACATCACTTAATGCATTCTGCACGGAATCCACGACGTAGCCTGTAGAGATGCGGTTCGCCTTGTTGGTTTCGCTGCGGGACAGCTCGCCTACGATCAGAAACGACAGGAAAATCAGGATGGACACGGTCAGCAAAAAGATAGGGAAGTAGGAGAACATCATGCTTCTCGACCAGTTCCGTCTCATATGTACTCCCGCCCTTCTTCAATGGGTTCCGAAGCATGCCGCCCGATGAATGACAGGAAACGTCACACGGGCATTTTCGCTAATCGGTTTATCCAATATAGCATGCCCGCACCGATAAGTGCACTACCTGTACAAGCCAGATACATCATCTGTGCACCGCCCGAATAAAACAAATACCCATTTAGCAGGTTACCTACGATCCCGCCAAGTCCGGAAAAAACCATATTGAATACGCTCTGGCCCGTCGCCTGCATCCTTTTGCCGGAAGCCTGGGCCACATATTCCACAGCAGCCACATAAAACAGCCCGAAGGACAGTCCATGCAGCACCTGAATGCCTACCATAACTGCCGGCACCGGGAACAGCCACTGAATTCCCCAGCGCAGCGCATAAAATAAAGCCGCCAGCAGCAGCGTCCGCTCATGTCCGATCCCCCTGAGGATCCGGGCGGCCAGCAGCATCGAAGGGATGTTCGTCAGGGAGGCGAGCAGCAGGGCCGTGCCCACAAGCGAATAGCTGCCCCCCGCCTCCTGAAAGGCCAGCACGAAGAATGAGTTGTACGCCGTCAGTGTCTGGTTTACGAAAAAGCAGGCAATCAGAAACAGCAGGAACAGGCGGTTCCCCAGCAGTTCTTTCATGCCTTGCGACAAGGAAATCGCCCCGGCTTTTCTCTCTGTACTGCGGGACAACGTCAACACTGTGGCTGTTCCCGCAAGACTAAGGGCCAGAAATGGCATCCACAGCTGCGTAATCTCGAAGCTCGACAGATAGAACCCACCGGCATAGCCGCCTAGTGCTGTGCCCAGGCTGCCCAGGCTGCGGATCGTTCCATAGGAAGTGCGGCCCCTCGATGCGGCAGTGACCGCATAGGAATCTGCTACAGGACTTTGCGTCGCCTGGAAGATAATAGACAGAATATAGACCATCACAATGATTGCAGTATATTGAAAGCTATAAAAAAAAGACAGGCAGGCCGGTACAGAGATCGCAAGAATCAGTACCAGCTTGGTCTGGCGGTACCTGTCAACGAGCAGTCCCCACACCGGCTGAACCACAATGGACAGCAGCGTGCCGATCGACATCAGCACACCGACAACATTGGCGCCGATGCCCTGATGCACAAATAAGGTCGTTAAATAGGGATTAAACAGTCCGCCTGCGAGGCCTGTCAATAAATACAATAAGCGGAGCTTCAGCAGCTCCATTTTGATTTTCTGCGGAATGATCGCCGTATATTCCATAGTGCATTCTTCCTTTACCACAGAATCGCCGCAGCGGCAGCTGCTGCCCCTACCGCCCCGGCCGTGTTACCCAGCCTTGCCGGTTCCACATTAACAGAAGATGGCAGATAGCGGCTCACCCGGGAGCGGATTTCATGCACATAATAATCACCGGATGTCGCTACGCCTCCGCCCAGCACTACCACCTGCGGGTTCAGCAGCACCGCTGCACTGGCAATGGCAGCCGCCAGATGCTCCAGCGGCTGCTCCATAATCTCACGCGCGGCAGGGTCTCCTTCAGCCGCTGCCTGCAGCACATGCCGGGCGTCCACCGCCCCGGCTATGCCGCCGGCAAGCTCCAGCAGCCGGGAATCCCGTCCGGATGCCGGACCGGCCAGCCAGGCTCTCGCTAGCGCCGTAATCCCGCTGCCGGATGCCACCGCCTCCAGAGGGCCGAAGGCAGCAGAGGAAACCGGAAACCGGCTGCGGGCATATCCGGCATCCACAACCATGTACCCGGCTTCACCGGCGGCAAAGGATGCACCTTTATAGAGCCGCCCGTTCAGCAGCATCGCTCCGCCGATGCCTGTTCCGACAGTGATCATCAGCACATGCTCTCTCCCCTCTGCGGCACCTTTCCAGCATTCGCCGAGCAGCGCCAGATTCACATCGTTGTCTAAGTGCAGCCGCCCTGCATAATGACGGCGGATGACCGGCCGGATATCTTCTTCCGGCCAAGGCAGCGCCGGAGCCTGGGTCAGAATCCCCTCTGTATCGCCAATCACTCCCGGAAAGCCGATACCGATACCTTTCAGCTGCTGAAGGGTAAGCTGAAGTCCTCCCAGAAGCTGCTCCAGTTCGCTGAACAGCCAAGCTATAAAAGGCTCCGGCGCTTCATGCGCCGATGTGCTTCTCCGCTCCAGCAGCAGAATACCGCCGTCTCCGCCTGTAATGCAAAACATAGTCTTCGTACCGCCAACATCAATCCCTGCATGATAGCCGGTCTGTTCCTCTGTTGTCATTGTTTGCTGCCACCTTTCAGACTTGGGCTTTAAGAAACCGGGTCCATCCTAAGTGTAAAGGACATGTTCTGCACACCGTCCTCCGGGCGGTGGAGATAGATGATTTCCAGTTTGTTGTCCTGCTTACCGAATAGGATAGACGGCTCCGGTGCAGCCGCTGTCACCCGGCATACTAAACCAGGAAGTACCCATAGTTCCGGACTCACCTTTGCCTGCGGGAGCCCTGGACCGGTAACTTCAAACAGCACTTCAACCGGAATCTCTGTGTCCAGCCGGACATTTACAGTCAGCAGATCCTTGTCCACTGCCGCCTCAAAAGTCATCCCCCGTAAATGGCTGTTCCAGCTCTTACCTTGCTCCCTGCGGATAAGGCGCAAATAATACCTGGCTCCATCTGCGTCTCTCCAATGAACAGTCGCCGGATGCATCTGCCCGTTCGTGTTCCGGCTCCCCGACATCGCCCCTATCATCCGCCGCTCCTCAATCCAAGCGGACGCTGTGCACAGGTTACGATTGTCTCCAGGCTTATCCCGCTCACACAGCTCACGGAACTGCTTCTCCACTCTGCGGCTCTTCCCGAAGGCCGTGAATTGCGGAAGCAGCTCTGGCGGCAGCTCACCGGCTGACAGTACAATGAGCGGATCATGACTGGTTTCACAGTTCGGTGCAGCCAGATGCTCATAGCTTGCTCCCAGCGCCAGATAGAGGAATACGCCAATCGAGCTGTGACCGGTCATCTCCATCTCATAAGCCCGTGAGAACGGCCCCGACAAATTCTCCAGTACCGGATTATAAAACAGTGCAATATTCTCCCACATTCCACGTTCGAGTGTACGCCCTGTCTCTTTGAAGGCAGCAGTAAGCCCATATTTTCTCCACATGCCCAGTACCGTTAGATCCACACCGTAGTAAGTAGTTGTATTGAATTCGGCTATACTTCCAAATTCTTCAAAACTCTGCAGGAAGGCCGCTGCCTCCCGGTCTGCATGCCGGATCCATTCCGCATTCCCGAAGCGGTGCCCGTAATAATGAACGATAAAGATATGCATCAGTTCAATATTCGAATTCATCGGAATAGCGTCGGACAAACGCCGGTCAATGGAAGCTGAAACACTCTTCCGCATGGACTCCTCCATTCGCTGGACAAGCGCCTGCGGCAGAACTCCGGCAAACTGCTCAAGAATTACTGCAAAGGTGCTGGCAATGAATTCACGCCAATTGGGGTCATAGCTCTTCCAGACCGGCGGCAGCACCTCATCGACTGCGGACTGCAGATATTGTCTAATCCTCTGGCCGTCTACTCCCGTCAGCGGCGGATTTATTTCCCGGGAAAGTATGTCGCTAAGCTGTTTGCCCACCTTTTCTGTAGTTTCACTAAGAAAAAAGGCGAACCCTGGCGCAAACTTTTTCCACTCATAATTGCCGGCCGGCGGCAGAGCAGCCTGTGGAGAAACACGGAACGTGCCGTGATAGATCTCTTCCGGGCAATCAAACTGAAGGTCCATCACCCGGTTCAATAAGCCGCATGCCCGCTCTACATCGCCTGGACCGCTGCGGATCAGCAGTCCCAGCGCATAATGGGCACTACTCCGCGTATTATGCCGGTCACTCCGTTCCTCATCGATCAAAAGCTCCATCGTCCCGTCATAGAGCGAATCCATCAGCGCCATCGATTGAACCACCAGGTAGCGCTGTCTGTCCGTTAGCTTGTCTATCATTGCCTGTGTCACACCTCTCCCCCTCTCTTTCATTAACCTTTGACTGCGCCGACCATCATTCCGCTGATGAAATAACGCTGCAGGAACGGATAGACGATCAGAATCGGAACCGTGGAGAATACGACACTCGCCGCTTTGAGGCTCTCGGGCATCAGCTGGGCCATCCCCAGGCCTTCCTGCTGCATCAGCTCGCTGACCTGATTGTTCTGAATCATCTGATAGAGCTTCAGCTGGAGAGGATACAGATCTGGACGGTTGATATACATCAGCGCATCCTGGAATCCGTTCCAGCGTCCCACGGCATAAAACAGGCTGAGTGTAGCAAGTGACGGCAGCGACAACGGAAGAATGATGCGCAGCAGAGTGCCTAGATGAGTTGTACCGTCGATTTCCGCCGCCTCCTCCAGACTTTTCGGGATGCTGTTGAAGAAGGAAATCAGGATGATCATATAGAACGGACTGATCAGACCCGGCAGAACCAGCGCCCAGACCGTATCCAGCAGATGGAGATTGCGGACCAGAATGTAATCAGGGATAATCCCCCCGCTGAAGAACATCGTAATTACAATGATCAGCATGAACCATTTGCGTCCGCGCAGGTCTTTTTTGGATAAAGAGTAAGCCACGGCAATGGTCATAACCATCGACAGGACAGTCGCCAGAACCGTCAGCATAATGGTGAAACCCAGGGACCGGATCATTGCCATATCGGAAAAGACCTTGGTGTAGGCGTTAATATTAAACTCCCTTGGAAAAAAAGTCACAAGTCCCGACATAATCGGACGGGTTGAGCTTAGAGAGATCGCAATAATATGAATAAAAGGCATTAAGCACAGCAGGATAACAAAAGTTATAATCAAGACATTAAAGATATCAAATATCCGGTTTGATGTGCGTTCGCTCATTGGATTTCCCCCTTCAGTCTCTATCACGTTTATGCTGGACTAGAGAATGCTCTCATCCGCCAGTTTTTTGGATGCATAGTTGGCAGCGAGCAGGAAAATCAGCCCCACCAAAGCCTGGAACAGCCCCACAGCGGTAGCCAGTGAAATCTGCCCGGATTCAATACCGACGCGGTAGACGAAGGTACTCAGTACCTCTGAGTAATCCCGGACAGCTACATTGCCGACGATAAACGGACGGTCGAAGCCGATGGAAATCATATTACCCAGGTTGATAATCAGCAGGGTGGCGATAGTGGTTTTAATGCCGGGGAGGGAAATATGCAGAATCTTCTTAAACCGTCCGGCACCATCAACCTCGGCAGCCTCAAACAGTTCTTTGTTGATCCCCGTCAGTGCCGCCAGATACAGGATCGTTCCCCAGCCTGCGCTCTGCCATACTCCGACCAGCAGATAGGTAACCAGCCAGTAATTCTTATTGGAGAGGAACGGAATGGCATCCAGCCCCATGCCGGTAAGCATATTGTTAATAAAGCCGGATTCGGTGCCGAACACCTGCAGCACAATGCCGCCGATAATGACCCAGGAAATAAAGTGAGGAATATATAGAATCGTCTGGGCGAATTTCTTGAACCAGACAATACGCAGCTCATAGAGCATAATTGCCAAAATTAGCGGAGCGGGAAACGAAACGATCAGGTCCAGCAGATTGAGCAGCAGCGTATTGCGCAGTGCTTTGAAGAAATCATTGCTATGAAAGACCTCGCGGAAAATATCAAGTCCAACCCATTCACTGCCGCCGATGCCCTGGAAGAAGTTAAATTCTTTAAAGGCAATCTGTACCCCGTACATCGGCCCATATTTAAACACCAGGAAGTAAATGACCGGCAGTACGAGCAAAAGATACAATTGCCAGTTTCTGCGGATATAAGTGCTGTTCTTCACTGCCATCACTCTCCTCTCTTGTCTGCGGCAATGTCCGGGGGCCTTACCCGGCCCCCGGGGTACCTGCCGCTGTCTCTCTCGAATTTAAGGCCGCTTATTTGGAAGACATCTCTTTGTAAGCTTCGGTACGCTCATCCAGAATGGCCTGTCCGCCGCTTGCCATATAATCCTTGATCATCGAATCGTAGGTGCTGTCGAACTGATCCGGTTTGATCATGGTCATTTTCACGATGATCTCCTGGAACTTGTCAGCCAGTGCCGTGCCGTATTTCGCTTCCGCTTCGATCGGATGATCGAATTTCACAGGCTGAATGTTGTCTGTATTCGAGATTTCCACCGATTTTTTCATATCTGCCTGGTATTTCTCCGGGGTCTGTGCAATGTACGCTGCTTCATTCTTGGCATCGTCTCCGGCGTATTTACCATTAACGATGATAGCGAGGTCACCAAAGTTGTAGATCCGGTCCATCGCTTCCTGAGTCGCATCTGCTTTCACTACAGGCACTCCGTCTACGAGGGTATAGTTCTCATTCTCTACACCGAACTGCATATCGAAGAGATTCGTGTCTGAAGCCATCCAATCCAGATATTTCAGTGCAGCTTCAGCATTTTTGCTGGATTTCGGGATCATGACGTACATGGCATTTGGCGCATAGGCCGGCTTGGCATGTTTGCCCTCCGAGTTCGTGAAGACATCAACTGGAGTGATCACAGCGCCCGGCACATTCGCCTGCAGATTTTCGTACCCGCCATTCGCTGAGAAGTACAGTTCCCCTGCATCCTCTGTATAGAAGCCGAGCAGACCATTCTGCAGATTCTGCCACAGCTGCTTTTTGTCTTTATCAAGGCCGAAGTCTTTGCTGATCAGACCTTCATTGTACAGCTTGTTCATGAATTTCAGACCCTCCTTGAAGCCCGGGAGCAGCGTCGGATAATCATTGGAGCCAAGCTGCTGTGTTAAGGTATACTTCTGCTCATCCGTGAGCGGCTCAATAAAGGACCAGAGAAGCGGCTCATATTGAGCAGACGCCAGGCTCATCCCAAATGGAATGACCTTGCCGCCGGTATTGCCGGGGTCTTTATCCTTGAATGCTTTGAGTGTAGTGTAGAGCTCATCTGTTGTCTGCGGCACCGGCAATCCAAGCTTGTCCAGCCAATCCTGGCGGATGTAACCGGCGTATTTGCCCAGCACAAGTCTTCTGCCCGGCAGGGCGAACTGCTGCCCTTTATATTGTCCGTAGGCTAACGTGTCCTCGCCCAGAAATTTCTTGAGGTTCGGCGCATTCTTATCCAGCAAGTCCGTAAGATCTGTCAAACCACCCTGCTCAGCATAACGGTTGAAGGTTCCTGAATCGTAGGTGAACACAATGTCCGGCACTTCACTTTGGCTGGCCATCAAGACGTTCAGCTTCTGAATTTCTTCCGAACGCGGCACCGGTACGAACTGGACATCAATATTATTCGGCTTGCCAAAACGCTCCTGCACCAGCCTCGTCAAATAACTGTCGGTGATGGTGTAGCCGGCGGGTGAGTTCCCCCGGTCGAACAACTCTACTTTTAATGTAGTAGGCTTGGATGATTCTGACGCCGCACTCCCGCTGGCAGCATCCTCCTTAGAAGAACATGCGGATAATAGCATAGAGGAGATTAATACGACCCCCATTGCGGGACCTGCCCATTTCTTAGACCAGCTTGTTGTCATTCTCTCATCACCTTTCCCCTTTTGATGTTATTTAACGTGTCATCGAATGTTTCGTCATTTGTGTACGACGCCTCCGATGTCACCTAGTATTACATGTATATCTGAAACCGCACAATAAACCATTTTCCACCTTAAAAATACCGTATTTTATGTTCGATAACCTGACAAACAAACAATTATCGTCCAAACAAACTGCTTTCACCTAGTGTAGCTGTTGCTGGAATGGCGTCAATCCTGTTTATTTTGCCTTGAGGTGAGGAAGGTATGCTTAGCAAACTATTTTCTAGTTATTTCTCGCATGATGTAAAACATTTAAATACTTATATTTCAAAAAAGCCCTCAGGATTATCCCCGGGGCCCTCACTTTTCAATAATGTAGTTTGAAATGCGCTACAGTTCTGTGATTGCTGCAAGAACCGTATTATTGAAGTAATCCGCGTACATATTCTTAAACGGCTTCTGATGATCCAGCTCGACCGATAAATGAACCGTTACCGTCTGGTAAACGGGATCCACACACAGGAAAGGACCGGCTGCGCCCCAGTGCGAATATGCATCGGGTGAAAAAAGGTCACCGCCATCCCGTTTCGTCCCGTTGATTGCCCAGCCGTACCCCCAGTACGCTTCAGGGAATACTTCATCTCTGTATTGCGAGGACACGCCGGGAATCTGATTCCGGGTCATTTCTTTCACCGTTACCGGACTAAGCAGCCGTATCCCGTTAAAGATACCGCCGTTAAGAAACATTTGGCCGAAGATGGCCAGATCCATTGCTGTAGAGTATGCACCGCCGCCCGCAGATACTGAATTCAGCTGATATTCGGTTTCGGTCCACTCCGCACAGGCCGCCTCAGGTGAACGTCTTACCACTCTGCTCCGTACTTCCTGCGGGACACGATAATATGTATTTTCCATCCCCAGCGGTTCCAAAATGTTCTCCCGCACGAACTCGTTATGAGCCTGACCGCTGACACGCCGGATGATTTCTCCCAGCAGCTCATAACCGTACCCGCAATAAGACATCGCCGTTCCCGGCTCACAGCTAAGGGGTGCATCATAGCCGCTATACAAGTACTCATGCAGCTCGGGGTCCTGGTTGGATGCGCTTGCAGGAAATTCTGTTCCTTCAGCCCGTTTGGCCTGTGCATGCAGGTGTATTTTCTCGCCGTCTAATCCGGAGGTATGGGTCAGCAGATGATGCACGCACACCTTGGATTTTCCCTCGCCTGTAAACTCGGGAATGTAATCAACGACGGGTCTGTTCAGCCCTGCCTTGCCACGTTCAACTAACATCAACACAGCCGTTGCGGTAAACAGCTTCGTGATGGAACAGAGCGGAAATAACGTGTTAACGGTTAATTCGGCTGCATCAGGCTCAGGCCCGATTTTTCCGTCAGCTTGATGGACGAGTACAACTCCCTTTCTGGCAGCAACAATCACTTGTGCCGGTGTAATGTTGTCTTCCACCATCTGTGCGGCAGCAGCCTTAATCCGTTCGACACCTGATGCCGATACACCGGCCTGTTCTAATGAACTTGCCACTAACTCAACCATAGGAATGCCTCCAATATGTTTTTATTTAATACTTATATTAAATATTATACAAAAACATAAACATTCCTGCTTTTTGGGGATATTTTCCTAATATTTAAACACAAAAAAGCTGATTACGGTTTTCTGCCGAAATCAGCTACTCCTTACCAGGCGGCCTGCTAAGTCACTTATATCTTCATATCCTTACCCGTATAATCCACAAACCTAAAGACGCCTTCCGGGCCCTTGCGCTGCTCGATCAGGGTGATAATGCCCCCGGCACTCTGGCGCGGATCGGTCGGCGCTTCTTCTCCGCCCATATCGGTATGCATCCAGCCGGGATGTACGCTGAGCACATGGACTCCGCGATCCTGCAAATAGACGTGCAGCTGCTGTGAGAACATATTAAGTGCTGTTTTGGAGATGGAATACGGATAGTCTCCCGGATAGGCGTTAGAGATACTGCCCGCTTCCGAAGAAATATTAATGACCGCTGGCTGCGGTTCGGTGAGCAGCGGCAGGAAATGCTTGACCACCCGGATGGGTCCGTACAGGTTAATATCCATAGTAGTGAGCATGTCCTGCAGATCCAGCACTTCAACCGGCGTGTTACGGGCGGTGAGAACCGCCGCGTTGTTAATAATAGCTCCGAGTGTCTGCCCTTGCGCCTTCAGTTCTGCAGCCAGAGCTGCTATCCCCTCTTCATCCGTCACATCCAGCCTCGCCACGGTTAGTTTATCCCCGTAGGCGGCCGCAAGCTTCGCCAGTTCCGGCTGTTCCTGCTCAGGATGCCGGACTCCGGCAATAATGCCATGCCCGCGCTCCAGAGCTTCAGCCGCCAGCTCCACACCCAGCCCGCGTCCGGCACCGGTAATCAGAATATTCATCATGAACTCCTCCTATATTGGTCTCCCCGGGTAAGCCTGTTTAAGAACGTGCAAACTTCCCCTGGGAGATATTAGTTGGTCTGGTTGCACTTTATTGCTTATCGTTCTCCAGCAGCTCCACGAGCACCTTTAATTCCTTGAATGTATCCATATAAGCGTAACGGCCGCCGGTATACTCACCCTTTTGCTGGAGCGGGAACCCCTTGCCTTCGAGCAGCATGATCTTATCCTGCATGCCTTCAATGACAAAAGCAATATGATGCGGCCCCTCACCATGCTCATTCAGATAATCGCGCCATGTGCTCGGCTGATGGTCCGGCTCAATCAATTCCAGCTGCAGCGACCCCATATCAAAAAAAGCCAGCTTCGCCCGCGCCTCAGTCGGCCCCCCGTTATAGCGGGTCTGGGCAATGTCGGCTGTATCTGTAATAATAATCTCCGGCTGCTCCAGTCCAAAAAACTCCGCATACGCCGCGCTGACCTTCTCCACATCATTCACCAAAATGCCAATCTGTGTAACGAAATGATTACCAAGAACTCCTGACATATCCCCAAGCCTCCTTATAATCTGACCAGTCTACCATACCGATACTTTGAAAGGGCTGTCAAGTTTGAAAAGACAGCCCGTTAGCCCGCCGGCGGCGGAATCAACGGGATTTTTACCGTTGATTTCCGCGTTCGGCTCGCCGGTGGCGGAATCATTGATTCTATCATTCAGCACGCCGCCGGCACGTTACCACAGCTCGTTATCCAGCAAGGAATGAATATACTCATACCGGCAGATCCGGCTGCTGCCCTGGGCCAGCACGGGTTTGAATTTACCTTTTTCACATAAAGAAGCTATGTATTTCCGAATTGTTCTCAGATCAACACCAAGCCCATTCACTAAATCAATAGGCCTAATATAGCCGTTTGACCGTACCGCTAACCGCAAAATCTCTCTTTCCATCCTTGTGTACTGACTCTTCTCATCATCCGCATGCTGCAACAGGCATGGAATTAATAAGGATTTGAGTAGAGAGACCGTCAGCTCCGGTGCCGATTCCAAATCATCGTAAGGCACAGATACTACGCGATAGCCGGCAATCTGCAGATAAGTTTCCCTGTTTAGCTCCTGCCGGTACCTGGTGCGGTCTGTATGCTGCACATGGGGACCATACCCTTTTATCTCAATGGCAAACTTCACCTGGCCCGGCTTCCATACCAGATCAACAAAATAAGGCCTGCCCCGCCAATCCGACACCTCATACTCCGGATGCAGATCATCCAAACTCCAAAAATCGGCCACCATACCCGCTCCGCAAACATTTTCTCACCATGTCCATACCCGCGCTTCAATCGGTCCAGGCGTTCCCCGGTTCTTCGTGTCTTATGATATTCCAGCCATTTCTGATGCTCTTCCGCAAATCCCATTCCCCACGCCCCTCCTCTGCACAAAAAACGTCCCGCACCCCAATAAACCATGGAGTACGGGACGTTCTTCGTCCGTTTTTCAGATTATATTGTTTATTGTTTTCCAGCGTCAATGATATCCTGCACCTGGTAAATTCTAGAATACCTGATTCGGATAATTGTCCTTCCGGTTATTTAATGAAATGTTTACTTTACACCAAGGGGTGAGGAACGATGGACCATAAAAGAAGATCAGGCCTGATGCAGCAGTTTATCTTTGTCGGGCCAACTTCCCTGTTTTTCTTTGTTATTGTACTGATTCCATTCTTTTTGGGACTTTATTATTCGTTTACCAGCTGGAACGGAATCTCGCGTCATGTGGAGTGGACCGGCCTGCGGAATTACCTGCATATTTTCACCAAGGACCCTTCCTTTCTGCATTCGTTCTGGTTCACGGCCAAGTTTACTTTATTCGGTCTGGTGCTGACCAACCTGCTCGGCTTCGCACTCGCTTATGTGCTGACACGCAGGCTGTTTACGCGCAATGTGCTGCGAACGGTGTTTTTTGTTCCCCATGTTATTGGCGGGCTCTTGCTCGGGTTTATCTGGCAGTTTATTTTTGTCCGGGGATTCGAATCGATCGGCCAGGCCACCGGCTGGTCCTTCTTCAATCTCCCTTGGCTGGGTACCGGAGGAACCGCTTTCTGGGCGATTGTGATCGTGTTTGTCTGGCAAAATGCCGGCTATCTGATGGTGATCTACATCTCGGCGATCAACAACGTTCCGCAGAGCCTGATGGAAGCTTCCCGGGTTGACGGAGCCGGGCGGCTGCAGACGCTGCGCCATGTTACAATTCCGCTGGTTATGCCGGCCGTAACGGTCTGCCTGTTCCTGTCGATCGCGTGGTCCTTCAAGCTGTTCGACCTGAACCTGTCGCTGACCAAAGGCGGCCCGTTCAAAGCTACCGAATCCGTGGCGCTGAATATTTACAATGAAGCCTACACCATTAGCCGGTTCGGCATGGGCTCGGCCAAAGCGATGATTTTCTTCGTCGTTGTGGCCATCATCTCCCTGCTGCAGGTTAGAGCAACCAAGAAAAGAGAGGTGGAGCTGTAATGGAGACTGCCGCCAAAAAATTCAAGGCCCCGCTGCTGCTGGCCGAGCTGCTCATGATTCTGCTGGGCTTAATCTTCCTGGTTCCGTTTTATTTTCTGCTGGCGAACTCGGTCAAAAGCTACAGTGAAATTCTCTCGGATTCCGCTGCACTGCCCTCCATGCTTCAGTGGAGCAACTATGCAGAAGCGTGGAAAGCAACCGACTTCCCGCATGCTTTCCTGAACTCCTTCATTGTTACAGTTATCAGCAATGTGCTGCTCGCCTTCCTCTGTTCGATGTGCGCCTACAAAATGGTCCGTAATAACAGCCTGTATAATCGTATGCTCTATATAGCACTGGTAGCGGCTATGGTTATTCCGTTTCAGGCGATAATGATTCCGCTGGTCAAGGTTGTGAGCGGATTAGGCGTGATGGATTCAACCGTCGGCCTGATCCTCGCTTATCTGGGATTTGGCGCGCCGATGACCGTATTCCTCTTCCACGGCTTCGTTAAATCGGTACCGGTAGATATTGAAGAGGCTTCACGGGTGGATGGCAGCAGCCCTTACGGCACCTTTTTCCGGATTGTGCTTCCCCTGATGCAGCCGATCATCGTTACGGTGATCATTCTGAATACGCTATGGATCTGGAATGACTATCTGATGCCATCGCTCATTCTGCAGGACCCGCAGCACCGTACGATCCCCATCGCCACATATGCCTTCTTCGGGCAATATACGAAGCAGTGGGATCTGGCGCTTCCGGGGCTTGTGCTAGGGATTACGCCGGTGGTGATCTTTTTCCTGCTGATGCAGAAGTATATTATTGAAGGCATCGCCCAGGGCTCCGTTAAGGGCTAACGATACCTGCGACTTTTCAGGCAGAGAGGATGAATCTAGTATGAGCAAAAAACATGGACTTCTCCTCGCATGCTCGCTGCTGCTGGCCGGGCTGACGACCGGCTGCGGACGGAGCAGTGACCATGCGGACGGGATCAAAACCGTGCATATCTACCAGTTCAAGGTGGAAATATCAGAAGCGCTGGCTTCACTTAAAACCGAATTCGAGCAGGAGCACCCGGACATCCGGCTGGAGATTCAAAGCGTCGGGGGCGGCAGCGATTACGGGGCTTCCCTGCGCGCTAAGTTCTCGTCCGGGGACGAGCCGGATATCTTCACCATCGGCGGCAACAATGAACGTGATATGTGGCTGGAATATCTGGAGGACCTGAGCGGCGAGGCCTGGGCCAAGGATGTTAAGCCGCTTGCGGCAGAACAGATGACTGTAGACGGCAAGCTCTACGGTATGCCGATGAATCTGGAAGGCTACGGCTTCATCTATAATAAGGATCTTTTCAAGCAGGCCGGCATCATGGAGAAGCCGCTGACCCTTACCGCTCTGCGTGAGGCGGCGGAGAAGCTGCAGGCTGCGGGGATCACGCCTTTTGCCAACGGCTATCAGGAATGGTTCGTGCTTGGCAATCATAACGTCAATGTAGCATTCGCCCAGCAGCCCGACCCGGAAGCGTTCATTACGGGACTGACAGACGGCTCCAAGACGTTCAACGGGGATCCGATATTCTCCAAGTGGATGGACCTGCTTGATCTTACGGTCGAATATGGCAACAAAAATCCGCTCTCGACCGATTACAATACCCAGGTCACCATGGTTGCGAGCGGAGAAGCGGCGATGATGCAGCAGGGCAACTGGACCCAGGGGCAAATCGACGGCATCAACCCTAACCTGAATCTGGGCATCCTGCCGATGCCGATTGATGACACAGCGGAAGACAACGATAAGCTGTATGTAGGGGTGCCCAGCAACTGGGTCGTCAATAAGAACTCACCTGTTAAAGAGGAGGCTAAGGTCTTCCTGGATTGGCTCGTCACCTCAGAGACAGGCAAAAGATACATCACCAAGGAGTTCCAGTTCATCCCTGCCCTCAACAGCATTGAGGGTACCGAAGAAGAGCTCGGGGAACTGGGTGCCGAAGTATTGGAATATACCGATAAAGATCAGGCTCTGACCTGGAACTGGTCGCGCCTGCCGAACGGAATGCCGCAGGAATTATCCAGCAGCATTCAGGGCTACCTCGGCGGCAAGCTGACCAAAGAAGGCATGCTGAAGGAGTTCCAGATCAACTGGGATAATCTCAGTGTGCAGTAGACGCTGTTTATTATTTTGTTATATATGAAGACACAAGCCGCGCATCACTGCTCGGCTTGTATTTATAGATTATAGCCGTTCTTATTCCGCTACATCACCGATATTCGGTAAGCATCAACCGTGGCTGCTGTCCCGTTGAGGGTTAATGTCGCATTGTAGTATCCGCGATCACCACTAGGCTTGCATTTGTAATCTCCGGAACACCCGCACACAAAGAATTTGGTCTTAGAGAAACCGGGATAAATATTGGTCAGCTTCCGGTAAAACTTATGCCCGTGATGTGTGAAGATAGCCAGCACCCGATCTCTTACCTTCGCCGGAATCGCTGCAAAAAACTTCCCCGTCTCTGTCCCGCTGAGCACATGGCTGGGATCAACCGTAATCCCGCTTACCTTTAAAGGCCAATGAAAATCAATAATGTAATAATACCGGTCATCTAAATTTCTCAGCAGCTTTAGACTTTCCGGGGTGAATCTCCCGAGTGCACAATCAAGCCATACATACCTCACCTTGCCCTGTGTACCCGGAAAATTCATCTGCCCGGCTGCAGCTCCTAAATATTGAGTAAATAAGGACCGGGTGCTTGCCTCCCAATTCCCGATTGAGGCTTTGTAAGGAATGCTCCCGAGCGTGCTCGTAACCGTATCCTTGAAATCCTTGTAGAAAGCATCGGCATTACTTCCATGATTAGCCCCTGCCTGCGCGTTATCCCCGCCAAAAATCACAAACCGCTTATTTCCGCTGCTCACCGCTTTGGGCAAAAGATTTCTAAAAATAACTGAGCTGTTCCCGTATCCTACATGGCTGTCTCCGATGACTGCAAAATTAATGCTCTGGGCCTTCACCTTCCGCTGCAAGCTGCGTCCCCGCTCAGCTCCGGATGAAAGACTCCGCTTCTTCACTATTCCTGCCCGCTTATTCATAAGCAACCCCCTCATCGCATGGGTCAGAAGTTCCTGTCATATTTATATTCAATGAGCACGGGAAGCTCTTGGACTCGCTGATTAACTAAGGGAAAGGTCTAGGATATCTGGATAATTTGAACCAAAGAAGGCTTGAGTCTTTTTTCACTTGTTGCTCAAACATCCATTATTTACAATATAAATAACAATGTTCCATACGAAAAAGAAAGAAGGCTGCTATATGCGCATCAACAAATGGATACCGCGAATCCTGTTCCCCGCCATGGTCATGTCTATGATGGCCGGATGCGGAAACAACGCACCTGACAAGGAGGAAGCAGGAATAAACGAACCCTCCGCCACTGCCGCAACGCATCAGGCGCACTGGTCTTATGAAGGTGATACCTCTCCGGAGCACTGGGCTGAGCTGGATCAGCTGTTCACAACCTGCAGTACCGGTACCGCTCAATCGCCGGTTAATATCCTTCATGACCAAGTAAAGGACGACGAGAGCCTCTCCCCGATCAAGGTGGAGTATTCGCCTTCCCCCGTTACTATCATTAACAACGGCCATACGATCCAGGTGAACCTTAAGAATCAGGATAACCGGCTTGTGATTGAAGGAAAGACCTATACATTGCAGCAGTTCCATTTCCACCTGCCCAGTGAGCATGAGGTGGACGGCAAACATGCTGAAATGGAGCTGCATCTGGTACATAAGAGCGAGGACGGATCGCTTGCGGTGCTGAGTGTTCTGATTCATAGCGGCAGCGAAAATACCGGCCTGAACCAGCTATGGTCCCTGCTTCCGGCCGAAGAGAGTGAAGAAGAAACTCCGGTTGAGGGTAACTTCAATCTGAATGGGCTGCTGCCAGCAGATCTTCATTCGTTCCGCTACCAGGGATCGCTCACCACGCCGCCTTGTACCGAAGGGGTACAGTGGATCGTCTTGGAGAATCCGGTTCAATGGTCCGGCGAGCAAATCAGCAAATTTGCAGCAATATTCCCGCATGACAACCGTCCGGTACAAACACTTGGAAACCGGGAAATCGACAGCGATGAATAGGCTGCTGTCCATATCGTAATCCATAGCTTAACCAGCATTTAAGGGCTTCAATTCCCATGAGGGATTGAAGTTGAGGACATATCCGGGGCCTTACAGAAGCTGTCCGGCGGTGCAGGGAACGTAAACATGTCCATAGGGGAAGTAAGAGACGTGGCCAGAGATTCGGCTTCGCTATCCCAGAACCAAATCTAAGATTAAAAACCTATCCGTGAAACATCGAAGGAGATCCGCTGCAAGAGCGGATCTCCTTTTTTTCATGTGGTATTTGATTACTTGTGATTCCCTAGCACAGGGGGATTGACCAGAGTGCCATTGGCCGATACGCCTACGCCATCCGTATACACCATTTTACCGCCGTAATAACCGGTTCCCAGCACAAGGCCGCAGGAAGCAAGTGAAATGACCAGGTATAGCACCAGCGGAGCTTTTACAAATTCGCGTTTCCCTTTCAAGTACATCAGTAATCTCCATACAACGATCAAAGTAACGACCCAAGCGGTTAAGGTGGCGAGCAGCTCATGAGGCTCTAAGAATGAAGTCACACCGCGGGCATCATCATCCGGCCCGGTTGCAATAGCGACCCAGGCTCCAACTGCAGCAAGCAGCCACATCCATAACCCGCCGACAGGATTCAAAGAGCGTTTTTTTAAGGCCAGCACCAAATCATACCCGAATCCGATGATGATCAGAGCAATAGGGAAATGTACAATAATAGGATGAATATGATTAAAGACTTCAGTAAACATCGTAAAACCTCCTTATTTTTCCCGCTGAAACAGATACCGCCTTTTTATGGGCAGCACAGCTGTTTCTACTTGACTGGTTGCCTATAGGTTCATTTAGTTTCAGGAAGGATGACCGTAAAGGTGCTTCCCTGATGGAGAGTGCTGGTGACGACGATCCGGCCATCGTGCCTGCTGACGATCTCATAGGCGATAGCCAGCCCCAATCCGGTGCCGCCGTGTTCCCTTGTACGGGCCTGATCTACCCGATAGAACCGTTCGAACAAATGGGGTAGATCCTCCTCGGAAATCCCGCAGCCCGTATCCTGAATAATTACATTCACAGTGCCGTTATCATTCCGGGTAATTCCCAGTGTCACCGTGCCCCCCTCCGCAGAGTATTTAATGGCATTATCCAAAAGAATATACAGCACTTGGTCTATCTGTTCGCTGTCGCCTATACAGGTAAAGCCCTCTTCCGTTTTGCCTGTGTTCAGCTCTAGCTTCACATTTTTCTCCAGAGCCATTAGCTGCATTCTTGCGGCTGCAAAAGAAAGTCTGTCCTGCAGGTCGAATACCTCCCGCCTCATGTGCTGTAGAGGGGAATCATTTCTGGCGAGTGTAAGCAATTGCCCGGTTAAACGTGTCATACGCTCTATTTCTTCTTTCATATCCTGAAGCACCGTCCGATGGACAGGCGATAGCTTGTGCTGTTCCTCCTCCAGAATGTCCACCGACAGCTGAAGCACGCTTAGAGGTGTCCTTAGCTCATGAGAGGCGTAAGCGGTAAATTTTTGCTGCCGGATAAACGCAAGGTTGAGGGGGAGTATAGCCCGGCCGGCCAGTATATAACCTATGATGGTGGTCACCGCCAGGAGGAGAAGGGTAATCCCGATAAGGAGGAGCCTCATCTCTTTTAATAGATGTTCCTGCTTACTCACCTCTTCCCCGATCAACAGAACAGGGTGTGCTTCATCACCTGTCATTAGTCGCAGTATTGCATAATCTGCCTGGTTCTTACCCGGAGAATTGCTTAAATGAACGTAGCTTTTACTCCCTTGGGCATCCAGCTGCTGTTGGAAGGAAGGCTGGAGCAGCAGGTTATTTCTCTCTGGCGAATGAACGAAGATCGTCCATGATGGATCAGTTATGACAGCAAACTGGTCGCTTTGCAGATACTCCCATTCCATTCTGCGAGTGCCTGCCTGCCGCTGTTCACGAATCTCCTCCGCATCCTGCGCCTGCACCGGTTTACTTAACCACTCATCCAAAGCTTTTTGCCCGGCAGACTCCAGATTATGCCTTTCATCCCTGTGCATCACATCCGTTAGTACCCAGTAAAAGGAACCCGCCATGATGAGCAGAATTAATCCAATCATCGTGCTGTAAAAGATGGTTAATTGCCTGCGGGTATTAGGTATCATCATGGTCAGCTCCGTTATCTGCTAAACGGTAACCTCTTCCGTGTACACTTCTGATGAGTTTCACAGAGAAGGGATCATCGACTTTTTTTCGCAGCAGCTTGATGACGGCATCGACAGCATTCAGAGTCACATTAGCTTCACTGCCCCACACAGAATTGAGAATACGCTCTCTGGAGAGCACGACATTCGGATGACGGGCAAAAAACTCCAGCAGCTGGAACTCACGTTTGGTCAGTGTCAAAGGGACTCCCTCACGTTCTGCCTCCTGTGTGTCCGGATTGAGCCGAAGGCCGCTGACCGCATACTTTAGGGTATATCCCCGTGTTTGCTTTCTGCGGTCCAGGGAAGTAATCCGGGCTAATAATTCTTCGAAAGCAAAAGGCTTGATCATATAATCGTCTGCCCCTGTGAGTAGCCCGCTGACGCGATCCTCAATCTCGCCGCGTGCAGTCAGCATCAGAATGGCCGTATTGTCATTCAGCCCCCGCTGCTGCCGGCATAGCTCCAGCCCTGTTTTACCGGGAAGCATCCAGTCCAGAATATACAGATCAAATTCCGTAGTGGAAAAAAACAGTTCCGCCTCTTCTGAAGTACGGGCCCATTCCGTCCGATGTCCTGCAGATGTGAGCTTATACTGAATCATATAGCCAAGCTTAGCGTCGTCTTCTACTAATAAGATGTGCATGATGGCCTGCTTTCTTGTTCCAAAAATGTTAGTTCATGTGGCGCTTGGCTCTGCCATAATTGAAGTCCGCCTTTAATATCCTTAAGACACATTATAGCTATAAAAAATGAAAAAATAATGAAATAATAATTTATGCACTTCAGGCAAAAGAAAGAGACCTGCCGGCTTAAAAGCCTGACAAGTCTCCGTTGAAAAGGTTTCTTAGATATAACTATAACTTACTTATAAAATAAGGCATCTTGTACAATTATACCTTTTACCTCTTCCTTACTCTGCTGCTTCTCCGCCAGCTTCCCGTGTTGTGTAGCTGTGGTTTGTGGTGGCTTCAACAATGTCATAGAAGGCCCAATAGCTATTGGACACATCCGACCAGCTGGAAGTCTGGATACCGAATAAAGGCCCCCGTTTCAATACTCTGTTGAAAATAGTAACTGCTTCTGCCCGGGTTAAGTACTTATCCGGCCCGAAGCTTCCGTCTGGCATCCCTTTCATATAACCGGCCTGTTGAACCAGTGCAATGTTGTGAGCCGACCAGTGATCTGCAGTATCCGTGAACGTTGACACAAGTTCACCGCTCAGCTGCATCCAGCGTACAACAACTGCAGCCATTTCGGCTCTGGTTATATACAGCTCCGGCCCAAACCTGCCGTCTGGATAGCCTGTCATTAATCCGCCGGAAGTCACTTTAAGAATATCACCCGCAGCCCACTGGAAATCATTCTGATCTTTGTAAGCTACCGGCTGGGCATTTGAAGCCGAAGGGGCTCCAATGCGGGACAGAACCGCCGCCAGCTCAGCTCGGGTCATGGCTTGCTCCGGTTTGAATGTTCCGTCAGGGTAGCCTTGCATATACGCTTCATGTGATTTCTTCGGGGATGTAGACCAGTTATCCATGTCTAGCACAGTGAAGGTACTGAACTTGTTCACACTGATTTTCAGTCCCAGCTTATCGGCAGAATATTGCACCACTTGAGGCTGAACCAGCACTTTCTCACCGTCACTATGTTCAACATAGATCACCAGATGAGACAGGAATGCTTCTCTCGCAGCTGCATCCGTTGGCAGCACATTACCTGGCAGCGGGAGGATCAAGTCTACCGGCTGATTTTTCACACCTGTCTCAATATTGACCGGGCGGCCTACAACATGAACATCCCCTGAGCCCGCAGCAGCTTGAACGATCTGCTCCCGTTTCGCCCGTTCTTCCACAGCCTTGATTGCCTGTTCACTCTTAACCGGGGTGAATTTGAACTGATAATCCCCGTCCAGCTGAGCCAGAGTTTGCTGTGGCAGAATCAGTCTGGCATTCACTGTAGACATCTCCAGATTGACTTTGCCGGATGCTAATGTCTTCAGGGTATCCTTGGACAAGCCAATTTCCTGCTCAGCGACTTTATCCTCTGTATCCGGGAGGACTAGCCGTACCGTATCAAGACCGGCTGCAACAACCTTGTTTACAGCCTCAAGCGCTTTTGCCGCAGTGTAGTCCACTTTGTCTTTCTTCGTTCCGTCCGCCAGGGTCGTACGGTTAATGAACAGACTGCCGCCATCTCCATTGACTGCAATGAACTCGGTCTGCGGCTGGGTTACTCCAGTAGACGGCTGGGTCACAGGTGTTTCTGTTCCTGGTGTCTCAGTACCTGGTGTCTCTGTTCCCGGCGTTTCTGTTCCTGGTGTCTCCGTTCCCGGCGTTTCTGTTCCAGGCGTTTCTGTTCCAGGCGTTTCTGTTCCTGGTGTCTCTGTTCCCGGATCCGGCTCCTGCTCTCCGCTCCCCTTCACAAAGCTCAAATAGAAGTCGTCCAGCGTTCCCCATGCGCCGCCGTCCGCTTTCACGCGGGCACCGATCGTCAGCTTTCCGTCCGTTACGAGAATATTCTCGATTTGCGGGTTATTCCACTGCGTCCACCCGTTCACTCCGGTGTCCGTTTTCACTTCCGCTCCGCCTGTTACCGCAAAGAGCTTCATCTCCGGATTAACAGCATCTCCGCCCTGGATAAACATGGACAGATTGTAGTAACCGGGAGCCAGCCCGTACACCGTCTGCGTTACACTAAAGTTAACTCCACTGGCTGAATAGAAGTGTAACGAATAGTTTCCGCTTTTGGCATCCGTCACTTTATTCTGATAATCGGTATGCGGGCTGCTTCCTGCACCATAGGTGATCTCCCACATGCTCCGGTCGTTATTCTCGAAGCCAGCGTTGACGATGAAGTTCTGTTTTTTAATTTCGAGATAAGCCTTCAGCGTCAAGCCGCCTTCAGCCGTTCCTCCGATCACATAGCTGCCGGCACCCTTGCTTACCGCTTGTTCAAATGCGGTCTGATCCCAGACAACAGGTATCGTCCCGGTGCTTCCATCATTATAAGTAACGCTTGTTACGGACGGCAGCTGGACAGGTTCTCCTGCAACAGCCGTCACCGTGACATCCTTGATTTCATCAACGGCGAGAGGAGCAACAGCCCCTGTATTCACATATTTGAACACATTCAGTGAAGCCAGCGGATGCCCGCTGAAATCAAACAAGGCCTGATTATCAACAGCACTTCCGCCATACCACACCCCTGCATCCTTAGGGTCATATTCCTTCGCATAGCTGGATGCCCAGCCTGAGCCATATTGCTCCCAGAGGAGCTTATTCTGCTCGAGCTTATCTTTCGGACCTACCGGAAGCCATGCCGGCTCCCAGTAGAATACGCCGATCCCCGCTGCACCCACATTGGCAACCGCTTCAATTACATTTCTGACCGAATTGGCCTGGCCTTGAACGCTGATCGGGTAGTCCAGAACTTGCCCCGAGCTCTGAGGCGCCGTATTGCCATGCCCGTCCCCGTCTTCAGCGGTATACGCATAAGAGGTTTCGGCTACCATCACTTTTTTACCGTAGGTGTCGGCAACCTGCTTCAGTACAGAGGTCAAATTACTTAATGTGCCGTGCCAGAACGGATAATAGGAGCTTGCAAATACATCATAGTCTACCTTATTATCCTGCAGGGTTTTGGCATAGGAAGCATATCTGCCTGCCGATTCCGGATTCGTAAAATGCAGTGCGATCTGAATGCCCGGGTCGGTCTCCCGAATCGCTTTACTGCCTGCACTGAACAATTCACTCATCTTCGTCCAGTCGGATTCCCCGACGAATTGTCCATTGGTTTCATTACCTACCTGAACCATACCGATATCAATCTTTTGATCAAGCATAGCCTGCAGACTTTCTTTGGTATAGTTATAAAGTGCAGTCTTCTTCGCTTCAAAACTCAAATCTGCCCAGGCCTTAGGCGTATGCTGCTTGGCCGGATCCGCCCAAAAGTCAGAATAATGGAAGTCCACCAGCAGCTTCATGCCGTTTGCAGTCGCTCTTTTGCCGATTTCGATTGCGGTTGCCAGATCATTATTGCCCCCGCCGTAACCGTTTCCAGCTGAATCAAAAGGATCATTCCATACACGCACGCGGATATAATTCACTCCGGCCTCATGTACGGTCTTAAAGATATCTCGTACCTCTCCAGCTTCATTATAAAATTTAACTCCGCTATTCTCTAACGAAATAATGCTGGAAATGTCCATGCCCTTAATAAAGTCAGACGAAAGTCCCTCCACCTTCTTCACAAAAATATCCGCAGCCACCGGCGGAACCGCCTCGGTGCTGGTCTGCTTCAGCTCAAAGCTGTCCGCATATCCCCAAGCGCCCGGACCGCCGCTGATATTCGCTCCAAGTACAAGATTTGCGGTATCCTGCGCCAGAACAAATTTCAGGCTGACCGTTCCCCAGGCATTATAGCCGGTGGTGGCAGCAGCTGGCGCCTTCTCGGTACCCGCAAACAATTCAACATGTCCCGCTTGCTTATCAATACCGCCCATAGACTTAACTGTGAGCTCATAGCTTCCCGCAGGGAGAGAAGGAATACTCTGCTTCACCGTAAACACCGGAGTTCCGGCGGCTGTATCCTTGATCCAATATTTGAAGGCATGCGTCCCTTCATCCGGTGTGAGCCATGCATCATTAGCGTAAGTAAATTGCTGAATATCTACCTGATCCCAGGTTTCGGTTTCCACACTCCATGACTTATCAGCCCAAAAATCCGACTCAAAACCGCCGTTCACAATATACGGACTATTCAGCTCTGCAGCTGCAGCAGTCCCCATGCTGAATGAAAATGAACTTAACATCAACAATACTGCCAAAAATACAGAGGTTACCTTTTGCCTCATCCTCAATTCTGATCACCCTTTCTATGTAAGCCCTTACAACTTAATATATCAAAAATTCGGAATCATTGAGAACGTAACAATTTTAATATTTTGTATGCTTTAGCAAGAAGTTTAATTGGCGATTCTTTATACTAGGAGTCACCGAAGTCACAGCTTGTTTTCCATAATCATAAAAGAGATCCGGTCTTCCCTCCCTTATTTAGAGAAAGACCAGATCTCTTAAATAGAATTTAAACCAATAAATTGATATGTTCTTATCGTAAGATTAATCTATTAAATTCGTATACACCATCAAACGCTTTACCATGACCGCAGCCTGTGCGCGATCTCCTGAATCCTTTGCCGCAAAATGGTCGCGGGTTAATCCCTTCATAAGTCCTGAAGCAACCGCTGCATTGACACTGTCTATCGCCCAGGTACTAATAGATGAAGCGTCCGCGAACTGATCCAGAACATTCTTTACCGCTGCCGGTTTCTGACCAGCAAGTGCCGCAGCACGAACGATCAGAACTGCCATTTGCTCTCGCGTAATCTGTGTGTCCGGCTGGAAGGTACCGTCCGAATAACCTGTAATCAAATCAGCTTGAGCAGCGGCACTAATCGGCTCCGCATACCACTTTGTTTTCGCAACATCTGTAAATTGGACGGGTGTACTTGAAGCGCTTAGGCCCAGTGCTCTGGTAATAATCACTGTAAATTCAGCACGTGTCGTTAAACGGCCGGGGGCGAACTGCCGGCCGCCATCACCCTTGACCAGCAATTTATCCGCCAATAATTCAATATCCCCCTTAGCCCAATGGCCGCTGAGATCGGAAAATTCCGTAAAGGTATACAGGTTAGCCGGAAGTTCGTCGAGTGTGACAACATAGTCGCTCTGATATACTTTCTTCAAGTGTTCAGCAGCGTTTGTAGTGCCATCCTTGATGAAATCGCCTGTCCAAGTGCTGAAGAAGCTCCAGTACGCACCATAAGCCTGCAGCATATCCGGATCGGGAATCGGCCCGTTTTCTGCCAATCCGACTAGCTTCTTATTATTCACCAAAGAGATTAATCCCTCATACTTTGCAATGCTGGGGTTGTAATCACCTGCCGGGTTATACGTATCCACACTGGCAATATCCACGACATCGTCTCCCGGATACCACTCCGGTTTCTCGGAATTCCATACCCAGATCAGATTGTTCAGATGGTGATAATGGGTTAGCCGGTCAACCATCAGCTTCCATAACCGCTTCGCTGGCTCCGGTCCCTTCGCTCCCCACCAGAACCATCCGCCCTCTGCCTCATGCAGTGGCCGCCATAACACGGGAACACCTGCATCTTGCAGACGTTTCAGCTGGAGTGCGATATTATCAATGTCCCTGATAAGCAGGCTGTAGTCCTCAGAATCCGGATGATCGAGCGCATATTCCACATCAAAGGTTGTGTGTTCAGTGTAGAAGCCCCTCCACCATTCATTGCCGGGCTCATTCCCGCCAATCCCCTTGGGGGCATTCCAATGCCAGCACAGAGCTACAATACCGCCGCGTTTGTACCAATCAATCATTTTTTCGACCTCGGTTGAAGTGGCGCCATTGTCGACACGGGTAGTGGAGTAATCCATTAAATCCGTGGACATTATCGCCGGAAATCTGCCGGTCTGCTGTCCGATCCATTCGGCATCCTCCAATGTTTGCTGACCCGATATGATTTTATGGCTATACTGGCTTGCCAAATAATTCATCAGCGACTTGGCTTCAGAGGTTGCTTCCGGGTTAATTAGTTTGCCCGTCACGGCATTGCCTTCCGCTTTATCGGCAGCCGTCAATTTGACATAATCAATATTGTACCAGCCCCAGTTCGCTGAGAACTCGATCGTGTTATCGCCTTCCTTCAGCAATGCTTTTCCGGCGGAAATTTCGCTGAAACCTTTCTGCTCCGGCAGAGAAATTTCCGAAGTTTGCCCGTTCACAATCATACTGGTTTTCTTCTCACCGTTTGGAGCACTGTAGCCTATAAGAAGGGTATACATTCCTGCCGAGGGTGCCTTGTAAGTAAAGGTAAGTGAACCTGATTGCTGGAATGCCGTATAACCTTGGCCGGAATACCCTTCACCTTGGGTTTCTATTGAAACGCCGCCGCTCATCACACCATCCTCCGCTTCCAGCATGCCCCCTGCCTGAGATGCCTTGGCCGCTTCCAGCTTCAAATATTCAAGGCCAAAATACCCCCAGCCCCGGTTGACCTTGATGGTATTCTTACCGGCATTTAACATCACTTTGCTAACCATTTTTTCAGCCCTAACCGTTCCTGCTGCAGGTGCATCCAGTGTTAACTCACCAGTGCCAACCTCATTAATTTGAATGCTCGTCGCTTTTCCGCCATAGCCTTCAGGAATATAGTAGCCTACACTCATTTTGTACAATCCCGGTTCTGTAACCTCTACAGTAAAAGTTGCACTTCCGGCCTGCTCTGCAGAGGACGGATCTTCAGCGAAAAAGAATGAGATGTAACCTTCGCCATTATAAAGCCGATCCTGATCTTCAAAGACATTTCCGCGCTTCTCGATGCCATAGCCATCTAATATGGCATCTGCATAAGTAAGTTTGATAACGCCTGGTTGGCTGTCCGACTCTGCAGAGGAAGCTGCGGCCTCCGAACGATTCGCACCTGAATATACCAGTAAAGAGAAGACCAAACTAAAACATAAAAAGCCTAATAGTAATCTCTTAATCTCCAGCCTCATTAACGTACCTCCTTGAATATCTTTGATAGCACTAGGATTCCACAACACAATAAAGCGCTTACAGGTATGATATTAAATTAAGCCGGTTCCATTGGCGGAACAGTTATCTCTATCACCCATCATAGCAATGGGCCCGTTTCCCTCGCACAAATGTTGGAAACGGGCCCGGATGAGCAACTAGATTACTTTGAAGACCACAATTTAATACGGTTCTGGACATGCTTGGTATAAGCTTCTTCCATCTCTTTCACTCCGGCCTTATCCAGATCTTCCATGTAGGCGTCCCAGATCTTGTCGAATTGATCCGGCTTAGCCATCACTGCTTCCGGAATTCGTTTCCAGGTAATATCCTTCATTTTGGCTCCAAGAATCACAGCAGGATCGTCGCTGGCAAGTGACATCGTATAAGCCGCACCATAAGCTCTTGGCTCGAATTCCTCTTCTGACGGGAAGAGTCCCTTCCAATGATCCACACCGTATGCCTTTAATGCTTCCTTTTCCGGCTCACTGTAGCTCGCTGTCAGCTGTTCCGGAAAACTCCGGGTGAAATAGTTTCCTGTTGAATCTTTAATCCCGTCCCCGTAATGAACCATCATGTTCCAGTAAAGTCCGACACCCGATTCTTTTTGGAAAGCGGCGTTATCATTATCCATACGTTGCTGCACTGCCGGAATAACCTCACGTTTACCGTTTTCCATCGTATAATGCTTCCCTTCGATTCCCCAGTTATTGAGAATTTGACCCTCTTCCGAGGCCAAAAAGTCAAGGAACTGAATGGCACGTACCGGGTCCTTACACTTGCTGGAAATCGAGATCCCATACCCTCCGTCGAAGCCGGCCGGCCAGAAGCTGGTATCCTTGTACTCTTTACTCAAGGTAACCGGATAATGACCATAAGTCTGATCAAACTTACCTGCCGCTTTTAATGCATTCTGCGCATCCCCGTAATCCCATTCCGGATCCGCCAGCCCGAGAACACGGCCCGAAGCCACTTTAGCTTTAAACTGGTCGGTTTTCTGCACGAAGCTTTCCGGATCCAGCAGACCGATGTCGTTCATATGATTCAACCAGCGGAAATATTCCTTTTCCTCCGGACGGCGGAAATGATAAGTTGCCTGGTGCGTTTCCTGATCGATGTAATATTCGCCGTCGTCCGGTCCCCCGGTTGTCTGGAATCCCGAGTTGGTAACCTGATACATATGCCAATCGTCCCCGTTTAGTGAGAGCCCGATATTTTTATTTCCGTTCTCGTCCGTCGGGTGTTTATCGATGTAATCCTGAATAACCTTTTCGTAATCCTTCACTGTTTTTATTTCCGGATATCCGGCCTCTTTAACTACACGATGCTGGAGTTCAAATCCGCCGTCGGCTTTCATTTTCTTCTCATCCACTGCTGACCAGGTTGGTATGGCATAAATCGCCTCATCATCCAGGCTGTACTTGGTCCGTACAAGCTTATCTCCTAACATTTTTTTGATATTCGGAGCATACTTGTCGATTAAATCTGTCAGATCGATGACCGCACCGGCGTCTACAAGCTTGCCGACATCCGCCTTTGCAGCTAGCAGATCAGGATAGTTGCCTGTTGCGGCAATCAGTGAGATCTTCTGTACCGGATCACCGACAGCAAACTCGGCATCCAGGGTTACACCCGTTTTCTCCGTAATAATCTTGCCGACTTCATCCTTCATGTTATTCCAATTCGTGCTGCCGTCCTCCGAGAAATAGGTTAGCGTGATTGGCTTTAAATCTGTCCCGGACGAAGAATCTTCCGCATTGCTGCCCTCTCCGGCAGTAGAGCCATTATTCCCGCTGCATCCCGCAAGCGTCGACGCTATAGTCAGCGCCACCAAGGAAGAGACAACAAACTTCTTTTTTTCCGGCTTCATGAAGCAACCCCCTAATTTTATGAATTCGATCATACTTCGTATGAGACAGGCCATAGCCTGGACACACCACAGCTGAGAGGTACTAACTCTTTACCGCACCGAGCGTCATACCTTTGACAAAGTATTTTTGTAAAAACGGATACACAATCAAAATCGGAACTGTAACCACAATCGTAATCGCCATTTTCACCGACTCCGGTGAGACCTGTGACATCCGCTCAGCCATGTTAGCAGTGTCTTGGGAATTAGTTGCACTTGTAGTCGTGCTCTGTAGAATTTTCATCAATTCATATTGCAGCGTGGTCAAGGACTCATTACTGCCGTTAAACAGATACGTATCGAACCATGAGTTCCACTGGCCTACCGCAAGAAACAGAGCCACGGTCGCCAATGCCGGCTTGCACAGCGGCAGAATAACGCGCCAATATATCGTGAAATCGTTAGCCCCGTCCAGCTTAGCGGACTCCTGCAATGCAAACGGCAAACCGTCGATGAACGAGCGGATGACGAAGACATTAAACGCGCTTACAAGACCAGGCAGAATATAGACAGCGAAAGTATCGATCATGTGAAGATCTCTCATCAGAATAAAACCCGGAATCAGCCCGCCTGAGACATACATCGTGATAGCAAGAAACATGGAGACAAATCTTCTCGCCTGAAAATCGCTCCTCGCCAGCGTAAAGGCCAGCATTGAGCCGCTGATTAGGCCTGCTAATGTACCGATAACCGTCCGCAAAACTGATATTTTAAAGCCGGTAATCAGACTTCCATAAGTAAAAATCAGACTGAAATTCTCCAGCGTAAACTGTCTCGGCCAAACGGTGATACCTCCCCGGACCGTATCCACCGAATCGTTAAGTGAGATGGCCAGCACGTTTAAGAACGGATAAATCGTCAGAACAGTTACAACAATCATGGATACATAAACAATGATTTCAAGAAACCGGTCATGTGCTGATTTCGTCTGAAGACTTTGTTTTAACCGGCCCACCTGCGTATTGCTGTTGACAACCCCCATGTCACCCTTCCTCCCTACATAATGCTTTCATTCGTAAAGCGCTTGAATATTCCGTTGGCCGCAAATAACAGCATCAGGCTAATCACTGAATTGAAGATGTTGATTGCTGTTCCGAAGGAGTATCTTCCCATGGCCAGACCATAATTAAGCGCATATAGATCAAGCACTTCAGAGTAATCGATGACCAGGTGATTTCCCAGCAAAAACTGCTTCTCAAATCCCGTTCCGAGCAAATGTCCAATGGACATAATCAGCAGGACAATGATTGTCGGCCGGATCCCCGGCAGCGTGATATGCCACATTTGTCTAAGACGGCTCGCACCGTCCACCCTTGCAGCTTCATACAATTCGGGACCAATGCCGGATATGGCAGCGAGATAGATAATCGCATTCCAGCCTGTTTCCTTCCAAATATCCGCGCCGGTGACAATTCCCCAGAACAGGTGGCCTTGTGCCATGAATTGAACCGGCTGATCCACAATGTTCAGGCCAAGGAGGATATCATTGATGACTCCGCCATCCGTAGAGAGCATCTTGCTGACAATCCCTGCAGCCACGACCCAAGAGACAAAATGCGGAAGATAGGATACAGTCTGCACGAACCGTTTCATACTCTGCACACGGACTTCATTAAGAAGCAGGGCAAAGATGACTGGTACGATGAACCCGGCGATCAGTCCCATAAAGCTCATTGCCAGCGTGTTTCGCAGCACTTGATAGAAGTGCTCATCCCGGAACAACGTTCGGAAGTGCTCAAAGCCTACCCACTTTTGATCAAAAAAACCGATTCCCGGCTTATATTTCTGGAAGGCCATTGTCCAGCCCCATAAGGGCAAATACTGAAAGACAAAGACCCACAGCACAAAGGGTATAGACATGTAATACAGGTATTTCTGATTCTTTAGTTGCTTCCACGCACTCTTCCTTCTTTTTTTGTATGCGTTTTCCGTTCCTAGTGTTATCGTTTTCATAGTTCCTCCCCTCTCTTGTTTACCATCATAATTCAGAGGAGAGGTGTATCCCATACTACGAATTTCGGGAAAAATCATACACAAACTATGGATTTTTATATTCGGACGGAGAACGGCCCTCGTATTTTTTGAACTTGCTGAAGAAGTAATTCACGCTCGCGTATCCGATCAGCTCAGCCACTTCATAGACTTTCATTCCCTGGGCCAGCAGCTCTTTGGCTTTTTGGATCCGGACTTTGTCCAGGTAGGTATTAAAGTACTCTCCGGTCTTGCTCCTGAACAATTGCCCCAGATACGGTGTGCTGTAGTTCAGCAGGCCCGCCAGTGTTGATAACCTTAAGTCTTCTGCATAATGTCTATGAATAAAATCGATCATTTGCTTAATCTCCTGTTCCTTGCCTTTCGGCCCGGAATCCTCCGTAAACTCCAACAGGAAATGATGGGTCTCTTCCAGAAGATCTAGTAGATAATCATACTGATAAATCCCGTTTAAGAAGCGAGAAACGGACTCCATTTCTTTGGGTTCTATCCGGGAGGAGGCAGCGAGCCTATGAATAATCGCGTTTGTCAGGAAGAAGAAGGATTGCTTGACCGACTTCTCCTCTTGTTCCTGTTTGTAAAATAAAGCAGCAGCCTCCTTGAGAAGCGGCATCACCATGGATTTATTACCTGCATCCAAGCTGTAATACAAGCGGAATATTAATTCATCCAGCACCTTTTCATCAGCATCACCGCTCAGACAGGGAAACTCGGGAGAAGACAACAGAATAAGGCCTGGCTCCAGGAGCCGGTCATGAAAGCTAAAAAAGGCTTGTTTAACCGCTTGCCTTGCATTCACATAAGCGTTGTAAATATGCTCGGGTTCAGTAACAGTCCCTCCGGTCGCAGCAATAAACAGGGTATCGCCAGCGATGCACCGGATCTCATCGTATAGCTGATCTCGCCGCTGTCTTCCGTGTAAAGGCGCGTTGAGCAGGAGAATAATATACGGGGAACTTTCAGTTACGATCCCGCTATTCCGCTCCTCTATCCCTTGCTTCAGTCCTGCAGACAGCCGGCTTAAGGATTCCGAACGGTCGGCTTCATATACACGGGGAGATATGACTACGATCTCGTAGTGGCTCCACAATAAACCCGTTTGTCTGATCATGCTTCGCAGCGCAGCCGGATCTTCATTCTTCTCCGGAGGGTTGAGCAGCTTTTGCAGACACAGCTCCGGGTTATTCACCTGCGTCCTATTCCATTCCCTCCGCAAACGCTCTTCCTCGATCTGCCCGCGTACGAGCTTGAGCGTAGCTGTCATTTCTGCGATATTGACTGGTTTAACGAGATATCCCGCTACACCGTACTTGATCGCTTGTTTGGCATATTCGAAGTCGGCATATCCGCTAAGAATGATGCACTGCAGCTGATGACCCGCCGAACGCAAGTGCTGAATAAGTTGAAGGCCGTCCATAACGGGCATCCGAATGTCTGCGATTAATAGCTCGGGCTCTTCATCCTCGATGATCTTCAATGCATCTCTGCCATTGCCTGCGGTGGCGGCGATAGTGAAACCAAGGCTTCCCCATGCAATCAGTGTCTGGAGTCCCTGTCTCAGCTTCGGTTCATCGTCCACAATAACAACCTTAATCATTATCTACGCCTCCAGGAATAAAGAATGTAATCGTGGTGCCGGTTTCCGGTTGACTTTCGATACGTAAAGCACTGGATTCCCCATACATCAGAACGAGCCGGTCGTTTACATTTCGCATACCAATCCGCTCACTCTCCTCTTCATGAACGTCTTCTGCAAGCTCCGCCCGAATCCCGGCCAGCCGTTCTGGTGGGAAGCCAGCACCGTTATCAAATACTTTAATTAAAGCTCCCTCCGGTATTTTCTTCACTTCAACAGTAATGACAGCTCCTTCTTCACGGTTATCTAAGCCATGTAGAATAGAATTCTCTACCAGGGGCTGAATAATTAACGGAGGAACCGGCAGCTCCTGCAGGTCCGGATCAACCGTTAGGTGATATTCCAACCGGTCTTCATACCGGAACTTCTGCATATCGAGATAACAGCGTACGCGCTCGATTTCTTCCCGAAGGGGAATATTGCCGCTCCCAGCCTCCAGGCTGCTCCGCAGCAGAGTGCTCAGCAGCCACACAGCCTCCGCGATATCGTCCTGCCTGCGGATATGGGCTTCCATCCGTATGGATTCCAGGGAGTTGAAGAGAAAATGCGGATGAATCTGACTGGCCAGCATTTTGAACCTGATCTCGCTTTGTCTCTGCTCGATAAGATTCTTCTGGGCATTTGTTTCCTGAACTTCCTGGACCAGATCATGTACGCTTCTTAGAAGCGTATTGAATTGCTTGGACAACAGGCCCACTTCATCTTTGCCGTCAATATGGATATACGTTTCCCAAGATCCCGAACCCACTTTGGCCATATGCTTGCTTAAACGAAGCATTCTCCGGGACAACAGTGTAGCAGAAGCATAGATAAGCAGGACAGCAAACAACAGGCTGACCATGATCACAACTGCACCCAGCAGAATAACCTGATCGGCTTCACGGGTAATCCCGGCAACGGTAATGATAGAAATCACGCGCAGCCCGTTCCAGCTGTTCGGCGGATTCAGATCCGCTATAACCACTTTGGAGTCTTTCCCTTTAACGACCGTGTTATAGCTTCCCTCCTGATTTAAAAGGATCTGTTCATCAACCTTGATATCTGGCAGATTCATCCCGGTCAGTTCCGCTTCATTAGAACCGACAATCCGGTTTCGGCTATCCACAATCAAGGTAGTAAATGATTCCTGATCCAGAATCGAGCTTAATTGCTGCTGATCCACATTAATGACCAGTACTCCCTTTTTACCTACGGCATCCACGGGGAAAGAGCGAATGAGACTGATAGATTCTGTATCACTCTGTTCATCCTTAATGAGATTCCAACCGGCCAGTCCCTTCTGATCGATGGCTTCCCTATACCATGTTTGGTCCATAATGCTTTTGCCCGGCTGTATAAATTCCCAGTTATTCAGTGCAGTCGGGTTTTCGACATATATCCGGATGCCGGATATCTCCTTGTATAACTGGATATAATCGCGAATATCCGTATATTCACGGTAAGCCTGAATAACTTCACCGTAATTGGCATACTCCCGCGAGGCTACCTTCTTCATCCGGTTATCAACGGATAGACGGTAGGAGATGTCCAGCGGTACCTTAATCAGTTCCTCCGTACGCTTGCGGACGCGATCTACATTATCCGATACTTGCATAAAGGCATTATTAATTACGATCTCCCTGAGTTTTCCGGTTAAATAAAGTCCGGATAACAGCAAAGGAAGTATGGCCACTGAAATAAAGGTAAACGCTAGTTTTTTCTTCATTCTCATGTCATTCATCATGCGGATAAAATACATGGTTAACCCTCCCAAGCCAATGTTAACCGCTACATACCAAATACCCCTATTCATACAGAAAGGGGTATTGATTGGTTGATTTCTTCTGCGATTGGCTATTCCTATAAATCAAGCAATAGTTGGCTTTAATGCCCTAACTCTGAACCATCCGCTTTCATAATCCTTTTGTTCATAAACAATCGGCAGTCCAATCTGCATCAGCCTGTCTCCGCCATAGATGTACTGTTCATCACTGTGCCCCGGACGAATCTCATATTCCAATTCCGGATGAAGGCCGGCAAGACGCAAAAATCTCCGTGGCGCGTTAGGCACGGCCATCACCTGAAAGTAGTAAACAAGTGCTTCTTCTTTATTGTCGGAAACAAACATCCAGGCTGACTCGTTGCCTTCGAACGGGCTCTTTAGACGGTACAAGTCCCCACTCTGTACCAATCCCCGTATCTCCTTATAGGTTACGATTTGGCGCTTGACCGTCACTTTATCCTCTTCAGTGAACTTCGTCAAATCAAGCTCATAACCAAAGTTTCCAGACATTGCGACATCCCCCCGGAAATCAAGAGGGGTTATTCTCCCAACCTGATGATTAGGCACAGCGGAGACATGCGCTCCAATTGCACTTACGGGATACACAAGGCTGGTACCATATTGAATTTTTAGCCGTTCCACCGCATCGGTATTGTCACTGGTCCAGGTTTGCGGCATGTAGTATAACATCCCGGGATCAAACCTCCCGCCCCCGCTGGAGCAGCTTTCGAAAAGAATATGCGGAAATGAGGCAGTAATACGCTCTAACAGCTCGTATAGTCCTAGAACATAACGATGAGCAGTCTCGGATTGACGTTCCGGCGGCAGGTCAGCCGAGCCAATTTCCGTCAGACACCGGTTCATATCCCATTTCACATAAGCGACAGGAACATTTGAGAAAATAGCGGAAAGTGAGTCATAAATATAATCACGTACATCTTGGCGGGTGTAATCCAAAACAAGTTGCCATCTGGCTTCACTGCGTCTGCGCTCTGGAACATGAAGGCACCAGTCCGGGTGTTTCCGGTACAGCTCGCTGTCCGGCGAGATCATCTCTGGCTCAAACCATAGCCCAAATTCAAGGCCCAACTGGTTAATACGTTCCGCCACATCGGCAAGACCACCTGGCAGCTTCCGACGATCCTCGTACCAATCGCCAAGCGACGAATTGTCAGAATCCCGTTTCCCGAACCAGCCGTCATCCAGCACAAAAAGCTCGATCCCCAGCTTGGCGCCTTCTTCTGCTATTGAAATCAGCTTCTCAGCATTAAAGTCAAAATAGGTAGCTTCCCAGTTATTGACCAATATCGGACGTTCTTCGTCCCGATATCTCCCGCGGCACAACCGGGCCCGGTACAACCGATGATACGTCCGTGACATTTCTCCCAGTCCTTGTCCGGAGTATACCATTACAGTCTCAGGAGTCTGGAAACTCTCCCCGGGACTTAACAGCCAAGCAAAGTCAAAGGAATTTATACCGATGCTAAACCGGGTAGAGCCGAACGAATCCACTTCCGCCACTGCTTCAAAGCCACCGCTATAGACAAGGCTAAAACCAAAAGCCTCCCCCTGGTATTCGTTCGTCTCCGGAGTGACTAGCGCAGCAAATGGATTCATTTGGTGGCTGCTCATGCCCCTTTTACTATCGATTCGGGTCTCCCCTTGATGAAGACCTTTACGGGTGATATTACCTTCCCGGGCCCATGCACCTGAAAGATAAGTAATCTCAAAATTGCGGTTACCCGGAAAATCGACACTGGCACTCAAGGCACGGCGAAGCCGTAACAGCTTGTCTCCCTTATTGCATAGACGGGCCGAGCGGACAATGACGTTACGGTCTGCGTAGATACAGTAACTTAGCACAACTATTAGACCCGAATAAGCATCCTTTAGTTCCACTTCCAATGTATCCGCTTCAGTCTCATCCTCTGTATAAACAGCCGGCAGTCCGGTTAAGGACGGTTTCCCT
The DNA here is from genome assembly GCF_031599675.1 of Paenibacillus pedocola. Lineage (NCBI taxonomy): Bacteria > Bacillati > Bacillota > Bacilli > Caryophanales > Paenibacillaceae > Paenibacillus > Paenibacillus pedocola. Next base: position 1,745,762 of record NZ_CP134223.1, on the reverse strand, counting down.
TTTTTTAGCTTGTAACCCATGTATTTAAGCTCTGTGATGCGTGTTCCATCCTCAAGTTCAACCTGGTATACCGGATTCCGGAAATCTCCGCTCCCATATTGCGGGTATTCTTGCGGCAGCCGGTCTAATCCGGCATTTACCGGAGTATGAACCATCAGTTCATTCATAGATTCCCGGTGGATCAGCCTGCTTCCCCAATAGACATGTACTGGATACCCGTTAACGATCTGAAAAATATAACTCATGCCGGACGACTGCAGATGAAACAGCCCTTCCTGCTCTTGTACGATTATACCCATTGAAAATCCCCTTCTTTCATGCTATTAAGAGTTTATTTTTTCCGGCTACTTAGACATGGCTTAATACTTGATAAGCTTATATAATATAGCAGTCAGTTCTATAGAAATGATATATAAAATAAGCTGTCTAGTACATGGCTTGGTACTCACTAAATATATAATAATGCTAGATTATTATACTCAGGAGGCTTACTGTGCTCGAGTATTTACCACGCAGTAAACAACACGCAGAATTGCATACTACTCAATTCGGTATTGAGGGATGTATCCCGGGTCACTTTTTCGGTCCAGCGGTGAGAAGTCATTATCTGCTCCATTATGTCTTAAGCGGACAAGGGGTTTTTGAAGTCGAGGGAAAAAGATATTCCTTAAAGAAGGGACAGGGGTTCTTAATTTTCCCGGATATTATTACTTATTATCAAGCCGATACAGCAGATCCCTGGACTTATTGCTGGGTTGGCTTTAACGGAACCTCGGCGGAACTGCTCCTCAAGCAAGCCGGGCTAACCAAAGCATCTCCAATCATTCAGTATGATAGAGATGATATGATTTACCACTACTTGCAGTTGATGAACGAATCAAGAGTATTCCATAAAGCCCGGGAAACCAGACTGACAGGGTTACTATATTTATTGTTATCGCAGCTCGTGGAGTACGGCCCGGTAGCATCCCCTGAAGTTAAAGAGACCCGGGCAGAAATCTACGTTGAACAGGTAAAAGACTTTATCGAAATGAATTATCCTCAGAGCATTACTATTGAGGACATTGCCCAATATATTGGACTTAACCGAAGCTATTTGTGCTCATTATTTAAGGAGCGAATGTCGGTCAGCATACAGAACTACTTCATTCATTATAGAATTAACAAAGCATGTGAAATGATGGGGAATGCGGAACTTTCGATCGCTGATATTTCCCGATCCGTAGGCTACAATGATCCACTGCTCTTCTCCAAAATGTTCAAAAAGGTAAAGGGCTCTTCCCCTAAAAATTACCGGTTGGAGATCCAGGCTCAAATCCAGAACGACACTCAAGAATCCATTATCCAGATTGAAGAGGAGCATCTATTTTATAGCGGATTTTTGTCATAAACCATTTGATAAACCAAAAAGCCACCGGGACAAGTCCCGGTGGCTTACTAAGGATTCAATGTTGATCAGAAGGAAATAATCCCTGACGTATGGAGCAGCACCAGAAACACCAGCACCGGTGCAACATACCGGAGCATGAACAGCCAGATGCGGAACCAGCGGGACTTAAGCCCAGCCGCTTCTGCCGCACCTTTCCAGAAGTACCCGGCAAAAACAGTAATCAGCAGACCGCCAAGCGGCAGCATAATATTGGAGGTAATGAAATCCATCCAGTCAAACAGGGCTTTGCCTCCGAACGAAAGCTCAGGGAACATTCCGAGCGATAGCGCTGAAGGAATACCAAGCAGGAAACAGGCCAGTGACAGGACCCAGACCGAACGTTGACGGCTCCAGTTCCAGCGCTCCATCGCGAAGGATACAGGAACCTCAAGCAGGGATACTGCTGAAGTCAGGGCTGCTATCGCCAGCAGGATGAAGAACAAACCGCCGAAGAATCCGCCAAAAGGCATGGCTGAGAAAGCGGCCGGCAGCGCGATAAAGATCAGCGAAGGCCCTTGATCGGGGGCAATGCCAAACGAGAACGTTGTCGGGAAAATAATCAGTCCAGCGATTAACGCATAGAGTAAATCTCCGCCGCCGATGGCAAACGCAGCCGATCCCAGCGACTGTTTTTTATCCACATAAGAGCCGTAGGTCAGCAATATCCCCATCCCGAGCGACAAGGAGAAGAAGGCATGTCCCAAAGCGACCAAAGCCGATTCCGCTGTCAGTACCGAGAAGTCCGGTTTAAGGAAGAAGGATACCCCTTCGGAGGCACCCGGCAAGGTTACAGCACGAATCATAAGCACAATAAGCAGAACCACCAGACCGGGAATCAGTACCTTGTTGAATTTCTCAATCCCGCCGGATACCCCGAGAATAACTACCCCTGCTGTAATCAGCATGGCTATACCCTGCCAGACAATCGGCATATATCCGGAAATAAAGGTACCGAATTCACCTGCATAGTCACTGTTATTGAACAGCTGCCCGTTGAAGGAAATCACAGCGTAATGGAGTGTCCAGCCGGCAACGATCACATAAAAAGAGAGAATTAAAAACGGAGCCAATACTTGCAGAATTCCGGCAGCCTTCCAGCCTTTACCGCCTCCGGCCCGGATAAACGAAGTCGCTGCGCTTCCGCGTCCGCTGCGTCCGATGGCAAGCTCAGCGAGCAGCACCGGCAAGCCAATCAGCACCAGACAGACAATGAAGAGCAGGAAGAACGCTGCACCGCCATTTTCCCCTGTAATATAAGGGAATTTCCACATATTTCCCAGACCCACCGAGCTGCCGATGGCTGCAAAAATAAAGCCGCTGGAAGAAAAACGCTCCTTCTTCTCCGAGAGCAGGCTTTGTTCACCTTTAACCTTATTCATGAATCGACGCCCCATTTTCTTTTTTAGACCTCATTATAGCTTATCTAACGAAGTGTGTCATATAACAATTTATAACTTTCCCGTAACAACGGCACATTCACCCCGGGAACGTGCAAGCCGACACGAAGCCGCTTTGGCTTCCCCATAAAAAAAGCAACTCATCTCTTAGACAAGTCGCTTTCTCCATTCAGCATCGTACATGCTTGCGTTTAAAACCAATCCGTCCTTTATCAACGGCCTTTTGAATATTGTCGTAGGCGTTAATAGATTTGCTGCGGGGCTTATCCGTATTGACTTCTACCGGACCTATGCTCCTTGCTGTCTCACACGCCTGATCATGAAGGGGCAGATAAGATACCGCCACTGTGTATACAAAGTTGTTCATTGCGTATTGGGCGCGTTCCGGAGCATCCCGGATCGTATTTTCCACAGTCTCCAGCATACCGGCAAGTTTGGGCTCAGAGAATTCGTGATCCTTCCGGCTGCCGAGCAGCCAGCAGTAACAGCTCCAGCCCGCTGACATCCGCAGCTCCTCGCCGCTCGCGATCCACTTATCGGCCACCTGCTGCGCAATATCCGCTTCAGCCAAGGTTACCGCCACCACAAAATCAGACACCATATAAAAATATGCCCCGTCCATCCACCGGTCATAATCGGCTTCCGTCATCGCATTCGGGTCGGCGATGATGCCGGCAAAATACATAGCGTCATAGTTTCCCGTGGCGTATAGCTGCTCAGCCAAAGGCTGATTTATTTTGGTTTTCTTGAAGATCGGCTTCATTGCGCCGGTAGCCACACCAAACAGCGGTTCGTGTGCGCCATTCGACAGGTATATTTGCTTGGTTCGTTCCTTGCCGAGCGCTTCCAGCTCCTGCATGACCGACTCTAGATTCATAGTTGCACACTTCCTTCGGGATCTTCTTATCCAATGACATCCATGATGTGGAGGTCATTCGTTTTACTAAGATCAATAAACTCGTTATTATCAACTGCAATCAGAGGTTTTGTGGGATAATTCACGTTCGTAAGCAGAATCTTCCCCTTGCGTCCGTCCGATAAATTGACCTCGCAACCGACTTGATTCGCAAGCAGCGAATCAAGAAACGTCATGCCAATCGTAGAGTCAAAACGGTTATGTATAATTCCTTTATGAATTTCATTGATGACTTCGAAAAAAGTAAATGCGGGTCTGTGCGGCCGGTCTGAGATCATCGCCATATATATATCTGCCAAGGTGACAATTTTACTCAGCCGGTCGATTTGATCGCCCTTTATTCCATACGGGTACCCGCTGCCGTCTTCCCTTTCATGGTGCTGTAAGGCGACTAAGGCAACACGCGGATCTACATCCGAGCCTGCCAGCAGTTCGTGACCAAGAATGGTATGCTGCTTCATGATTTCTTGTTCATGCTTTTCAAACCTTCCCGGTTTATTCATTAAGGAAGAAGGCAGCTTAACCGTGCCAATATCATAAACACAGGCCGCGAGGGTCAGAAGACTCAGTTCCTCTTCATCCAGCTTGAGTCGTTTGCCAAGCGATGTGGCGATGACCGCAACTCCGATGCTTTGCTTGTAGCGGTAATCCCCCTGGTCTTTAAGCTCGGAGAATACCTGGAATAAGTTATATCTCTTCGCTGTGTCTTTTATAAAGGGAAGTATTTTTTCTTCAACATCCTCCATAGGAACGGTGCCGTTGTTCCGTACAAGCTTGTCTATTTCTTGCAGATGCATTTCAGTCCGTTTCACTTTGGCGCGGGATTCCGCGGCGGCTGCAGAACGAGGCAATACAGGAACATCCGGCCGTTCCGCTACTTCCTCTACATAGCCTTCGACGGCTGCCTCTACACTGCCCAGCTGAATCTTGAAATTTGCTAACTTTTCGATGTGGTTCTTTCGAAGAATCGTGTCCTTCGAAATTAACAATATTCCATTGTCTGCATAAATATGGCTTCCCAAACGTTTTCCAATAAAATTGTCGTATTCAATGATCGACATAATGGAACCAACTCCTCTTTCATCCCTTGGTTACAGAGTCCTTCTGGCTCGAGATAGTTATCCTTCTATGGAGAGTATTCTATAGACTATTACGGCAGATTGGAAGAATTTATTATTTTGGCATTCTGAAAATGAATCTATAGTAACGGTCCTGTTAGCCGAAGGCTGGTTTTACTTGGGTCATTGGATTTAGGGTTTCGTTCTTTTGCGGGAAATTTTTTTTGAATCTATTCTATGAAAAAAGCTTTCGCTTTTAAATAAAATGCTATATTATATTAATTCAAATGTATAATAAAAATATTTAATGTATATTAATTCGTTACACGTGATGTGAATATGACATATTCATGGGAACATTACCGTGCGAATCTGACTGGAGGGATGCATAAACTTGCAGACACTGTTGTCCGTAGTACCAGCAAACCTATAAATAGAGAGAAACACTGGGAGGTAAATGATGTCCAAGAAATTATTATCCTTATTCATTGCATTAACCCTGACGTTATCCGGAATCCTTCCGGCAGCCTATGCGGGTGAAGCTGTCACTGAAGTTCAGACTCAGGTTCTGACTGCACCGGCATCAACCGGCTCCGGCGTTTCCGCTACGGTTGCCTCAGAAGTCTATCAAACCCCTGCACCTACCGTATCGGCAGAAGTCTACCAGGCCTCGATGACTAAAGCCAGAACTCTTCCGGTTACGCTGACCCTTCCCGAAGGTGTCACAGCAGACCAGCTTACCTGGAATTTCGGCAGAACGTCGGAAGAGATGAAGCCGCTGGCAGAGTGGAAAAAATGGAATAATGCTTCTAATGTTAGAGCATATACGGGAGACCCATTCGTAAAAGTAACCTATGAGCCTGTCTCACCTGCAACGGTGACCGCTCTGGTATACTTCGATATGCCTTTCGGCTCCAATCTGTCCCTAAGCGGCATCCGGGCCGAATATGTCAAGCTTGCCGGGGTATACAACCTGACAGCAACCACTCCTGCCGGCGAGGTGCTGGCACAGCAGCAAGTGAAGCTGAACCCGTATGATACCTATCATACATATGATGAAATCAAACCGGCAATTGATAGAATTACGGCTGACAGCAACAATAAATACGGCCGTTATGTAGAATATCAGCAGATCGGTACGTCCACGCAGGGACGGGCGATCCACTTCTCCATCGTCGCTAAGGACAAGGCATCCGTAGACCAATATCTGAATGAAACACTGCCGCTGATGAACAACGACCCTGCTGCATTGCAGGAGATGATCAAAAACGGCCAGTTGCAGGATTATAAAGTTCCGATTTGGCTGAACAATATCCATGCAGATGAAGCCAATGGCGTAGATGTTATTATTAAGTTTTTGGATACACTGATGACCCAGAAAATCGTCAACTATGATACGACCGATGCGAACGGTAACGTGGTTCCGGTAGCACTGGACATCGACAAGGCGCTGGACAATGTGATTTTCCTGCTGGATTATGTGGAGAATCCGGATGGACGTGCGCTGAACACACGTGCGACTTCAACGCTGCTGGACCCGAACCGCGACAACTCCTACCAGACACAACCGGAGACACAGGCTGTCACAGCACAAATTGCCAAGTGGACACCGCTGAGCTTCCTGGATATGCACGGTTTCGTGAGCGGATTCCTGATCGAGCCTTGTACACCGCCGCATGATCCGAACATCGAATACGATCTGGTTATGGACAATATGCTTGAACAGGCTACAGCCATGGGGAATGCCGGGATCGCCAATACCAAATATGATGCATACCACATTCCTTATCTGGAAGCCGAGAAATTAAAGAATGACCCGGCTTATGCTAATCCTTACGGAAATGCCACCGGATGGGATGATGCTTCCCCGGCCTACACCGCTGTCTATGCGATGCACCAGGGTGCCCTTGGACATACCATAGAGGTACCGGAGCTGAATGAAGATTCCCTCGATGCCTTCTACTATGCAACACTGGCTGCCACCAGCTATGTGCAGAACAATAAAGAAGAGCTGTTCCTGAATCAGCTGGAAATTTTCAAACGCGGCATCAATAATGAAGACCACAAAGAGGTTGATCCGTATCTGGTAAATGCCAAATATGAATCCATCGGCCGTGAGCGTGAGACTTCGGACACGAACTTCTTCCCTGAGTATTATGTGCTTCCGGTAGCCAAAGCTCTGCAAAAGAACGAGCTGGAAACGTACAAAATGGTGCAGTACCTGCTTCGTAACGGAGTGAAGGTAGAGCAGACAACCACACCGGTAAGCGTGGATGGAGTCACATATCCAACCGGCACCTATGTGGTGAACATGCATCAGGCCAAACGTGGTTATGCCAACCTGGTTCTGTACGACGGCCTGGATGTCTCTGACTTTGATGCGATGTATTCCGACACCGTACAGAATTTTGCGGATATGCGCGGATTCGACCGCTACATCAGCCGGAGCACCGGTGCCTTCACTGGCAAGACCCAGCAGGTTAGCAGCGTCGTCATTCCGACAACTAGCCTTGATCAGTATCCTTTTGCGCAAAATTACGTCATCCGCAACAGCAACAACGATGCAATCAAAGCGGTTAACGAATTGCTTGCGAACCACAAAGCGGTAACCCTGCTCTCCAATGATGGAGCCGGATATGAAAAAGGCAGCTTCCTGGTCTCCAGATCCAATCTGAGAACAGTAGCTTCCAAATACTTGCTAGACCTCGTGCCTTTCAGCACTACGGGAGACAAGACCGGCAAGCTGCTCAAGCCGGCGAATGTAGGCATTGCCGGAGCACCATCCTTCATCTTAGCCGATCTTGGATTTAAAGTGACTACCGATACGGCTGCGGCAGACGTGCTGGTCAATGCAGGCACGAGCCTGATTGCCAGCGGTAAACCGTTCATCGGATATGGACGCACGATGCTGAGCAGCATCAAATCCCTGAATATCTTACCGGGCCTCGACTATGCCAATCCGGTGAATCAGGCGAATAGAGCTGCAGCACATGAAGGCTTGTTCCAGGCGAATGTCTCACAGGACAGCGTCATAACGGCTCCTTATGCAGACAATGAATACCTGTATACTGTTTCTGCTGCTTATATCACGGCTGTTCCGCAAGGCGCTGAAGTACTGGCGGAATACGGAACGGGCGAAGATTTCTTCAAAGCCGGCTGGTGGCCGAATAGCGATGCTGCTAAAGGTCAGGTACTGGCCCTGAATTATCAGACGGATAACATCCATGTGACCTTGTTCGCTAACGATTTGCTCAATAAATACCACCCGCAGAACCAGTTCCGGTTACTGGCAAATGCAATCTATGCCTCCGCTCCGGCAGCTACAGAAGCAGACGGCATGGATAACGGTGTGCTTGAGCCGGAACCGGCGGCTACTCCAGGTACAAGTGTACCTGTTCCAACCGCAACACCGGCACCAACGGCAACACCGGCTCCGGCTTCACCACAGCCGTCAGCTACACCAGCTCCGGCGGTAAGCTTCACCGATCTTGGCAATGTAGCATGGGCCGCATCGGCTATCAAAGAATTAACCGCTAAAGGCATCCTTCAGGGTGTGGGCGGCAACTCGTTCGCTCCGCTTAAAGAAGTGACCCGTGCCGAATTCATCACCATGATCGTCCGTGCCTTTAACCTGCCGCTAGAGAATGCAGCGGCTAACTTCAGTGATGTGTCAACCGCTGACTGGGCCTACAGCTATATTGCTGCCGGTGTCCAGAATGGTCTGGTGAGCGGTGTAGGCGGCGGCAGGTTCGAACCCGGCCGCTCTATCACCCGGGAAGAGATGGCGATCATCGCGGCGAATGCCCTGACGAAGTTCAAAGGAAAATCGGTTACCGATACGGATGCGATACTGGCGAACTTCAAGGACAAATCGAGTATTGCTTCCTACGGTAAAAACGCGGTAGCCCTGCTTACGCAGGAAGGAATTGTGAAGGGCATGACAGACAGCACGTTTGTGCCAAAGGGTATTGCAAACCGTGCCCAAGCCGCTGTCATTATCAGCAACATCCTCAGCCTGCCATAAACCGAATGCATAATTGCAAGTAAATGTGAACAGGGATGTCTCCAGCCCGCTAGCGGCTGAGGACATCCCTGTTTGTCATTCCTAACAGCATTTTATTTATCGCATACCCAAGGCAAAGTAACGCTCACAGTGGTTCCCACCTGCAACTCTGAATCCACCTTAATTTGCCCTCCATACATTTCGATTAACTGTTTACAGATCGATAAGCCGATCCCTGTCCCTTTGGGCTTAGTAGTAAAGAAAGGATCGAATATCCGCTTTAGTTTCTCGGGCAGAATTCCTTCCCCGTTATCTTTAAAGAGCAGGATAATTTTGTTTGTCTCAGCCGCGGTCGTGATCGTAATCTGTATTCTCCCTTTGCATGCTGTGAAGGAATCAATACTATTTTTCAAAATATTCAGGAACACCTGCTCCAGTTGAGAAGCACTTCCAAACGTTAGTACCGTTTCTGCGGTATAATCCACTGAAAGAACAATATCGTCACTAAGAATGAGCTGATTCACAATGTTATTCACTCTATGTATAACCTCTATAACATTAAATACTACACCACTATCCTTCTTACTATCCCCTTTTCGGGACAGTAGCAGAAAGTCCGTTACTAATCCGTTCAGTGTATCAATCTCTTTAATCGTTATGTCCATGTATGTACGCAATTCTTTGGCCTTGATCTCAGGTTCAGCCAGCCTGTTATTAACAAGCTGGGCAAATCCTTTAATTGAAGCCAGCGGATTACGGATTTCATGTGCCATGCCGGCTGCCATTTGCCCCATTACAGCAATTTTTTGTTCATGTAAACTGTCAATCAGTTGTTTTTTATTTGACAGATATCCCAGGGTAAAACCACCAAAGCGGGTCCAGTTACTTTCCATTAAGCGATTGTAGAAAAACAGCCGGTTCGCGGAATCATCCACAACCTCATCAATGATCGTAAACATTATATTCTGTGCGGTTAAGTTTAAATCCTTACTCATTTCAAGCAGGATTTCAAAATGATCACTGAATATTTCTGCTGTATAATTCCCTTGCTGAACCCCCTCTTTTTCCTGTGTATCCAGGTACCGGCCGTAATCCAAAGCATCCAGGAACATTGCATCGATCATATGAATGAATGCCGTACTGAATGTTGAGTTTAACAGGTCCTTATACGTTTCTACAAACCAGGCGGATTGGATGTTTTTTAGAGTAACAGAGTGATAATGCCGGTCCAAAATGGTTGAAACAGCCAGGATTAATGACGTACGCAATTCCTTTTCACTATATGCCATTTCTATCCTCCCTCTTTGTTGTTTATATTCAATAAATGTGTATATTTTCCTCCTTCAACAAAACCACAATTCCATAATAATCACCTCATTCTATTTTACTTCAAATTTTAAACATTCGCTCTATAAAATTACAAAGCAGCACTTCTCCAAAAATGACAGAAGTGCTGCTTGCTGGTGAAGCTCATAGGTTAGGTTATTTGTCCAGCCAAGTCCGCATCATGGATAACAGCTGCGTACTATTGACCGGTTTGGTAATGTAATCCGAGCAGCCAGCTTCGAGGCACAGCTCCCGGTCTCCCTTCATGGCTTTGGCCGTAAGTGCAAGAATAGGAAGGTTCTTGAATTCTGCCTTCTGCCGGATCGCCCTCGTCGTTTCGTACCCGTCCATTCCCGGCATCATGATATCCATTAGCACGATTTCGATATCCGGTGTCTGTTCCAGGAGATCAATGGCATCCTGACCGTTCTCGGCAGGAATGACCTTCATATGATGACGCTCCAAAATCGAGGTAAGCGCAAAGATGTTGCGGATATCATCATCCACTACCAGTACTTTTTTAGATTCGATCATTTCATCCGAACTATATAGTTTAACCAGCTTATCCCTTAAGTCGGATGGCAGGTCCTCCGCTTTAAGGTGCAGGAAGAGAGTCGTCTCGTCAATCAATTGAGTATTCGTCTTCACCTCTTTGATGACCGCCATCTTGACCAAATCATCCCACTCGTTCTCCTCAGCGGTTGTCAGCTTTTTGCTCAGGCGTGCTACGACGGGAACTTTTTTGTTTTTAGCGTTCTTGTGCATATCCCGGACAAACCGGATGAGATTCATATCGGGCAAGTTATTGTCCAGAACCACACAGTCGAAATCTTTATTATTGATCTGGTTCAAAGCCTTACGTCCCGTGTCGACCACCGTGAGCTTGATATCCTGATTGCTCAGCTGGTCGACGATTTGCTTGCGCTCTTGCTCATCATGAACAGCAATCAGCAGGCTGCGGCCCTTCTTGTCGGTGAATTGATTTAAACGGTCGAGTGCATTCTCAAGCTCTTCGTTTGTCACCGGTTTCCGGAAGTAATCGTGAACCCCCTTCTGCAGCAGGAGCACCTCTTCCTCATCCACGGTCATAACACAAATCGGAATATGCCGCACATAGATATCGCTCTTCAGCTGCTCCAGTACCATCCAGCCGTTGGTATCCCCGCCAAGATGCAGATCCAGCGTTATAGCAATTGGCTTATACTTATGAACGAGCTCCAGTGCATCATAGCCGCTGGACGAAATGACAGCTTTGATTCCTCTTTTGTGAAGAAGATCGAGAATGATCTCATTGAACTTCTGGTCATCCTCCACAATCAGGAATACGCGGTCTCCCGGCTCAAGGTTATCCCGGTCGTCGAGCAAAGCTTCCTCCGCCGGTTTAACCAGGCTGCTTCTGCGTTTAGGCGGAGTGATATCAATCACTTCCGGAACATGCGCTTTTTTGATTTCCGGCTCCGTGAATTCCGCTTCAGTCGGAAGATACAGATTAAATACGCTTCCCTTGTTCACTTCACTGTACAGGACAATTTCTCCGCCCAGCATTTCGGCAATCTCACGGGATATGGCTAAACCTAAGCCTGTTCCGCCATATTCCCGGTTGGTGCTGCCGTCCGCCTGCTGGAAGGCCTCGAAAATGATCTGCTGTTTTTCATGCGGGATGCCGATCCCTGTATCGCTTACGGAGAAGCAAATAACCGTTTTGGCCCGGTTCAGCGATTCATTCTCCGGATGCCAACCCTCAGTCGCCTTCCGGATCTGGAGCATGATCTGTCCTTGTTCCGTGAACTTAAAGGCGTTTGAAAGCAGGTTTTTTAGAATTTGCTGAAGCCGTTTGAAGTCCGATATTATTCTGGCCGGTAAGCCGGGATCTACCTTGATCCGGTACTCGAGCTTCTTAGCATCCACCATATGGCGGAAGGTACGGTCCAGCCCGTCGGTCAGCTCCGCCAAGGATACTTCACTATAATCCGGCGTAATCGTGCCCGATTCGATTTTGGACAGATCCAGAATATCATTGATCAGGTTTAGCAATTCGAGTCCGGAGTCCTGAATCGTCTTTGCAAACTTCACCTGAATCTCATGAAGATTGTCATCCGGGTTCTCGGCCAGCTGTTCTGCCAGGAGCAGCAAAGAATTCAGCGGGGTACGAAGTTCGTGCGACATGTTGGCCAAAAACTCGGATTTGTACTTGGATGTGAGGGCAAGCTGTTCCGCTTTCTCCTCCAGATATCGTTTGGCCACCTCGACCTCATGGTTCTTGCTCTCCACTTCCGCTTTCTGCAGGACGAGCAGCTTCGCCTTATCCTCGAGTTCGTCATTTGTATTCCGCAGCTCCATCTGCTGCTTTTGGAGCTCTTCGGTAAGGGACTGCGACTGGATCAGCAGCTCCTCTGTACGCTGGTTCGCCTGCATCGTGTTAATCACAATTCCGATCGACTCCGTAAGCTGATCCAGGAATGCAATATCGATATCGCTGTAAGGGCGGAAGGTTGCAAGTTCCAGAATCGCGAGCACCTGATCCTCGAAAATAATCGGCAGTAAAATGATGTTGAGAGGTGTAGCTTCGCCCAAAGCGGACGAGATCACCACATAGTCACCCGGTACGTTGGTAAGCAGGATCCGCTGTTTCTCGATCAGGCACTGGCCGACCAGGCCTTGCCCGGCCCGGAATTCGTTCGCCAGGTGTTTGCGGCTTTGGTATGCATAGCTGGCAAACAGCTTCAGTACCGGTTCACCGCCGGACGGTTCATTGATATAGAAGACACCGTGCTGCATGGACACGAGCGGAGCCAGCTCGGACAGGATCATGCGGCTGACCGCATACAAATCCCTTTGTCCTTGCAGAAGCCGTGAGAACTTGGCGAGATTGGTTTTGAGCCAGTCCTGCTCCGTATTGATACGGGTCGTTTCCTTCAGATTCCGGATCATTTCGTTGATGTTGTCTTTGAGCGTCGCGACTTCTCCGGATGCAGATACGTCGATAGCACGTGACAGATCGCCATTCGTTACCGCAGTTGCAACGTTAGTGATGGCGCGTACCTGGGTGGTCAGCGTACTCGCCATGTAGTTAACGTTGTCGGTGAGATCACGCCAAGTACCGGCCGCGCCCGGAACGTTCGCTTGCCCGCCAAGCTTTCCTTCAGCACCTACCTCACGTGCCACGGTAGTTACCTGATCTGCGAAGGTTGCCAGCGTCTCGATCATATTATTGATTGTATCCGTCAGCTCGGCGATTTCGCCCTTGGCTTCTACAGTCAGTTTTTGCTTCAGGTTACCGTTCGCAACTGCCGTCACGACCTTGGCGATACCGCGCACCTGATCTGTAAGGTTGGTCGCCATAATATTAACGTTGTCAGTAAGGTCTTTCCAGATCCCTCCGACGCCGCGGACCTGGGCTTGGCCGCCCAGCTTACCGTCTGTACCGACCTCCCGGGCCACACGCGTAACCTCTGAGGCGAACGAATTCAGCTGATCCACCATCGTATTGATCGTGTTCTTCAGTTCCAATAATTCGCCTTTCACGTCAACCGTAATTTTCTTGGACAGGTCCCCGTTCGCTACTGCCGTTGTAACACCAGCAATGTTACGCATTTGAATGGTCAGGTTGCTGGCCATGTAGTTAACCGTATCGGTCAAATCCTTCCACGTACCGGAGACATCCTTCACTTCCGCTTGCGCGCCGAGTTTACCATCGGTCCCTACCTCGCGCGCTACGCGCGTAACCTCGGAGGCGAAGGTCGAGAGCTGATCCACCATTGTATTGATCGTATTCTTCAGTTCAAGGATTTCGCCTTTTACGTCAACTGTGATTTTCTTGGACAGGTCTCCCTTTGCTACCGCCGTTGTAACGTCCGCGATATTCCGCACCTGATCCGTAAGATTCCGGGCCATGTTATTAACGCCTTCGGTCAAGTCTTTCCAGGTTCCGCCGACCCCTTTAACCTGAGCCTGTCCGCCCAGTTTCCCTTCCGTACCGACCTCGCGCGCCACCCGCGTAACCTCAGAGGAGAACATGGAGAGCTGGTCCACCATCGTGTTGATCGTATTTTTGAGCTCGAGGATTTCCCCTTGTACATCCGCCGTGATTTTCTTGGACAGATCGCCGTTCGCTACGGCCGTCGTTACGACGGCGATGTTGCGCACTTGGTTGGTTAAGTTAGACGCCATGTAGTTTACACTCTCGGTCAAATCGCGCCAGGTACCCGCAACGCCTTTAACTTGGGCTTGTCCGCCCAGCATCCCCTCCGTACCTACCTCCCGCGCCACACGCGTTACTTCGGAAGCGAAGGTAGAGAGCTGATCCACCATCGTGTTAATGGTATTCTTAAGCTCAAGAATTTCACCTTTCGCATTCACCGTGATCTGCTTAGACAGGTCGCCTTTCGCAACCGCAGTGGTCACCTCGGCGATATTACGCACCTGATCGGTCAGTGTACCGGCCATAAAGTTAACGCTATCGGTCAAATCCTTCCATGTACCCGATACGCCTTTAACGTCTGCTTGACCGCCCAGAATCCCTTCCGTAGAAACCTCCCGCGCCACACGCGTAACCTCTGAGGCGAAGTTGCTGAGCTGATCCACCATGATATTGATCGTGCTTTTCAGCTGGAGAATCTCGCCTTTTGCATCCACAGTAATCGTCTTCGACAGATCACCCTTAGCCACAGCTGTTGTTACTTCCGCAATGTTACGCACCTGGTTGGTTAAGTTAGACGCCATGTAGTTTACGCTCTCGGTCAAATCACGCCATGTGCCGGAGACGCCTTTTACATCCGCCTGTCCGCCGAGTATCCCCTCCGTACCGACCTCGCGCGCCATACGGGTAACCTCAGAAGCAAAGGTAGACAATTGATCCACCATCGTGTTAATTGTGTTCTTAAGTTCCAGAATTTCACCTTGCACATCAGCAGTAATCTTCTTCGAAAGATCGCCGTTTGCGACCGCAGTGGTAACAACCGCAATGTTACGCACCTGGTTGGTCAGGTTGGAGGCCATGTAGTTTACACTTTCGGTTAAATCCCGCCAAGTACCGGATACGTCTTTAACATCCGCCTGACCGCCAAGCTTACCTTCCGTGCCGACCTCACGCGCCACGCGCGTAACCTCGGACGAGAACATGGAGAGCTGTTCCACCATGGTGTTGATCGTATTTTTGAGCTCAAGGATTTCTCCCCGGGCATTTACCGTGATTTGCTTCGACAGATCCCCGTTTGCTACGGCCGTTGTTACCGCCGCGATGTTACGCACTTGGTCCGTGAGGTTGGTAGCCATATAATTCACGCTATCTGTAAGGTCTTTCCAGGTGCCCGAAACCCCTTTGACGTCTGCCTGACCGCCCAGAATCCCTTCCGTACCAACCTCGCGCGCCACCCGGGTAACCTCGGAAGCAAAGGTGCTCAGCTGATTCACCATCATGTTAATGTTGCTTGCCGTTCTCTGGAATTCTCCGGTGAGCGGTCTGCCTTCAATTTCCAGCTCCACCTTCTGGGACAGGTCCCCTTTGGCCACGGCGTTAATTACCCGCACCATTTCGCTAGTAGGTTGAATCAGGTCAATGACCAGACCATTCAATGAATCTGTGATAGTCTCCCATGATCCGCCCAAATTTTTCTGCACAAATCTTTTCGAAAGATTGCCCTCTTTCCCGACAACCTTGGCTACCGTCTGGACTTCATAGACCAGGCCTTCCTGAATATCCATGATCTCATTAAATGTATCTGCTACCTTGCCGGCTACACCCGTGCGGTCATAAGGCATTCTGTAGGAGAAATTGCCTTTCTTCATGGCCATTAAGGCGTTGAGCAGTTCGCCAGCGTCAATTTGATCATCGTTTTTCTCGTTAGTTTGGTTTTGATCCTTCATACTCAACCCTGCCCCTTTAGCATCAAATATTTAGAATACTCTAATTGGTCATCTCTAACCGGATCGCTTGACCGTAAAAATTGCCAAGAACCAGTCAGGATAAGAATCAGAGCCTAGTATCGCTGTTGATCGTAATATCCGTTCTAGCAGGCTTCCGAACCGGATCGTCCGGAGTCTGAGTGAAGGAATCCGGGTTCAAGTACGGCTTGGCACCAACTGTAAAAATGAAAGTTGCACCGGGTTCATCCGACGGTTCTACCCTTATCGTGCCTCCCATTAATTCGATCAGGGATTTACTGATCGATAATCCAAGCCCCGTGCCTCCAAACTTACGGGTCGTTGAGGCGTCAAGCTGGGAGAAGGGCTGAAACAGTTCAGTTATCTTCTCCGGAGGGATACCAATTCCGGTATCCTTTATAATAAATTCGAGCGTAAGTGAATCCGCTGTCTCGGCGAGCTTGTTAACCATTATGTATACACTGCCTTCAGGTGTAAACTTCACAGCATTGCCCACAAGATTATTCAACACCTGACGGAGACGATTCATATCTCCTATGATCCATGATGGCAATAAGGGATCAACCATTAACACCATTTCCAGGTTCCGTTCCCTGGTTTGGGCCGTAAACAGATCAATCGTTTCATTCAAGCAGTGCTGTAGAGAGAACGGTGCCTCCTCCAGTTCGATCTTTCCCGCTTCGATTTTGGAAAAATCCAGGATGTGATTGATCACAGAGAGCAGTGCATTGCCGCTCTTGTGAATAATCGCCGCCATCTCCGCATATTCCTCAGGTAAATCGCAGGCCAGAAGCAAATCCGACATGCCAATAATTCCATTTAGCGGAGTCCGGATTTCATGGCTCATCATGGCCAGAAACTCGGATTTCACACGTGAGGCAATTTCCGCCGTTTCCTTGGCCTTGCTGAGCGCCTGGTTCGTTTTCTCCATCTGCTTCGTTTGTTCCTTCAACATTTCGCTTTGGATCTGAAGGGTTTTGTTAGCTTCATACATGCTGACGTAACCCTCAATTTTGGATTTGAAAATTTGCGGAACGAGAGGTTTCGTCATGTAATCCACTGCACCGACCGAATAACCGGCAAAGATATGTTCCATGGTATTGCTGGTTGCCGTCATAAAGATGATTGGCACGTATTTATTTTTCTCCCGGGTCCGGATGATGCCGGCTGTCTCGAACCCGTCCATTTCAGGCATTTGCACGTCCATGACAATGACAGCAAACTCCTCTTCCAATAAACACCGCAAAGCTTCCATACCGGAATAAGCCCGAACCAGAGTATAGGGTTCTCCGCTCAGAATCGCTTCAATGGCAACCAGGTTTTCCGGGTGATCGTCTACGAGCAGGATGTTAACTGGAAAATTCATGACGTCCCTCACCTTCCAACTTATGGCTTGCTGGTTGTACGTTTATTATTTCAAAAACAAAGGTTATATACCCACATCTTCGAATGCTGAAACCCGCAACCTGCATCTAACTTTTATTTCAAAAATTTGCTACTCAAGTCTCAAGACCTACTCACCAAATAACTTTAAAATTGAACAACATAAAAGCACTATAAATGACTCAGTCGGAGGAATCCCTATTTTGAGAAAACTATCATTCGTTATTGCCATTATCATGTTAGGTACACTATTGTCCGCTTGTTCTTCCGTTACTTCCACCATGGATCAAACACCTGCAGGTGTTACGTCCGGCGAGAGCAAAGAAATCGAGAAATACAATGCGTATGTGATGCTGAATAACTTGATGACAGGTAGAATCAATGAGGTTCTGGTTCATTATTTCGAAAAGCTCGGGGTTGATACACAGCCTGTAATCGAAAAGAACTTCAGCTTCATTATGCTTGACGTTGCTGAAACGGAGCGGGAGGTTATTGATAAAGCTAACGGCTATACCGCAAGTCAGCCTGCTTTTGCAACCGCGGACCCCTTAGTGACCAAACTGACACCAGTCATCAAGGATTTGTTGTCCGTCCTGGACGATATGAAAGCCTACTATGATTCAAAAGGCTACGTGGATGATAATTTCGCACAAGGAAAGCAGCTGCATACCAGGCTGGTAAATGCCAATCTCGCTTACGAAAATGTCGCCACCCAATACTTCAGGGCTCTGCAAAAATTGGGTAACGAGCAGCGTCTGGCTGAACTGCAAAAACTTAAGGATGCAGACCAGCAAATCAGATATAATGCCTTAAAGTTCATGATAGATGCCGAGGCCACGGCCATTGAAATGGATGAACAGGGAATCAGCGCAGGCAATGTGCTGCAGCTTGATATGACGAAGTTTAAAGCTAAATACGACATTATGACCGCAGACTTGAATGAGCTCATGACAATCTCCAAAGACAAGGAACGAATTCAAAAAGAAGGGGTTAACAGCTTCAGTATCGGGAACTATGTGGATGCAGCCACTGAGGCAAAAGCGGCCGCTTCAAAAATTATTGAACGTATTAATAAAAAGGAACCTGTATCTGATTCTGACCTGAACGGCCAGTTCCTGCACACTACGGACGGTACACCTGAGAATTTCAATTATCTGCTAAGCAAGGCAATCGAACGGTATAATGAAATGAATTAAATTGATAGTTCATTTCAGAACTACGGCAGCCGGCCAGATGATCGGCTGCCTTTTCGTTATACTAATGAGCCGAATAATTCCAATATGTTGTATTATTAATCGGGATGGTGTTATTTTTTAAAGACTTGATTTGTAGGAAAATCTTAGTACAATAGTTTTATGACTACTCAAAAAATAATACATGATGAACTCAGAGTCAAAATATTTAAAGCATTAGCCGATGAAACCAGATTAGACATCATACGAGCTTTATACGTAACCAAGAAGGAGATGAATTGTGGGGAAATAGGAGACATTCGCGATACTTCGAAATCAAATACTTCATACCACTTACGTACTTTAAAGGAGGCGAAATTGATAAAGGTACGAAAAGAAGCTCAAGCGAAGTATATGACTATCGAATTAGAGACATTTCAAACATACCTACCTGGATTTCTGGATACGTTGTAGAAGGAAATTCTTTTTTTCTTTATTAGTTCAATAATATTTGAACTACAGAACTATATGAGAAGGGTGAATAAAATGTTTAAATTAACAACCTTATTTTTCCTCATCATGTTTGTGATCGGCACAGATACGTTTTTGATTTCTCCGCTTATCCCAACGCTACAATCTTTGTTCCATATTCCGACCGAATATTCGGGTTGGATGGTAGGATCTTATGCACTAGGCTATGCCCTATTTGCCCTGATTGCCGGACCGCTTTCCGATGGTTGGGACCGCAAAAAGGTTATGCTTTCCGGCATGGTCTGCTTCTCGATTTCGACTATGTTTTGCGGCTTAGCCACAGGATTTTGGTCGATGTTCTTATTCCGCTTTTTAGCTGGAGTTAGTGCTGCATTCACAGCTCCTCAAGTTTGGGCCTCGATTCCTGCTCTGTTCCCAGCACAAAAAATTGCTAAAGTATCAGGAATCGTCATGGCAGGCTTGGCTGCCTCTCAAGCGTTTGGTATCCCTATTGGAAGTCTGCTTGCCTCAATCCATTGGTCTTATCCTTTTTTTACAATCGGGATATGTGCATTATTGGTGGCGTTATTCATTTTCTATGTTTTGCCTGAAATGAAACCGAATCAAGCTCCGAAGGCCAAGACTCCGATTTTCAGCAGATACCTCCCGCTATTGAATAGCCGAACTGCAAGAAGGGCTTTTTTCGCTCATTTTTTATTTCAATGCGGATTCTTTGCTGCCTTTTCGTTCATAGGAAAATGGGGGGCAGATCGCTTTCATCTTTCCATTGATCAAGCGGGGTATATGATGTTTTTTCTTGGTCTCGGGAATATAGCTGGCAGCTTATGCGGTGCCCAGGTGATCAAAGCTTTAAACCGTTTTAATACGCTGGTTGTGGGCTTTCTTGTCTCAATCGTATGTTTCATTGTTCTGCCTCACTTGCCATCGGTTTCGGTTTTCGAAAGTGTTTACTTTTTCGTATTCATGAACATGGGGGTCGCTTTTCCATTAATATTGGGCATGCTGAATTCATTAAATCCAGCCATCCGCGGCACGATCTCCAGTTTAGCCAATTCGATCATGTACGCTGCGACAACGCTCGGTTCTTGGATTGCAGGTCTAATTTACGCGGCTTTTAATGGTTTTTATGCAGTAAGCATTTTTGCGGCTATTTGCTTTGCCGGTTCGTTGTTATCTTTTATTTTCAGCGGTATTTTGGCAAGGGAAGGGAAAACAAAAAAGGAATATGCATCATAAATGTATAGAAGCTGTTCTCAGCGCTACTGACACAGCCTCAACTGGAAGGATGTTACAGGATTCCGTTTGTTGATGTATGAGGCCGGCTTTCGCGCATAGTTCTTTAAGATGAGACGCACACTATTAAGGTGATTTGCCCTATCTGCCGCACTTCGTTTGAACGGAGCTTCGGGGAATCGGGAAACAGCCGAGATAATATACTTATGCCCTTTGGCAAAATCATTCGAGAATAAGATGAGGAGGCACAAGTAATGTCCAATAAAAAAAGTTACTATGCATTTGAGGAGCCGACTGGCACCATAATCGAATTTCAAGCCACAAGCTTACAACAGGCCATGGTGATTAAAAAGAAGAGGGCTCACGAAATGGGAATTCCTAAAGAGGCTTTTGAACTTACCACCATACGCAAAAAACCAACCCAGAGCGCATGAGCCTAATTCGAGTGGCTTCCTCATACATGCATAAAGCCTTTAGGGTTTCATCGTAAATGTTATATTGCCGGGCATTTCGGCATAATTGGTGTTCTGGGTAACGGTAAGCTCGGACTTCATTACGTCCAAGCTTACCGCTGGTTTTGCAAGGCCAATCGATGATTACTCGGAATCCAAAATAAACCGGTTCCATTTGATCTGCCAGGCGACGTCATTCCAAAACGGATGATGCGGTGCGCAGTTTGAGCACAAGGTCATGCCCCAAAACCCTAACGACATTCCTTTCCGCAGCGCATATTCCGCAATAAATTTACCGACCGGCCCCTCCTCGAATCCGGCATGCAGCGGTGTGTAGCCAACATAGCCCTCACCAATGACGATCGGAATTCCCGAATGACGAACCCAGTCATGAACCTCCTCAAAACGGAAATCGGCCTTCTGCAGCATAGCCAGTTTGTGGGCGCTGTAACGGTCATATAAATAGAGGTCCCATTGATCCGGATCCGCCCAATCATGCAAATAAATGAGCTTCATCCCGACCGGATTTCCTTCCATCCGCCACTCCTGGCCTTCCGGCAGCATCCACTCTTCAAATGGAGGCGCATCCGCTCTCAATAAAGACTGAACAAAAGGGTTAGGGAATGGTATCTGCTCATCATTCAGCCCTGCAGCATCCATGAGCTCAGTTAATACGCCTTTGATATAGAGATGATAGTGGGCTATCTGCAGATTACGGGCGACATATGACTTCGGATACGCTTCGTTAAGGGTATAGCTGGCTGTCATCAGAATATCAGGATGCTGCTCCCGGAGATAATCGATCGCTTCCTCAATATACGGCTGCATCGCTTCAACAAGCTTTGGCGTATCCGTTGCTGTGATCCCCTGTTCAACGCCTACAGCGGTAAGCTGTCCGAATTCCACCTCATTATGCAGCTCGGCATATACAATCGTACTTGCGTATCCTTCAGCCTTAATAAACCGGATCAGCTGATCCATGGACCTTGCAATCGCCATGAAGCGTTCCTTGGGAGGAATGGCGGCAAGCTCGTCTCTTAGTTCCGGATGGGCCAGGAAGCTTGGACTTTGCTGGTATTCCCAAGAAGACAGCATGATATAGCAGCCATGTGCCTTCGCCTGTCTGAACAGCTCGACCAAATGGGCATGACCATCCAGCTCCGCTCCACCGCGGCAATTGTACCAGCGCGTGCGTTGACCGACCTCCCCGAGATTGCCGAATTTCAGCCGGCCTGGCCGCTTTCCATCCTCCGTGAACAACATGTAGGGCATCGCACAAATGCGAATGGTGTTATACCCCCGGTCTACCGCCTCCTGGAAGCGTGCGGCCAGATCGTTATAGGGCTCCCCCGGTAAAGTCATTGTGTACCAGGAGAAATCCCACATCGTAATCGTTAATTTCCGGGGCAAACTCTTCATTAATTCATTCATTCGGGCTGCCCCCTATAACCATCTCGTAAACCGGAACCGCATGAACAGAAGTAATCTCTGCAATCAGCTCTTGAGCGGTCTCATTCCACCCTGCCATCGTCGTATTACTGTTAACAACAGTGCCCTTGCGGATCGGCGACACATAGAGATACATTCCCTTCTCAAGCAGCCGCGCCTCAAAGCGCTTCAAGCCAATCTCCCATGTCGTGCTGTTGCAGAAGTTATCATGAATGAGGTCTCCGTCAATGAAGGCATAGCCGATGTCCCCGGAATAATCAATCTGCAGCAAGGCTTCCTTGAGCCCGTCTAATGAACCGGGGGCAAATTCCAGAACAGCCCGTTCGTCCTTGACCTTGGTACACGTAAAGGTAATCTCTTTCTTAGGTGCAAGCAGCTTATAGGTTGTGAATAAACCATCTTCTGAGGTCTCCGTCAGCTGCCCGCCCGTTACTGCACCCAGAGAGCCGGCAAAATCAGGGAACACCCGCAGAATGACTTCCTCTTGATCCGTGGATTCAAGCTTGATCTCATCCCCAGCTATCAGCAGGTTGGCGTCCGTGAACAATACACGCTGCTTGCCGCGGATGTCCGCCTTCCAGAACCCGAGGCTCTGTTCGCCGGTCATGGTATAGATCACAATTTTTTGGCCCTCTGCGGAAACAAGACGCACTACACTCGCCCCCTGATCCCCTGCTTCAATAATCGTCATATTATCGAGCTGTTTGATACAGCCTTTATCGGCTTGAACGCTTGCCACATCGTCTGTATTTAATGCATACGTTCCCTTCATGCCTTCAGGTACAAAGAAGAAATAGTACACTTCATCCTCTACAACCAGCTTCGTGATGAGCTGCGTTGTTGCATATTTCAGCGTGATACCGGCCAGATCGAAGTTATACGGCAAAATCGCAAAGCTCTCGCGGCCAAGTGTTAGCTCACCTTCAGCCGGAATGGTGATCGTCTCACCGGGAAGCTCGATGCTAACGTTCATGTCCCGCAAATCATGATTTTCCACATGATCCTGAAAATTGTTCAGAAACAGGAACCCTGAGCCCGCGTGGGATCGGACGGCATACCGCAAGTTATCCACCTCGTAAGGATCATTGTCAGAGGTATCGCCCGGTAAAATCGTCTTGGTCAAGGCGAATTGCTTCTGGAACTCTGTGAAGAGATAATGCTGCAGCTTCGTGCGCTTATACGATTCCCGTACCTGCCCGAATTCCCCGATCATAGCATTGAAGTCGTAAGATACCTTGGGCGTCGCCAGATCGTTCGTGAACAGGTTAACCTTGCCTTTCGGGTTGGTTCCCCCATGATACATATAGTATCCGAGCATATTGCAGCCCTCCGCCGTCTTCATGACGGACATGGCAGGAACGCTGTTATACGGAAACTCAAACCGGTATTTATAGAACTGAACCATCCCGCCGCCCATTTCACAGCAGGCATAAGGATAATCCTCGGGACTGTAGAACGGCTCAAAATTGTAGCTTGTAGGAATAGCGTTGTTATGTTTATCCCGGAATATATACTCAGGTGTCGCCGGATGCTCTTGCATTCCATCGAAACGGCCCTCTTCATAGTAAATCCAAGGCCAATACGCATAGCCGCCCCATAACGGGAGCATCTCCGGTACTGGCGTCGTAGCACCGCCCCACCCTGTACATGTATAGATAGGCGTGTCTATTCCTGCCTGGATCGCCAGTTCCTTCAGCAGCAGCATATGGTCATTGCCGTCACTTCCGCCATTCAGCCACATATTGTTGATGCCCGTTGTCAGGCCCCACTGTGCCGAAGAATGGTTATGCTCATTTTCAATTTGGGTGCCGATGACCGGCCCCCCATCTTTGTACAATAACCCTTGCACTTGTAAGCCGATCTCTGCATACAGCCTCCGCACATACGCCAGATAGCCCTCATCATTCGAGCGGACTTCAAAAGGACGGCCGAACATCCACTCCGGCATGCCGCCGTTACGGATTTCCCCATGACAGAATGGACCAATACGGATCATGGCATACAGATCATGCTGATGGCACAGCTGAATGAATTTACGCAGGTTTTTATTGCCTTCCCATTCAAACTCACCTTCCACTTCCTCATGCAGGTTCCAGAAAATATAGGTAGTGACAATGTTGACGCCGCCCATTTTCATTTTAATAATCTCATCTTCCCAGCAGCGTTCATCATAACGGGAGAAATGGAATTCTCCGCAGATCCCGAAAAAAGGCTCTCCGTTCTTTTCCATATAGTAGTTCGTAAAACGAATCTCCTCACCCGCAGGATTCACGCCACCCAGCTTAATATGGCCTGAAAAGATATTTTTGGTATCCCCGCTTACAGCGATGCGATAGTTTTTCATATAAGCTACCCTCTCCTTAGTCCATTTCCTGTGCAAGTACACTAAACCCATTCGGACGATAGATGGTAAGTACCTGCTTCTGCACAGAATTTGCTGTTGCAGTGATGTTCATTGTCAGGCATTCTCCCGGTTGCATATCAGGAATCACCTGTCTGGCTAATTCTCCACCTGCCGAAGACACTGTTAGGTAATAGCCCTTCGCGGCATAGCTGGGAATATCGTTCCGGCATTTCAATATCACCTTGAGCGCATCTTCACACCAAACCGGCTCCTCTGCCAGCAAGAGCGGTGAAGAAATCTCACGCAAGGCAGCATAAGAAGGCTTCACTCCGTTATAGATATCCAAAGACCCATGAATCCGCTGCTTCCATTTCCCTTCGCCGTCTTCTCCCATCTGCGTGCGGTAATCATTTAAGCTGAAGAAGATTAATGCCGCAAACTGGGGATGCTGGCGGTAGATTTCTGTTTTTTGCAAAAGGATCTCCGTTCTTCTGGCGTCTCCGCCATCAAAAGCCGGCTCGCAGAGCCCGTATTCAGCCACAACAACCGGCTTATCGGGATGATCGGCAATAATCTGCCTGATCACTTCATGCTCATCCAAATCGCCATGCCAGGTTCCGATATAGTCATTCCACATTAACAGGTCCCCAGCACCGGTAGCATCGTTGCCGGGCTTAAAGTGGATCGTGTTGCTTACATAGTTAATCAGCCGCTGGGAATCCAGCTCCTGAATCTCCTGCTTCAGCAGCTTCATGTACTGCCGGGTAGTCTCCGATTGCCCGTTCAGCTCATTGCCCATCCCCCAGGCGAAAATACACGGGTGATGGGAATGATCCGTAATCATCTCCTTCGCCTGTGATAGCGCTAACGCGAAAGTACGCTGATCCGGTTCATCAGGCTGCTGCCAATGCGGGATTTCTTCCTGCACCAGGATTCCGTTACGGTCGCACCAGTTAAGTAATTCGCTGCCCTGCTGCCAGTGGAAACGTGTAATAACACAGTTGGCTTCCTTCAGCCTCACAAGCATAGCAGTAAGCTCATCCTGCTTCTCAGCCATTCCGCTAACCGGGCTGGAACCCGGCATCCATTCTACTCCCATCAGGCGGACAGGCTCACGATTTAACCAGAGCTCATGTCCTTTAACGAGAATCTCCCGAAACCCAAAGGTCACAGCCACATGGTCTTCAATCCGCTCTCCTTCCCGGAGGGTGAGCTGAAGCTGATACAAATGCGGATGATCAAAATACCATAAGTCTGCCGGATATAAATGAACATCTGTAAGCTGCCAGGTCAACGTTTCCGGAGGTAAGGACCGCACGTCATGCCATATCCTTTGGTCATCCTTAAATATGGCGATTTCCACTGTCGCAGCAGCAGATGGTTCACACAGAATTACGTCTGCGGACAGCTTTCCAGCAGCCCTATTGTCAACTTGTCCGAACTGAACCTCCGGGCTGACTTTAATGTGTTTAATGGCCGTTTGCCCGGTTACTATGAGTTTTACGGGCCGGATGATGCCTCCGTCATCCGCCCAGTCAAAGCTGGTTCCTTTCGGAAGTGCCACATCACTAGGCGAATTATCCGCCTTCACCGTAATCCGGTTCTCTGCGCCGTACCGGATATTTGCTGTCAGGTCTATTTCAAATGCAGTATAACCCGAATTGAAGTGCGAACCGGCTTGATGACCGTTAATCCAGATCACCGTATCACGATATACAGCATCGAAATGTATTCGGATCCGGCTGCCGCACCAATTCTCAGGAATATAAAGTGTGTACTCATACCACCCGGCACCCCGGTATTCCTCCAGACCTTCCTGCACATTCCATGTATGCGGAACAGTAACCTTCATTGGGGAGGGCAAGCCTGCTGCCTGCCACTCCTCTTCTTCTCCCAAATTTGCAGCATCCGGCTGAAACAACCAGCCTTCGTCCATACTTACAACGTGACGCCCTCTATTAGACAAGGTATAAAGTCCTCCTTCATTTTCGGGTTCAGCCTAAATCACCGTTTTACTGCTTAATCGTCTATGCACCATGGCCCCTTGATGATTAGGTTCCATTCCCAGAACGAATTCAAGTTCGGCTCCCGCCTCTTCGTTACGGCCAAGTCCCAGTAGTCCAAGACCCCTCATATACCGGCAGTGAACTTCATTCCTTACGTTCAAATCATCCTCGAACACCAGGAAGTCCGGCAGGGAAACAGCGAAATAATCAAATTTCACTTCGTCGAAAAGATGCTTCTCCGCGTAATCGATCAGCTTATTGAAACGGCGTTTGGCCTCCTGTCCGTTACCCAGCTCAAGCCAAGCCATTCCCTGATAGAAAATCATATCCGGCGGCTGGTCATTGTAATACATTGCACTGGCAGGCTTCTCCAATCCCTGTGAAGCAATGTTGAAGCATTCCTGAGCCCGTTCAGTCTCTTTTAGACCTTTATGGGCCAGTCCAAGATAATAATAAACATTATTCTCTTGCGCGCCTGACAATTTGCCTTCCCCCAGATGATCCGGATACATCAGTGACTGATGCAGGTATTGTACGGCCTCTTCATAGCGTTCATCAGCCAAAGCCTGTTTGGCTAGTTCCACATGGGCAAATACATGCTGTCCTGTGACTTTACCTTCGCCGCCTTCCCACGGATGGAACTTCCGCCCTTGCAGCGCATGAACTGCCTTCTCATACAAACCCTGCGTATTCAAAAGCGTAGTGTATTCCACATAGAGATCGTCGCGTGTATTCACTAAATCCAGATGTTGCTCCAGGTGGGTAGAGCGGTTCTCCGCCGTGTAGCCAAGCTTTTTATACAATTGATCCAGCTCATACAATACGCGTGCATCATCCGGCTTGCAGGCAAAAGCCTTCTCCATAGAGGTAAGTGCCGCTGCTGTGTCCCCTTTTTTGTTAAAATAAGCGAGTGCCAGATTCCGGTGGACCGTCGCGAAATCATCCCCGATAGAACGCGATGCTTCCCAATGGGTAATTGCAGCTTCATGTCTTCTTTTATCGTACAGCCAATTCCCCAGATAGTAATGGGCTTTATCATCCTCAGCATCCGCGGAAATGGCACTTGTCAGCACTTGCAGATCGAATAAACTATTCGGGAAACAGTAATCCGGAGCTGACGCGTTCCCGGCTTTTCTATGAATTCGGGCAAGCTCTAAGTTCCCGGCTTTCTCATGCAGGTACCCAAGCGTATAATGAAGCATCGGATATACCTTGGACTCCTGACCGGCTACGATCCGTTCAATCACTTCAATGGCTTCCTCCACGAATCCGCAATGGTCATAATCAGCAGCCAGATTCAAATAATTATGAGCATCTCCGCGCATAAGCCGCAGCAGATCAGCCTTCACTTCGCCGGCTTTCGTCTGCTCTCCTTGCAATGCAAGGATCAGGTAGCGTTCGTTAGCTGAACCAAAATCAGCGATATCCAGAGTAAGTGTCTCCTCCGAGAAGTGCAGTGCTTCCTCCAGCTGTCCCAGCTTGCGGAGAAGCACAGCTTTCAGATGACGAGCTTTGTAGTTGCGGGAATTGCGGATGAGCGAACGGTCAACCAGCTCCAGCGCTTCTCCGAATTCCCCCTTTTCACAAGCAATTTGCGCCAGCGTGAAGAAGCCGGCATCCTGCCAGGCCGCCGACCAAGTCGATTTGTAGAGAGCTGCAAACGCTTCTTCCAAGCGGCCTTGACCTTTAAGCACCACCCCTAATTGATATAGAGCTTCACTGTCATATGGATTCGGATTCCGCCAGGTAAGTGACTTTACCGCAATCCGGAAGTGTCCTTCTGCCTCCGCATACAGCCCGCGGCGCAGCAAGAGTGTACCATAAGCCACATTAAGGCGGATGTCGCTTGGATCGCGTCTTAAACCCTCCAGATAGTAATATTCTGGTTCGAACGTTGCATGGCGGTATTGCTCCAGATGCAGTCCGGCCAGATAGAGCTGCTCATTGGTTCTCAGCTCTTCAGGAGCAGGCAGCGGCTTGGCAGCATCCGGTACTTGCTCTATAGAAGGTTTCGCAGGCTGATAAGCAATAAGCACAGTACCGTTTGCAGCCCGGACAGTCAGCATCAAGTCATGCGGCTGATCCTGACCATCAAGCGTAATGACCGACTTGAAGGTCTGTGCCGGCGATAGATCAGTGATTTCCTGTAAATAGATCCGGCGGCTACCCCGGAGTTCAATGACAGTGCCGGTAAACCTGGAAGTTGCATACGCCAATACAGTGGCTTCACGTGTTTTCTCGTCAACTTCCAGATTAACGGCAGCATCGATAGATGCATTTTTGACGACACCGATATTTTTATAGGGCATGAAATATTGTGTGAACGATTTCTCTTCATAGGGCTGCAGCCATGTGAAATCCGGCTGATTGTCGGTGTAGACACCGGTCATGAGCTCAATGTAAGGCCCGTCTTCATCCGTCAGATTCCTGTCCCATGCCTGGCCGAATTCACCATTCCCCCAAGTCCATTGCTTCTTCCCGGGCGAAACATGATGGTTCGCTACATGCAGCAGGCCTGCCTGAACCCCATGATCATATCCGCCGATAAAGTTATAATCCGACTTATAAGCCATATACGAGGTAGGGACAGGGATATTTTTGTAACGTGAAATATCAACGCCTGCCGAATAGTCCATTTTGTAATAAGTACCTGTTGCAATTGGAAACCGTGAGACGTCACGTTTACCATGGTCGAAGACAGCCGTTACATCCGGCGGAAAGACGGATTGCGTATGATCGTTAACGGCAACTGCAGGGTTTGCCCACCACAGGAAGGTCTGCGGTTCAGCTGTCCGGTTATAGAGCTGAGCCGAAACTTCCAAATAAGCCTTGCCCGGGTACAGAGTGAAGCCGGCTGTTACTTTGGTTCCATACATACGGTCGATTTCACTGACCCAAACGGTAGCGCTTCCACCTTCATTTTCAGTCAGCTTGTACTCTAAAGGACCATACGTATTCGGACGGTGATGCTGCGGCCAGTTGAACTCAATACCGCCAGAAATCCATGGACCTGCAAGGCCAACCAACGCTGGTTTAATAACCCGGTTGTAATATACGAAATCGTAGTTATTGGTTTTGTCCAGCGCCCGGTAAATCCGTCCGCCAAGTTCAGGCATGATCTCGATGCGGATATATTCATTCTCCAGGATAACCATCTGATACGGCTGGAGTTTCTTCTCATCTTCAATTTTATCGATGACCGGATGCGGATAGACTTTACCGGAGCTTCCCTGATACACACGCTTCTCCAGGAACATCGGGTTCGGGTCAGGCTTCCCGGTCCCATAAGTAGGAATAGAGATTACTTCTTCCCATATGCGTACTGCTTGACTCACCATCATCACTCCCTAAACTTATTATCTATACTTTACCTTGGCGGAAGGCATCCGCCAATTGACAAAACGCTTAATATAATGGACTATATTCTTATTTAAGAAGGGGGCTAGCACATGGAAATAACTCGAAAGCGAGAGGGCTTTGAGGCAGAGAAATTATTCGTTCTTCCTGAATATATGCAGACGGAATTATCCCGCTCCGAGCTGACGCGTGATTTATACGTAAGCGATATAGGCTATTTCCCCCATGCTCAGCATCATTACCGGGAACGTCCTGAGGGAAGCAGCTCACATATCTTTATCTTTTGCTCCGAGGGGGAAGGCTGGATCGAAGCAGGCGGCAACCAGACCATAGCCCTGACCCCTAATCACCTAGCCGTCATACCCGCGGAAACACCTCACAGATACGGGGCGTCTACCCATGCACCCTGGAGTATTTACTGGTTTCATCTTCAAGGCAGCCACGCAGCGGAATTCATCCGCATGTACGGGATGGATAATGGTCCTGTTCATCTCCCGGCCTTCGCACAGTCGGAGTTCAAGGATGTCTTCAATAAGTGTTATATCCTGCTGTCGGACAAAACCTATTCACTCCCTATCCATACACATGTGTCCCAGTCGATCCGCCAGCTGATCAGCAGTATCGGGATTAGCGCCGTAGGTACAGCCAGAGACAAAAAAAGAGAGCACTATCTGGAGACCTCCATCCGGTACATGACTGACCGGTTGGCGGAATCCATCAGGCTCCCTGAATTGGCCAAGCATACCGGCTTGTCCAAACAGCATTTAATTTTGTTATTTAATGAAGAAACGGGAATCCCGCCAATCGAATATTTTCTGCGTCTGAAAATCCAAAAAGCAACCCAACTGCTAAGTTTAACAGGCTTATCTATTAAGGAGGTCGCCGCAAGCATTGGGATAAGCGATCCTTATTATTTCTCCAGATTGTTTAAGAAAATGACAGGGGCATCCCCCAGCACCTACCGGAGCATTCCAAAGGGGTGATTGCCGAACTAAAGCTCGCCCCTCAGATACACACGGATTACAATGTCCTGATCGTGATTGCCGAATCCGGAACCATACAGTGTTAATCCCCCTGCGTTCACTGCATGCTCATCCACCGCGAAGCGCAGCGTCCAGAACGGCTCCCCCAGCCTGATATCCGCGAGGGTTACGTCCGACATCCGCTCTTCATCCATAAATGTGCCTGATGCGTCAATACGAATCGTCTTTAATAATCCGTATTGATTCACATTTCGATGCCACCATTCGGGGGTCAACTTCCCCCGCGCAGCTCTTCCGAAATCAGCCGGACTTGTCCAGGTGCCCAGAGAGATCCCGTTGAAGATAAACTCAATATCCGAAGGCCAAAAGTCTCTTAACCCGGGAGCCTCCGAGGCTATCTCCACCGAAATTTCGATGGCCTCAGCCGTCTGGTCGGCAAGCAGATAATTAGGCATTTTGTATTCTACATAGCCCCATCCAAACCACAGAATCGCGGCGTGAACCCGCTCAGGATCAAGAAAATAGCGCGGGTCGTCCCAAACTCCAATTTCTTTCTCGCTTGTACCGAGCCCGCAAGTAGGGTGGACATCAAAGGCGGTGTAATGGCCGACTGAAATACTTTGTTCCCTGAGCTTGGCAGATTGGCCGGCAGACGGCAGCTCAATCTCGACGGCTTTCTTTTTTAGAAAGCACATTTTGTGGGTTCCCCCGTTTAGCCTTACCCTGTGACTTCCCACGAGCCCGGCCTGTTCGAGTTTCCGGATGTGCATGGTGACGATCGAGGGGCTGAGTTTTAGGCGACCGGCAATATCCTTTACATTCATCTCATTATCAGCAATAAGACTCATAATCTCCCACCTGACTTCACTTGCCAACGCTTCGTATAACGGCATAAACTTCAGTTCACTGTTCGCTTTGATGATCATCATTAGCTCCCGGCTTCATTTTCTTGAAATCACATATATATGAATTGATTAGAATTAACCTGAAGCTTCAAGTCTAATCCATTGCAAGAATTTAGACAATGGTGTTTAATTTCTTTAGCTGCTGATCCCTTAGATTTATATAGGTGTGAATTTATGAAAGAGGTGGATAGATGAAGTACAACAACCCGGTCATCAAAGGATTTTATCCTGACCCCAGTGTATGCAAAGTAGGAGATAGCTATTATCTGGTTTGCAGTTCTTTTCAGTACTTTCCCGGCGTTCCGGTTTTCGAGAGCAAAGACCTGATTAACTGGAAGCAAATCGGTCATTGTCTAACCAGGGAGAGTCAGATTCAGCTCGGCAATGTGAGCAGTTCGGGCGGTGTATTCGCCCCAACGATCCGGTACAACAACGGAAGATTCTACATGACCACAACCAACGAGACTGATCATCAAAATTTCTATGTATGGACCGACGATATTTACGGTGAATGGTCTGAAGCGATCTCTGTGGATCAGGGGGGAATCGATCCTGATTTGTATTTTGAAGACGGAAAGGCCTTTTTTATGAGCAACGGGACAGATGATAACGGCATCGGCGGTATTGTTCAGTGTGAGATTGACATTGAAACAGGCGCCAAGCTGTCACCCAGCCGTTCCATTTGGCAAGGGGCCGGCGGACGTTATCTGGAAAGCCCTCATATGTATAAAATTGATGGCCGGTATTACCTGATGGCGGCTGAAGGCGGAACGGAATACGGCCATATGGTCATTTATGCGCGAGGAGAATCAGTCTCCGGCCCGTTCGAAGCCTATCCGGACAATCCCGTTCTGACCAACCGCAATCTGGGTGGCTATGAGCTTCAGGGGGTTGGCCATGGCGATCTGATTCAAGACAACGATGGGAATTGGTGGATGCTTCATCTGGGCTTCCGGCAGAGCGGCCAATGGCTTACCTACCATCATCTTGGACGCGAAGTGTTCCTTACGCCGGTTACATTTGGCGAGGACGGCTGGTTCACAGCGGGACATAACGGCACTACACTTACGAGCTTTGAGACCGACCGGATCTCCAGCCAGGTCATTCAACAGGAAAAAACGACCTTCACTTTCGGGAACACCGATTGGAAGCTGGACTGGTGTTATCTTCGTCATCCTGTGACCGGCAATTATCTGCTGGAACCGGATAAGATGACATTAAAGGGAACCGCAGTGTCGCTGGATATTCCGGAAACACCGACATTTATCGGCCTTCGCCAAAGAGACTTCAACGCCGAAATTTCATGCGAAGTCAGCCTTACCCGCGGTGAAGCCGGCATCACGCTCTATATGGATGAGAATCATCATTACGATTTGGCTCTACGTAAAACTGCAACAGGGTATGAAGCTATCGAGCGGCTGAATATTGGTGATATTAAATCTGTTGAAGCGGAATATGGTCTCGGTGGCGATAACCATGCTACTCTGATCATCCGGGCAACTCATGAGCGCTATAGCTTCCTTATTCGCAAAAGCGGCAAGGAGACCCTCTTAGGTACAGCACAAACCAGATACCTTTCCTCTGAAGTCGCAGGCGGATTTACAGGCGTACTCATCGGCTTATATGCCTATGGAGAAGACTCTACGGCTGAGTTCACAAACTTTAAGTGTGAGTATCTATAAGCTATCCAGTGAAAAAAATACAGGCGGTACGAAGCAAAGGATTCTCCTGCTTCGTACCGCCTGATTATTGATATCGCTGCTTATCCCAATCCAATTAAATACTCACTACATATGTATATGAATTCTTAAAGCACAGGCAACGTAATCTCTACAATCGTTCCCGTCGGATTGTTAGCCTTGAATAGAAGGGTACCCTTGTGATTGTGGATAATTCTCCTGCTGATCATAACCCCAAGCCCATTGCCCTCCGATTTGGTCGTAAAGAAAGGTAAGCCAATCCGGTTTAGGACCTCGTTAGGTATGCCGGGCCCCGTATCGGCGATTCGAATAACTCCAGTATCCTCCTCACGGTACAACTCTACGGTGATTTCTGCTCCCCGCGGGCTTGCTTCAATCGCATTTTTAAGAATATTGATGAAAACCTGCTTCAGCTTGTTATTCGCACACCTAAGCGGCAGATTGACGAGTTCCGTACGCATGACAATTTCATTGTCAGTCATATGTGCCTGGGCATTCAACAATACGACTACTTGTCTTACCAGCTGGACCAAATTACAGTCTGCCTGATCCGACGGGATTTCCTTACCCAGCAGCAGCAGCTCGCCGATAATCGAATTAATTCGATCCACCTCCGACAAAATGATCTCATGGAACTCCCTGCCCATCTTAGACTGGGCAAACAGCAGCTGGACGAACCCCCTGATGCTGGTCAGCGGATTGCGGATTTCATGGGCGATGCCTGCAGACAGCTCACCGATCATGGAAATATTTTCGTTGTACCGGAGGTACTCTTCGGTTTTCTTTCGTTCAGTCATGTCGCGGGCAATGGAAATCACCAGCATTCGGCCATTTAGCTTTAATGGCTTCGCGCTGATCTCCACCGGAATTTGCTTCCCGTCCTTCGCAACCTGAATCCATTCGACGAATATCCCATCTCCTCTAAGAATATTCTCGAATATATTGCCGATCTCTTGCACCAGCGATCCCGCTGCTAATGAGTAAGGAGTTTTGTCCAGCAATTCCTGACGCGTATAACCCAGCATCACGCATGCTGCTTCGTTCACGTCCAGAAATTTCGATGGCTTACCTTCCTTATCCTGCTCGTAAATGAAAATGGGATCGTTTGCTTCATTAAATAATTTATAGTATTTCAGCTCTGAGAACTTAATCTCAGTTACATCTCTCAGAACACATATGTAAGCCGTAATACATCCTTCCGGATCTTTAACAGGAGAAATGGTTATTTTGACGCTGATCAGCTCTCCATTTCGTTTCATTCGGAAGGTATCGAGAGCAAACAGACGCTGCCCCTGATCGATAAAAACAAACATCTGATTAAGTTCTTCCCTTAGCTCCGGCGGGACATGCGGAAAATCATTTTCGTTCAGCTCTTCCGTGGTCCAGCCGTATAGCTCAACAAACACCGAATTGGCGTACATCACTTTTTTGTCCATACCCAGAATATAAATCGGATCCGGACTGTGCTCGGCAAAAGAATACAGCGAGTAATGCATCATGTGGTGAACAGAGAAACCGCTCATATAACCGCTCCCGCGACCAGTGTACTTCTCATCTATGGTAGCATTTTGCACAAAGCATTTCTGTGATATAAAATAGGCAAAATGTCAAGAAGGATTATTAAAACCATTTTTTCCAATGGTCATACCAAAAACTGCTTCCCCGGTAAATAAGAGGAAGCGGCCGCTACGATATATTAAATATAGAAGTATTTAACGACCGCCGAACTTTGCCAGATCCGGATCAGCGAACTGTCCCGGCAGCACCTGATGCCCGTCCCCGTAAACCGCCAGAAGCCGGCTGCACTCCCCGGCGGTAATCGGGAGAACCCCGCCGTGACGTTTTTTGTTTTTCCCTAAGTCAAACTCCCCGTCTGCAAGCACCCGGAAATTGCCGCTCTTAAGGTCGGAAGTCAGCAAGGGAAGATAACCTTTTCCTTCCGCATAGCGGTCCACAATCAGACACCATTCTTCACGGCCGCTCAGCTTGAAAATTTCCGGACCCTCGACACCCATGATGGCTTCCAGAACAGGTGCGCTAACAAAGCTGAAGGCGTCTTTATCCAGTGAAGAGCCTTGTTCCACCCGGATATTCTTGGTCGTTTCATCCTTGGAAAAACGGTAATACCTGCCGCCATCTGCGATAATCGTCGTATCAATGATATGATTGTCGCGCTCAATATACTTCTCTGCTGCGGTAAACTTCCGGAAATCCTTAGTACGCGCACAGTAAATTTTATGTTTCCGTTCGTTCTCCTGCGGCTCCCGGGTAGCAGAAGCCCAGAAGACCAGGAACTCTTCTGCAGCCTCGTCGTAGACTGCCTCAGGAGCCCAGACACATCCGGCGCCTTCCACACCAACGGTGACAGGCCAGGGTTCAGACCAGTTCACCAGATCCCCGGATTCCCAGACGATAATATCGCGGCTTCCGGCGTTCACCGCCGCATCCCAGCCCTTGCCGCTGGCAATGCGCAGATCCGTCGCGATCAGATAGAACTTATCTTCCTTAGGCGAACGGATGATAAAAGGATCTCTTACACCCTTTTCCCCCAGCTCAGAGCGCAGAACCGGCAGACCACCGTTCAGATCCTTCCAGTGCAGGCCGTCCTCACTGTAAGAGAAATAGACCTGTTCACCATCTGGCTGCTCACCGATAAAATGAACTAAAAGATAACCGGAGTAGGTTGGTTTCGGTTGGAACAAATTAAACCCTCCTTACTGGTATTATGAATGCTGTATTCTGAACACGGTAACAGAGTGCCCAGAGAAGTCATAATCGAAGCTGTTCCCTTCGAAGGTTATAGTCCGGCTGGAAGGACTGACCTTCAGCGGATCAGCGAAACTGTTCTCCGCATTCAGCTCGATCCCGGACAGTTCATGTACTTCGGCCTTGTACGAGGCGGATCTCAGCTCCTTCAGCTCGATCCGGGCGGGAAGCGGAGTATCCAGTACATTTACCGCTTTGACGATAACATCTCCGGATGAATCCTCCAGACTTGCCGTATAGTACAGCGGCTGAATCTCAGGAAGGCGGTCCTCTGCCTGGTTGATAATAATGCCGTTAATCGACGCGGTGATCAGACGGCCCGAAATGTGCAGCTCCAGCTCATAATCGGTGTCGTTCTCCACAGTGAACAGGCTCTGGGTCAGACATGAGCCCCGGCCGTCAATCACAGCACTTAGCGTACTGTCCTGATTCTGCCAGCCGCCGATTTCCCAGTTCAGCCGGTTGCCTTCATCCTGCATGCCAAAATAAATCAGGAATCCGCGTACTCCGCCTGTTTTTCTGGCTGTCCATTTGAGCGTGTAGTCCCGTAATTCCGTTTCTCCCAGCAGGAACGAGCGGAGTCCCTCCTCCTTGCTGACAGGCCCCTCGATATCGTCGTTCAGTTCAACAGACTCTTCCATCACTTGTTGCTCACCTGTAAGGTTATTCGTCAGTGTAATGTTCCGGTAGGAGACAGCCGACTTCTCGGCAGCCAGCATAATCCGTCCCTTCACAGGTTCCTGAGCAGCCTCAGGCATCTCTGGCAGATTCTCAGCATCAATGTGCAGAAGCCGGTCTCCCTGATGGTTCATGAACAGCTTCTGGACATAGTAATTCGGTGTACCGAAGACCTGGTGGTTATCAAACCAGATCATATCCGGCTTCCAGTTGACATAGCCGGTATTGCAGAGCATTGGAGCGTAGCAGGCCAAGCCGACCGCATGGGCGTTCTGCTCCAGCCGGGTCATGAAGGCGGCCTCCACCAGGGCATTGTAATAGGTATTACCCCAGGAAGCGTACTCACCAAGAAAAACCTTAGGCCCGTCCGCCTTGAAATGATCGTACCGGTCCATGTTAGCTAGGAACCATTCCGGCGACTGGTAAAAGTGTTCGTCCACAAGATCCGAGCCGTGCTCCCTTGCCGAGGCCCAGCCCCGCTCATATTCACCGCCTGCAGCGAACGGTCCGCTGCTGTTAATCACCTGGATATCCGGGTAAAGTTCTTTAATCGCCTTATGGAAATAAGGGTACCGCTCGAAGAACGGCTCTCCGACCTCCTCGTTGCCGATCGCAATATATTCCAGCCCGAAGGGCTCGGAATGGCCGAGTGAGCTGCGGACCCTGCCCCATTTCGTTGAAGCGTCACCTCTGGCGAATTCGATCAGATCGAGCGCATCCTGAATCCAGGGACCCAGCTCGTCAATAGGTACGATGCGTCCGTGATGAGGATCGTAGCCTCCAGGCAATACAGGAATAGCTTTGGCACCAATGTCTTCACAGAACTGGAAGTATTCGTAGTAGCCAAGGCCCAGTGTCTGATTATACCCCCAGTTATTACGTCGCGCCGGGCGCGAAGCGACCTCCCCGATCGTATTCTTCCAGCGGTACATTGAATTCCTGTCATCCGGGTTCAGGGAACCGTCATGAACGAGACAGCCCCCGGGAAAACGCATAAATTTGGGCTTCATATCTGCAAGCAGGACGGCAATATCTTCACGCAGCCCATTGCGGCGTCCACGATAGGTCTTCTCCGGAAACAAAGACACCCTATCGATATCCAGCCTTCCTTGCCCGCCGGCCAGGATCACCAGCCTGCAGGCGGTATCCGTAAAGCCCGCCGTGAGAACGGTTTCATGCTTCTGCCAATCGGCTGAATCCGCAATGATTTCCGCCGAAGCGCATACTGCTCCATTAACCCCCTCCAAAATCACACGCACAGGTGTGGTGAAGCTGTCACTGCGCCGCATACACACTGAGAAGAGGTACTTCTCGCCTTCCTTGACCGGGATGCCTGTGTTGAAGCCTGCATTAGACAGCCCGACCCCGTCACCCGGCTCCAGAATTTCGATCACCGCATAATGCGGATTAGCAGGATGAAACGAAGTTATGCTCTCGACGCTTAAACTGGCACGGCCGCCCCCGCGCTCAACCTTCTCCCAGGCGGTCAAAGAATGGTAATCCTGATGGTCAATCGGGTCAAATTCAAAGGAGCGGTTCTGGATCAGCTCCGCATACAGTCCTCCGTCCGCCGCATGATTTAAATCTTCAAAGAAAATACCGAACAAATCCCCAAGCTGTGCCCCTGTCTTATACGCATACACATTCAGCTTCGCTCTAGTCGCCATTGGTCTGTTCCTCTCATTAGGCTTTACCTTTAATTAATATATACATTAATATAATCGCGATATTATTAACATTATAGTCAGAGGACACAGATCGAGTCAATGCTATATTCTTTTAAAAAGCCGTTAATTTATCCTCTGATCGATTAGGATCTATTTCAATGCTTATTTATTTAGTTAACATATATATTAACAACATCCTCTAATTTCAACATTCCTTACCATGAAGGACTTCAATCAAAGGACCTGGAAAGAAAAGAAAACAAAAAGCAACTCATCCGCAGACGAGTCGCTTTAATGGAACGCTAAATCACCAGTTCAAAAACTCTCTTATTTGAGCAGTCAGTTGCTTGGCCGCTTTCCGGTGTGTGGCCTGGGACGGGTGGAAATCGGCGGCATAGCCGTCAGCCGTCAGCTGCTCGTCAAACTTCATTGCTGTTATATTGCTATCCCCTGTTTCCCGGCTGTACACGCTAACTGCTTGTTCAACATAAGGATACAGCCGCCCCCCCATAATTCCCAGCGTACACAGAATGGGAGCATGGGGATTGTTGCGTCTGACCATTTTAAGAAATTCAACATACTCCTGAGCATATTCTGCCTGCTTACCGGAATCCTCTTTGGTGTAGGAATCATCGTTTGTTCCGAGGTTAATGACGATCAGGTCCGGCACAAGCTTGTTGAAATCCCAAGGTACTTCCTGGGGCAGCAGTGTATCGTCCAATTCCCCCTCAGACTTGCCCACTTTTTCATAGTAGTCCGGAAGAAGATGTGTAGTAAGCTTTTGATCATTTTCCGTGTAGCCTGTAATAATGCCATATCCGCTGTATGAAACCATGCTGTAGTCGGCTTGAAGCTGCTGAGCGGCCAGGTATGCATAGGCTTTCGTGACATCTTCTGTAGCTGTGGAGAAAGAATGCAGCTCATGCTCATCATCAACACCATAGCCGCAGGTAATTGAATCGCCAATGAATTCAATCGAATGTAATTTGGGCGGGGTGGGCTTAATGCCATCCGCAGCATCAACAGCGATCTCTTGAATCCCAACCGTTGACATCGCCGCCTCTGATAATTTAATAACCGTTACCGTGATATCCTGCTCCGTATCGCTTTCAAATACCGTATATGATTTCAAAGGCTGATCCATTTGATCGTCAATGACTTGTTTTCCGTTTACACTAATGCCAATACGGGCCAGATTATTACCGGTTAAGGCAATAGCATCACCTTTTAAGGTAATCTCCGCTTTCTTTCCATAGAATGAGAATTCCACACCGCCGCCCGAAAGCGCCAGCCACAGCACCTCATTATAATAGTGGGTCCGCCCGATGATTTTGACATGGTTCTCTGTTGCTGTATACACCCTGGTTGTTTCCGGCATCTTTAAACCTACCTTCCTTATCAGCTTATGTTGATGTTACGCATTAATAGCAATGTACTCCCAAAGCCGGCTTATTGGCAAGCTAAAGGCAACAACATATTCCCGTACCGGTCTGAGCCGGAAGTATAAAACACTGCCCAAAAAAAGAAGCTGCGCATAGATACGCAACTTCTAATTTAGAATTCTGTCAGATTCCGCGATCCCTCATTATCCCTTAACAGATCCTACTGTAAGGCCCCCCACGAAATACTTTTGCAGGAAGGAGAAGGCAATCAAGAGCGGCAGGGCGCACAGCATACAGGCTGCAAACAGCACATTCCATTGGGTAGGATTCTGCTGGTCCCCCATAAATCCGAGCATAGCGAGTGGCAGCGGAGACTGTGAAGACTTGGAGATAAAGGTCATATTGAAAAAATAATCATTCCAGATCCAGATGCCCTGTGTGATGATAACCGATACTGTAACCGGAATCAGCAACGGGAATACAACCGTCCAGAATCGGCGCAGGAGACCGGCACCGTCAATATGTGCAGCTTCCTCTACCTCTTCCGGGACACCGCTGCGGATAAAGCCCGTGTACAGGAAGGTTGAGAATGGCAGACTGCAGGTTACGAACATCAGAATCGGCGTATACTGCGTGCTGGGAATGCCCAGACCGTTGATCATTTGGACGATTGGAATCAGTACCATCTGTCCCGGTACAACCAGGCCGGCCAGGAAAAAGAGGTATAGAAACTGGCTCCATCTGCTGCGGATCCGGGCCATCGGATAAGATGCCATAGCAGCGAAGATGACCACGAGCACCACGGAAATGGTGGTCAACACCACGCTGTTGAGCAGGGCGGAACCAAAATGCATCCGCTCAAAAGCCGTCCGGTAGCTGGTGAAGGAAATTTCATTGAATAAATTCAGCGGGTTCGAGTTATTGTCCGGAGACCGCAGTGAGGTGGACAGCACGATCACCAGCGGAATCAGATTGAGGATCATAATCACGATGACAAGCAGCTGAACCAGTGTCTTTTTGAGCAGTGCTCCGGCTTTGACAGATTTCCGCGCGTTCAAGGCGGGCTCAGGCTGCAGCATTTTTCCGGCTGTAGTTCCGCTACTCATGCAGACACCTCTTTTCGATTCATCAGCAGTACCGAAACAGCAGTAACTGCGATAATTAATACGAAGGAAATGATACCAAGCGCTGAAGCCTTGCCAAACATCTGCTCCGTAAACGCCATTTTATAAATTGAATAAATCAGGGTGTTAGTCGAAGTTCCCGGACCTCCATTGGTCATAATAAACGGGAAATCGAAGGCTTTCAGCCCGTTGATCAGGCTTAGCGTTGTGTTAATGGTAATCGATGTGGCGAGCAGCGGAAGCTTCACATACCGCAACAGCTTCCAGCCGCCGCAGCCGTCAATCCGTCCAGCCTCCAGCAGATCATTCGGAACCGTCTGCAGCCCGGCCAGGAAGATAATCATCGTGGTGCCGACGTTTTTCCAGATCTCCACGAAAATGATAGAATACAGCGCTGTAGAATAGCTGCCCAGGAAGTTTAGGTTATCGTTCGGAATCCCGAGTTTATCCAGGAATGTAGCAATCATCCCGCTGTCCGGCATATAGACATAGCTCCAGATGAAGCCGACTACGATAGCACTGAATAGGGTTGGAATGTAAGAAATGGAGCGGTAGAAGCCTTTACCCCGGATCTTCATGTTCAGCAGCAGCGCCAGACCGAGTCCGATCAGGTTGCCTGCCACGACACTGACTACAGTATAAATGAGCGTATTGCTAATGGAGTTGCCCAGTGTCCCTCCGCTAAACAGATCCTTATAATTGTCGAAGCCGATATAATTGAAGGTTTGGGCATACCCGTTATAATCGGTCACGCTGTACTGAAACAGCTTCGTAATCGGAAAAATCCAGAAAGTCAAATAAAAGAGCAGCGCCGGTACTGCGAAAAAATACATCGTTTTTTTCATTACAGTTGATTTCATCTCTGTCTTACCCTCCTGTCCAAAACTGTTCCGCCGCCCTGGCTCTTGCTCTCCAGAGCTGGCGAAACAATTCTCATTTAAACCAAATTAGTTCTTCCACAATTCCTTGAACTTCGCATCCATTGCCTCTGTAACCTTCTCCGGAGTTGTCTTGCGGCCACCGATAATTTCAGCAAACTTAGCTTCCATTTCTTCAGCTACACCGGTTGGCCACATCTGGTTCGGGAAGTACACGGACTTGCCGTTATTCAGATAGGAGTCGTTAACCTCTTTGAAGAGATCATGGTTCAGCGGCACGCCACTATATACACTGATCGAATTATTGGATTCGGTCCACGCCTTGAACAGATCGGACTGGCCGTCGAACAGATAATCCATTACTTCCTTGGCAATATCCAGATTCTCCGACTTGGCGTTGAGTGCGAATCCTGCAGCGGTTGCAGCGGATACATAGGTCGGCTGGCCTGCTTCATTCGCCGGCAGGGAAAAGAATCCGCGGGTAAAGTCAGCTGCACCCTTAGCCGTTAAAGTAGCATAATCCCACGTTCCGTCAAATATCATCCCTGCTTTGCCGTCAACAAATAGCTGAGCGGCCTGGGCGCTTCCAAGTCCCAGTGAATTCTTAACTACATACCCTTTGTCGTACAATTCTTTCATTTTGGAGATGGTATCGA
The DNA here is from genome assembly GCF_031599675.1 of Paenibacillus pedocola. Lineage (NCBI taxonomy): Bacteria > Bacillati > Bacillota > Bacilli > Caryophanales > Paenibacillaceae > Paenibacillus > Paenibacillus pedocola. The sequence goes on along the minus strand of NZ_CP134223.1, from coordinate 1,703,123 downwards.
CCCATTTCGGATCGGTCAGCGATTTCTCTCCTGCTTGAAGTTTGCTGTCAAAATCCATTTCATCCGGGTAGACCACATTCGCCGCGATTTGATACATTCCGAACTGCAGGAACCACGGGTCCTTGTCCGCCAGTGAAATCGGTGTAATGCCCGCATCCTTCAGCTTCTGGCAGGCTTCCAGGAACGAATTCCAATCCTGCGGCATCTCCGTAATCCCTGCCTGCTTGAACAACTCCTGGTTATAATAGACACCCAGGTAATCCAGACCGCCTGCGATCCCATAGGGCTTACCCTCATACGACATATCATCCTTTGCACCTTGGCTGATCTTATCCCAGAAGGTCAGGTCGGACAGATCGGCGGCATACCCTGCCTTGGCCATATCCAGCACACCAAGCGATGCATTTCTCGGGAAGACCCAGAAGATATCCGGCCCTTGGCCTGAAGCAAGCTTGGTACGGATAGAAGTGAAGTACTGTTCATCCGGAAGCTTTGAGGTTTCCAGGGTAACGTTAGGGAATTTCTCCTTGACGAGCTTAGGCATGATATCGAGTGCAAAGTCCTGCCCGTCCGGGGCTTTGGTGCCGGATACCATCATCGTGAGCGTCACATTTTTGGTGCTGGCTGCTGTGTCCGCGGCGGCTGATGCTTCCGGGGCATTTGTAGCGTTGCCGCTGTTAGCCACCGTATTACCATTATTTCCTGATCCACAGCCGGCTAGAAGAGTAAACATCAACGCCAGCAGCATGGCTCCTGTACGTTTTTTGGTTCGCGTTTTCATTAAATAACCTCCCTATTGTTCTATACTTCTAATTTCCGGCAGCCATTCTGCTTGGTGGCTGTATTGATATCTTAATCGTGAAAGCGGTATAATTACTTTTGCATTTAGGGTGCACTATTTTACGACCAGCTAAATCGGAGGAAACGAGCATGAAATTTGTCAGTATCAAAACAAAACTTTTTCTGGCGCTGGTCCTGGTCTCTGTGATTCCGATTGTGATCGTCACTTATAATTCCTATCAGAGCTATACCGATTTGGTCAACCAGCAAACCTCACTTGTCGCCTCCAACACCGTTCATAATACCGTTCAGGGCATTGAAGATATTTTCGGAAATATTGAACGCATCTCGCTAACTATTCAGCAGCAGTCCTCCAGTGCAACCGCATACAGTACAGTAAGCGATGAATTGAAGAAGCTGGCCGTCACCAGCGATTCCTACGACATTTTTATTATACAGAACAAGCTGAAGCTGATTTTCGAGAATTTGCTGCTCAGTTATGATTATATTAACGGGATTTATCTTTTCTCGCCTGACGGCAAAAACATCAGCTACGGCAGTACGGCTGAGCTTCAGGTTGACTACGTTCCGTTCCAGGACGACTGGTATCAGAAGACCATTGCCAGCAAAGGCCAGCTCTACATCGGCGAACCCGGCGTCAAGCCTTATATTATCAACTCTGAACCTTCTATACTCTTTTCCCGTGCACTCTACGATATGAAGACACAAGAGTTCCTTGGCGTATTCATGCTTGACTGCAGCCTGGATATCTTTAAGGGTCTCAATCAGGATGCCGTTCCCAATATGAGCTATTTTGTCCTGGCGAATGACGAAGGCAACATTATCTATGACAGCACCGGTAAAAACATCGACACCCGGTTGCCTGAAACCTTAACCCGCAGAACGATGGCCATGCAGAGTAATGAGCTGGAATTTTACAGCGGGGACATATTGACAGTAATCCAGCGGCTGCCGGTCTATCATTGGTCGGTCATCGCCAATATATCGCTGAGTGAACTGTATGAGAAATACGGGATATCCCGGAAGCTGATCGTTTATATTTCCCTTACCTGTGCCGTCATTTTCATTCTGCTCTCTGTCCTGCTCTCCAACTGGATTACTAAACCGATCACCCACCTTGCCAAAATCATGCGCAAAAATAAATCACAAAAGTTCATTACGACGGATATCGAGCCCCAGCGGGTGGACGAAATCGGCTTCTTGTATATGGAATACAACAAAATGATGAAGGACATCGACACCTTCGTCAGGGAAATCTACCAGAATAAAATCCTGACTATGGACTCACAGATGAAAGCGCTCGAAGCCCAGATTAACTCGCATTTTCTGTACAATACACTTGAATCCATCAACAGTATTGCCGAAATCGAGGAGGTAGACAGCATTGCGGTGATGACCAAATCCCTCGGGGATATGTTCCGTTACAGCATTAAAACCGACAGCGAGCTGGTGCCCGCCCGGGACGAGCTGCAGCATGTGGATAATTATATGTCCATCCAGCAGATCCGTTATGGCAGCAAAATCCGTTATGTCAAAGAGATAGAGACAGCTGTGCTGGAAGCAAAAATTCTCAAGCTGATTCTTCAGCCTTTAGTGGAAAATGCCGTCTACCACGGACTGGAGAACAAAAAAGGAAGCGGCTTACTCCTGCTGAAGGGTTTCCTGGAGCCTGATACCGGACGGATTATCTTTGAAATCCACGATGACGGGATCGGCATTTCCGCTGAGCGGCTGAGGGAAATTCAAGGGCTGCTGGAACAGCCGCCGGAGTTCCTGGGGCTGGGCCACCGGAGCAGGCAGAGCATCGGCATTAAAAATGTGCACTCCCGCGTCGCCCTGTACTACGGCTCTGATTTTGGCCTGGCCATTGCCAGCGAACCTGATACAGGCACGACTATCACCTTGACCCTCCCCTCCAAAAACACTTGAAAAGAGGCTGAGCCATGTACAAATTCATCATTGTTGACGATGAGCCATTGATCCGCCAGGGTCTGCTGAAAAAGATCCGCGGTGTGACTGAGGAGCTCAGCTTCTGCGGGGAAGCGGACAACGGCGAGGATGCCCTGGAACTTGTCCGCACGGCGGATCCGCACCTGATCTTCACGGATATGCGGATGCCGGTGATGGACGGGAAATCACTGCTTAGGCAGCTGCAAAGTCAATATCCCGATAAAAAGATCATCGTCATCAGCGGTTACTCGGATTTTGAATATATGCAGGAGGCCATCTCCGCCCGGGTAGTCCACTATCTGCTGAAACCGTTCAGTAAGGAAGAAATTTTAGGCGCGATCTCCAAAGCGGTAACCGCCATCGAAAGTGAGCAGTCTGCCAAGGCGGAGACTCAGAATATTACCAGGGAAGCTGAACAGTTAAGTCTTCTTGGAGATATGCATGCCCTGCTGCAATATGTTGCCGGGTTCTATCCTGCTCAGAACCCCCCTGTATTCCGGTCTGCTCCCATGCGAAATCTGATGTCTTCCAGCAGAATGGTGTTGCTGACCCTTTATAATCCTGAAGAGTTAGCTGCCCAGGAACCTGCCTTAGAGAGAACACATCTGTTTCTTCCCCACCCTCAGAGCAGGAAGCTGGCTTTTTCCCTCCAGCTGTGCGACGCTTCGCTTAAGGACAGCGAGGTACTGGAACTGGCTGCTACCGAAGCCCGGAAGTTAATTGCCGGAACGGGGCCGCAGGCCTGCATCGGAATCAGCGGTGTGAAAAGCAATGTAACGGAGCTGCAGCAGGCCCGGGAAGAGTCCATGTCTGCCTTGAACTGCCGCGCTATCGCCGACCAGGGCCAATTTTTCCATTACCATCCGGGGAGTTACCAGGCTGGACCTGTGATGTGGGAGGGAAGCGGCGACCTGCTCTTCTTCATTGAGTCGGGCAACACGGAGAAAGTAACGGAACTGGTTCTCGATTATTTTGAGTATTACCGCGGGCAGCCTGCGGCGACAATTCACCAGCTCAAAGAGAACTGCCGGTATCTCATCGCTGAGGTCAAAGCTCTCGTATCTGCTTATTTCCCTACCCAGGGCGGGCAGCATCCGTCTTCAAGTCTGGAAGCGGTACTGGGCATTTCATTTGATGCGGAAGAAATCAGGCATTACTTCCTGACAGTACTCACCTCCATCGCAGAATTGCTGAAGGAGCAATCGGTCTATTCTTCTCCCAATGTCATCGACAATGTGAAGGTCTATATCCGCAAAAACATAAGCTCACCAGTAACATTAGAGCATCTGTCGAGCCTGTTCTATATCAGCCCGAGCTACCTCAGTTTTCTGTTCAAAGATAAAACCGGTGAGAATCTGATTGATTACGTCAACAAAGAGCGCATTGAGCGCGCTAAGCTGCTGCTGCGCACCAGTGACGATAAGATTTATAAGATCGCCAAAGCTCTCGGGATCGACAACGCCAAATACTTTTTCCGGCTGTTCAAAAAAATGACCGGTTACACACCCGAGGAGTATCGCAAGCAATGTGACAGCGGAAAGGGAGGCGGAGCGGATGGATCATGCGGAGCTTGAACAGTTTCTTCGCCGCCATAATGACATAGAAGCCAAGCAGCGGCTCACCCGCCGCAACATTGAGGAATTCGGCGGCAAAGAGTTGGCCCTGCCTGAGGGGGAACGGGTACCGCGTCTGCCGGAACACCTCTTTTTCAGCCAAGGCGATTATCATATCAGCAAGCACCACAGATATGCAGCCATGCCGGAGCACACCCATGCATTTATCGAGCTCAATTATATGTATTCCGGGCGTTGCCAGCAGACTATAGGCGGGTCCGGCGTTGAGCTGACTCAAGGCCAGATATGCCTGCTTGATACAGATGTCCCCCATTCGATTTCCAGCCTGGATGAGGATGACATTCTAATCAATATTCTCATGCGCAAGGAAACGCTTAACGCAGCCTTTCTGACCCGCCTGGGGGTTGACGGCAAATTAACCGATTTTCTGGTCAACGCCCAGTCTCCCTCCGCTGCCCATAACCGGTATCTGGTCTTCCGGTCGGAGAATTGTCTGAATCTTCACCATACCCTCGCCAGCCTAATGTGTGAGTATTACGATCCCCGGGAGTTCTCTGCGGATATGATAGGCGGCTATATGGTCATCGTGTTCACAGAGCTTATGCGGGTGCTGAAGCAGGACCCTGCCCTAAACGGGCTTCCTTTTACGAACAGGGCCGATCTGCTGGAAATCCTGCAATATCTGGAGTGCCATTTCCAGGATTGCTCCCTGAAGGATCTGGCTGCACACTTTAATTTCAATCCAAACTATCTGGGGAATCTGCTGAAGAAAAGCACCGGCAAGACCTTTGGTGAGCTGGTACAGGAACACCGTATGGCTTATGCCGCTCTCCTGCTCTCCAGCAGCGACCGCCCCATCGGAGAGATTGCCGGCGAATGCGGCTATGAGAGCCTGAGTTTCTTTTACAAAAAATTCGCCGAGCGCTACGGGCTAACCCCCCTGCTCTACCGCAAAAAAAATAAAACAACCTGAGACAGCGCCGGCTGCGGCTGCTCAGGTTGTTCTTGCTGCTCCTATAACTTATATTTACGGATTAGATAAGTTGGTGTACAGCTCCAGGCATGACAATAACTGTTGATCAGAGGGCTGCCATAAGGGGAAAAGCTCTTATCATTGGGATCATACAGCTCCCAGAACGTATCCGCTCCGTCTTTAATCATTTGCCCCCAATACTTCTTCATCTCCCGGATGGCTGATTCCCTCTCGCCGACCTGGATCAGCGCCTCGATAAAGTGATGTACCATATATGGTGTAGACATCGGAATAGCAGAATTGTCATCCAGCAGTTTCAGCATAAGCTCCCTCCCGTGCTCCGGTACCGGTACTCCAGCCAGCACCATCCAGATTTGGGACGCATACGATACCTGTCTATCGCTGCCGCTGATGAAATAGCCGGACTCAGGATCCCATAAATGTTCCATTGCAGCTTGCGTAAGCGTTCCGGTCACCTGCTCCAGCTTATCCTTTCTTTCATCTCCGAGCAGGCTGGCCAAATTCAGTGCACGCTTCAAATTATAAATTAAGATCGCTTGGGAAGGAGCCTGCTTGTTCAATTGGGGATGCCAGTCAATGAAGGACCACCAGCTCTCGTCATCGGTTACGATCCCGCGCTCGTCAAGCCGCTCAAGCCCCAGCTCAATCTGCCGGTAAGCGGACGGCCACAGCTCTTCAAGTGTGCTCCGGTCCTCCGTAGCGAGGAAATAATCATGCAGCGTAGCGACAAAAAAGAGCGAATAATCATAGAGATACGTATCGTCCGCTATCACCTGCGGCTTCATGAACAAATTGGCTGTGATTCTGCCCCGCTCATCCGGATAAGCCGCGAACAGATACAGGCAGCGTTTCACCAGCTCATTGCCTGAGAACGTCTCATAATTGGCGAGCGCCTGCAGCCGCAGATCTCCGAGCCATAATCTGCGGTCCCGCTTGGGGCCGTCTTCGAATACCTCCTGCATGCACTCCTCCAGCGTCTTTACGCTGACTTCATCTATCGCCTGCAGCTCCGGGTCCGCATGTGTGAACGCAGACAGAGCAGAGCGGTCAGCCGAGGTTACCGCCGTGCAGCTGATCTCTGCAAAGGATACCTTGTACTTTGGCGAGGTATCGAGCACCTTCAGCTTGAGATACCTGAAGCTGTATCGCCGCTCCAGGTTCAGCGCGCTTGGCAGCACATCGAGATGAACACGCTCCTCCTGCAGCCAGGAGCTGCTGAGCCATCCGTTATATTCGGAGAACGGTTCTGCCATCTCAACGGGCATTTCGCCCAGAGTGATTTGCAAATGAAGCGGTGCATCCGGCGGGCTCCCCACGGGAACGATCCGGATGGCCAGATTTCCGACCAGATGTTCTCCGAAATCTACAATAACCTCTTCACCTTTGCCGAACGAAAGAGCTGCAAGGTCTTCTGCGTTCCTCAACGCTTCTGCCTGCCAGCCATGGATTATATGTTCATTCTTAATCACATGCACAATCTGCCTTGGGCTGCACTGCCGGTAAATAAGCCGGGGTTTCAGCTGCCCGGCGACTGCGGCAAATACCTCGTTTTTATGAATGGTTACTGCTTCCTGACGCTGCATAGCTTGTGTCATGTGATCTATTCCTCCTTCGGTATGCTCCTCACCTCTTCAGTAAACCTTATTCCGGGCGGATTGAATATGCAGTGAATACAGCAAGTATTGCTCATATTACAGGTTCGCTCCAAACTGTGGTCACCCCTAAGATTCCATTAATCTACCTTCTTCAATGCAAAGGTGATAAAATTTTGAAATTAATTATTGACTGATCGATCCGGAATTGGTATGATGAATTCATCAAGAACAGGAGGTGCTGAGTGGTCAAAAGGACCGATTATTTTTTTGATTATTTCAGACCAATTGGTCAAATAAACTATTATCCAAATTGGAGGAAAAAATGATGACAAACCAAACCGTAACGCAAGAAGCAGTACGTGAAAGAGCACAAGAGGCCTTCCGCAATCATCTGAAGCATCTGTCCGGCGGCGACATTAAGGCATGGGTTGACCTGTGGGATGAGAATGGCCTGCTCGAGTTCCCATACGGACCGGCAGGGTTCCCGGATCAAAAGCAAGGCAAGGCCGAGCTTTATGACTACATGCAGAACTTCCCGAAACATTTTGAGGTCCAGTTCACTGATCTTGTCTTCCATCTGACGGTGGACCCGGAGCTCGTTATTGCAGAGTTCAAGTCTGCCGGAAAGCACCGGGAAACAGGCAATCCTTACAACCAAACATACATCAGTGTCGTAGAGACCAAGAATGGTCTAATCACACGTTACCGCGACTTCTGGAATCCGCTGGTGGCGATCGAGTCCATCGGTAGTGTTAATGACGTTGTACGCTTCTCGGAGTAATTCGCTATAGAGTGACAGTCCTTCTCTCTCACTGCCTTTTACTTCCTCTTCTTGACTGAACATTCTAATATCGCTAGCATGGTAGATGAGAAAGGCGGTTATTCAATGGCAAGAAACAAAGAATTCGATACCAATCTTGTGCTGCATAAAGCGATGGAGGTGTTCGGGCATTATGGCTATGAAGGAACCTCCATGCAGCTTTTGCTCGAGGGTCTCGGCATTGCCCGCCAAAGTCTGTACGATACGTATGGCACGAAACGGGACCTTTTCCTAAAAGCAGTTAATCATTATGTGAATGAAAAGTCCTCTGCGGTAGTCGCTTATTTGGCAGAGACGGCGTCTGTGAAGACAGCAATTTCGGATATATTCGAGGCTATCGGTGAGACGCTCAGAGACGAGCAGCGCCGCAAGGAGTGCTTCATTCTCTATAGCGCTATTGACCAGGTCCCGCATGACCCCGAAATTGCCGTGCTGTTCAATGAGGATAAAAAACGGCTGGAGCAGGCACTTTACGATGCTCTGGTTCGGGGAGTGCAGCAGGGCGAGTTCAGCGCCAACCGGGATTTGCAGGCGCTGGCCCGGTATTTGTACCATGCACGCTACGGGCTTACACAAGCGGCCAAATTGTCGGATGATCCGCTCGTCATCGAGCAAATTACCAAGGTTACGTTATCTGTGCTGGACCAAGAATGAAGCGTCGCAAGGGGCTTCATTCCTTTTTACCCATTTCAGACCGAATGGTCAAAAAAAATTTTATTGCAGGCACTTTTGTCTGCGCACGAAGGGGAATCGAACATGAACGCAACAAAACACAAAGGATTAGCGCTATTAATATTGGCGGTCTCGCAGCTGGTCATGGCACTGGATTATACCATTATTTTCGTGGCAATGCCGTCTCTGGGAAGTGACCTCGGATTTTCAGCGAATCATCTCCAGTGGGTGGTCAGTGCGTATTCCCTTGCTTTCGGGGGGTTCCTGCTGATCGGCGGGCGTTTATCTGATTTGATGGGGAGAAGACGCATGTTTATAATCGCGATGGCGCTCTTCGGACTCGGCTCACTCATGGGCGGATTAGCAGAGTCGCAGCTTATGTTAATCGCGGCTAGAGGACTGCAAGGACTAGGCGGGGCGCTGCTGTCGCCGGCTACCTTATCGCTTATTATGTCGAACTTCAACGAGGGGCCGGAACGTAACCGTGCGATGGGCATCTGGGCATCCATGGGCGGTGTCGGCATGTCGCTTGGCCTGCTGCTTGGAGGGGCTCTAACGAGCTACGTCGGATGGGAGGCGACCTTCCTGGTGAATGTGCCGATTTCACTTCTAGCTGTTATTCTCGCACCATTCGTACTGACTGAAAGCAAGGCACCGGCAGGCGCCAAGCATTATGATGCGGCTGGTACACTATCGGTAACTGCTGGTCTGCTAAGTGTTGTCTATTATCTGATTCAAGCACCGGTCGAAGGCTGGGTCAGCGCATCGGTACTTCCTTTCGCTTTGACCGGCGTGCTCCTGCTGGCTGCTTTCATAGCCATTGAGAAAAGAACAAAGGAGCCGCTGATTTCCTTCCGTATGTTCCGGGGCCGTAATCTTACGGGCGCTGCACTGACAGCGTTTCTGTTCTCGGCTTCATTCGGCTCGCTGTATTACTTCCTGACGCTGTATACGCAAGATGTGCTGCACTATTCGGCTATCCAATCGGGCTTTAGCTTCCTGCCGCTTACACTGAGTGCCTTCGTCGGCGCCAAACTCATCAATACCATGCTCGCAAAGGTCGGCGTGGCTGGTACAATCGCCGCAGGCATGGGGCTTGGAGCCGCCGGGTTCCTGATGCTGACGGGATTGTCTGCGAGCGGATCAGCTTGGAGTATCATTCCGGGTACGGTGATCATCGGCATTGGTCAGGCGCTAGTCTTTACGACGATGTTCATCGCGGGCAGCGCTGGCATTGAGCCGAACGAGCAAGGCATCGCTTCCGCACTCATCTCGACAGGTCAGCAAATCGGCGGAGCTATCGGTTTAGCGGTGATTATGGCAATTATTTCGGCAAGCCTGGGAACGGGGTCAACTCTCGAACACCTGCAGCCGGCTGCTCTCAACTCCGCGATCCATACAGCGTTCCTGATCTCCGCTGCGACCACGCTGCTCGGCATTCTGGTAGCCTTCCTGGCCCTGAAGCAGCCAAAGCCGAAGTTGGATGAGATCAAGGTCACGGCAGCTCATTAAGGGAGATGACAAGACCGAAAATTATTAAAGCAGCAAAGACCTAGGGTGAGAACTCGAGGTCTTTACTGCGTTAATAATGAAAGCTTCACCTAAACAAAAAAGCACCTCCATATTAGAAGGTGCTTTGATCTAAACTGTTTAATTCATTTCGGGGATTATTTGATGATCAAAGAGTTATCTAATACATAATAAAGAGTTCCCTTATCATCATAGAATATGCTCTTCGCACCGGTCAAATCAATTGATTCGATCTTCTGGAAGGTCGTAAGGTCATAAATCCCGTTTCTCCCTAAGGCCGTATTATTCACTACATTCACTGCATAAATCGTTTCTGGGAACGTCCCTTTAATTTCTTGCAGGTTATCTTTATTAAAGGCTTTGTTCTTGACGATAATCATTCCCAGACTTTCCACTAATAAAGCAGGCGCATCCAGCGGATCTCTGTTCATTTCCGGGTAGCCCAAATTGGATTGATCTACTTTGGTGAAGCTGCCATCTTCATGAATGGAATTCGCGTAGATAGTTGAATTGGCTAAGCCGGCATCCCATCCATATTGACTCCAGTAATAGAAGCGGCTGTTATCACCGGTGAACACCATATCCCCTATACCATTAATTTCCGCATTGCCCACACTTGGCTGGAAGGTCGCCTCATCAAAAATCAGCAGCGTCGGAGACCAGTCACCTAAAACAACATACAGACGGCCCGACTTGCTGTAAATATGGCGGTCTGAGAAGTCCCGGGAATCCGCCCCATTCGAATACGTCAAATTCCGGGTAATCTGATAATCACTTAAGCTCACCTCTGTCACCAGATAGTTAGCATCCTTATTAACGATATACAATTTCGTTCCATCTTCAGATAAAGTTATCCCTGCTGGTTTATAAGGCAGTGCGATTTTTTGAATAATAGATTGGCTCTCCGAATCAACAACGATTAATTTTTTGAATGCCTGATCAATCGCGTAAACCTTGTTGTCAGCAGAGTCATATACAGCGTCTACAACCGTTCCTCCCAAATAAATCCCGGGGGTATTAACCGGCGGCACAACCTCCGAAGAAGGTTTGTCAATAAATTCAAGAATCGTTTTTCCCTCTAAGCTGGTCAATGCGAGCAATTGATTGGTTCCATTAAAAATCCGCTGGCCGGTTCCTTCTAATGGTATGGTTTCAATTTTGCTGAAATCACTGTAGTCATACGAGTTAATTAGCTGACCTTTAACCGTAAACAGCCTGTTATGCTCCAGATCGAACACCAAATCATCATAAACCCCATCCATTTTATACACAAAGCTCATGTCATCAAATGAATTATAGGTGGTTGAAAATACTGTACCTGCGCCATTAAATAGATACTTTCCATCCGGCGATAAATGATTATTTGTAGCCAGAGGATAATCTCCATGATAAGGAGAATCGTAGTTGCTAGTGAATTTCCCATCTGTAACGACAAAAGTCTCGATATCTCTTGGACTCGAATCTGTATCCACAGAATAGAGCTTATTCATTGTCGGGTGCATAAGGATATGACTTGCTTGTCTGATTGAATATGATCCTACGGGTGCAAACGTATTGCTGGAATAAGAACGGATTTCCGTCCATTGGCCCGAACCGGATGAAATATACACATTGCCTTGGCGGTCAGCCGTAATACTATAAGGGTCCAGATCAATATCGTAAATATGGTCAATGGTGAGCGTTGCTGTATCTACAACCGCGACGGCACCTTTTTGCTGTTCATCAAAAATATAAGACGAATGCTCTGCTTTCAGGAGAGCCACATATAATTTACCGTCCGCATACGTTAACCTTTCCGGAGGCAAATCAAACGAAACATAGGTCGTCTGCCGGGTCTCATAGTTAATGACGGCGAGTTTCTTATTTTGTTTGTCTGTTGCATAAATAATAGGCTCGCTTGGGTCTTGAACACTGTCCGTAACATTGAAATTTAATTGCATATGCTCATTAGCTAACGTGGTGGCTGAAACAGATTCGCTAAGTGCCGACCCGGTTCCGTTTACAACCGCCATCACTTTATAGTAAACCGTTGTATGCGGAGCGTGCCCGCTATCTGCATAAGAGGTTCCCTTTACCTGAAGATTTGCTCCCGAAGGATCTTTAATAGCACTATAAGGTCCATCCTGCGAGCTGCTTGTGAAAATAGTGTAGTACTCCGCTCCAGGCACCGCATCCCACTTAATATTGATATCCGTTTTGGAGGATGAAGTTGCCGAGACATGATCCAGAGCCGGTGTAATATTCGAAATCCCCTTATAAGCCCACTTCTTGCCTGTACCATCCCACTGTGCTTTCAGCACCAGATAATCCCCGTAGAATACCGAAATTATATCCCCATTCGCCAAAGGAGCTTTAACATCAGCAGAAGACTGATTTGCATGTACAATATTTCCGTTCTGATTGATTTGGAAGTAGATGTCGAGCACACCTGTGTAATAAACAGTGGGAGAATAAGAGCCGTTCATCACCGTTTTACTGAGTAAAAGACTCGGTAAAAAGGCATAGTATGCATTATTGGAAATGGCGGCAATATACTCCGCTGGAGGAAGTGCGCCTCCCTGTACTGTATAAATCCCAACACGGCCCTCAGCGTTCTTATAGGTTGTCCCGTAATCTGTTTCCGTGTCCGGATTAATCAAATTCCACTGTACTTCATTGTAATTGCCAAGTTGGTCAAACCGGACGTACAGTTGATCTTCTACCATGAATACCCCTTGAACTTCAGGTAGTTTGTCCTGTCCAGGCTGTGGCACGGGCTGAGGAGCAGGGCCCGGGCTTGTACCGCCTCCACCTCCACCACTTCCACCTCCGCCTGCAGCTGGCAGCTGTACACTTAGTTGCTGTGCTGGATCCTTCTCCGCGGTGATTTCTTTTCCGTTCACAACAACTGAAACCTCTTTACCCAAAACATAATCTTTAATGTCTTGTTCGAATGTAGAACCGCTCACATTAATGATTGCCTTTGATATCGTACCTTTTCCCTTAACGATAGCAGGGGCATTCAAAGTTAATTGTTTTAACAAGCTATTTTCGGCTACATTAACCGTACTGGACGCTGCCTCTTTGGCTACCTCCAATGCACCGATCTCAGACTTCTCAAGAGCATTTACTGTTGTTTTATTCTTAATCGTTATTTTTGTGAAGGTACCGCTTAAATCCACATATTCATCTGCATTCGTAAGATCAAGTTCAACAGATTCAAAACCCGATTCTTTATTGGTTTCCTCCAGCTTGACTCCTGTTTTTACAATCGTTTTGTTAATACTGGTGTTACCCTCTGATACTATGCGGACTCTCCCCGGCTGCTTATTGATAAGCATTTCATTCAACTTCGAGTCCAGCAGGTGAATACTATTCTCCCCGCCTCCTGCTACAATCGTTCTGCCCGTAACAGTCACCTGATCGAGCTCCGCTTCACCTGCAGCAATGCCCGCAGTTAACAGCAAATCTCCTTCAATTCTGGTATTCTTCAAAGTAACACCTGGAGTGTTAATGGTTACATTTCCCGATATCGTTGTTATTTCCGTTCCACCAAGGGTTCCTTTCTCCATGACAAGAGTACCGATTACTTTATCCAGCATGGCCACTGCTTCTGCCCGGGTAATCGTCTGGAGGGGTCTTAACGTATGATCCGGGTAACCGTTCATGTACCCTTTATCCACAATTTCATTTAAATAAATTTTGCTCCATGCCGGTACTGCGTTGTAATCAGTAAATACCTGTATTGCGGAATTATCATTTGAGGCACTTAGCTGCAGGAGGATATACAGCATTTTTGCCGCTTCCTGCCTGCTTATAGCCGCCTCGGGCCGGAATGTATTATCCCCAAACCCTGAGATATACCCGGCTGACTTCGCTTTTCCAATTTCGGAATAATACCATTTGTCTGATTTTACATCTTTAAAAACTACCTGCGGCTGGTTCGTGAAACCAAAAACTTTATTGACAATCGAAGCAAACTCAGCCCGTGAAATACTAGCGTTCGGTTTGAACGTGTGATCTGCATATCCTGAGATCAAACCCTTATCCAACCATTTAGAAATCTGACTGCTTGCCCAGCTGTTATGTATATCGGTCATTGTTTCAGTTGACTGATGTGCGGAGGCTGCAAAAGTCAGTTGACCCCCAAAAAGCAAATTCACTAGAACCAGTAACCCTAATAAAGTATTCAAAATCCTTTTTCCCATAAGTTCCCCCTATAATTGTGACAGACTAGATCGCCATATATCCACAGGTCCATCGATTCAATAAAATCATATAATAAACAAATATCCAAGTCTATACAATTACTACAGCAGCAAAAAAGTACAAAAATAAGCGATAACCTCCTCGTCCCGCAAAAAAAGAGTTCAGCCCATTTCAGGCTGAACTCTTTTATAGTAAGTGTTAATCAACTGCTTATTTTTCAAGAAAACCTGTAGATGGATTCGTGATAAAGAAGCCCTCTTGCGGCACATAAAAATATTGAATCCAAACGCCGTCCAAAAGTGGCTCACGCGTATCCAGCAATACCTCGATCCCCTTGTCGGTAGCGACAATTTCATCATGCTCGGTTGGCGTATCCAGAGTCACATCATAATGGCCGTGATCCCCGTGATTCTGCGTAATGACTACACGAATCTTTTTGCCTTCCGCTTCCTGAGTGCTCAGCATATCCTTCAAAACTTTAGTTGCATTGCGATTAATTTTACATTTCATCCTCTAGCGACCTCTATTCTTCTTAAGATACAGTAAGAAGCTTATTATAACATATATTAAGATACTATATATAATTCAGTCCGCAGGAAAATCGTTGGAGTTGAATCATTATCCGGCTGTTGAGCCTCTCTTTGCCAGTAGCTTCTTCGTAAAATTCACATCAAAGAATTGAATGATGGGTCCCAGACCGAATACGGTCGCCAGTGTTCCCAGCCCGATGATGCCTCCTGCCAGGAAGCAAACCAAAGCACAAAGAGCATCTGTAAACATTCGATGCCAAAAATATGAGATTTTCGGGAATCTTTTGTTCATAATCAGGGACAGGCTGTCATAGGGAGCTACTCCCACCTGTGATGTCTGATACAAGGATATCCCGAAGCTGCAGACCACCACGCCAATCGCCACGGTGACCACCCGCTGCCAGAACATCTGAGGTTCGCCCAGCAGATCTATCCAGATATTATAAAAGAAAGTAGCTATGTAACCCAGAAAAATTGCATTTACGAAGGTTCCGGCTCCAATTAGCTTTCGTCCCCAGATACATTGTATTACAAACAATACAAGATTCAGTAAGATTAGAAAATTGGCATATACGATACCGCTGGAGTCTGCAAGTGCCATCACCATGCCGCTGAAGGGATCGTTCCCCAGGCCAGACAGCTTAAAGATACTGATTCCCATGCCCAGAAAAACATTGCCCAAAACCATAATGATCAATCGTGTTGTATCTACTTTAATCAAATACCTCTTCATATGGCCCGTCCTATGTTCATAGTATAGTTCTGCTTTTCACAAACAACGAGGTCATTATATCATAATTTCACTGGCAGGGCGGTACCTTCTTCAAGGCTAAACACCTTCCGGAAAAGAAATATTTAAACAGAAATGACCCGCAGGATGGCCATTGGTTTAAAATGTCCATCCTGCGGGTCACATATTTTTTCCCAATGCCTACATTAGAATCTGTACCCTCATTAACCGATTTTCCGGATAACGGCATCAGCAACGGCAAGGGTTGATTGGGGATTCTGTCCTGTAATCAGATTGCCGTCGATTTCAACGTGGCTCACCCAATTCGGGGCAGCAACATATATGGCTCCCAGCTCACGAATTTTGCTTTCGAGCAGAAACGGCAAATCTGATTCAAGGCCCGTCTGCGATTCTTCGGGATTGGTAAAGGCGTTAACTCTTTTTCCAGCCACAAGCGGATTGCCGTTTGATAATGTTGCACCAACCAGCCCGGCAGGGCCGTGGCAGACCGCAGCTACTATTTTGCTGTTCTCATAAAACTGCCGCAGAAGCTGCTGAAGCTTGGAGTTGCCCGGCAGATCATACATGGTACCATGTCCACCCGGGAGGAATATAGCATCAAACTGGCTCTCTGATATTTCTTCCAGCGGAACGGTGTTAACAAGGTGCTCTTGAGAATTCAAAATTTCTGCCGGAGTATTAACATCGACGCTGCCTGGATCAACCGGCGATTTTCCTCCAAGGGGACTCGCTACAACTACCTCATAACCTTGTTTCTGAAATGCTTCATACGCTTCGGCAAATTCAGATAACCATATTCCTGTTGCTTTACCTGGCTTAATCTCCGAGTGATTCGTTACAACCATCAATATTTTTGTCATTCTGATCTCCTCCTTAGATTTACATAATGGACTGGATAATACCGCCTTCGACGCGCTGGGCAATACCATTGATAGCCGCTGCGTTCACGGAGCTTAGAAATACGATTGTATCGGCTACTTCCTCTATGCTTGCGAAACGCTGAATTAAGGAGGTAGGCGTGCTTTCCTGGAAATACTCACGGATGAAGGGTTCCAGCTCCTGACCTTTCTCCGTAGCCAAGTCCGTAATGAATTTGGCAAATCCCTCTGTCCAGGTTGGGCCAGGAAGCACAGAGTTGACGGTTACGCCTGTACCCTTCGCCAGTTCAGCCAATCCCCGGGATAATGTAATAAGGGCAGTTTTAGAAACCCCATAAGGAATCAGTTCCGGATAAGGCTTAATTCCTGCTTCACTGGCAAGATTGATGATACGCCCCCAGTTTTTATTGATCATACCAGGGAGGAATGCGCGGGAAAGCCTTACGGAACTGAGCACATTGGTTTGATAATAGCTCAGCCATTCCTCATCCGTAACGTCTACAAAGGGTTTAACTTCAAAGACCCCGGTGTTGTTAACTAGAACATCTAACGAACCCAACTCGTTGACCTTATCCACCAGAACCCGGCTTTCCTCGGCTGTGGATACATCGGCTGCAATTCCGTACACCGTACCGAATGCCGACAACTCCTCAACAACGGCTTGAACCCCATTCTCCGTTCTGCCATTGATGATGACCCGGGCGCCTTCCTGCAGGAAGCTCTTAGCGGTGCCCTTGCCAATTCCTCCTGTAGATCCCGTAACAAGGACCAGTTTATCCTCTAATCCTAAATTCATAGTGCTTACCTCCAAGCAGGTATTTGTTGACCGGTTAAGATCATGTGATCATTGTAGAGTGATTATTCGAATTTAAAAAGTACGCACTATTTAGTGCCATAGACACTTTATGGTACTATAGGAACTAAAAAGTGCTTAGGAGGTGCTTCAGATAAAAAGGTACAATATTCCAGTTGAGGCGGCGTTGGAAGTCATAGGCGGTAAATGGAAAGTAGTCATTCTCTGCCATTTGATCCTGGGCACCCGGAGAACAAATCAGTTAAAAAAACTAATGCCTGGTATCACGCAAAAGATGCTCACCCAGCAGTTGCGTGAGCTGGAGAGTGATGGCGTAATTGAACGAAAGGTATACAATCAGGTTCCGCCGATGGTAGAGTACACATTAACGGAGTATGGCTCATCTCTTAAAGATATTCTCGACTCGTTGTGCAAGTGGGGCGAGAATCATATCGTGAAGGTGCATGGAATCAACCACGACCTCCTTGAAGAAAGCATACTGAATCATTAGAACAACGCACGCAAACAAGCAGGCTAGAACCGATAGCCTGCTTGTTTGCGTTTGGATAAGTCCAAGGGTGAAGAGGTGTCATAGATCCGGAAGGTTACCGTTTCAATTTCGAACGTGAACGCCCATAAGCAATAGTACTTATCCCTCGTTTCGCCAATTCTTCCGTGATTGCTGCTCCCGTCCCGCCCCTTGCTCCAATTACAATCGCTTTTATCCACAACAGCCATCATCAGGTTATCCTGTATATTTTTATATCCACCCCTGCCTCTGTTGAATGTCCTTCCCCGACAAAGATACCGCTATTTAAGAAAGACAATGCTTTACTATCCGTAATCATTTTGGGTGTCGTGCGGAACAGACAGGTCTTCAGCTCTTTATAGATATCCCCGTTATTTTCGATATAAATTTTGCAGGGCTGCCCGGTATAGTCCTTTCCCTCCAGCATATACCTGGCCGACAGGCTATGCCGATCGCCGAATCTTCCAATGATCTGAGTGTCCACCCCGCCATCAAGAACTATTCCTT
Source organism: Paenibacillus pedocola (assembly GCF_031599675.1). Taxonomy (NCBI): domain Bacteria; kingdom Bacillati; phylum Bacillota; class Bacilli; order Caryophanales; family Paenibacillaceae; genus Paenibacillus; species Paenibacillus pedocola. The sequence goes on along the minus strand of NZ_CP134223.1, from coordinate 1,685,011 downwards.
CGAAATACTTTCCCGTCACGGTGCCGGTGAAAGATATCATGACTACGGAATCATCGTCGGTATTGCGTAATTCAGAAGACTTCTCTATTTGTACATGTACAGTGAGCACTTCCTCAAATCCCATGTGATCCCTCCTCAGCGTGGCCGGTTTAAGTGAGCAGATAAAAATTTAGCTGTAATTTCAAGCACCTGAGGACTCCAGAAGCCTGGCCCGTGATCCGCGCCTGCCACCTTATAGAATAAAACGTTCTGTCCATGCGCTTTCAAAGCTTTATACATCTCTATACTCTGATTAATATGTACAATATGGTCACTGTCTCCATGCACGATCAAAAATGGCGGAAGCGCTTTAGCCAAATCCTGATGAACAGGGCTCGCCTTCTTCGCCAATTCCGTATGTTCCTTTACTGCCCCGCCAATGAACAAGCCTTCCGGTGAGTCGGCTGCATCGTGGTCAAGAATATTATTATACTTTCCTAAGGTCAGCAGGTCCGAAACTCCGTAATAGTCGATGACTGCGCTAACCTTGTCCGACTGTTCGCTGTACAGACCGTTATCGTACTCGCCCATGGTAAGCCCCGTCATTAAGGAAAGGTGTCCCCCGGAGGAATCTCCCCAAACCGCTACACGGACCGGATCAACACCATACTCCTCTGCATTCCTGCGCATAAACCGGATCGCGCATTTCACATCCTCAACGGCAGCCGGAAACCGTGCAATATCGGTGTCCCGTATTTCCACGCTGGCTACCACGTACCCTTTTGCTGCAATGTGAGAGAGATTAGGAAGACCGGAGTATACATCCTGTTTTCTCCATGCAGAACCTTGGATAAAGACGACAAGAGGGAACTTATAGCCGCTTCGGGATGGCATGATGATCTGCAGTCTTCTTTCCAAATCACCGTAGGTTGCGTAAACTACATCAGGACGGTAAGTACAAGAATAATAGGAGCCTCCTTCCGCAAAATCCCCATAAAGAATCTGTGTTCCTTCGGGTGTTTCGTTGGCTGCAATATCCGCTGCTTTCTGATCCACTGTTAGCAACTCCTTGTAAAAAATATGATCACTATTACTATATATGCTGAACTTTAGAATTACCCAATCAGCATTGTGCGCAGACTGCGGGGAATGTTTGGACTTCCGGCCGCCGTTAGGATTGGATTTCTTGATTACAACCACTTTTCGCGGTAGAAATCCAATCCTAGCTTATGCTTCCGAAGCGAGCTTTCCTGCGGAAAACTTTCAGGCGGACGCTATCGCTCCTCCAGTTCCAAACTTCCCCTCCGTTGCTTTGCCTTTAAGTAGTTCTTTAGTTCAGCTTATATAAATTCTTCTATACAACAAATATACTATCATTCTTGGGTTTAATATAGCATGCAGCCCTGTACTGCTCCAGCATCCGGCTCCTCCTAATATTTACGGTACTCTACTTCTTTAGCAGCCAGTTCCTGAGTGAAAATATCTTCGGGTGTGACCATTCTTTTGGGCAGGGTTCTCCCGGCCATGATTTCTTTTACAGCCTGCATCAGCAAAGGGCCAAGCAGCGGATTACATTCCACAACCGCATTAATATTCCCGTCAACCATCTGCTCGAATGCGCGCCGGGTGCCGTCTACAGAAATGATGATGATATCGCTGCCCGGCTTCAAACCAGCCTCCTTGATCGCATCTACTGCACCTATTGCCATATCATCATTGTGGGCGAACAGCACCTGGGGCCACTTATCTTTAGGCTGCTTTAAAAACTCCCTCATGATCTTCCGTCCGCCGCTCTGAGTGAAGTCTGCCGGTTTCGTCTGAGTGATTTGAAATTTATCATTTGCTTCAATGGTCTTCCGGAAACCTAAACCACGGTCGATAGAAGGGGTTGATCCCACCGTTCCCTGCAGCTCAGCGATTTGAATGATACCGGAGTGATGGCGCATTCGATCAATCATATATTTGGCTGCCTTCACACCTTCTTCATAAAAATCGGATCCGATAAACGTAATGTAGAGCGAGCTGTCCTCCACGTTCACAGACCGGTCCAAGATAATGACCGGTATACCCGCCTCCTTGGTTTCCTCAAGAATAGCCTCCCAGCCCGTCTGCACTACAGGCGCAATAGCAATCATATCCACATCCCTGCGGATGAAAGAGCGGATCGCCTCAAACTGCTTGTTCTGATCCTGTTCAGCATTAGTCATAAGCAGAGTTATTCCCGCTTCTATGGCCGCCTCCTTGATAGAGGCCGTATTTGCCTCCCTCCAAGTACTTTCAGAGCCAAGCTGGGAGAATCCCAGGATAATAGGCTTCATGGGATTCGGCTCGCCAGGAGGTTCGAAACCAGTAATTAAGGGGGAAACGGGCGGCGGAGCTGTAGGCAGGGAACTCTCCCCGCTGCTCTTGGAGCAGCCCGTCATGAGCAGCAACCCCAAAATCAGACACCATTTTACCAGTTTCATGGATGACCCTCCTTTGTGGTAGCGATTTCATTTAACATAACAAAACATTGGGAAACAGATGACACCGTCTCCCAATGCATATATTCCCTGTTATTGTTTCAGTGAAGAACGGTTCGCGCTTAATACCCGCTGCAGAAGGATGAATACGAACAGCAGCAGGCCAATGACAATTTTGGTCCACCAGGAACTCAAAGTACCTTCAAAACTGATTATCGTTTGAATTACACCTTGAATGAGTACCCCGAAAAAGGTTCCAAGTACATATCCTACTCCGCCGGTGAGCAGCGTGCCTCCAATAACTACGGCAGCAATCGTATCGAGCTCAAAGCCTACAGCATGAAGCCCGTATCCTGACAGCATATAAAAAGTAAAAACAATGCCGGCCAGTGAAGAACATAATCCGCTTAAAGTATAAACTAAAACTTTAGTGCGTGCTACAGGAAGTCCCATCAGCAGCGAGGATTGCTCACTGCCTCCCAGCGCATATACATTGCGTCCGAAACGGGTATAGTGGGCGATGAAGATCGCTATAGCTGCAATAATTAAGGCGATAATGGCACTGATCGAGATGAAGCTTCCGCCCGGCAGCGCAATTTTGGTCTGTGCTACAGAGGTGTAGAACGGATTATCGATCGTTATTGTATCAATACTAATCACATAACATAGCCCTCTGGCCATAAACATCCCTGCCAGCGTCACGATGAAGGGCTGAATTTTGAAATAATGAATAATGGCGCCCATCCCGCATCCGAATGCAGCCCCCATCAGCAGCACCAGTGGTATAACAACCGCGGGCGACCAGCCATGCTGCTGCACCAGGCTGGCAGAAACCATGGTGGAGAGTGCGATAATTGACCCGACAGACAGATCGATCCCGCCCGATAGAATGACAAACGACATTCCAACGGCTGTAATAAGCAGAAACGCATTGTCTATAAGCAGGTTCATGAGCACCTGCAGCGAGAAGAAGCCGGTATACCGGAAGGAGCCCGCGGTGAACATTAGAAGGAACAACAGAATCGTTACAACAATAGGAATATATTTGCGGTTAAGAGACATGACGGATACTCTCCTTTTCTCCGGGATAATGCCGCGTCTTCCAGCGGTAGAAAATGGCGGCCCGGAAACTGTCGGACTGAATCAGGCAGACAGCAAGAACAACAAACGACTTCACAACAAGCGTGATCTCCGGAGGTACTCCGATCATATAAATAGTAGTGGTCAGTGTCTGGATAATCAGCGCACCAATTACCGTTCCGGTAAGATAGAAACGTCCACCGTTCAGTGAGGTTCCTCCAATCACGACGGCCAGGATAGCATCAAGCTCATACCATAGTCCCGCATTGTTACCATCAGCACTCGAGACATTAGAGCTGAGTATCAGTCCTGCAATCCCTGCGCACACCCCGCAGAATACATAGACCGATAGAATGACCCAATTTGCCCGGATGCCCGCCATAAGGCTTGCCGTCGGATTACATCCGACCGACTCAATGAACAAGCCCAGAGACGTTTTGCGGGTAAGCAGCAAGGCGACAACCAGCATCAGGACTACTACAAAAATAGAAAACGGCAGTGTGGCCAGCGCCCCCGAGCCAATGTAGGAGTATTTGCTGCTGCTAACCGTTATAATCTGCCCTCCGGTCACTAACTGGGCGATTCCGCGTCCGGCAACCATTAGAATCAGTGTAGCGATAATCGGCTGAATTCCGGCTACCGAGACCAGCAGACCGTTCCACGCCCCGAGGAGGACCGACAGTCCGACGGCAAGCAGAATAGAAATTACAATCAGACCCAGCGCGTTCTGGTCTGTGCCTTTACTGATTGTCAGGCAGGCAAGTGCACCTGAGATGGCAACGATAGAACCTACCGACAGGTCGATGCCTTTGGTAGCCACGACCAGTGTCATCCCGATGGCCACCAGTATCAGCGGGGCACCGAAATTAAGAATATCGATCAGACTGCCGTATAGATGTCCATCATGCATTGTAATTGAAAAGAAATCCGGCGAATAGAGCAGATTGAACAGCAGCAATGCAGCCAGGATACAAAGCGGCCAGAATAGATGATGCTTGTATAGTTTTCCCATTCCCGTTTCAGCCCCCCGCTATTGCCTGCATAATTTGATGCTGGCTCATATCTTTGCCCGAGATTTCCTTAACCTTACGGCGGTCACGTAATATGGCAATCCGGCCGCTTACGCGCAGCACCTCCTCCAGTTCGGAGGAAATGAACAGAAACGACATGCCTTGCCGTGACAGCGACAGCACCAGCTTCTGAATCTCCGCTTTAGCTCCAATGTCAATTCCCCGGGTAGGCTCATCAAGGATGAACAGCTGTGGTGAAGTCAGCAGCCATCTGGCCAGCAGCACCTTTTGCTGATTCCCTCCGCTCAGGTTCTTAATCAGATGGTCGGGACTCGGAGGATTGATGTTAAGCATGCGGATATATTCATCCGCATACTCTTCCTGCTGTTTGCGGGAAATGGTGCGGAATACGCCTTGTTTAGCCTGAAGGGCCAGGATAATATTTTCCCTGACGGTCAAATCGCCGATAATCCCCTCCGTTTTACGGTTCTCTGAGCAGAATGCAATCCGGCGGCCGATTGCCTCACGGGGAGTATGGACACCCTCGCTTCTTCCAGAGAACTTCAGTTTACCGGAGTCCGGCTTGTCGGCACCGAAGAACAGGCGGGCTGCCTCCGTCCGGCCTGATCCGAGCAGACCGGCAAGTCCCACTACTTCTCCTTTATGGATGGACAGATCGAAGGGTTCAATAGCTCCTTTGCGTCCCAGACCTTCCGCCTTGACCAATTCTTCACCAAGAGAATCCTTATACTCTTCAGCCAGGCTAGGCAATTCCTCCAATAAGTTAAGCTCCTTGCCAATCATTTTGAGCACAAGATCCAGCCGCGGCAGATCCTTGGCCATGTACTCACCGACAAACTCACCGTTGCGCAGAATGGTTACGCGGTCAGAGATCTCATACATCTGATCCAAAAAATGAGTGACAAAAAGAATCGCCAGCCCATCCTGTTTCAGCTTCTCCATGATCCGGAAGAGCTGCTGCACCTCATTCTTGTCAAGACTTGAAGTCGGTTCGTCAAGAATCAGTACCTTGGCCGAGATATTGAGCGCTCTGGCAATCGCCACCAGCTGCTGCACCGCAACAGAATACATATAGAGCGGCTCCGTGACATCGATCTGCAAATTCAGGCGTTCGCTGAGGATTTCCTGAGCGCGCTTATTCATTTCCTTCCATAGAATTCTCCCGAATTTTCTCGGTTCTCTTCCAATAAATATGTTCTCCGCAACTGTCAGATTAGGACATAGGTTGACTTCCTGATATACGGTGCTGATTCCCGCAGCCTGTGACTCCAGCGGACTCTGCACCGAAATAGGAGCCTCCTCCATTTCCACGCTGCCCTCATCTATCGAATACACACCGGTCAGCACCTTGATCAGCGTCGACTTGCCAGCGCCATTCTCACCCATCAATGCATGAACCTCACCCGGAAACAGACGGAGATTCACATTACTTAGTGCTTTGACACCTGGAAACCGCTTGTGAATCTGCTTCATCTGCAGTATGGGCTTCTGAGTGCTCATTTCATCATCCACTCCTCTTTGTCCATAGAAACCACTCCGTCAGCTGCTTGAAAAGCCGGCGGAGTGGCACTATATAAATCAATTTGCCCGATTAATATGGCCGGCTTGGCAAAGCTTCCTTCGCCTGCTCTGAAGTGAACGTCGATTCCTCAGTCACAATCCGCGCCTCTACCGGCTTGCCATCTACCACATTCTGCACAATGTCCATCAGCTGTGGTCCGAGCATGGGATTACACTCAACGATAAAGTTGATTTTCCCTTCACTTGCCGCCTGCATTCCGTCCTTGACAGCATCAACGGAGATAATCGTAATATCCTCGCCCGGTTTCAGTCCTGCTGCTTCAATCGCCTGAATCGCGCCGAGTGCCATGTCATCGTTATGGGCATATAGAACATCAATGTCCTTGTTGGCTTTAAGGAAAGCCTGCATAACCTCTTTGCCCTTAGCCCGTGTGAAATCGCCGGTCTGTGAAGCAATGACTTTAAGATGCGGATTACTCGCAATCACTTCAGCAAAGCCAGCCATCCGGTCATTGGCCGGAGCAGAGCCTGTAGTTCCCTGCAATTCAACAATGTTGATATCCTCTGTGGTATCCTTATACTTCTCAGACAGCCACTCACCCGCCTTTCGTCCTTCTTCCACGAAGTCAGAACCAAGGAAAGTGACGTACAGGGAAGTATCCTTGGAATCTACTGCACGGTCGGTCAGCACTACCGGAATTCCCGCATCCTTCGCTTCCTTAAGTACGGTATCCCACCCGGATTCTACGACCGGTGAAAATGCGATTACATCTACCTTTTGCTGTATGAAAGAGCGGATCGCCTTAATCTGGTTCTCTTGCTTCTGCTGCGCATCCGAGAATTTCAGGGTATAACCCGCTTCTTTGGCAGAATCCTGAATGGACTTGGTGTTTGCGCTACGCCAGCCGCTTTCCGCTCCAACCTGTGAGAATCCGAGCGTGATATCTTTGGCTTCCTTCGTACTGCCGGTATTTGCCGCTGGAGCTTTTGTTGCCTGATTACCTGTATCCGCCTGATTTCCTCCATTGTTATTGCCGCACGCTCCGAGCATTACCATAGATAAGGTAAGCGCAAGCACCGCTCCCATTTTCCCGAATCTCTTCATGTAATTGATTTCCTCCCCTTTGTCATTCACCATCATTTGGTGTTGGCCCCAGTATAAACCGCTTTCAAAATTGCAAGATACAGGTTCGCTTTGCCATTTGTTTTCTTTTTTTATGTTTTTATGGATTCATATTAAATTTGGTGTATATTTTTGTTTGGAACGTGTAGATTTTGGATGCGCTTTCTTTACTACTCCCAAGAGGGCGGTATTTGTTATACACTAAGGTTTGAAACCATGTGAATCTTACACTGAGGGGATATTACCGATGAGGATGATACGTTTGATCTCCTCCAGCTTGAGGGCAAAATTGCTGGTCTTGTTCATCATACTGACCACCATTCCGCTGATTGCGGTTGGACTTGTCGCCTACCAGAAATCCTACGCTTCGATCTCCAGCCACAGTAAAGCGGCAAGCATGCTGCAGGCAGATACGCTCGGACGAAATATCGATAATCTGTTTACAGACACAGAGCGGCTGCTGGAATTGAGCAAGAACCCGCAGGTCATCCACTTCCTGTTCTCGCAGTCGGAAACCTATCAGGAGGCCAAGGAGATTTTGCAGACTTTTACACTTTATAGGGACACCTACAAATATGAAGATGTTATGAATATCAGCTTTATTAATCTCTATGGCAAAGGCATCAGTGAACGAAAGGGAGTCTTCCAGTCCAATATCAATCCGCTGCGCAATCCGCATTTCCAGATCCTCACCCAGTATCCGGATGCTGTGCTTAGGGTCCCTCCCGCCATGACATCCGGATTTGACCGCGTGGACGGCTTTACTTACCCGGACCAGGGCGTTATTTCTATAATTGCGGCTGTGAAGCAGCGGATTACCCATGAAGTCATTGGCTTCATTATTATTGATTTAGATGATTCCTTCTTTAAGGAATTTGGCGAAAACGTCAGTATCGGCAAGACAGGGTTCTTCTGCATCCTTGACCAGGAGAATAATCCGATCTATGTGCCGTCAGCCGGCAGGCAGGATTTGAATATTCTGACCTCAACAAACTTTGCCGCTCCAGAATGGTCCAGCCGCAACAGCTTTGTATTAAATACGAAGGGACAGCCATGGTTTGTTGTCTACACCCCTTCGCTCACTACAGGCTGGAAGGTAGTGGGTCTTGCACCGCTTCAAGAAGTGGTCTCTGAGGCTAACCGGATCCGGCAGCTGATCATTGTCAGTGTGGTGCTCAGCATAGTATTCGTCATCATCATTCATTTCTTTTTGACCCGCAAGCTCACCCAGCCTATCCAGCTTCTTCAGCATAAAATGAGACTGACCGCAAGCGGCTATCTGGAGGCTAAAGTCAAACCTTCGGGCAATGATGAAATTGCTGATCTGGGTCAAAGCTTTAATATCATGGTTGAAAAAATCAAGGGGCTGCTGGAGCAAAGCATCAGGGAGCAGAAACTGCTGCAAAAGGCGGAGCTGCGTACGCTTCAGGCGCAAATTAATCCCCATTTTCTGTACAATACACTGGATTCCATCGTCTGGTTGGCTGAAGCGAACAAGAATGATAGTGTCATCCATTTGGTAAAAGCGCTATCCCAGTTTTTCCGGCTCAGTCTGAATAAAGGACGGGATTGGGTTATGATCCGTACAGAACTGGCCCATGCCCAGAGCTATCTGACGATCCAGCAGATGCGGTACCGGGATATTCTCGAGTATCAGATTCAGGTGGAACCAGAGCTTGAGGAGTATCCGATTCTCAATATGACACTGCAGCCGCTGATTGAGAATGCAATCTATCATGGAATCAAGAATAAACGCGGCAAAGGACTGATTACGGTCAGCGGTTATGCGGAAGGCCATTCATCGGTCGTACTCACCGTCACGGATAACGGCATCGGCATCTCCGCCGAGCGGCTGGCGCTTCTAAGGAGTCAATTGAATCAGCCTGCCCAGGTAGAAGAAAGCGATCTTACGGAAGGCGGTTTCGGGCTGCTGAATGTGCATCAGCGTCTGCGCCTTTATTTCGGAGAAGAATATGGACTCCAGCTGGACAGCACTGCCGGGGAATGGACAACAATCTCCGTCCGCATACCCAAGAACAAGGGGGCTTGACATGAAGAAGGTAATGCTGGTCGATGATGAAATTCTGATTCGTGAAAGTATACGGGAGTGTATCGATTGGGAGAAGGAGGGTTTCATTTATTGCGGAGACGCACCTGACGGCGAATTGGCCCTGCCGCTGATTGAACAGCAGCTTCCTGATATTCTGATTACCGATATCAAAATGCCCTTTATGGACGGGCTTGAGCTTAGTTCTGTCGTCCGCCAGCGGCTCCCGCAGATCAAAATTATCATCCTAAGCGGACACAACGATTTCCAGTATGCACAGACCGCGCTGCGGCTCGGTGTGGAGGATTATTGCCTGAAGCCGTTCAGCTCTGCGGATCTTATCCAGCTGTTACATACGGTAAGTGTCAGAATTGATGAAGAACAGCGCCTGAAAAGACGATATGCCTACACTCCTGAAAAGCTGTTTGCCGATCTGTGCGGCGGGCTCATCGGCACCGCAGCCGCCATTGAGGCGGCAGATCAGCTGGAACTGCAGCTTACCACTCCCTATTATGCGGTTGCCATTTTATCATTGTCCCCTTCCGATCCGCAGGACACAGAAATCAGCCATGAAGCATACCGGTCTGCCCAACAACTGATAGACGAACGGCTGGGTGAGCTTCAGGATATTTTCATGTATAAACGAAGCCGTACAGAAACTGTAGTGATTCTGAAGGGAAGCCTGAGAGAAGAACTTTCCAGCAAGATGAAGACCTTTACAGAAAGCCTGCAAATGAAGCTAAAGGCTGCATTAAACTGTGATCTGTCCCTCTCTCTTGGTAATGTTCAGGATCGGCTGCAGGGAATCCATATTTCCTATCTGGAGGCTGAGGAAGAGAAAACCTGGAAGAAGATCTCTAAGCAAAACAAAGCTGCTCTGTGGGAGTCTTCCTTCGATTCTTTAACAAACAGAGTGCTCCTGGACCGGAACCGGCTGGTGGATTTCCTAAAGCTCGGCTCTTCAAGAGAAGCACCCGACTTTATCAGGCAGTTCACCGCAGAGATGAGCAGCATAAACTGGGAATCCATGTACGCCTATTATTTAATCAACGATCTTACGCTTGAATTGGTTCTCACGGCCAAGAGAAGCTTTCAGACGGGCGGAAATACGGAGGATTTAATGAGAGATCTGCAGCAGCAGATCCGCAGCATCGCAAGTTTCGAGGAGTGCCAGGATTACCTGCTTACACTGCTGGAGCAATTATGGAAATGGCGGCTGGAAGGTTCGGATAAATATGGAGAGCTGATTGACAAAGTAAAGCTGCACATCCGTCAGCACTATGATGATGAGCAGCTCTCCCTCTTCGAAATCTCCAGACAAATTGGCGTCAGCTCCAGCCACCTCAGTAAGATTTTCAGCCAGGAAACCGGGCAGACGATGACGGAGTATTTAACTTTTACCCGGATCAGCAAAGCAAAAGAGCTGCTAAAAACGACCCGCTCCAAAACGTTTGAAATCGCTTATCAGGTAGGCTACAACGATCAGCATTATTTCTCCAACCTGTTTAAGAAAGTCACCGGCTTGACCCCTACAGAATACCGGAAGCATGGCTTTGCAGAGGACCAGGGCAGACGGACCAGGGAAGGTGGGAGCAATTTATGAGATCAGGCTCAGGACATGCAAGGCGTTTCTTGCTGCCGCTGCTGGCATTTCTGCTTCTCATAAGCGGATGCGAAGGCAATAGCACCAGAAACGACAGGCAGGAATTGATGGACAGTATGCCTTCTCCTCCTGCCGAATTTGACAAACCGCCCCTTATCTTTGGCATTATCTACCCGATGGTGAATCCAACCTATGAGACCATTACGGAAAATTCGGAAGCAGCCGCCACAGGCCACAACATCAAATTGCTGGTTCAAGCCCCGGATGAAGCCAATCTGGAACAGCAGATCCGGATCATGGAGATGATGATCAAACAGGAAGTCGACGGAATTGCCATAGATCCTGTCGATTCCCAGGCCTTAATTCCGGTTATTAACAAGGCCGTTTCCAAGGGCATCCCTGTTGTCTGCTTCGAGTCCGATTCTCCCGACAGCAGGCGGGTTGCCTTTATTGGTGCCGACAATTACGAGACTGGAGCTATTATAGGGCAGGCGGTTAATAGACTTCTAAACGGCAAAGGGATGGTTCTTGTCGAATCCGGCATGCCTCATATGTTCGGGCTCAGCCAGCGGCTCGCGGGGCTCCAGGACTATTTGAAGGAGCAGTCAGAAATAGATGTACTGGATATCCGCAACAACGATGGCAGTGAAGAAGGCGCGATGCGGCAGCTGGAGCAAATGATCAGCGCCCACCCGCATTTCAGTGCATTGATTAACCTCGATTTCGTTTCCAGCTCCAGCTCTATTCTAGTTTGGAAGGCCAAAGGCCTGAAGCGATACAACATTGCATTCGGCCTGACTCCTGCTGTAAAGGAATCGCAGAAAAATGGGCAGATCACCCGAATCATTTCCCAGAATGAACAGCACTGGGGGGAAGCCATTATCAGCACACTGCTCTCGATAGCAAACGGTCAGGCAGTACCGGAATTCGTCAATACGGAAATTGTGGAGATCCATGAGTAGCAGGCTCGCCAAGCTTACTAATCCCTTTGATAGAACCGGACATAATCGACCCGGAACTCGCTCGGGTAGACGGGAGCTGGCTTGTCCCTGCTCTCCGGCCGCGGAATTTCATAAATGTTCAGCATCAGCTGCATGGGATAGTCCGGCGACTGCTTCGAGTGATGTATAAGCTCATTATCAATGTAGAAACGGACGCCCTCCGCTGTCCAGTCTACCGCATAAATGTGAAACCGGCTGGCGTCAATAGGGAACTCCCGCTCGAAGAACTCCTCTTCGATGGCCGGATCCCCAAAAGGATGCAGGCCGAATCCGATGACCGACTTCTCCGTGTCTCCGCCATTCCAGCCCTTCTGCTCAAACACGCAGATCTCAGCCGACCGCTCCGGACGGTCCTCGAATCCGATCATCCAAAGGGCGCATAAATTATTGGGATGATATAGCCCCTTCGCCCGAAGCTCCACATAACCGTAATGAGGCGTAAACAACCTCTCCTCAGCCTGTTCTTCGCGGACGCGGCAGCTGCCGGAGAAACGGTGCTGGCCATACTCGCTGCCGAGCGGCCCTGAATAGACCCCGGTCTGAAGATTGCTGACCTTGATTCCTCCATTGAATTCGGGACTCCAGGGCTCCTGGTCTTCTGTAATTTGCAGGATCAGCTGGCTGTCCTCGAACCGGTAATTCGCCTGGGTCTTGGCACGGCTGCTCCATTGCGGCAGATAGAATGGGAGCCATTTGCTGCGGTCCAGGTCTCCTGAATCAAAATCATCCTCATAGACCAGCTTATACCCCGGCTTCTTCGTTTCATTTCTCGGAAAATCGTACCCCGACATTGCCAGCATCTCCTTTGCTTAATCTTCACCTGACTAAAAAGGTATAGAACATTCTTAATTACCAAGCATAATCCAACTTTCCCTCGTGTACAATTATTTCCTTTTAAAAATTCACCTTTACTGTTAGACAGAAAAAAAGGAACCTAAAGAGCTTCTATCCCCCTCCAGATTCCTCGTTTATTCCATATTCAGTTGTATTAGATAGGATGGGTATTCGCTTTAATATCCGCCATATTCAAACGAATCAAAATCAGCCACATTGTCAGAGGCTGTACCGTTACTTGTGCAATACATCCCTATGCAGCAGCCTACAAATCCGCCTGCCACCTCGGTACTCAAACTAGTAGTATCTACATGTTCTGCAACCAAATGATATTGATTACCGTCGGTGCTGTAATAGAAGCTCAACGCCTGGCCTCTCGCAGCCATCTTTAAATATACCCGCTGAGCATCAACATCAGCCTGCGCAACGTTCGTCTCCTGGCCATTGATACAGGTCACAACTCGTAAGACTTGCTTGTCATCATGCAGCACGCGCTCGAACCGGATATGAAACATTTCATTTTGAATGACAGCCAAACCTGCCGATTCATGGATGCTCTGTGCCTCAAACTCCATCACAGCAGCAGCTGCATAGTCAAAATGCTGTTGCCGCAGACAGACAAAGCTGAGATTATCCTGATCCTTGAACGTCTGGGGTTTTAGCTTTAGACGCAAATATCCTTTACGTTCTGTCAATGAATATAAATCCGCCTGCGGATTTCTTAAGAACATCCACTTAAGTGCCAGCCTGTCACTGTCAAAATGGTCACAGCGCAATTGCGGCTCCACTGGAACCGGCGTCAATCCCATGACCCCCTGCTCCTCCAGAATTCCCCGTCCCTCATTGACTACAGGCCATCCGTCCTCCCAGACCACTGAAGCAAGGAACGTCTCCCGCCCCAAATTACTATAGCTGCCTCCATAAGGGCGTGAAGCGAGCATCACCATAAACCATTGACCGTCTTCAGCCTGAACTAAATCGGCATGCCCCACATTAATAACCGGATAATGTTTGCCCAGATGACGATGCGTAATGATCGGATTATTCGGATTGCCGGCATAGCCTTCTGTCAGCTTCCGGCTGCGGGCAACGGTCACCGCGTGATTCGGCCCTGTTCCTCCCTCTGCAATCATTAAATAATAGAAGCCATCTTTCTTGTACAGATGCGGCCCTTCCGGCCAAATCACATCTGTCATGGCTCCTCTCCAAAGTACATAGCTCTCACCTGCAAGCTCCATGGTCTCCAGGTTCAGTTCCTGAATCCATACTTCCCAGTTGCCGTCATAGCGTACTCCGGTTGAGTTAGGCCTTGTACCCAAATAATAGGCTCTTCCGTCATCATCAAAGAAAATGGTAGGGTCAATCCCTATAGCTCCTTCAATAAAATAAGGTTCAGACCACGGCCCGGCAGGATTGGTTGCTGTCACAACGAAATTCCCGCCATGGGTTACATTGGTTGTAACCATATAGAACTTGCCCTCGTGATAACGTATCGTTGGAGCAAAAATCCCCGCGGAGTGCCTGGCTCCTTGTAAGTTCAATTGTGAAGGACGGTCAAGCACATTGCCGATCTGCTTCCAATTCACAAGATCACGGCTTTGGAAAATCGGAACACCAGGAAAATAGGCAAATGTCGATGTCACCAAATAATAGTCTTCCCCGACCCGGCATACTGACGGATCCGGATAAAAACCAGGCATTATCGGATTAGTATAGGTAACTGAATGGTGATTACTAGCGGTTGTCATACTTTTTCATTCCTCCTCAAACAATCTATGAATTCAAAATAAGTATAGCGTTTACAAATAAAGGCGGACAACCTGTCAATTTGCAGTTATTTTATAGCTATTAAGAACTGTTATCTGTTACAACTCAAACATTGGATAGGATAATGGTATAATCGGGAGGTATAAGAAACAGAGAGCTATGAACTTGATGCAAAGGATACAGGTGCAGCCTATGAAGTCAATGTATTCCGGTTTCAGAGACAGTTCAATTTGTAAAGGAAACGGTTATAAACCTGCAAATTTACACAAATGGGGACCGGGTGTCCGCGATGTTTTTGCCTTGCACTATATTGTAAGCGGTAAGGGATACTTGAACACATGCCATACAACTTTTTCATTAACGGCGGGCGAAAGTTTCGTTATATTTCCTGACACGGAAGTATACTATTATCCCGATCCGCAGGATCCGTGGGAGTATTATTGGATTGAATTTAGCGGACTTAAGGCCTCACGCCTTATATCGATGATTCATATTACACCTGGTCATCCGGTCCTGGAGGCATCGACGCAGGATTTCAAACCATTCTTTCAAAGGGTCAAAGCTGCCGGAATGGAGCCGTTCGAACGGGAGCGTTCGGATGCAGGACTGCATCTTTTGTTGTCCTATTACATGGAACACTACCCTAGTGAAACAGCTTTTCTCAAAAAGGATTATGCCTTATCCGCAAGGGAATTCATTGAAAGCAACTTTTGGAAGCCTTCCTTATCGGTTCTGGACGTAGTCGAATTTGTGAACATTGAGCGCAGCTATTTGTTCCGGTTATTTAAGGAAGAGAACGGTATATCCATTTCCGGCTATCTGACTGCCTTCCGGATTCAGCGGGCCTGCGAATTATTGAAAAATGCACAGTTATCCATCCAGTCATTGGCCTATTCGGTAGGCTACCAGGACCCGTTGTATTTTTCAAAAGTATTTAAAAAAGCAACCTCGTACACTCCGTCGCAATATAGAAAGGCCCTAATGGAGCATCCTGCGGAAGCCGGTATTGATATTACTGGCTGATCTGATGCGATCAGAAGGCTAGCTTAGCGAAATAGCACACAATTCCCGGATTCCCGGAAATATTTGATCAGCTTCTCAATGGGGCTGCGGCCGCATTTCAGTTGCTCGCCAAGACAGTCTATACACAGGAAATCTTGCGCATTTCGCGTAACAAGCTTCAGGTATATCGCTACATCATCCGTCATTAGGGGAACTCCGCACGCTCTGCATGTCCTATTCATGTTCATGATCCCTTTACACTAATTTCGCCCGCATAATCAGACAATCATGAGCCGGAACTACTGGAGCATATCTTTCTTTAAATATGCCTATTTCTTTATGCGTCCAGCAATCATACAACGACAGCGATTTTCCGGAAGCATAGGGGAGTCCGATATCCCAGAATTGCAGCGACATTTCCCTTTGACCATCACTTAAATTGAAGAAGCCTATAGCGACGTCTCCATCAGTTAACACTTTCACCAGCATAAACACATCATCCGCATGAAACCATTGCGGTTCCGGCTTGATGCGGTAAGCACCGCGGCCTTCCACATCCTGATTGATCGCAATCAAATCCCCGTTCATCAGAATATCCCTGGTGGCCTGATTGGCTTTACGGATGTCACTGCCAATCATCAGCGGAGATCCCATCATGCTCCATAACGAGAAATGGGTTTTGTACTCCACGTCGCTGCAACCCCCGACCTGACTTCCGATAAAGTCGCTGTTGCTGCCTCCGTACATGCCGACAACCAGCATATCCATATCATTATGGCAATAGGCTCCTGTATAACAGGCTTTATCAAGCTGTGACAAAGCCAGACCCTTGATAGAATCCCAGCTATCCTGAATATCCCCTGTGGACCGGTACATATGGGCGCCTGATTCACGAATCCAGTGATAAACATTGTCCTCACCCCAATTGCATGCCGAGAACAGGATGTCTCTTCCGCAGTTTTTAAGCGCCAGACTCATTCGTTTGTACAGCAGCTCCCCTGAGATATGTCTGGGCTTGAAGCAGTAATCATACTTCAAAAAGTCTACGCCCCATTCCGCCAGTAATTCGGCGTCCTGAAATTCATGCTCAAAGCTCCCGGGATATCCTGCACATGTATGTGTTCCTACACAAGAGTACATCCCAAACTTCAACCCCTTGGAATGAATATAATCTGCAAGCGCCTTCATTCCGTTCGGGAATTTAACCGGATCGGCAACCAGCCTGCCATCCTTGTCTCTGTCTTTCAGGCTCCAGCAATCATCAATCACAATGTACTCATAACCCGCATCCTTATACCCTTCTGCAACCAGTGTATCGGCGGCTTCCCGGATAAGCTGTTCGTTAATATCCCAGGTAAACGTGTTCCAGGAATTCCAGCCCATGGGTGGCGTCAGGCCGAGTTGTTGTTTGTTTGTCAACGTATTCATCCTTTCATGTAACCGAAGATTAAGAGTAAGAGCAGCAGCTTATTCTTAATGTATTTAATCATAGACGACTCTTTCGAACTATAGCTTGACGTTGCTTTCACATGTACATTTGTTGCTTTTCTCCTGAAGAGCCAATCACTCTAATAAATTTAAATTATTCAATTTTATGTAAATTTTTAAAGGGTACAGCTACCCCATACCGGCTTTATCTAATAATAGATCAATAAGTCGTGAGGATCGGTCATTGTTTGAAAGAAATCAATAATTTATTATAGTTGCATAGTTATGTAAGCGCTAACATCAAGAAGTGATAGGTGCAACATAACATTTAAATTAGGCATCAGGCAAGTAGCCAATGTTTAAGGGAAGGAGGAGAGCATACCGGCCGGCAGGTTTAGGGTAGAGCAGCCCTGTTATAAACTCCAATTATACAAAGGGGGTAGAGAACCTATGCGTAGTCACAGCATGAGAAGCAATTCGATACTGAAATTTCTGTATATATCACCTTTTATGGTTTTACTGGCTGTCTTTGCATACTACCCGCTCTATGGATGGGTATATGCATTCTTTGATTATATGCCGCCGATTCCGCTGTCCAAAGCTCCATTTGTCGGTTTCAAATGGTTTCATTCCCTGGTAGAAAACCAGGTGAAGGTCGATCAGCTGCTTCAGGTTATCAAAAACACTTTTGGTATTAGCGGGCTGAGTATACTTTTCTCCTGGCTCCCCATGATCTTCGCCATTTTCCTGACAGAGATCAAAGCCGTCCGTTTCCGCAAATTCATCCAGACTGTAACTACCCTCCCGAACTTTATCAGCTGGGTACTGGTCTATTCCCTGGCATTTTCCATGTTCTCCAGTGAAGGTGTCGTCAACGGATTTTTGAACCAGATAGGGCTTATTGATTCTCCTGTACTCTTCCTTCAGAACTCGGAACATGTCTGGATTACAATGTGGATATGGATTACCTGGAAGTCACTGGGATGGTCGGCCATATTGTATATTGCGGCCATTATGGGGATTGATGAATCTCTGTATGAAGCTGCTTATGTAGACGGTGCTACAAGAATGCAGGTCATCCGGCATGTGGTTTTACCAAGTATGCTGCCGACCTATTTTGTGTTATTGATGCTCCAGATTGCCAGTTTCCTGAACAATGGATTGGAGCAATATTTTGTTTTCCAGAATGCCTTCAACAAAGACACCATTCAGGTATTGGATTTATATGTATACAACCTGGCGATGGGGGGCGGCAGCTATTCCGTTTCCGTTGCGATCAGTATGCTGAAAAGCCTGATTAGTGTTGCGCTGCTCTTTTCCGTAAACGGACTGTCCAAATTGTTAAGAGGAGAGGGCATCGTATGAGTGACCATCAGACAGAACTGGCGCCGATTGCCAAGGACAATAAGAGCCGCTTCTCCAAAAAAATAAAAATGCAGGTCAGTCCCACCGACAAAATGATTTCTGCTGTGATCTATGTCCTGTTTTCACTCTTTGCATTTATATGCGTATATCCGTTCTACTCCATCATCATCAATACCATAAGCGCCAACGATCTCAGCGCCAAAGGCGAAATTGCATTTTGGCCGAGGGGGATCCATTTCCAGAACTATGTTGACGTATTTAAAATACCGGGACTGTGGAATGCCTTTGTTATTTCTTTGGGGAGAACAGTCATAGGCACACTTTTGACGGTCGGGGCCTCCGCCTTTTTGGGATTCATGTTTGCCCAGGAGGATATGTGGGGGAAAAAATTCTGGTACCGGTTTACCATTATTACGATGTTCTTCAACGCTGGTATTATCCCCTGGTATCTGACCATGAGATCCCTGCACCTCACCAACAGTTTTCTGGCCTACGTACTGCCGTCCATCGTAGCTCCCTTTTTCATCATTCTTGTGAAGACATTTGTGGAATCCACGCCGAAGGAATTGCAGCAGGCAGCCAGTATTGATGGTGCCGGGATTCTAACGATCTTTTACAAGGTTATCCTGCCTATCAGCAAACCGATACTCGCGACAGTCGCCATATTCTCGGCAGTGAACCAGTGGAACTCGTTTCAGGATACGCTGCTGCTGGTTACAGACACCAAATTGTACAGTCTGCAGTTTATTCTGTATAACTACATCAATCAGGCCAGTTCCCTGTCCACCATGGTCAATCTGCAAAATGCCGGATCCACCGCCATGGCCAGTCTGTCCACCAAGCAAACCACCACATCCATCCGCATGACCGTTACTATCATTGTTGTCGCGCCTATTTTGCTCGTGTATCCAATTTTCCAGAGATTTTTCGTAAAAGGAATTATCATTGGTGCAGTCAAAGGTTAATTTGCACAATTATGATAAATTAATCATTTGGGGGGCTGTAAATGAATAAAAACATGAAGCTGGCGAAAAAATCTTCTTTGTGGCTTGGCACCACCTTACTTCTGGTAACAACAGCATTAAGCGGATGCAGCGGCAATTCCAACAATGCAAGTACAGCAACACAATCGCCTGATGCGGATACAGCAACCGGGTCCTCCACTCCGGGTACAGGGATTGACCACAGCAAACCGCTGACCATTACCGTGTTTGATAACGCGGCAAATTACCAGGGGGAACAGACCGGATGGTACGGTAAACTGGTTAAGGATAAGTTCAATATTACCCTAAATATTCTGTCTCCCCAGGTTGCCGGCGATCAGCTTTACAAGACAAGGTCAGCATCGGGAGATCTGGGAGACCTCCTGATTATTGATAACAGTCAGCTCGAGGAACTGATTCCGGCAGGTATGATTATGGATATCACGGATAAGATCAAGAATACGGAGCACCTGTCCAAATATGTGGACAATCACTTTAAGCCTTTCAATGCGGCATTCGAAAGCATCAATCCGGATGGCAAAATTTATGCGCTGCCGACCTTTACATCAGATACCTCCCCGACAACATTCTCGGAAGAACTCCCCTACTCCAGTCCGCTTATGCCTTGGGATTATTACAAAGGAATAGGGGCGCCCAAGCTGAATAATCTGACTGATCTTCTGAATGCACTGAAGCAGATGCAGGAGAAGTATCCCAAGACACCGGACGGCAAACCGATCGTTCCGATTACCTTGTGGAAGGACTGGGACAACGGAAGTATGGAAAATGTACGCTGGCTCAGTAACTGGTACGGTTATGAACAGCCAGACGGAACCTCGACCATACAGTTAAATGCAAAAGGCGATATTGTTCCGCTCGTTGACGACAACAGTATGTACAAGAAAATCCTTAAGTTCTATTATGACGCCAATCAAATGGGGCTGGTTGACCCTGATTCCCCATCCCAGGACTGGAATAAAGTCTCTGAAAAGCTGACGAATAAACAGGTTCTGCTCTTATGGTATTCATGGGAAAGAGGCTTCTACAATACGATTGAAAGAGGCAATAAAGGTGACGGTAATGTGGCCATTCCGATTGCCGATACCCATATTATCCAGAATAGTGATGCTTACTTCGGGAACGGAAGAGTATTTGCCGTGGGTTCAAAAGCAAAAAATCCGGAAAGAATCATTGAGTTCATGGATTGGCTGGCCTCTCCTGAAGGTCTGCGCTACTATACCAATGGCTTCGAAGGCTTCAATTATGAAAAGACGGCCGATGGCAAGTTCAAGCTGACTGAAGTCGGACAAACGGCCTTCCAGGATAATACTCCCGTTCCGGAAGAGTACGGCGGCGGCGGCTACCAAGATGGCCAAAGCAAGCTCAACACTATGATTATGAGCGACTTTGTAATAGATCCGGATACGAAAGAATTCTACAACAATACCTATTGGAGCTCTACCATAGAGGCGAACAAGACCATCCTGACTACGGAATGGCAGAAAACCTATAATGCAACCACTCCGACAGAATACTATCAGAAAAACAATATGATCGATATCGTGCCAAACATTAATACCAGTCTCGGATCGGATTCCTCGGACATTAAGAACAAACGGAGCCAGATCTCGGATTATGTGAAGAACACCTCCTGGAAAATGATTTTTGCCAAGGACCAGGCAGAATTTGATAAGCTCTGGACCAAACTGAAGTCCGATGTAGTCGGTCTCGGCTGGAATGATGTCCTTGCCGTCGATACGGAAAGAGCACAAAAAATCGTTAAAATGCGTGCCGATGCAATCGCCAATAAATAGATTGTTGTCACAACAAGCACAAGCGTAAATCCTGCTCATCTAAATTCATATTCTTCAAAGATAAAGGGCGTTCCCTGCAGCCGTAATAGTCTGCCGGGAACGCCCTTTTTTTGTGTTATATACGGCTGCAGGCAGCCGATATCCTTGAGCGGTCAGCTAAAAAATTAGCTTGGAGAACTGATATAAGCCGTTCTTCCAGACGGGCCAGTCATGGTCGCCGTTTTCCTCCACCCAGATATGAGGCACGGAATGCTGCGACAAATACGCATGTGTCCGGTCGCTGACATTCTTAAGATTGTCCAGATCCCCGCATGATAACCAGAGCAGACTGAGTTGCTCTGCAGTCTTTTGTGGTTCTGGAAGCAACAGCTCCGGCAGCTTCGTATTGGGAGCCGGAGAGAACGCTCCGATCCAGGCGAAACGGTCCAGATTGTTCAGACCGATATTCAGGGATTGTCCTCCGCCCATGGATAATCCGGCAATGGCACGGTGCATCCTGTCCGTCAGGACCGGATAATTCGCTTCAATATAAGGGATAAGATCATGAAGCAAATCTGATTCGAAGGTTTCGAAGGCCTGTATCTTGTCGGGAGCAAATAGATCTCCTTCCGCCCGGTCATTCCGCATTGCCCGCCCGTTCGGAAGGACAACAATCATAGGCTTCAGCATCTGATCCGCGTACAGATTGTCCAGAATGATCTGGGGCTTGCCGTGATGATACCATTCTGTCTCATCTCCGCCGATCCCGTGCAGCAGGTACAAGACGCTGTATGACTGCCCGGGGGAATAGCCGGGCGGCGTATAGACCATCGCCTTCCGGGTGTTGCCTACCGCTCTGGAAGGATATTCTATCGTGCGGATCGTTCCCCGGGCGATGCCCTCCCTCTCCTTGTCATATCCGGCCGATGCTGTCTGCATCATATATTCCTGCTTACTCCCGTTCATTTCCGTTCATTCCCCTCTCATCTATGATTGGATTACGCTTGAAATATTGCCCGACCAGAAATTGCATAATATCGACCGGTGGCCCCTCCACGAATTCTGACTTGTCGGCGAAAACCATGCCGTAAGGCGCTTCTGGCGTACACGGTTTCCATAGAGGCAGCTCCTCACCAGTAGAATCCTTGCCGTTCGGATCGCCTGTGCCAATGAAATAGGATAAATAATTGCACATCTGGCGGGCCAGATCATAATGCTTGCCCACAAAAGGCCGCCAGCATTTGGCCAGCGTTTCGAAGTGGAACCACAGATCCACCGAATGGAAGGTTCCGGGGTCATCCCAGCCCGGAATGCCGGCATCAAATGTGTAATAGTACATCGGCACACCGCTGCCGGAATCACTACTCGCCTTAATGGCAACGCGGGCCGCATATTCAATATTGTTCACGGAAGCCTTTTGGAGCATTTCCTCCAGATTTCTTGTCTCTACGGCACATAGCTTAAGATATTCTTCGGCTTCCCCGCCAAACATTTCTACAGCCATGGCTCTGAATTCCTCTACGCTGCCGGCGCCTGGAACACTGATAAATTCGGAAGCGGTATTTCCAAGCATGACCGGCACTTTGTGGTGCTGCCCCTTCAAAAAAAGGTTATAAGGATCGCCGGGACAGTACACCTGGTCTATGACCGTTCCCCAGAAGCTGCCGTACTCCAGCATTTTATCGCGGATATATACGGCATCCAGCCTGCGGGCCTCTTCCAGCGTAGACACTCCCATAAATTTAAAGAAGGCTTCTCCCTCCTCCTCAGCCTGCCTGAGGGGACGGTCTAGCGGAGGCATGGGGTTGTTCGGATACAGCGGAGTAAAGAGGCCGCTCATAATCACGGCCCGCTGAAACAATCCTTCATTCTGCGGCGAGGTCAGCTGGCTCAGCACGCTTGCGCCGCCAGCCGATTGTCCTCCTATTGTAATCTGGTCCGGGTCTCCGCCAAAAGCAGCGATATTGCGCTTCACCCATTGCGTGCCTGCCTGCTGATCCAGATGTCCGAAATTCGCTGGAGCATCGGGGGATTCGGCAGTGATCCCGGGATGGCTCAGAAAGCCAAACACGTTCAGCCGGTAATTGACGGTCACAACAACAATCCCCCTGCGGGCAATGCGTTCGCCGTCAAACTCCATTTCAGCCGTATGGCCAACCTGAAGTCCTCCGCCAAAATACCATACAAAGACAGGGAGCTTCTCATCTGTGCTGAGGGCCGGTGTCCAGACATTCAGGTAAAGACAGTCCTCATCCATCGGAAGATCCGGATCGACCGACCATTCGCGGGTATAAATATTATTCACATCAATGACCGTCGGGGCCTGCATTGAAATCGGGGCAAATTCAAACGCTTTCAATTTTCCTTCCCAGTTTTGGACAGGCTGTGGAGCACGCCAGCGGTTCTCCGCCACAGGCGGGGCCGCAAACGGAATCCCCTTAAAGCTGGTAATCCGCGGATCCGCTGCCGGCAGTCCTTGAACTATACCATTTTCTACACGCACTTCTCTTAACATACCATTACTCCTCTCTGAATATCAGCACATCAGACTTCTCTTCATAAATTGATATTTTATAATGAACGGATACTCGCATATCATAAAAAAAATTCATAAGTATTTCCAAAAACCCTTAATTTACAATATAATTATAGAAAAATGATGAATCCCAAACAATGATATATCCAGTCCATTAATTGATGTATCCAAAGAAAGGAGAAGCTGATGCCCAAGATTCACTATGTCGAATTTGACGCTACTCATCCTGACGATTTTGTGTTCAGTATACCCGAGGGCCATGATGCCTGGCTTCTGGTGCTCACACAAACTGCGGCGTTGTTTGAAGTGAACGGAGAATTAAAAGAATTTCCGGCCCACTCCGTTGTTCTCTATCCTCCTAAGCACACTATCTATTACCGTGCTTGTTCCAATAAATACGTTAACGACTGGGTCCGTTTCGATGCGGACGAATCCTATATTACAGAAACCACTTTGCCTGTTGGTGTTCCCTTCTCGCTTCCAGACCCCGGCTATTGCCATCAGCTGTTTCAGCTGCTGACCTATGAGCATACTTTTCAGAATGACTACCGGGAGCTTTCCATTGACTACCTGTTTAGAATTATCTTCAATAAGCTGTGCGAAGCGTCCCAAGACAAGCTGAGCCCGCAATATTATAATCTTCTGAACTTGCGTAAGACTCTTTACAATAACCCCGGCCATCCTTGGACCGTTTCATTAATGGCTGAGCATCTGCATATCAGCGCAGGCTATCTGCAAACGATATACAAATCTACCTTCGGTATCTCCTGTATGGAGGATGTGATTCATTGCCGGATTCGGCTGGCCAAGGAAAAGCTTGGCTTTGGTCCGCATAAAATTGCCGAGGTCGCAACGCTTTGCGGTTATGCAAATGTAGAGCATTTCTGCAGACAGTTTCGGCAGCTTACGGGTTACTCCCCCAAGGCTTACCGGGAAACACTCGCCGCCAAAGAACCGAAGATTCAGGCAGAACCTTAGTTTTTTTCTAATGCAAAGGGCGGTCCATACGCGGCCGCCCTTTGTGATGTAATTTGTGGCATGGTTAGCTCTGTATATTTTCAGACCTTATTCTAATTCCGTCTATGATAATGAAAATAATCGAAATCTGCATAACCGCCGGACTGATTAGTCGCATAATTGAACAGTCCAATTCTATAACCCATAAAATGATCCAGCGTATATTTCATATGCAGCGTCCGGCCGATTGGCTTCCACGCAGACCCGTCTTCCGAATAGAAGAAATGTGCCTGGTCAAGGCTATCCTCAAAATTGAAGTCAACTTTGAGATAAACCCGTTCACCGGTAAACACGATACTCTCCACCGTCTCCTCGCAGCCTTCGCCGCCGTTAACACACATATCAATGCTGAACTGTCCCGGCTTCCCGGCTGCAATCCTTATCGTGCCAAACCCATTCTGCAGGGCAACCAATCCTGCCCGGTCACCGAGCTTCATTCCCGAAATTTCTACCACTGTCTCCGCACTGCAGGCCGGACCTTCCGTACGCTGCGTCAGCGTATTGCGTGCAAATAGAATGCTGTCTGTTATTTGACCCGTGCGGAGGCGCAGATGGCCGGGCCGCTCAGTTACAGACCACAGCCCATTGTCAGGATTATGGTTCCACTGCCAGTTCAGGGCCAGGCGGTTGGACGCATAGTCGAACTCATCGCTGATTACCAGAGGCTTCGGTTCCGCAACAGGAAGCTTTGTCTCAACCACTCGGGGAACTGAGCTATTCATCCCGATAACCGGCCAATCGTTCTCCCAGCTCACAGGAAGCACGCAGGGAACCCGCCCCACAGCATCATGATCCTGGAACAGCACAGCATACCAATCATGATCCGGGGTATCGACAATGCCTCCTTGCGCCACACCATTATTATGGAAGCCCAGATCATCATCCAGAATAATTTCCCGTTCATAGGGACCCAGAATCTCTCGCGAGCGGTAGCAGATTTGACGTCTGCGCATATTTCCGGTTCGCGGCCATTCAATAAAGAACAGATAGTAATAACCGTTCAGCTTATACGCATGACAGCCCTCGATCCGCAGACCGATGTCTCTCCGGTCGCCTTCGAGCAGCAGCTGATCGGTTCCACCCGGCTTCACAGCTGTAAGATCTTCCGTCAGCTCCTTAATACGGATATCCCCATTACCGTAGATCACATAATTACGGCCGTTGTCATCCAGCAGTAAGCCTGGGTCATGGTGAAGTCCCGGTATCACCGAGCGCTCCCATATTCCATGTTCGATATCCTCCGTGCGGTAGATATAGAACCGGTCCATGTCATTGGATGAAAAACAAACGTAGAATACCCCGTCCTTGTAACGGAGAGATGCCGCCCAAGAACCCTTTCCATAAATACCTATTCCGTCCAGCAGCTGGTGGGCATCATTATCCTCAAAGGTATCAAATACATAATTTACAATTTCCCAATCTTTCAAGTTAACCGATTTCATAATTGGACAGCCCGGCATGGAATGCATACTTGTGCTGACCATATAGAATGCAGGGCCAACCCGGATTACGTCAACATCCGGAACATCTGCCCACATAATTGGATTGGTTAGGGTAGCGGTATTCACTGTATTGTCCCTCCCTGGATGAATTCTTCTACTGCATGAACTGCCATGAAACAAGCTTGAATAATGGAGTCCCTGTATTACCTGTAAACACCAGGTACAGGTCGCGGGTCCCACGGGCTCCGGCAACCTCCGTCTTTAACTCCATTGGATTCACCGGAACGTTAGCGGCAGGAACAGGCAGTTTGCCAATCAACAGACCTGCAGGATCATCCAGATGCAGTTCAATCGTACCGCCGCCCTCAAGGCTAATAATAGAGGCACTGAATGCTACGGCACCATTACTTCCGAAATCGACCCCGGATATCCCGATCCAGTCACCATTGTCAATATCCGTCACAAGCCGTTCTCCTGCGTCTGCCTCGAATTCTGTCATTATGCCTGCACTCCACCCTATCGTCACCGCCGGTACACGTTGATAAGGGTTTAAAGGTTGGATTTGCTGCACACCTTTATAATCTGCTTCAACATCCTGAATAGAACCGTCCTCGTTATGAAAAAGGCGGCCCAGATGCGTCGAACGGTAGCCATTCGCAATTCCCTGTGCTTTGGACAAGGTTTGTGCGTGATAGGCGATATACCATTCATCATGAAATTGGAAAATGGCATGATGGTTATTGCCTGACACTCCGAAAAAATGTCCCGGATTCTTCAATATCGTCTCATGATATGTCCAGGGTCCCATCGGTTTGTCGCTCGTCATATAGGCAATCTCTCCCGCAGGAGGACTGCCCTCCGGCCGTTCCCCATCATAGAAATTTGAACAATAGGTATAGTAGTAGACGCCTTCCCGTTTATGTATCCCGGCATCCTCGAACATGAACGGGGCGGGAACAACCTCCGCGGTTCCCACTACGCTGGTCATGTCATCTCCCAGCATCATTACCCGTGCTGTACCGGGCTCCGCGTATTCTCCTTCCGGTACCCCGCCTCCGAAATAGATGTAACCCTTGCCGTCATCATCCACCAGAACCGCCGGGTCGAAAAGCCAGGTTACATCCTCCACTCCCGGAGTGGAACGTAAAATAAGTGCCTCACCAATAGGGTCAACCCATGGTCCCACCGGACTGTCACTCGTCAGAACGCCGATACCGCTGGCATTATTGGCGAAATACAGGAAGAATTTATCCTTGCCTTCCATCACCTTGTGGACTGCTGCAGGCGCCCAAGACTGGGTAGCCCACTTAGCCGCCCCATCCGGCCCGGCTACCGCAATTTCACCATGATCGGTCCAGTTGACTAAATCACTGGAGGAGATTACCGCAATTTTATTGATACTGCTATATGTGTTTTCTTTTACTGCACCGCTCCCGTCATACTCCAGCGCGTCATGAGTCATGTACAAATAGACCCGGTCTCCAAATACCAGGGCATACGGATCGGCCCCATATCGATTGGCAACCAACGGATTACCGTTAGGCGGAACCTTCCCTATAGCCTGATTCAGTTGAAATGTCATTATCTGTCCTCCAATTTTGAATTTTCCCGAACTTCATCAAGTGTTATCATTTCGAAGCAGCCAGATCGGCAAGCCGTCCGAACGAAGCTTTGGGCTGCTGGTGTACGTCAAATAGAAACGGCCAGTTTTTACGCCCGCGGACCGGGAAACCGTCCAGCCAGGTATAGTCATCAGCTACACCCCAGAAAGTAACAGAATCAATGACCTGTCTGTATTCCAGCAGTACAGCAAATATTTCCGCATACCGTTCTTCCTGAAGCTTCAGCATCTCAACTGTTGGCGCTTTCAAATCGGTCCGTTTGTCTTCAAACCGGAACATGGAGAGATCGAGCTCGGTAATGTGGATTCTAAGTCCAAGTGAAGCATATAGCTCAAGCGCACTGCGGATTTCGGCAATTGTCGGGCCGTAGATGTTCCAGTGTGCCTGCATGCCTATCCCGTGAATAGGTGTATTTTGGTCGAGCAGATTTCGGACCAGCTTATAAATTTTATCGCGTTTGACAGGATCGGTCTCATTATAGTCATTGTAGAACAGCAGGGCGTCCGGGTCGGCCTGATGGGCCATTTCAAAAGCCTCACGGAGATAGTCCTCTCCGAGGATCTCCAGCCATTTCGTATGCCTCAAGTATTGGTCAGATTTATCCTCAATGGCTTCATTCACCACATCCCAGGCATAAGCCTTCCCGCGGTACCGGCCCACAACAGCGTTGATATGGGTTTGCAGACGGCCGAGCAGCTGTTCTCTGGTGCATGGCTCACCCTCTGAATTACGGAACATCCACTCTCCTGTCTGATTATGCCAAAGAAGCGTATGGCCACGGACTGCAATTTTATTGGCTTCTGCGAACTCAAAAATACGGTCGGCTGCATCAAATGTATAGATTCCTTCTTGCGGCTGGACTTCCTCCGGCTTCATCACATTCTCGGCTGTAATGCTGTTGAAATGCTTAGCAATGAAAGAAGCTTGAGCAGATAAAACGTCCATGCTGACCGCAGCGCCAATTTTGAAGGCGTCCCGAAACACTTCATGCAATGCGGGGAACCCGCTACTTGCCTGTGCCATCGTCGATAACCTCCTAATTTGAATGTAGTTGACAGTTAAGTCTATGATATCGCTTTTGTATGCGTTTACCATTACTATACTAAAGAAGGATACCCATCATTTTTCAGCTCCGGCCTGGTTGCGGTAAGCGACCGGTTTCAGCGCGGTCCGCTTTTCAAACTCTCTTAAAAAATGATGGTAATGAACATAACCCACATTCTCTGCAATCTTCCTGACGGTCTCACCCGTTTCAATCAGCCGCTTCTTAGCTTGTTCAATACGCAAATTATGAATATATTCAAGTATGCTGATACTGTTCTTTTTAATAAATGCCTGGCCCAGGTAGACCGGATTAATATAGAAATGCTCCGCAATTTCTTTTACGGTCAAAGGTCTGGAATAATTGTCCTTCAAGAAATATTCCACCTGTACAAGCGGATGATCGGATCCGCGTTCCTTATGCCGCCTGATATATTCCATACATGAGTTCAATAAATCCCTAAGCATGTCTTCCAGTACTGTAAGCGATTTGGGCTCGGTTTTTAAAAACTCAAAAGAATCACTCCACTGCTCAGCCTTCCCTCCGAACTCCTTCACTAGCTCCATACTTTTCAGCATGATATCGAGGCTGGTCATCTGTACAACCTCAGGCGCGGTTCTGTTCACTTCAAACATTCTGAACATTTCCTTCAATTGGTCCAAGGCTTTCTGCTCCTGCAATCGTTCCACTGCGCCCAGTAGTTCCTCTGTCAGATCTGTGGAAGGAAGATTATAGCTAAGCTGGTTACATGTATCCATGGCAGTATCGATAGGTCCGCTTGCTTCCGAATAAAAAAGATGGCGGGCGGCAGCCCCTGCAGCCATCATATAGGATACGGTCAGCTCACGCAGAGACTGCACACTCGGCCCGATGCTCACGGACCCTTTCACGCTACTGTTCCGTGACAACTCGGTATATACCCGCCGTGCCAGCTCCGCTGTACTTGCTGAGCTCTCCACGACAAGCCCCGCCTGATCATATGGAAAATCAATAAACAAGGCGCCGACCGCCCCGGCCATCTTCCGGCAGATTTCCGTGATATGACTTTTTGGACCCTCCACATGGATATAAGTCCACCCTGAAACGGTCTCATCCAGACGATCCATTTGCTCGGCAATCTGCTCTTCCGGCTCCACCCACTGCCCTTCAAGCATACGGGCGATCGCAACGGGAAGAAGCCGATTCGCAAGCATGTCCTGCTGATTCTTGTGCTTGACACGCTTTTCGAGCTCGTCCGTTATGTCAGCAAGCGCCTTCTCCCATTCCGCTTCAATGACAGGCTTCAGCAAGTAGTGTCTCACCCCATAACGGATTGCTGTCCGTGCGTATTCAAACTCGCCGTAACCGCTGAGAACGATGAATAGAGGCTGCTCCATATCCAGCTGGCGTACCTGCTTGATTAGCTCCAATCCATCAATGCCGGGCATGCGGATATCTGTAATTACAAGATCTGGTGAGCATTCAACAACGGTGGTCAATGCTTCTTCCCCATTCTCGCACACTCCGCAGATTTCAAAGCCCAGTTCCTCCCAATCGGTTAATGTTCTTAATCCCTCTAATGCAATTGTTTCATCGTCAGCTAAAACCACTTTAAACATGGGAATCCTCCACTTTTGGGACTAATGCCAGGTCTATTGGAATTTGAATGGTGATCGCCGTCTGTTCATACTCAGTGCTCTTAATGGTGAACCTGGCTCTGCTGTCATAATACATCATCAGGCGTTTATAGACATTTCGGAGCCCGATATTTTGTCCGGTGTCTTGTTCTGATTGCAGGTGGGACTCGATCCATTTCAGCTTTTCCCTCTCAATTCCCTTACCGTTGTCCGTCACAGTAATAATAAGGCCTTCGTCATTTCTGGAAGCAGACACGTGAATCTTCCTTGCACCTTTGACCGACTGCAGACCATGCTTGCAGGAATTCTCCACCAGCGCCTGAACACTCATTTTGGGAATCCGCCAATTCAGCACGGCAGGGTCAACATCAATGTCGTACGTGAACCGGCTCTGAAAGCGGAACTTTTCAATCTGCAAATACATTTCAATGAAGGATATTTCTTCCTCGACGGTAATCAGATCGTCCTTCCAGCTTAGCAGTCTGCGCAGAATAAGGGCCAAATTCCGGATCACGTCGGTGACCTCTTCATATTTATATTTCTTGCAAATGACCAATATGGCGTTCAACGTATTAAAGAGGAAATGCGGGTCCACCTGGCTTTCCAGATAGTTCAGTTCGGCTCTTACCCGCTCCAGTTCAAGGTCCTTTTTCTGGATCTCCAGCTTATATACATCGTTGATCAAATTGCGGATTTTCTCCGTCATCAGATTAAAGCTGCGGATCAAACCACCGATCTCGTCCTTCCCCTCATACATATCAATATTCTCAAACTGTTCGTATTTGACCAGCTTCATATGTTTGTAGAGAAGCCTTACCCTCAGATTGTAGGATTGTAAAATAACAATCATTAGCAAAGTAGGGATGATTATAGTAAGCACAGCAAAAATCAAGGAAATCCGAAGCGCACGGCTCATCTCATGATTAACCACTCTGCCTTCCGGAATTCCGACCAGCCTCCAGCCATTCGTATATCCCGCACTGCTCAAATTTCGGACAATCTGCTTGGAGGGCTGGTTGTTGTCCGTGTCTACATTCAACAATACATTTTTATCCATGGAGTAGAAGGACTGATCCGATTCCAGCACGACGCGGTTCTGCTCATCCAGGAGCTTGAACTGCAAATAGTCACGTTCCTTCTGGAACAGCTCCTGCACACTGTTCAGCCGCAGATCGATTCGCAGATATTTACTATAGGGCTGGCCTGTAAAGTTATCCAATTTGCGGATAAGGCTGACAAACACCTCCTGCTGAGGCGGATTGAGCGGGTTGGTTGCCTGATAAGAGGTTAGCAGCACTTTGTCCGGGCCACCGGTTATTTTGCGGTACCATTCACTCTTCTTGTCGTTGTCCGACAAAACAAAGTAACTGCCACCGTTCTGGAAGGTGGGATTCGTAGTATACACACCCATCCAATAAATATAGGAATGAAGATTGCTATATTGCCACATCTTATCCCTCAGAACATCGCTATAGGCATCATAGTAAGCCTCGTTATCCGGATAGGCCGAATCCATTATTTCATTATACGCACGGTCTGCGGCAACCGTATTGCTTATCGCCACACATTCATTCACGATTTGCATCAGATCATAGACCACCCGATCAACAGAAATCTCAAGGTTCTCTCTTTCACGGGCATCCACATTACGGCTGATCTGAACATAAAAGAGGCCATTGATGCTGAGTATAGGGACAAGAACACACAGCAAATAGATAAACAGAAATTTGTATTTAAGCGGGATATCATTGACGATGGCTGATGGTTTCCTTTTGCCCTTCATGCTGCACTCCTCCCCCTTGAATCAGCCCTTCTTGTACACTGAAGGCGAGACGCCATTCAGCGCTTTAAACTTGGCTGCGAATAAATCGGCATCCGAATAGCCCACACGCTGAGAGATATCCGAAATGCACATATCCGTCCGGCACAGCAGTTTCTTGGCTTTTTCAATTCGGTATTCATGAAGAAATTCGTTAAAAGAGATGCCATAACGTTTCTTGATCCGTTGTCCCAGATAGGCAGAATTCACTTGTAAATGCTTGGCAATCTCCTGCAGCTTCAGCTTCTCCTGATAGTGCGTCCGGACGTAATCAATCGCTGCTGTAACGAGCGTATCCTCCTGGTTGTTGTCCGCTGAGGCGAACCATTCGGCAGCTTCATGCAGATCCTCCTTCGTCTGCCGCTCAAGCAGCGGCAGGCAGCAAGCGGTTGCCCGGGGTGGAAACCATTTATCCGCCCAAAATCCCGAG
The DNA here is from genome assembly GCF_031599675.1 of Paenibacillus pedocola. Taxonomy (NCBI): domain Bacteria; kingdom Bacillati; phylum Bacillota; class Bacilli; order Caryophanales; family Paenibacillaceae; genus Paenibacillus; species Paenibacillus pedocola. The sequence goes on along the minus strand of NZ_CP134223.1, from coordinate 1,652,468 downwards.
TCTCCTCCTCTTATATCGATTTCCCTGAGCAGCTCAGCTTTGATGTTGCTCAGGAAAGCATCGATCCAGGCACTTGAAGTACTATCCGCTGAGAAAATTTTAAATAAATCGCTCAGCTGGAGGTTTAATGGATCAAGCTGCCCTTCGGTAACCGACTGGAGCAGCGATTTCTTCATTCCTGCCGGAAGCAGCGCCATTTGATCCTTGTCCTGCTTCTGGAAGAAACCCATTTCGGAGGTATTCCCATCCGGCCGGCATATTGCCGTTAGGGCTTCTTGATACGCAGCCTTTAGAAATGCGGTACCTTGGTGCTCAAGACTTGCCGAGAAAAGAACCTGGCTGCTAAACTGAGTTCGCATTTCATTGATCCAGCTTGCCAGCATCATCGGGTCAAGCTCCGGGCCTTCCGGCGGGGAAACCAGCAAATAGCCAAACTTATGGCTCCCGGCCATGAAAGGATACACAGTTATATTGTGGAACATTTCCTTAACACTCCTGGAATAGGCTTGTCCTCGCAAATGTGAGTTGTCGAGCGAATCACCCTGGGCCAATACACAGCATATCCGGGAGCCGGGATGTATTTCCAGCGTTTTGAGTGCCTCTTCCACTTCTTCTGCGGTATTCTCCCGCATGAGAAGACGGGATACATTTTCAGCCTGGATGAAGGCTGAAATCAATTCCTGCCGTGAAGCAAGCTTCTGCTCAGCACGTATTTGTTCAGCTACAGTCTGCAATGCCTCTGTCAATTCTCTTTCATCCAAGGGTTTAGTCAAATAATTGGACACCCCGTATCTAAGGGCTTCTTTCGCATACTCAAAGTCAGCATAACCGCTAAAAATGATGAACTTCGGCTGAAAATCACTTTTCGCAAATGTCTTAATGAGTTCAAGGCCATCGATCACAGGCATACGTACATCAGTGATGACTAAATCAGGCCTTGTTCTATGAATAAGCTGCAGCGCATCTTCGCCATCCAGGGCCTCGCCGCACACTTCAAAGTCCAGTTCCTCCCAGTCCACCAGGAACCGGAGCCCTTCAAGCATCAGCGGCTCATCGTCGGCAAACAGTACCTTAAGCATTGGCATCACCCTCTTTATGTCTAAATTTTTTGATTACAGAAAGCTATACCTTGTGGAACGGGAGAAACCGCTTCGGTCACTGCCGAAACGGTTTTCATTAACATACAATCCAATTATATATTATATATTCAGTTATTCTTTAACACTTCCTAAATTTAATCCTACCACGAAGTACTTCTGCAAAAAAGGATATACGAACAAAATCGGAACCGCGGTAACAATTGTGATGGCTGCACGGATAGAAGCTGGTGTCACCAGGGCCTGCGCCTGATTGTGCTGATTGCCCGCCAGCGCAGAAGGATCGTTGTTCGTACTCATGGTGGAACCAAGCAGCTTCATCATTTCATATTGCAGTGTGCTCAGCTTGATATCTGATGATGCGTATAGGAACGTGTCAAACCAGGAGTTCCATGCGCCTACGGCGATGAATAAAGCTACGGTTGCCAGCACGGGAGTACACAGCGGGAAGATGATTTTCCAGAAGATTCTGAAGTCTCCCGCCCCGTCGATTTTCGCCGACTCTGTGAGGCTGCCTGGAAGGGACCGGATATACGTCCGGAGAATAATCAGGTTGAACGCGCTTACCAAGCTTGGAAGGATATAGACCATAAAGCTATGAAGCAGGCCTAACTCTTTAATAAGGAAGTAATTCGGAATCAGTCCGGCATTGAAATACATGGTCAGGATGAACAGCATACTTATTTTTTTACGGAAAATGTATTGCTGCTGCGCCAGTGTATACGCCAGCATCGTAGTCAGAAAAACGCCGAATACCGTCGAGAGCACCGTACGGGACACAGAGATAAAAGCGGCATGGTAAATCGTCCCTGTAATAAAGACGGCTCTGTAGTTCTCCATGGTCCAGGCACGGGGCCAGAAATATATTCCACCGGCAAGAGTGTCACTGCCGTCATTGAAAGAAACAGCCAGCGTGTGGAGGAATGGATAGAGCGTGATGGCAACCACAAAGAGCATAAATATGGTGTTGATCGTATGAAATACAATCGGCTCAATGCGGCCTGAACTTTTCGTCACAGCTTTCATATGGGCTTCCTCCTCTATACTAATCGCTCTTCGCCGAGGCGTTTTGCGATATAATTTGCGATGAATACGAGAATGACACTGACGATGGTTTTGAAGATCCCTGCCGCCGTAGCCAGAGAATAATTCCCCATAGCGATACCATACTTCACTACAAAGATATCAATGGTTTGCGACCAGTCCACAGTAAGACCGTTACCAAGCAAATATTGGAGTTCAAAGCCGGCATCCAGAATATGTCCGATGTTCATAATCAGCAAAATAACGAATGTGGCTTTAATCCCCGGAAGAGTGACATAGCGCATCTTCTGAAAACGCTTAGCGCCGTCCATGGACGCTGCCTCATACAGAGAAGGATCGATCGAGGTAATGGCTGCCAGATAAATGATGGTGCCCCAGCCCACCTCTTTCCACACGTTCGAAGCCCCGATAATGCCCCAGAAATATTTTCCTTCACTGAGCCACATAATCGGTTCTTTAATTAAGTGAAGCTTCATTAAGATTATATTGACAATTCCGTCATCAATCGACAGCGAAGTGGCAACGATGCCCGCTGCGATAACCCAGGACAAGAAGTGCGGCAAATACGAAATCGACTGAACGATACGCTTGAAAAACTTGGCTTTGATCTCATTTAGCAGCAAAGCCAGACCGATTGCCGTAACAGTACCAAGCACAAGGTTAATAAAGCTCATGGCGATCGTGTTGCGCAGCACCATCATAAAGGTCTCATCTGAAAATAGAAATTGGAACTGCTGCAAGCCTACCCACTCTTGCTTGCCGAAAGGGAGCGCCGGGCGGTAGTTCTGAAAGGCCATTAACCAGCCCCAAATGGGAGCATAGTTAAAGATAATTAAATAAATGGCAATCGGTACGGACATGAAAATAAGCTGCTTCTGCATTTTCAGCGTCTTCCAGCTAAGACTCACACCGATTTCCGGATCGACTCTGCGTTTTCTGGTCTTCTGAGTTTTGACCTGTTTGTCCAGTACGGCATCAGACATTAGTGTTCCCCTCCTGTAAGATCATTCTCTCCATACTATCCGGATTAATGAAGAGCGGGAAATATGATTTCCCGCTCTATTCTTTGTCTTGAATCGACTACTTCACACTCCAGTTTTCGATGCGCTGCTGGATACCTTCATTTATCCGGTCTTCATAAGCCTTGATGTCCAGCTTATGAATGCGGTCGACATAATCTTGCCAGACCCCTTCAAATTCATCGGGACTTGCCATAATGGCCTTCGGCAAATATTTGACTTGAAGGTCATTCAGCTTGGACTGCGCAAGCTTGGCTGCCGAACCGTCCTTAAGAACGATGGAGTAAGCAGGGAAGTAGATATAATTTTCTTTCGGTTCCTTGAAGAATTCGGACCATGTTTTCTTGTTATACGCTTTCAGGATTTTCTGATCATAAGGTTTCAGACTGTCGAAGAATTCCTGCGGCTGAGTTCCGGCATCAGCTGCATTCCCGTCGCTGTAGGTACCTTGAATTTTCGGCATATAACCAAACATAGTCGTGATTTTGTTAGCCAACTGCCAGCTTGTTTGATCCGCATTTGCCCGTTGTTCCGGCGTCCGGTAGAACATGCCGTCTTCCTTCACTTCATAGTCTTCGCCTTTGATTCCCCATTGGAGAGTTTTCTGCCAATCTTCTGTAATCATCTGATCCAAGAATTTGATAATCCGGACAGGGTCCTTGGCATTGATCGAAATACCTAATCCGCGGTTGGTGCCGACCGCTCCGCGGTCACGATACCATTCCTCAGCGCCCGGATAGAGCAGAGGGAAGCCGATATAGGTATTTTCAATTTTACCCTGGGAAATCAAAGAGGTTTCCCCATCCTGGAAGTTCCAGTGCTGGTCAAACATACCGATGACTTTGCCGCTTGCGATTTTAGCCAGGTACTGGTCGTAGTTTTGTACGAAAGCTTCTTTATCCATCAAACCTTGAGCGTTAATTTCATTAAGCTTCTTATAATAGGTCTTAGAAATGTCCTTATCGGCAAAAATCTGCGCTTTGTTGTTGTCTACAATAACGCCACCGTCATTCGGATGGCCCGCCAAATGCTCAGGAGCGTTCTGAAGCGGGAATACACGCCAGTCGAAGTTGAGCGATTCAAATCCGATCATATCCGGGTGCTTTGCTTTATATTTAGCGATGATATCGAAATATTCATCCAGAGTCTTAGGAGTCGGATATCCCATTTCCTCAAGCACTGCCTTTTGAAGCCAGAAGCCTGGTCCCTGGTAAGTTGGTTCGGTAATCTTTCCTTGATATACCCCATAGCTTGGCAGAACGTAGATATGTCCGTCGGTCTCATCCTTGATCTGATTCCAGACCGCGGCATAATGTTTTTTCAGGTTGGGAGCGTACTTCTCAATCAAATCTTCAAGCGGAATGTACGCCTTGGCATTGAGTAATTTGTCATCGCCCGACATAATGTCCGGGTAGTCTCCTCCGGCAATCATAACGCCCAGCTTCTGCTGCAGGTCGCCCACCAGAAGCTCCGTTTTGAAGCTGACGCCAGTTTTTTCTTTAATCAGTTTGAGAATCTTGTTGTCTTCCGTAGGCGTTTGCCCTGGACTGGCCAAAAATACCGAGAATGTTACCGGAGCATTATCGTCTCCATTTGCCGCCGGACTAGCGTTTCCTGCATTTGCCGCCGGACTAGCGTTTCCCCCATTCGCTGTGTTGCTGTTTGCGTTGTTTGTGTTGTTCGAGCTGCAGCCTGTCAGTGCCAGCGCAAGCGCGAATGTACCAGCTGCTAATGCCCGGGTGGAACGTTTTGCCGTTTTATGCATTTGTTATGCCTCCCCTTTTTGGCTAGTTGCTTTTTGTTTGCTGTCAATCACCTGGTGACAATATTAATTATACCTTTCAAGAATGCGCTTCCAATTCATAAACTATAGTTCTTCCCCCCTAAAAATACGAAAATATGAAAACGCTTGCTATTCAGATACTCCTCAGACTTGTTAAAGTACAGGGCTTAATCATAGCGGATTATAGATAAATGGTTTTCTTTAGGCAAGGCTCCTGGCGAACAGAATAGGGCTGGCGTTAATACGCCAACCCCAGCCAGCCATTTCTATTATACAGACAGAATAGGCATCCACCTATTTTTCTTAACGCGTGAATGTATAGGAGCTTTCGGCTTCTCCGGTGAATGAAACGGAGTCAAGACCAGGACCCTCCAGCCGGCAAGGACCGGAAACCGTGCAAGTCACAACCGCTTTCGTAACAAGTCCCTCTGCCCAGGTGAAATCAAGAGTATATCCGCCCCTCGCCCGCAGACCCTTGACGCTTCCTTCGCTCCAGCTTGGCGGCAAAGCGGGCAGCAGTTTGATTCCCCCCGCATGGCTCTGGATCAGCATCTCGGCAATCCCCGCCGTTCCCCCAAAATTCCCGTCAATCTGGAATGGCGGATGGTTGTCGAACAGGTTGGGCAGCGTGGAATGCTCCAGCAAAGCGCGGACATTCGCATAGGCTTTGTCCTCATCCTGCAACCTGGCCCAGAAATTGATGATCCAGGCCCGGCTCCAGCCGGTGTGGCCGCCGCCGCTGGCCAGCCTGCGCTCCAGCGTCGTCCGGGCCGCTTCAGCCAGCTCCGGCGTTTGCTCCACGGTGAAGGCGTCACCGGGGTATAGCGCAAACAGATGGGAGATATGCCGGTGCCCCGGCTCCACCTCTTCATAATCCTCCATCCACTCCTGAATCTGGCCGTATTTCCCGATTTGCGGTTTGGGCAGACGCTCCAGAGCAGCGGCGAGTTCCTCGCGGAACGCCTCATCCCTGCCGATAATCTCCGCACTTCGGATGCAAGCCCCAAACAAGGCATCTATAATCTGAAAATCCATCGATGCCCCGGCGCAGAGCACTCCCGATTCGCCGTCCGGCAGCTTATAGGTATTCTCAGGAGAGACGGACGGGCAGGTAATCAGCCGTCCTTCGGCGTCCTCCACCAAATAATCAAGCAGGAACTGGGCAGCCTCTTTCATCGTCTCATACGCCTGCACCAGGAAATAACGATCCTGGCTGAACCGGTAATGCTCCCAAAGATGCAGGCACAGCCACGCGGCGCCAAGCGGCCAGAAGGAAGCGGGCAGGTAGGTATCCTGCGGAGCCGTGTCCGCCCAGATATCCGTATTATGATGCGCGGTAAACCCCCGGCAGCCATACATGACCCTGGCCGTGACCCTCCCTGGCTCCCGCATCCGCCCGATCAGCTCAAACAGCGGCTCATGGCATTCAGCCAGATTGCAGATTTCCGCGGGCCAATAATTCATTTGCGCATTGATATTGATCGTGAATTTGCTGTCCCAGGCAGGGGTAAAGCTGTCATTCCAGATCCCCTGCAGATTGGCGGGCAAGGAGCCTTGACGGCTGGAGGCGATAAGCAAATAACGGCCATACTGGAAATAGGCCGCTATCAGCCCGTTGTCCTCCTCTCCCTCCCGGAACCGTTTCAGCCGTTCGTCGGTTGGCAACGCACGCTTGTGCGGGTTCTCCGGCAGTGCCAGCTCAACCCGTCCGTACAATTCACGGTAATCCGAGATATGCCGGGCCAGCATCTCTTCATAGGGAACCCGGCTCAGCTTTTCCAGCTGTCTTTTGGCATAAAGCTCCGGATCGGGATGACGGAACGATGTTCCTGCCGCCAGTAACAGCGTAACCGAGCTCGCGCCATCCACCAGCAAATACTCGCCAATAGTCCGGCAAATACCGTCTTCCGTCACCGCCTTCAAGGCAGCAGCAAAAGAGCTTCCCCCTTTGCCGCCGCACTCCCCGCTCATCGCCAGCCCGCTGTTCAGCCACTTCTCTGTCTTCTCCAGGTATCTCCAGTTGTGACGGTTGAACCTTGCCTTTAAGGAAATCCCGTTCTTATGGTCGGCAGCTATCCGGATGGCAATAGCCTGATCCGGATAGCTGGCAAACATTTCACGGGTATACTGAACCTCACCGATCCTATAACTGACCCGGGATACGCCAGTCTCCAGATCAAGCTCTCTTCTGTACTCTTCAGCAGGCTGTTCATGACCCCCAAAGGACAGCAGCAGCTCGCCCAGCGGCAAATAATGGCGCTGCGCTTCAGGAAGACCCGCCATCGACATTCCAGCCAGTTCCTCTGCCTCCCGCAGCCTTCCCTCCAGAATCAGCTGGCGGATTTCAGGTAAATGAGGCAGCGCATCCTCGTTGTTGCGGTCACGCGGACCACCGTACCACACGGAATCTTCATTGAGCTGCAGCTTCTCCTCGGCTGCACCGCCAAAAATCATAGCCCCAAGCCGCCCGTTTCCAATCGGCAACGCCTCGTTCCATTCCCCCGCCGGCCCGTTGTACCACAACTGCTGCTTGTGTTCCATGCTAGTCATAATTGTTACGCTCCTTCAATCGGCATAATATAAACATAGCGATATGATAATTAGTCCAATTCAACCAACGCCTTAATTACCTTCGATTCAGGTCTCAGCCAGTTCTCGAACTGGCCGATCATGTCTGCAAACGCACTGCGGTGGGTAATGTAACTGTCAACATCAATGTAACCTTCCTTGATGGCATCAAGTACGCGCTCAAAGTCCTCCCGAGTGGCATTTCTGCTGCCCTGCACTATCATTTCACGCGCATGAAAATCGGGATCACTAAAGGCAATCATGCCTTTCACCAAGCCAACATAGGTCAAGGTTCCTCCATGGCCGACAAACCCAAAGGCACTTTCCATGGAGGAGATGTTGCCCGTGGAGTCGATGACATAAGGCAGAAAGTTGCCGTCAGTAAGCGTGGACAACTGATCCTTCGGCTCCCGTAGTGCGCTTACCGTATACTCAACCTGTGCCCATTTCCTGCAAAAATCCAAACGTTCGTCGTTTACATCCATGCCTATCACCTTCGCACCGGCGTATTTGGCCATTGCCATCGCTCCTAGGCCGATCGGACCGGCACCGATAACCAGGACTTGATCGCCAGCGCCAAGACCCGAGCGACGGACAGCGTGCGCGCCAATTGCCAGTGGCTCCAGCATCGCCGCCTGATCCAGCGACAGCCCTTCCGTATTCAATAGATTTGCTAGTGGCAAGGCCACCCGTTCCCTCATTCCGCCGTCCAAATGAACGCCGAACACCTTCATTTTCTGACAGCAATTAGTTTTGCCGCTCAGGCAAGCCCGGCACTTGCCGCAATGAAGATATGGAATGACACTGACCTGGTCGCCGGCCCGCAGCCCCTCCGGGTTGTCGCCAATGTGCTCAATTGTCCCGGAAAGCTCGTGTCCAAGCACACGCGGATAGGTAAAATAAGGCTGGTTGCCCCGGTAAGCATGCAGATCGGTACCGCATATACCGATCCGGCGAATCCTTACAATAGCTTCGCCTGGATGAAGTTCGGGCTCCGGCAGTTCCTCCCTATATACGAATTTCCCAATTTCTTCGCAGATAATTCCTTTCATTATAGGCGCTCCCCGATCTGAACCTGTTCTTCATTCCACTCCGGCCGGCCGCTCGGCCACGTTGCGCCGTCGATCGGCTTCAGGATCTCCAGCACTTCCTCCAGCAATTGTTCGTCTATCGGCTCTTCCGTCCACAATATATTGTTGCGGATATTTGCCGGTGTCGCCGTGCTTACCAATGTTGTCGGAATGTATTCATTACGAGTGGAGAACTGGACCGCCAGCTTCGCAATGTCTTCTCCCTTGTCCCGGCAATATTCGGCAGCGCGCTTACAAGCAGCCTGGATGTCCCTGCTCGCCGGATGCCAGTCAGGCACCTGTCGGCTGCTCAGCAGGCCCATAGAAATAGGCGATGCATTCATCAGTCCGGTTCCCTGCCGCTCCAGTAAAGGAAGGAGGCCAAGCAGCGTGGTATCGTTCAGAGAATAATGGCAGTACGACAGGATAACATCCAGAGTAATACGGGACAATACCGTTTCGAAGATCATCAAGGGCAGGCCAGTCACACCGAAGAAACGGATCTTCCCGGATTGCTTCAATTCCTCCAGAGCAGGGATCCCTTCTTCCATTACCTGCTCCATCGAACCGAATTCGATGTCGTGCAGCAGCAAAATATCCAGATAGTCCGTTCCCAGCCGGCGCATGCTTTCTTCCGCGCTGCGGATTACCCGTTTTTTGGAGAAATCAAATTCATCCTGACCGTAACGTCCGGCCTTCGTGCTTATAATGTACCGGTCCCGCGGAACCGTCTGCAGCGCCTCTCCCAGGACTGTCTCCGCTTTCATCAAACCGTAATACGGAGAGACGTCAATGAGATTAATCCCCATGTCGATAGCGGTATGGACCGTGCGGATTCCCTCTTCCTTCGGAACCTCCCGAAATACGCTTCCAAGTGAAGATGCCCCGAAACTTAACACGGATACGTCTAATCCCGTATTTCCCAGCTTTCTGTATTTCATCGCTCTGAACCTCCAATATATAGTGAATTTAACTTGTAAAACCTCGCCGCATTCACTCCGAAGATTGGCTCTATCTCTTGCGGTGACAACCGGTCCTGCAACGCCAGCCGCAATACGCCTATGACTTCATCATACGTTGCGGCTTGAAGACATACGGGCCAATCGCTGCCGAACATTAGCCTTTCGGGTCCAAAGAGGTCCAGCACTCCATGGACATAGGCAGTGAAATCCTCTTGCTTCCAGCCCTGGGGGTCAGCCTCCGTCATGATCCCGGAAAGCTTGCAGTAAATGCCCGGATGCTGCGCAATTTCCGCCATATGGCTTCTCCACGGCTCTAAGCTGCCCGAAGCAATCGGTGGTTTTGCCAAATGGTCGACCACCCCTCTCAATCCGGGAACCCGTTCCAGCAGCTTTATAAGCTGTGGAAGCTGATCCGCCAGAACAAGCAGGTCGACGGGAAGATCCTCATCCGCAAAGTATGAAAGCGCTTCTACATAGTGGGTAGATAAAAGAATGCCGGGATCCTCCATCTCCTGTATCATCACGCGAATCCCTGTGAATTTCGGGTGCTCGCAGAACCTCCGGTATTGCACTTTGAATGACGGGTTCTCAAGGTCCAGCCAACCGATCACGCCAGCTATGGAATCTGTTTTTTCACTTAACCCAAGAATATATTCGGTCTCATCTACCGTAGGTGCAGCTTGTACCACAACCGTGCGGCATATTCCATGTTTTTGCAAATGCGGTTCAAGATCGGTGGGCAGATAATCCCGGAAAAGCACCGGAATTTCGGGTGTAATCCATCCGTAATCGTTTCTGTCTATCTTCCAATAATGCTGATGAGCGTCAATACGCATCACCCCACCTCCATTCCATCTTATTGTAAGCATCGGATAAAAGAATAAAAATAGCTTAAGGAAACAAATTTATACCTTATTTTGATATGATGACTGTAAGAATCTAGAGTTCAACGGAGGAGGCGGGGCAATGAAACCGATCCGTAAGCATTTCGGCAAGGAGTTACCGTTTTCTCTGCTTCTGCACTACAAGGAAACGAAAAGCCCGCAGCGCGAACTCCCTGACCATCAGCATCACTGGTACGAGTTCGTTTACGTCTACCGGGGAAAAGGAACTTTTTTTATCGATCAGACGTTTTACGAGATGCGCCAGGGTGACGTCATCGTCGTTCCCGGAAATACGGTGCACCGGGGATTTCCCGACAAAGAGGATCCGGTAATGTCCTCCGCCGTTTTTTTCAGCCCTTACCTTGTTAATAACAACATATTCAGCGAAACATATGGCTATTTGAAGCTATTTGACGCAGCCAAGAAGAACAAGCAGTACAAATTCACCCTGTCTCCTGAACATGCCCAACTCGTAGAAAGCGATATCGATGCCATCCATGAAGAATGGGAGCAGAGACACCCGGACGGCGGCCATGCCATGGCGCTGCTTCTCCATCTTGCACTGCTTCACTTAAACCGGTACTGCTTGCCGCAGGCTGCCGAGCTTGGGGCCATGAACGAATTGGTTCCGGATTGGTTCCGTGAAGCGCTCGCCTTTATCAATGAGCATCTTGACCAGCCGCTGGAGCTTAGCGCGCTGGCGAAACAGGCGGCCATATCTCCGGCCCATTTCAGCCGTGTCTTCAAGCAGCGGCTCGGTATGAATGCGACTGATTATATTTCAACCAAACGCATTTTCGCGGCCAAGGATGGTTTACTCCAGTCCAACAACAACATTGAGCAGATCGCTATGTCTTGCGGCTTTGAGAGCATGCCCCATTTTTATCGTACGTTCAAAAAATATACGGGCATGACTCCCGCCGCCTACCGGAAGGGCAACCGGCCACACTGAGGCACTCCTTGTTCTTCATACACTGCGCTGGAGTCAGGCTATCAGCATGTCAGCTACTTTTCTAAATGCTTCAAATTTCAATAGAAAGCAGCACCAGAGGATCCCCGAGTGCTGCTTCCTTTTCAAGGCGTATTCAGATTTCGCTTCCGGTTATTCCAAAGTAAAAGAAGCCAGACTGGCCCCGCCATGGCCGGTATACGTGAAATACAGTGCTTGTACACCGTCCGGAATAGCCACGTCGGTGGAGTATTCCTCCCAGACATTACTAAAGGCTACCGGTATCCGTCCGTGAGCCGGTCCGTCCCATGACGTTTTTATTTCAAAGGTCCCCTGGCAATATCCGCGCACCTTAATTTTGACTTTCCGGATTCCCTCGCATGCAAAATATTTAAACCCGGCGGTAGCTGAATCCGTCATATTGGCAATATAGCCGGTCTCCTCGTCTCCATCCCTGCCGTCTTGTGTAATCTTCGGAAACCGGCTGTCCATCCATGCTCCCATGCGGCCAAAGCCTCCGGTGTAGATTTCCTGATCTTTGCAAAACAAATGGCAGGCCAGATATGCCGAATATTCCCCCCGGCCTTCAAGCGGTCCTCCATTCGGACCGCAGGATGTAATCTCCACCTGGGGAATCGTGCCGTCCCCGCGGAATTCAATCCTCTCGATACAGCCCTGCCGGCAGAATGCCGTTCCATTGGTGTGGCGATGATAAAAAATGTACCATTCCCCGTTAATTTGGGCGATGCTGCCATGGTTATTACCGCCGTAAACCATTGGCTGATCCGCCGGTTTATAAGTATCGATATGAAGATCGCAATTGCTGACAATGACTTCCTGGTAGGTGAAGTCCCGGGTCGGATGCTTGCTGGTCGCATAGCACAACTCATGCATGGAGATTGAGGAATAGATAAGGTAGTAGGTATCTCCCTTTTTACGGATGGATGGCGCTTCAAAGAACTCATAGCCTTCGAATCCGCTCCCCTTGCTGTAAGACTGGCTCGGTACAACAAACACAGGCTCCTCGATGATCGTGAGCATATCCGGGCCAAGCACAGTTGCCATGGCGCCGTGTCTGGATAGGTCTCCAAAAGCACAGAATCCGGTGTAGAGATAGGTGTTCTCTCCTTCGGTCAATACGCCCGGGTCAAACTGCGGCTCGTCGCCTTCCCGTTCCCCGAGGCGTACCCCGGCGGCATCCCGTACGTAGCCGTAGAACTCATACCTGCCGCCTGGCGAATCGCAGACCGCCACTGAAACAACCGGGACCTTATCAAGAACATAGTAGAGATAATACCGCCCGTCCGGTCCAACGGTAACATCGGGAGCATACAGACACATGCTTCCTTCCGGATTAAGCGGATCATCTGTAGTCTGGTAGATCACCCCCTCATAACGCCAGTCCGCCAGATTCTCCTCCGGAGCCGACCAGCAGACATAGTCATTCAGGCAAAAGGCGTGTCCATTAAAACGATCATGCGAGCCATACACATACACTCTATTTTCAAAAACATGCGGCTCACCGTCGGGGATATATTCCCAAGAGGGCAGATACGGATTAAATCCTTGTTTTTTTACCATGGTAATTCATCCTTATCGTTTTTAAGTTTAGTCACTTACAGTATAGTAACGCGGCTCGAGCGAAGTCCATGACATATAGGCACCTAACATTGATCTATTCTTAGATGATTTGAATTAAAAAGAGATACGGGTCTCAACATTTTGCTATAATCGAAAATGAAAGGAGGTGCTTACAGTTGGAGAATCTCAAACGATTGTCTGGCACTTTTCCCACTCATGCAAAGCCTGATACTAGGAAAGGCGATACTTTGCGTGGGGTGAAACGTTTTACTTTATCGCTAACTAAGCTTTTCTAAATAGATGGCTTTGCACCTTATTTTAAAGACTGAAATAAGGGGCGGGCAGCGTGAAATATAGAAATGCTTCAAAGGTGTTACCCAAAGAGCTTATTATTGAAATCCAAAAGTATATTCAAGGTGAAACCCTGTATATCCCTAAGCCGGAAATAGAGTACGAGAAATGGGGAATATTAAGTGGTGGAAGAAAGATGATCGATCAGCGAAATGCAGCTATCCGAAGTGATTTTCGCAATGGCAGAAGTATAGATCAGCTGGCCAAGGAATACTTCCTTGCAACAGAAACGATCAAGAAAATTGTATATTCTCATAAATCGTAGGGCGGTTATATGCCGAGAATGATTCTAACTTATTGTTTTCATTTATTAAGCTTATTCTAATCTTTACAATGTAACTAGATAAGCCTGCAGGCAATGGAAACAAGAAAGGAAGAATTCCTGTTATGAGTAACCCGAAAAGTAGAAGCCGGCATTTGATTGATCCGGAGATTATTAGCGCCGTTGATTTGATACCCACAACCGATCTAACCCAATCCCTGTTAATGGAATCACGCCGGAATCAAACGCAAATGATGCCTCAAATAGATGTAACGCAGATGTTTCCGGTCACATTTGAAGAAAGGTTTGTTCCCAGTTATTTTGGCGGTCCGGAAATTCGAATAGAAATTATTAAACCAAGGCAGCTAAAGTATGAAAAAATGCCTCTATATTATTCAATTCACGGAGGCGGTATGGTTCTGGGAAGCCCCGCGGGTGATCGTCCAGCAAATGCATTACTAGCCGTAAGCCATGGCTTTTGTTGTGTATCCGTATCCTATCGTTTAGCGCCAGAGCATGTTCAGCCAAGCCAGTTGCAGGATTGTTATTCAGGCCTAAAATGGTGTATTGATCATGCAGAGGAATTAGAGATAGATATTCAGAAAGTCGCAATCGGGGGTTCAAGCGCCGGTGCCGGTTTAGCTGCCGGTCTGGCTCTTTTCATCCGTGATCAGAAGGAATTTGAAATCCATCACTTAAGGCTGCTTAGACCCATGCTGGATGATCGCACGAGTATTACTCCGGAACACCCGTATGCAGGTGAGTTTGTTTGGACCAGACAAAGCAATTATTTTGGTTGGAAATCCGTATTAGGACATGAGCCCGGTCAAGAGGCGGTGAGTGAATATTACGTGCCTGCCCGGGCAAAGTCATTGGCCGGGTTACCGCCAACTTATATGAATATTGGCACGATTGATTTATTCATCGATGAAACCCTTCTATTTGCAAAACAGCTGATTTTCGACGGAGTCCTGGTGGAGCTTGAGGTTTACCCTGGTTACCATCATTTGTCACCCCTGTTTGCAGATGCACACTACTCAAAAGAAGGCGCCCGTTCAAGTGATTATGCTTTACTGAAAGATCTGGGATTGCTTTGAGGTACTGTCTGAATTTTGTTGAAGCGTAAAATCAGCGGGCAGTTGAGACTTTGTTTGAAGAGTCTTACTGCGCCGCTGTTTGAATTTAAATTAGTTTCATGGAAGAACATTGATTTTTGAAGAGGGGTGATCGATATTAGCTGGTTAAGTGATCTCTATAAATTACAGAAGCAGGAACCCAGAAAGGACATCGAACCCTCTTTGGTTAATGCTATCTTCCGGATCTATGACCGATTTCCCAGGATGGGTCTTAGAGAGCGAATCGGGCAGCAAAATATGTCTCTGGATATAGCTGACGCTTATATTAACGGCCGTAACGCCATGATTGAAGCCGGGGTTGGGATCGGTAAGTCCTTTGCGTACCTCATTCCCAGCCTGCTCATTAATCATGTGTCGCAGCAGCCGGTCATTATTGCAACATCCTCCATTCAGCTGTCAGAGCAAATACATAAAGACCTGAGAGTGATCGGAAGCCGGCTGGGCTTTACAACCGTTCGCTCCGTCGTCGGAAAAGGGATGGGGCAGTATGCCTGCCGGTACAGGGCAGCGGACTTGTTCAAGCCTGATGATTCAAGCTCCCCCCTATCTACCCTTGCCCAGTGTATTTTGAATTTTGAAATTGATGAAAGAGCGGATATCAAGGGCGGAATTAGTGATGCCGAATGGTCTAACGTGTGCGTGAATGATTGTAAATTTGAACGTTGTCATCATAAAAATGCATGTTTGTTCTATGATATGCGAGCTAAAATTAATGCAAAGATCGGCGATATTGATTTCATTATCGTAAATCAGGACCTGCTCATCCGGGATTTGATTAAGAAAAAGGAAGGCACCCGGGGCATCATTACGGAACGGCCGGCTCTGATCGTGATTGATGAGGCTCATAATCTGGAGGCAAAGGTTAGGGATGCTAGAACGGCCGAGTTTACCTTCCGCAGAACCTGCCGTATACTGGATGACGTTTTGCAGATTCTCTTTAAGCAATCCGGGGATAAAAGCCTGTTATCACAATCCAAATTTCTAAAAAGATGCGTGGAACATATTTTCAAACAAATAGACGCTGATTTACTCCGTGCCGCCAAGCAGGATAATGACCGCATAAAAGTGTCTCCGATTACAGGAATACCGTTAGCCCGGGTCTTACAGGATTTGAAAGACCTTACTCTTAGCCTCTCGGTGTTAACTTCCCGGAATGAGCGGGAAATCGATGATGTTTTTGAAGCCATGAACGGACTTATAGCCCTCATTAATGTCCTGGCCGGAGTGGAGGATAACTATCTCCTGTGGGCAAGCAATACCCTGCGTGAAGCTACGGTCAGTATCTGTCCAAAAGATATAAGCCAGTTTTTAAAGTATACGTTATTTAATAGCAAGACCTCTGTTATCCTAACGTCAGCAACCATGTGTCAGGGCGGAGAAACGCTGGAGGAGCAATACGCTTATTTGACGCAATCCCTTGGGTTTTCGGGTGATTATATGGACCGCCAGCCTTCCCCCTTTGATTACAGCAGCCATGCTATGATGTACATCTCGGGCAACATTCCCTATTACCGCCATGATAAACGGGAAATATATCTTGAGGCAGCCTACAAAGAAATGGTTAGACTCTGTAATCTGACACAAGGAAGAACACTGGTCCTTTTTTCAGCGAAGGAGGATATGAAGTACATTCATAAGAAGCTGCTTTCGGGTACGGATAAGTTCACATGGGCACTCCATGCACAAAAAGAGGGGTCTTCCCAGGATGGGGTGATCGCTGAATTCCGGGGCAGTAAAGGTGTCCTCCTAAGTACCGGTGTCTTCTGGGAAGGAGTGAATATCGAAGGTTCCGACCTGTCGCAGGTCATTATTTTCCGTCTGCCCTTCCCTGTTCCAGCCGATCCTATCTATGAATATAAGGCAGCTTTGGCAGAGAATCCTTTGCAGGAAGTGTTTGTACCGGATATGCTGCTTCGGTTAAGGCAAGGAACCGGACGTCTGATCCGCAGTGAAACCGACCTTGGTGTTCTCAGCATTCTCGATTCCCGTCTCTGCGCCGCAGCCCATAAGGATTACCGGGAGAAGGTATTGGAAACTTTACCGTTTAAGAGGGTTACCGAAGATTTCACGGTTCTGGAGCAGTTTGTCAAAGAAAAGGGGATAAGACATACCGTTTCAAAATAGAACAAGCCTGCCGGGCTTCTGCGGCAGGCTTGTTCTATTTGTTGTCAATCCAGCGTGTTCAGTATGGTACGAATAATATTGGTTAATTTCCCTGGATCCGTTGCTGTTTTTACCATTGTCCGAAGTCCTAACCAGGCATTCATTAAAATAATGAGAAATGCATCCTTGAGGTGTCTACTAAATCCTGCATTGAGGTTTTCTCATAACCTTGCATCCAAAACAGTTGTATTGCTTTATCCAGCACTTCGTTTACTTCAAATCCTTTGGTTCTTGCCAATGGAATCACCTCAAGACAATATACTTACCCCTTCTGAGATTCCAGTTCTTTGAGCGTAGGATAATCCGTATACCCCTTGCTTCCGATCCCGAAAAAGGTTGTAGGATCTGCTTGATTCAATGGAGCACCTGTTTTAAGCCGTTCTACTAAATCCGGATTAGCTAATGACCATACACCGACGGGTACCATATCAGCCAGGCCATGCTCAAGATCGATACTAAGATCTTCCAGAGCACGTCCAGCCCGGTTGACTAATAATGGATTTGTCCATATAGCACGAATGTCCTTGAGCAAATCTTCGTTTCCAAGGTGCATGATATGAAGGTAAGCTAAGTTCAATTTAGCTAATTCCCGCGTCAGGTAACGATACAGATCAGGACCTTGTTCCCCGTCTTGAATGCCACCAAGAGATGTCCCTGGTGAAATACGGAAGCCTGTTCTCTCTGCTCCAATCTCTTCGATGATGGCTTTTGTAACTTCAATCGCGAAGCGGGCACGATTTTCTATCGATCCACCATATTCATCCGTCCGCGTGTTCGAATTTTCTCCGATGAATTGATTAATAAGATATCCATTGGCCCCGTGAATTTCAACGCCATCCGCACCGGCTTCAATAGCTGCTGCTGCAGCTTTCCGGAAATCGGAAATGGTCGTTTGAATCTCCTCTTTACTTAACTCGCGCGGAACGGGTATGTCCTGCATTCCCGTGGCCGTAAACATTTGAACACCGGGAGCAATGGCTGAGGGTGCAACGGGTTGACGATGATGAGGGGTATTGTCAGGATGTGACATACGGCCCGCGTGCATTAATTGGATGTACATAAATCCACCTGCTTCATGGACCGCATCCGTAACCTTTTTCCAGCCTTTTATATGCTGATCGTTATAAATCCCGGGTGAACATAGGTACCCTTGACCATCATCAGAGGGCTGCGCGCCTTCCGTAATAAGGAGTCCCATAGATGCTCTTTGCGCATAATAAAGGGAACTTAATTCCCCTGGGGTACCATCTTCTTCAGCTCTGCTCCGTGTCATGGGTGCCATCGCTAAACGATGCGGCAATTCCAGATTTCCGATTTTTATTTCACTCCATAATTTGTCCATTTTATTATTCTCCTCTGCAAATGAATTTAAGCGAATCTGATTCGGATTAGAACTCTGAAATGATTGGATAGATGTGGCTTCTCAGATTGAAGTCATAGTTCTGGTCAACAATACCTACGACATCGTCGCTATCATAAAGGTCTACCATGAAACCTGCCATTTGTTTGGCCGTGTGGTACTTAGGCATGTTTGCTTTGTAATCGAATTCTTCAGCATCTATTGATTTCTTCACAAACTCGGTTTCAGTTATTGCCGGTGCTAACACTTTTGCTTTTAATTTCGCACCTTTAAGCTCCAGTTCTTTGGCAAGCCCTTCGGTGAAGGCACTAACATAATATTTAGATGCAGAATAAGTTACACTTCCAACAGCAATAGCATATCCGAGTGCGGATGATACGTTAATTAACTGAGTGCCTTCTACATCAGCATAATTCCGCACAAACAGTGTAGATAGGATCGTCAAGGATTCGATATTAACGCGTAACATCGTTTCAACTTTATCTAAATTCTGTTCTGCTACAAAAGAAGCTTCACCAAGCCCGGCATTGTTAATCCAGGTCTCAATCTGGTATTCCTTCAAAGTGTTGTACAGTGTGTAAGCCTGTTCTGTAACAGACAGGTCGATTGAACGAATAATAACATTTACATTAGGATCAATATCCTGAATGGCTGATTTAAGCTCTTCTAACTTGTCTGTTCTTCTGGCTACCAAAATTAAGTTTTTGCCACGGACAGCAAAAGCGAGTGCGGCCTCATATCCTATACCTGAGCTTGCTCCTGTAATCACTGTGTACTTCATCGCTATTTTCTCTCCCTTTTAATATAAGTATTGTGATTTAGATAATTTTAGAATGATCATTCTAATTAAAACAAAAAAAACTACATTGTTAGATCTAACTTGCCCTAGTATATCGAAACTAGAACATTTGGTAAAGAATTAATTATTTAAGAATCATTTGCCCCCAGGTATGCGTGATGAAATCCGGTGCGAACTTCATTGAAAAGCGCATAACTTTGGTAAAACCAGCGTTCACCCGCAGTTTGTTTTTTTCCATCCCTTTAATACCCGCATGAACAAGCTTCGCTAATGGCAAAGAGATCATCTTATTCATGAACCCTTCGTCATACGTGTCTGTGAGATTGGTTTCAGAAATAACGGGCGGGCAAAGTTCCATCACATGAATATTCTTTCCTTTGGCACGGATTTGCTCACGTAATGCATCACTGAACATGTGGACGCCAGCCTTCGTTGCAGAATAAGCCGGTGCGTTAGCAACTGTAATATTAGCAAGCAGTGAGCTAACGTTAACAATCATTGCCTCCTGTTGTTTGGCTAACAGTGGCAACAAGGCCTTAGTGACATAGATGGTGCCATTCAAGTTGGTGTTGATTTCTGCGGTAAGGTGCTCATAAGTGATACTTTCATCAAACAAGTCATATTCGTGCATGATACCAGCATTATTAAAAACAATATCCAGTTTCGGATAGCGTATAGCGAGTTCTTTGGCAAGCGCCTCAACGCTCTTCGGATCACTAACATCTGCCGCCATCCCAAGGAGTCCTGGATTGTTCTGTACTACCCGGTCGATACGCTCTTGTGAACGCCCCGTAATGATGACGGTATTCCCCATTTCGAGAAAACGTTTAGCAAAAGCAAAGCCAATCCCGGAGGTCCCGCCTGTCACCAATATCGTTCTATTTACTAATTTCATTCTTCATCATCTCCTCCCTTAAAACTGGATGATCACTTTTCCCTTGGGATGACCTGCTGCAACAAAATGCAGTGCTTCGTTAATATCTTCAATGTGGAATTCTGTCGGGTCCACCGCGGGTACAATCCCGTGATCTTCAATGATCTTCGTAATTTTTTTCAACTGGTCGCCATCACTGCGTACAAAAATAAAATGATATTGGATTTTCTTTTTCTTCGCTTTGTAATCATACTTAGCCCCGGCAATGGTGAAGAGCTTGAGCTTCCAGCCTGATAAGCCTATACCTTCGGCAAAACGTTTGTTAGGACCCGTACGCAGAGAAAGAAGTCTGCCGCCTGCTTTAATAATTGCAAGTTCATGATCAAATTCGCTTGGTCCCAGGGTATCTATCACATAATCTAAATCACGAAGCTGTTCCCAGTAATTCTCTATCGTGTAATCAATATATTGGTCGGCACCAGCCGCCATCGTCCGTTCATGTGCTTGCGGGTTTCCGCTGACAATGACCTTAAGCCCCATGCTTTTGGCGATAGGGATGGCCATTTGGCCAAATGAACCTGAACCTCCGGGGATAAACACGCTTTCGCCAGCTTTAGCAGCTAATTCTTCGTGTAATCCTTGATAGGCAGTCAATCCTGTTAATGGCGCAGCAGCACCAGTCACAAAGTCCAGATTAGCAGGTAGGTGCCCGATAGCATCTGCACTAATTGCCGCGTACTCAGCAAAAGCACCGATCTTGTGTAGCGGCAGACGTGAATAAATGGCATCACCCACTTTAAATTCATGGACGTTCTTACCTACCTTCTCAATAACACCCGTCAGCTCGTTACCGAGTACAAGTGGAAACTTATAATCCTGGATCAGCTTCACACTTCCGGTTGCGATAAGCAATTCCAAATGATTAACCGCTGCAGCCTTCACCTTAACCAAGACTTCGTTATCACTTATTTCCGGAATTGGAATATCGTTGACTTCTACTTTGAACTTTTTTGAATATTTAGTGATCTGTGCTGCTTTCATAAATAAGAGCCTCCTTTGCACTGAATAAAAGTAACATTTATCATCTTTTGTAACTTACACAACAAGCATAATACCACTGGTTACAAAAGTCAACAATTGTTACTTAGTATTGTATATGCTAAAATACAGGCAGGTGTATACATGATGATTAAGGAATTTATTGAAGAAGAAAGGGCTGGCAGCAGAATGGCTAAAATCACACAAGAGCTCATTATTGAAACAGCCGAGGCATTAATGGAGCGTACTGATAAATCCGAAGTAACGCTCTCCCAAATTGCAGATGAATTAAGTATCACCCACGCTGCGCTCTATAAACACTTTAAAAATAAGCAAGAGCTTTGGGCAGCCGTCTCAAAGAGCTGGTTCAACCGGATGATTTCAGAACAAATCCAAATCGATATGACTAACTCGGCGAATCCGAAGGAATTACTCCACGATTGGCTCTGGGCATTTGCGAATGCCAAAAAACGCGCCTATAACGAGAATCCCAAGATGTTTGCCTTGAATACGCAATACGTCGACAGCAATCCACTCGTATTACGCGACGTTCTCTGGGATTCCTACCAGATTATTGACGGCATCATGGATTATCACGATCCCCGCTTTGAACGGGCAGAGGCGATTCTCTCCGCGTTTGCAGTGTTCAGTCTCCCCTCTTTTAAAGAATCATGGAATTTCCCGGACTACCAGGAGAGGTTTGAGCGTATCTGGCGTTTAATCAAACAGGGGCTTTGAAATCAAATTTCTCCTAATTTTTTTTCGAAGCTTCGTTAAATCAGGGGTTGACCCAAAAAAAAAGCAACTCGTCCGCAGACAAGTCGCTTTTTTTACAATTTATTTTTAAGAAAAGTATTATTCCTCAGATCCTTCGCAATTTCCCGCTGTGTCCGCTCCTTATTCGTTCCCCATCGTGCTGATATCGATGACAAACCGGTAACGCACATCGGATGCGAGTACACGTTCCCAGGCTTCATCAATCCGGTCGGCAGAGATAACCTCGATCTCAGATGCAATATTATGTTCAGCGCAGAAATCAAGCATCTCCTGCGTTTCCCGGATTCCGCCAATCATCGATCCGGCAAACGAACGGCGTTGACCGATCAGGGAGAATACGTTAACTGCCAATGGATCAGCAGGCGCACCCACATTGACTAATGTACCATCCAGTGCCAAGAGCGAAAGATAGGCATCGATATTAATCTGCGCGCTTACCGTATTTATGATTAGGTCGAACGAACCGGCAAGCTGCTTGAATGTCTCTTGATCACTTGTCGCATAATAATGGTCCGCGCCTAATTGCAAACCGTCTTCTTTCTTCTTCAGTGACTGTGACAGAACAGTAACCTCAGCCCCCATGGCATGAGCGATCTTCACAGCCATGTGTCCAAGTCCGCCAAGACCCACTACAGCTACTTTTTTGCCTGGAGCGGCTCCCCAATGGCGCAGCGGTGAATAGGTTGTGATGCCGGCACACAACAGTGGTGCAGCGGCGTCAAGCGGGATGGAATCCGGGATCCGGACTACGAAGTCTTCTGTTACTACGATGTGGGTGGAATACCCGCCTTGCGTATAGTGCCCGTACCGGTCGATTGCTCCATAGGTACCCGTATTTCCATGCAGGCAATACTGCTCCTCGCCTTTATGGCAATTACTGCACTCTCCGCAGGAGTCAACCATACAGCCTACCCCTACCCGGTCACCAACGGAATACTTTGTGACTTCGGAACCGACCTGACTGACAATCCCGGCGATCTCATGTCCTGGAACGAGCGGATAGTTGACCGGCCCCCACTCCCCGCGGGCTGTATGAATGTCCGAGTGGCAGATCCCGGCATATTTAATCTCAATAAGAACATCGTGCGGCTGAAGATCCCGGCGCTCAATGGTGGTTAGCTTGAACGGACCTTCCTGGCTGAATGTAGCACGTGCATTAACTTTTATCATAGTGTAACCTCTCTTCTAGTTCATATTAAAATCAGTAATAGAGCTTTACAAAACATATGATATTACTTAAAGTTAACTCTAAGTCAAGCAAAAATACATTAAGACTGGAGATACAGGATGAAGACATACTCCATAAGTGAAGTTGCAGAATACTTTAACATGACACCACATACCCTGCGTTACTATGACAAGGAAGGTCTAATTCCTTTTATCGAAAGGACCTCCAGCGGGAAACGCGTGTTCAAAGAATCGGATATGGACGCTTTAAAAGTAATTGAATGCCTGAAGTTATCCGGGATGCCGATTAAGGAAATCAAACATTTCATTGAGTGGTGCTCTGAAGGAGACGCCACCCTGCAGCAAAGATATGACATGTTCCTGGAACGTAAAGCTTCCGTAGAAGCGCAGATGGAAGAGCTCAAAAAAACGATGGAAGTTATAGAACATAAATGTTTATATTACAAGACCGCCTTGGATAGCGGGACGGAAGCTGTTCATAAAAACAGTAAACTAAAACATTCATCTCCTCACTAACATAATAATTTGTAAAATGATACATCTTCAGTTCAATAAAAAACTTGTTACCTACCTTATCCGCAATCTGATATGCTTTCCATTCGGTTTCATTCATTAGCTTTATCGCCTCGTCAATTCGCAGCTTTAATAAATCCCAAAGTGAGTTCCGGGTTGCGGAAATCTTCCATTAGGTAAGTAAGGACTTCCTTCGTGGACGGTAACGGTGTCACCCGCCACTGCGACGGAAGCGGCTTGGTTAACCTTTTCAGGGGTAAATATGAAAATGATAAAGGAAAGACAAATAGAAGAACATGTAAGCACAAATAGAGGGGCATCGAGCCCCTCTTTATGGAGATTAAATCCTTCCTCTATTCCCGTCCTGCGTCCTCCATGGTATCAAGCATACGCAACAGTATATCCCTCAGATGCCCAAGGTCTCCCTCTACATTGCTAAGCAGAATAACCGCTGTTCCCTTAGACATATCCCGCCAAATCTCCGAGGAGAAACCATTAATTGCCCCATTATGTGTGTATATCGTACCCATTGGTCCGGGAATTGCCCAGCCCAAGGCATATTTATTAAGCTCTGGTGTGCGCATCGCTTCCCAGGAAGCCCTGCTAAGGATTGTCCCGTTCTCAAGCCCCATAAGCCATTTATAAAGATCTTCCACAGTGGAGTAAATGCCTCCAGCCGAATAAGGAACGGTCATATCAATAGGCTGGGCGATCTCAGAGACTTCAGGAGTAAGAAGGGAGTACCCGACGGCAACATCTGTAGGAATGCTGTCTTTGGTTAAATATCCTGATCTTTTCATGCCAAGCGGTGTAAAAATATGCCCCCTCAAATAATCGCTGTAAGATTGTCCGCTCACTCGTTCGATTACAGCTCCCAGCAGCACATACCCGGAGTTACTGTAAGAAAACCGGCTGCCCGGTTCAAACTCAAGTGGCAGGTCTTTAAATTTGGCAATCAGTTCGTCAACGCTCACTTTGACATTGAGATCATTTAGAAAACCCGGTAAACGGGTGTATTCGGGTGTTCCGGACGTGTGGGTTAACAAGTGGCGGAGTGTAACTTCATGATGAGGGTAATCTTTAATGTATGTATCTACGGGGTCGTCAACGCTGAGCTTTCCGGCCTCTTGAAGCTGCAGGACCGCTGCAGCAGTAAAGGCTTTAGTAAGTGAACCAATGTGATGAATAGTCTCAGGTCCGTTAGGTAAGTTATTGGCATAGTCTGACATATTATATCCTTTGGCAATAATAACCTTGTTATTTTTGATAAGAAGCACAGATCCTGAAAAATTCTCGGACATATACTGGTCAAGCTCTTCTTCAAAAGCAGCTTCATGATGAATGGCTTCTTTCTCTTGCGGTAACGTTTTATTGCCACGGTTGACGCTATTATTGGAGCAGGAGACCAGGACAAGCGCTACGCCGAAGATTGCAGCATATCTTAAAACTTTTAACAAACCAATCCCCCCTATGTAAGAATAACGAAACGTTTTTTCCACAAACAACCATACGTTGTACCGGAATTGGAGTTCCAGATTTTTTCAATTTATCCATCAGGCGTAAGCTTAAAGAAAACAGTTGAAAGACATGACATTTAACATAGTTTGAGCATGTTTACAGTCACATCCGGAAAAAACTTAACTGTGTTACGATTTATCTTATTACTCAAGAGAGTTTTAATAATGTCAACAACTTGCGAAAGAGGTGTGTAATTGAAACTTCCAACAATCCAATTCGGACATATTAAATCGAGAGTTCCTGTTATTCAAGGTGGAATGGGTGTAGGCATATCCTTAAGCGGACTAGCCGCTGCTGTAGCCAGTGCAGGCGGGATCGGCACCATCTCTGGTACAGGAATCACTGCTGAAGAGCTGAGAATGCATATTCGCAAAACAAGAGAACTCTCTAATGGGGTTGGTTATATCGGTGTGAATGTACTATTCGCAGTGAAGGACTTTGCCGAAAAAATGAAGATTGCTTTGGAGGAAAAGGTTGACTTTATTATTTCCGGAGCCGGAATTTCTAGAGATATTTATGCTTGGGGTAGAGAATATGGTACCCCTGTCGTAACTATTGTTTCATCCGCCAAATTAGCCCGAATTTCCGAAAGACTTGGTGCCTCCGCAGTCGTTGTGGAAGGGTTCGAAGCAGGAGGTCATTTAGGTACAGACAGATCCATGTTTGATATCCTTCCTGAAGTCTTAGAGGCGGTTTCGATTCCGGTTATTGCTGCGGGTGGAATTCTGACAGGGGATGATATCGCAAAAGCCCTTCGGATTGGCGCATCAGGTGTTCAAATGGGGACCCGTTTTGTGGCTAGCCATGAATGTGATGCTCCCTTAGCCTTCAAGCAAAAGTATGTAGATGCTCAGCAAGGAGATACCGTTCTAATCAAGTCTACTGTGGGTCTGGAAGGTAGAGCGATTCGGAATGAATTTACGGACCGGATCAGTAATGATGCCAAATTAAAGATAGTCAAATGCTATGATTGTCTAAAGGTTTGTTCACATCGCTTCTGTACAATGGAATCCCTGCTCACTTCCCTTAGAGGAGATGTTAAGAACGGTTTGGTTTTTGCTGGGTCCAGAGTTCATGAGATTAAAGAGATTTTGTCCGTACAGCAGATTATCGATAATTTAATGAATGAGTATCAAGGGGCATTTAACCCGGCAACTTAGGGTTGTTATACGAGATCATTCTTTTTTATCAAAGCATAATCCCACCCTAACTCCTCATACAATGATGTTCACCGCTACATAAATAAACACCTCTTAAAGCTGCATCAGCTCCCATGGGAGTTCCAACGCCGGCTTTAAGGGGTGTTCGTTTGTTTATTGGCTTATAGTACTTAAGTCTCCATCATTCTTTTTCCGAGGGGTCTGGTGCCGGTAATTTTGGCCACATGACGTTGCTAAAGGCAGCTTCGGCGAATTTACCGTCTTCACCTGCCGATACCGCCAGCCCCATTGTATAGGAGCCGGTAAGGTTTAAGGTTTGCGAGCTTCTTTCAGTCCATACGGCACCGTCTTTGGACCAGTACGTCTTTACAACGTTCCCTTTTCGCTCAACCTTCAGCCAAACCGGCCATGTAACCGTTACCTGATCGGCCTGATTCATCTGGGCCCATCCACCGGCATAATCGCGGTGTATGCTTGTGAGTTCACTGAGGCCGTTGATGAATATGCCCTGATGGGCACTTCCTGCACTCGTGTTTTGGCGGATCATGATACCAATCTTGATATCCTTATGCGGGGAAGCGCCTGAGAAGGTCATACCGTCAATTTTGGCGATAATCGCGGAATCTCCTTCTATTCCCCCCTGATATACATATCGGAACCTGTCAACTTGACCCCATATATTCGAGCCGAATCCTTTCACCTTAATGGATGCGTCCGTCGCCATAGTGGCACCGGTAGTAATACTACCGATATCCTCACTCCAATAATCCTTCTGCGGAACCAGCACCCGGATAAAGTTTGCTGTAATCGTCTTATTGTCATCCATGATTACGGTAGCCGGGTTGGCTGTGCCGCTGAAATCGCCGCTCCAGCCGCTGAAGGCATACCCTTTAGCCGGTGTAGCGCTCAGGGTTACCTGTGTTCCCGCGCTGTAGGACTCCTGAGGAGAATCTATTTCGATGACCCCATAGACCGAATTTGTGACCAGGGTATAGCGGTCGGTCTCTTTTCTAAAGTTCGCTCGAATGGTTTTGTAGGTATCCATCGTTACGGTCGCCGGGTTGGCGAGGCCGCTAAGGTCACCGCTCCAGCCGGTGAAGATATAGCCCGGAGCAGCCGCATAGGTCACCGTCACCACAGTGCCTGCCGGATAGGCAGGAGCCGACGGACTGACCGTTATGGTTCCGTTTACCGCTTCTGTCTGCAACGGATAAGCCTGAACTACAGGCCATTTAACCGACCCGAACTTGGCCGTCACAAATTTGCTGTCCTGGCCTGCGGCCACTGCTAAACCGGCGGTGAACGGACCCACAAAAGCTGCCAGCGTTTGTGAATCCCTCAGGGTCCAGGTCTGGCCATCAGCAGAGGAGTATGTCCGGAGCGTTGTCCCCCGTTTCTCCACCTTCAGCCAGATCGGCCCGCTGACAGGTTCGGAAACATACGGCCGCACAGTTTGTGCACCGATGCGGTACTGGCTGATAATTTTCCGGTCCTTGTTAATAAAAATGCCCTGGTAGCCGCTCCCTGCGGAAATCCCCTGCCGGATCATAATGCCTGCCCGCGCGTTATCGGTCGTCCCGTTAAACTCTGTGATTTGCGCAACAATATCCGCTTCTCCGGTGAGATGATCCACGTAGGTATATCTGAAGCTGTCGCTTCCCGCCCAGATGTTTTGTCCCGACGCAGTCATGGTGAGGCCGGTTTCGTCGTCCGTGGTGGCTCCGGTATATTCGGTAGCGATATCCGAGCTTTTGTAGGAAACGAATTTGGCCGATATTTCCTTGTGTCCGTTCATAACCAGGTAGGTGTCAGCCTCTGTTCCTACCAGATCTCCTTCCCAATGAATAAACCGGTATCCCAGGTCCGGAAGGGCTGTAACCTTCACTTTGGTATTGGGAGCATAAGTACCTCCTTTGGGTAACGGAGGATCCAGCAGGATCTTTCCTCCCGTGACCGCTGACACCTTCAATTCACAAGCAGCCGGCATCGGCCCGAAGTTGGCTTTGATTGTCTTATCTCCGGTCATGCTCAGATTGACAGGATTTCTTTTGCCTGTGAGATCACCGGACCAGTGTGTAAAGGTATATTTATCCTGATCCCGCGCAATGGCGTGAAGTTTCACGTTTGAATTAGCCACATACAAACCTGACTCTACTCCCGCATCACCCAGCCCATCGGATTCCACAGTCAAAGTGTACATATTGGGCCAGCTGACATTGCTGAAAGTTGCTGTAGCCGTGTTGTCTCCCGCTCCGGCGGAAACAAACAACCCGATGGTCAACTCCATTTCCGGCTTAACCCAATCCCATAGTGTTTGGAGCTTAGCGCTCTTCCATTCCACCCCATCCGTAGACCACGATAGCGTAATGTCCCGGTATATAGTTCTTTCAATTCTAAGGTGTACAGGCTTGTCGCCTACTACGCCTAAGTCTACCAAATCTCTGCCGGTGCCGCCCCTACGGACCTGCATGAGGATTTTTCCGTTTCTCACCATGATCGCAGCATATTGGGAATTATGCGTCAAGTCTCTACGGATCTGGATACCGGCCGCGGCCGCTTCCGGATTGCTGCCGGTCAAGGAATTCAGGGTCGCGGTGAACACCGTGTTGTCCTTCAGACCCGGGCGCAGCAGATATCTGAAGCTGTCAGGCGCCAAACTAAATGCGTTTCCACTGCTGGTAAGGGTGTACACCGCATTGGTTACCACGGTCTTACCCGGCACCGCTCCGGGTGTTACGTCGACGCTCATCAGCGTGTTGGCCGGCTTGAAATTCGCGGTAATCGTGGTGTCTGCATTAACCGTAACTGTCAGCGGAATCTCATGTATTTTTTCATTGGCAACGTCCCCGCTCCAGCCTGTAAACAAATACCCGGGTTTGGTTGTTGCAGTCAGTGTTACTACTGACCCTGCTTCATACCGGTTACCGGATGCGTTGGCAGGCTGCTTGGCCGCCTGCGTAACCGTACCACCTTCTATCGCTGCTGCGTTAAGCGTATAGACCGGTACTTCTTCGAAATTGGCCGTTATTTCTTTGTCCCTGTCTATGATTACCGAGGCAGGATTTAGAGTCGATTCAAAATCTTTGTCCCATTTGCTGAATTTGTACCCGAAATGATCCACAGCAGTGAGAATCACTTCATCGCCTTTGTAATAGGACGACTTGAGCGGATTGACCTTCATAATACCGCCGTCAAGTGCATCAACCTTCAGGCTATGCTTGGAAAGCTCCTTGAATCGTGCGGTCAGATTAAGGTCACGGTCCACGATAATATCCCTCGACGACGGACCGCTATTCTCCAGGTCATCCCAGCCAACAAATTCATAGCCGTATTCCGCTTCTGCGCTAAGGGTGATCTTCTCTCCGGCATTGTATTGTCCGAGCGGATTCTCCTGCGTTACTTTACCGTGTACAGCATTCACCGTGACGGTATAGGAATTAACCGGCTCGTATTCTGCGGTTAAGGTCGTATCCATATCCAAGGTGATGGTAATTTCGCTCTCTTCGCCGATCACATTGCCGTCTTTATCTTTCCATGCCTTAAATTGGTGCCCAAGGTGTCCCTTTGCGTTAAGGGTAAGCTTGGTCCCCTTGTTGTAGGTGCCTCCGGCAGGAACTACCTCTCCCTCAGCGGAATACACGTTAAGTGTTACGGTCTCTACGGGGATTAGCGGCAGAATGGAAGCCGCATTTGCCGATAGGATATTAACCGAATACTCATTTGTCGTATTCCAAGAATCGGTATAACGGTACATGACGGCATAATCCTCTTGATATTCCGGGAAGACCTTCGTTTTCGCGATCGTATTCTCCTTGTCGTCGTACCAGGAAGGATAAGGGGCGCTTTGGATATCGGAATTCGGAATTCCCGGCGGAGGTTCGGACCAGCCCTCACCTTTCCCTTCTTTATACTTGGTCCATTGATACAGGTTCATCTCATGGACAAACCATCTTGGCGCTCTTTGCGGATCGCCAAGTCCCGTAATAAACGATCTGCTGACTGCATTGCTTCCCAGTGTGTAATCCCACGTTTTTTGAATCCGGTCCAGATATTTCTGCTCTTTGGTCACGCCGTATCCGACAAGGACAGGCATCAGAGTCGAGCTTGTAAATCTCCAGCCGATCTGATTCTTATATCCTTTGTCCTGTGCGGATGCGCCAAACGGATCCGAGAAACTCAGTTCCGAAACTGCATAATTAAGAATCCCTCCCTTGGCCCAGTTCCTTAGGCCTTCATTCAGATTCGGGTTCTCATACATAGAGACAAATACGCCCAGCCATGCCCGGTCCAATACCCAGAAATACTGCTTGAATGAATTATAATCGGTTCGGTTAAGCGGCATTTCCTGCTCGATCCGGGTCACCAACTCATCCTTGGTAATCCCGTCCAAAGAGTCTTGGTCTCCCATCGCTGCGAGTAAGGCACTGGCCGTTAGCAGCATTTCATTAGACCATAAATGCTTCACTCCCGGTTTATCCCCTGTACCGCTTAAATCGTAGTAAGATTTATTCCACAGCGGATTCGTCGAATTCTCATACACCTTGAAGCCTTTGTAAGCCTTAACGGCGGCATCCAGGTACTTACTTACTTTGCTCTTGCCTCCATTTGGCCCCGGCTCTGAATAATACTTCTGCATGAGCGGCGTATTATAAGCCTGGGCCAGTACTCCCGCAGCAAACAAGGTTTCCGAGGCATACGGCCCCTGCGTTCTGTTATAGAACATGCGTTGGGAAGCACCTTTCAAATCCAGCCCGGTTTCATAAGTACCTTTATCCGGATCGGTAGGCGTCTGCGGTCTAAGATAACCGGCAAGCGCCCCGTTGGTGGAGGTGTTCATTACCGCTTTAGTCAGCCAGTCGAGCTCATATACAAGCTCATCCAGGTAATCGGGCTTTCCGTTAAACGATTCTGGGATTTCCAGTGACTCGCCGAGCGCCTCTACCTGATCCGGAAAGTATTTGGCGCCCATCAGCATATCAATGCCGACATAACCGGAATTATAAGGATACTTCCCGCGATCCCCTGCGTCCATATGGCCTCCGGCCAGGTCAACCTTTGCAGCCTCGGCGGCTTCTTTCGTTCCGCCATTATCACGGAACAAAGCCTGATCAATGGCGTCATCCGTATGGGTGGCCGGCCGTTTCCAATGGGTAAAGTTACGCGGATCGTCAAGTCCGTGATCTCCGTCGCGCTGCATAAATAAAGCGCGCGTGATCGTATACCCGATTTTATCCTTATAAATCGACGTTTCGATTTTAAATGGATAGGACACGCCCACTCCCGGGATATAAAGGTAATATTCCCCTTCTGCCTTAAAACTGCTGAAGTCCAGCTTATAAATATAACTGTATGTCCACTTGTCAAGTACAAAAGGATTGGGTGGTGTAACAGTACCTGTAAACACCTTTTTCCCAGTATTTTTATCCATAATATAAAAGTTCTTGTAGGCCCCGAACTCTACACTCCCCTGTCCCGTCCAGTGAGACAAATACGCAATTTTGGGCCCTTCCGAAGGGTATCCGACCTGATTGGAATGGATCACAAGATTGGGCTGTTCAAGGTCGAATTTGAACGCAAAGGTATTCTGCTCATTTACCTTAGCAACCGCAGGATTGATTGTAACGGTGTAATTCAACCCTTCTTTGAATTTTACGGAAGAAGGCAGCTTAAGATAAGCCCTGTACGAGACTTGGATGCTGCCGAAATCACCTGCTAAAGTCGAGTTAAACGGAGCTTCTTCGGGGAAATACCGGTAATGAACCAGGACCGGCTTAATACCGTCCTTAAAAACCGGGTCGTCGTCGCTCTTGATGATGTAATAGTCTGTATTGGTTACATTAGCATCGGAGTAAGGATTATCTACCAGGCAGATTTCCAGCCACTCGGAATCGACCACGCCTGCATAAGACTGCTTTTCTACGGGCGGTACGGGCGCCCGCTCCTTTAATGCATAAGCCGGACTGCCTGAGTTCATAGAGAGGACAAATAAAAACACAAACGCCGTTACCAGAAATGCCAGTACCCTTCGTGTGTAATGGTTCACCATTATGAATCTCCTCCTAATGAATGTTGGCTTGAAAAGAGTGATGCCCGGAACCTACAGAATACACGGTGAACTCCCCATCCGGCGTAAATCGTCCTTCGGAATCAACAGACGGCACATATACCTCCGCCGTTGCATTGGGAGGGATAACTATGTTCATTACAAGTCCTGTACCGGTTTTGTGCCAGCTTGATTTCACCATTCCTCTGACGGTATGAATTTGTGCGCTTGCATGATCCATATCATAAGGAACAAAGGGCTTAATCTTCATGGTCTCATACCCGGGTCTGACAGGAGTAATACCGGCAAGGTGCTTATAAAACCACACACTCAGTCCTCCAATAAGGAATGCATGATTGTTGGAAGATCTGTTATCGGAAAAGCTTTCAAACGCCGTCGTCGAATCATACTCCTTGATCCAGTACCCCCAGCAGCCTTTATTGGTGTTCGCAGCGAGCTCGTAAGCAATGTCATTCCTTCCGTTCTCCGCCAGAGCCGCCAGGATAACTTCTGCACCAAGGCATCCCACCGTCATGGTCTTACGGGACATAATATCCTCAGCCAGACTGTCCAGGACGGCCGTTTTGAAATCATCCGGGACCAATCCCGAATATAGAGCAAGCGCATTAGCGGTTTGTGAATTGGTATCATAATAGCGGCCTTCCTTCAGGAAAGCTGCATTGATTCCTTCCCTTACCTTCCGGGCCAGCCCGGAGTATAGCGTCATATCGCTCGTGTTCCCCAATTCCTCCGCCATTGCTGACAAGAGCACGAGACATCTGTAATAATAAGCCGTAGCCAGATATAGCCCCGAAATATCCGTAACGCTTCCAAACCAGTCTCCGAAAATAAGGCTGTTATGCAGCAGACCATCACTGCCCAGTTCGCTGCTGAAGGTATTCAGGCAGCGTTTCATCAAATCATAATGCTGCAGCAAAAATGGCTTGTCGCCGTACGCCAGGTAATGGTCCCAAGGGATCAGAATCACAGCGGAAGCCCAAGGCATATCCAGGGAATATTCATGACCTTCACTGGGACATATAAGAGGTACGATGCCGTTCTCCAATTGGGAATCGGATATATCATCGAACCATTTGGCATAGAAGGCAGCCATATCAAAATTGAAGCAATCCGCCTCAGAATGGCAGTGGGCATCCCCAAGCCAGCCTTGCCTCTCTCTTGAAGGGCAATCCATGGGGACCGACACCAGATTCGACCGTAATGACCATACGGCACTGTGCTGCAGCCTGTTCAATAGCTCATTGGAACAAGTGAATCCGGAACCGTTCAAGATGTCATTATGCACAATCTTTGCATAAATCCGGTCCGCGGACAGGGTTCCCGGGTATCCTGAAACCTCTATATACCTGAAGCCATGACATGAAAATCTCGGCTGATAGATCTCTTCCCCCGCACCTTTAAGAATATACTCATCATATTGGGCTTGCGGTTCTGCAAGCCAGCCTGCTTCTATACTGCCCGGATTGATTGTTCCATCCGGATTCAGACATTCCGCATAGCGTAGGGTCACCGTGGTACCTGCTCTACCTGTGACGGTCAAGCCTACCGTCCCGAACAGATTCTGCCCAAAATCAACGACAATAGTATTTTCTTCAATAGTTGAAATGGATACAGGTCTGATCTCCTCTATGGCCTTGATAGGCTGCAGCTGTGCAGTCAGCAGCAGCGGGCCGGTATCCGGAATCGGCCTCTCCCATGAAGAATCATCAAAGCCCGGCAGATCCCATCCATCCGGCTCAAGCCTTGCATCATAGGTTTCGCCTTTCCCTTCGGAAATGCTGCCGCCTGCATAGCGCAGGGCTGCATAAGGACCTTTTTTGAGCCTTTTCCACGCAGGGTCGCTCACAATCACTTCAGATGTTCCATCGGTGTAGCGGATATCAAGGTGAAAGATAACTTTCCGGATATGCATAATCCCTATAACATTGGTTCCAGGTGTAATCAAGTCTGTAACATCATACACGCGGTACATTCCCCGTCTAAAATGGGTCTGGCCCGGGCTGATCAGGTCTTCGCCCGCTTTAGCCCCGTTTATCCGCAGCTCATAGGCATTCGCTTTGCTGCCGGTAGCGCCTATATAGGCCCTCGCCCCTGCTATACCGGCCTTTCCTGTGGCTGCAAATTCCCTTCGCTCATAATAGACGGCAGAAGGACTGTTGGGATATTCACAGTTGAACCATTTGCAGTTCCAGTCTCCGGCGGTGAACATGCCGGTTTCAAAGTACGTTTCATCACTCCAGGCAGATTCATTTCCCTGATCGTCCCATACCTTGACCTTCCACCAGTAACGGCTTTTCGGAGCCATCCCGGAACCATTGAAGCGGATAGCATTTTGAGCGTTGGACTCCACCTTCCCGCTGTCCCACAGATCTCCTATATGATTGTCGATATTGGGTTTAAGGGAAGCTACGATAATCCGGTATGCCCCTTGGATAAAGCCCTCCCCGCTGCTCTCCGTTTCCCAGCTTAATTTGGGCCCCGGCGTATCCACTCCGAGCGGAGTAATCACATATTCACACCGAAGCTGTGCAGGCTTCACATTCCATGCCGCTGCCGTCCGCACCCCGAATTTCAGGTTCATAGGAAATCGCTCTCCGCCGCGTCATCCATTACAGAACGGTAGGCATAGATGTACATCCCCGCAGACCAAGCCTGATAGGCCATGCCGGAAGGCATACCGCTTCTGCCGTTCAGCCATTCATTGAATTCCCATTCAAAGCGTTTTCCGGTACGGTTCGCCTTTGCCAGGTTCTCCAGCTCCTCCAAGGCAAAGGCCTCCCTGCCCGCTTTCTTCAGCGCCGCAACATAAAACCCTCCGATAAACGGCCAGATGCCTCCGTTATGATACTGGTACTGCAGATTTAAATGGCCGTTTCTGTAATATTCACGCCAGTCCTTATCTCCAGGCAGGATAGGCGGATAGTTGGCCATGATCGGATATGGCTTATTCATCCCCGTTTGCGTGAAGTGGTCAATGATTTTACCTGCCTGCGCATCGTCCGCAATGCCAAACAAGATGGCCAGACTGTTGCCAAGCGCATCACAGTGATATCCGAAATCCCTGAAGGCGACATAGGGCATATAAAACTTGCCGAACCAATATAATTCACTGCTCATCCGTATCACTCTCAGCCATTCTTGTGAGTAGCCTTTCTCATTAATGATCCTTGTCTTTTCTTCCACATCCCCCAGCCAGAGCAGAAGATTCAGCTTTGTTTTAACATCCTCAGCTCTTGCGAGACTGTCCTCCCCGTTCTCCCCGCACAGCTCAAGTAATGCGGAATATTCCAGAAGCGCCTTATAATACAAAACATTGTCATACAGAATATTCCCGCGGTTGGCATACAAATCTCCCCAGTCCGCAGCCTCCTGAACCTCCAGCAGACCGCAATTGTTGCTGTCCTGATACTCCAGCCAGAGCATCGCTTGCTTAATCGATTCCAAGCTGCTTTTCAGAAACTCTATATCCTTATACCGCTTGTAATAGACTCCATGTCCGATGACATACCACGGGTTGCTGTCCACGGCCCCCTGATTTGCCTCGATTCTAGGGTTCTCTACATCGACGAACAGCGGGATCATACCCAGCTTGGATTGATACGTTGAGAGCGTATCCAGTGTAATCCGGAAGGAGGCTTTGATTTCATCATTCTCTACCAGGGAGGCACCCAAAAAAGTAATAATGCTGTCTCTTGCATAGACCTGGTTATACCCCTCCGACAGAGCAGACGCTTTTGCCCCGATGCCGTGCATACACCGCTTTACTACATCAATGGATTGTCTGTAGGCTTCGTCAATAATGTTCATTGTCATCGTCTCCTCACCGCTCGCTAATCTTATGAAGTGCAGGTATGATTAACTGGGGATAATAAATCCCTTTCCGTTCAGCGAACTGAATCATGGCTGTCCCTGTATGTGCAAAAGAAAAGCTGCCTACAGGAAACGGCCTTACGCTGAGTAAAAAGTTGAGCAGTACACCAAGCGAGCCTCCATGCCCGAACACGGCGACGGACAGCTCTTTGGCATGCTCATCAGGCACAAAACCGCCCATGCGGCTATGAATGCCAAGCTTGCCTAGTTCCTTTAGAAAGGGAGGAATGATTCTGGTGCACATATCGAAGTATCCCTCTCCCATATCCGTTTTCCAGGTCTCCTCCGCATATGCCTCTCCGGCCTCGCGCTGCATCTCTTCAAAAACGGTACTCGGTACCTTCTCCAGTTCACGGTTCGGCATCCACTCATAGAGATAAGGCAGGATTCGGATATCCAGCGCTCTTCCGGCCAGGACGATTTCCGCGGTTTGCAGGGCTCTGCCATAAGGGGACGAAAGCGCAATGTCAAATTTCTCGTCCTTCAGCGCTTCGGCGGTTGCTTCCGCCTGCAGTATGCCGTAATCTTCCGACAGGCAGCCTTGAACCGGCCGTTCCGGGCATATAAAAGGATCTCCTGCCATATGTCCATGCCTTATGAATGTTAACTTCATGCTTCCCACTCCTTCATCTGAGCATCATCAGCGCTGATTTCACAGAAAAGGCAATGAATGAAGCTGCTCCTCCACCCATTGCCTTGTTAAGCCTTCTGCTGTTATTGAAGGCGTTACTTACTTACCCGACAGCTGCTCTATATATTGTTTATGCATCTTCGTCATGTACTCCTCAACCTGAGGAGCACCGGCGGAATCAAGATCCTTGACGAACTTCTCAAATTCCGCTGCAAAATCCGCCTCCGATTTGGCCAGAATGACAGAGAATGCATTATCATAAAGTCTCTTATCGACAGCCTGCTGTTTAGCCAGCGTATCCATATCGGCCCCTGCCATCAGATCGCCTATCGTCGTAGAGTCATACCAGTATTCGCCTAAGGCCTGGTCTCTCTGCTGCGCTCTGGTATTATTGGTGGCAACCGGATCATCCTTCAGGATCCAGTAAGTCCCCCAGCTGGTTTTGCCAAGGTCAGAGCCTACAAGTCTGGCGTAATGGCCCATGCCGGTTTCTTTTTCAATATTTACCTGCTGCTCGCCGGCAAGCCATCTGTCGAGATAAGGCTTAGTAAGCGCGGGCTTACCGTCTGTCATCTCCCATTGAATCCCCTCCGGTCCGTTCATCGCCAGGAAGTTGCCTTCCTCTGTAGCAAGGTAGTTCAGCAATTTCATAGCCGCTTCCGGGTTTTTACATTTGTCGGTAATGACAAGCGCCCCGATCCCTTTTTTGCTGACCGAAAATAAGGCCGGTTTGTCACCGGTAGGGAATTTGAAGACAACATTCTGGAAATACATTTTTTCTGCATTGGGCAACTTTGCGTCTGTGTAGGTCTTGAGCACGTCATACGTCTGGTTCCACCCGCCGATGTGAGCTGCGACTCTTGCCGGATAGAGCTTAGACTTTTGCCAGGTCGCATAATCTTGTGTAAAGGCTTCGGGATCGATTAATCCTTCACGATACAATTTGTTGTAGAATCCAAGTACTTCCTTTGCCCAAGGTGCCTTTGGCCAGTACTGCACAGAATCACCGGCTCCCATGTAGAGCTTGGAATCTGCCGGGGAACCGGCCATGGCGATCATTCCATAATAGGGGGATCCCCAGTTCCGGTTGAAGCCGCTGAGCGGATACATGGTTTGCCCGTCCGGGGTTTTCGGATATTTCTCCTTTACAAGCTTCAAATAGTTATACACATCGTCTGCCGTTTCTAGCTTCGGCGAACCCAGCGCCTCGTAAATATCCGTTCTCACCTGTAAGCTGTATCCGTATCCAGGAGGAGTTGCCCCTTCCGGTAAGTAGGAGTTGGTCAGGTGATAGATGTTGCCGTCGCTTTGTTTGAGCATATTAAGCGCAGATCCGTATTTCTTTTTCAGATCCGGACCATACTGATCGATCAGATCGTTAAGAGGAATGGCTATTTTATCAGCAATGACTTTGGAAGGATCAGATAACATTATGATATCCGGGTACTCTCCACTGGCGAGAACAACGTTCAGCTTGTCTTTTCCGGACCCGGAATAGACATCCCACTTCAGTTTGATGTTGAGTTTGGCCTCCAGTGCTTTCGCTACCGGATTCTCGTCCCAGAAAGGATCTCCCGTAGGGAAACTCGGTGTGCCTCCGGCGGAATTCACTATGGATAGCACAACCGGCTCCTCCTTCTCTACACCCGTCTGGTTGCCGGCAGCCGAATTCGTATTCGTATTCGTATTCGTATTCGTGCTGTTGTTAACCGCACATGCGCTGAGCAGGAGCGAACACATCACCGCAGCAGCAGTAATGCTTTTGATTCTTACAAACCTCTTCATAGTATTCATCCCTTCCTTTTTGTAAATGAGAATCAGCCTTTTACTGCACCTACCGTAAGACCGCCGACAAAGTATCTCTGCAAAAATGGGTATACCAGGATAATAGGAACGGTAGTAATCGTAATTGTAGCCATCTTAATGACTTCCGGGGTAAGAATGGAACCGGATTGCTCCAGCCTGGCCGCTTGTACAGGGTCCGTAGACTGGATCTGGGTTTCCATCAGGATTTTGACCAGAACCCCTTGAAGGGTTTCTAAATTCTGCGAGCCTGAAGTAAACATAAAGGTGTCGAACCAAGTGGTCCACTGCTGTACTCCTATCATCAATGCAATGGTTGCCAGTACGGGAGTCGACATGGGAAGAATGATGCTTCTCAGTGTTCTCAGCTCCGATGCCCCGTCGATCCTTGCCGATTCGGCCAGGGAAGCCGGGAGATCCTCGAAGAACTGCCTCATAACCATCACATTCCAGACGCTGATTGCACTCGGGATGATGTACACCAGAAAGTTGTTATACAAGTGCAGATTCTTGATGAGCATAAATTCCGGGATAAGGCCGCCTGAGAAATACATGGTGAAGATAAAGAAGAATAGGATGCCTCTTCTGAAGATCAGCTCCCGGTTGGATAACAGATACGCAAGAACAGCTGTACACAGAAGCCCAAGGAGTGTCCCCAGTAAAGTCCTTGAGATGCTGATATATGTGGCGTGCATCAGGCTGCTCTCGTTGAAGATGGCGCTATAGGCTTCCAATGAGAACTTTCGAGGCCAGAAATAAATACTTCCCCGCATGGCATCCCTTCCGTCATTAAAAGACACGACAAATATATTCCAGAAGGGAAATACAGCCAGAAATCCCACGAACAGCAGAAATGCATTATTGATCAGATAGAATAACCGTTCTCCCTTTGTTATTTTCATCTAACTCCCCCTTACCGGCTTCTGACTCATCGCTTTAGAAAATCCCCATCTTCAGGAACTTTCTGCAAGCATAGTTGCAAAGTACGATCAGAGCTATGCCAACAACACTCTTAAACAGACCGACAGCTGCTCCATAAGAGAATGCCGCCTGCTGCAGGCCGTACTTCAGTACATAGGTGTCCAGAACCTCGGACCGGCTGATATTCATGGGATTCTGCAGAAATAGCTGCTGATCTAATCCCGCATTCAATATGTAGCCTACACCAAAGGTAAACAGCAGAATGATGGTAGGCATTATAGTAGGGATGGTAATATGGGTAATTTGCCGAAACTTATTGGCCCCGTCAATCACAGCGGATTCATACTGCTGCTTATCAATCGATGTTATGGCAGCAATATAAATAATGGAATTCCATCCCACGTTCTTCCACACATTCAGCCCCGTAACGAGCGGCCAGAAATGATCTGCTTCCCCGAGAAAATTAACTGGTGTATCGATCCAATGCATACTGAGCAGGAACGAATTCACCGGCGCCAGTTCATCAATAGAGAAGATTGTCATCGCCATCCCCGCTACGACTACCCAGGAAATAAAATGCGGCAAATAGGAAACGGTCTGTACAAATTTTTTATAGACGGCGTTCTTCACTTCGCAGATCAGTATGGCAAATATAATCGCCGCAAGGGTTGAACCTATTAGACTGAGCGAACTGATCACAATCGTGTTACGGATGACTACGGAGAAATCAGGATTACTGAAAAAAGACTTGAAATAATGAAATCCAACCCATTCCCCCCCGAACGGCGTTCTGTAGGAAAATTCTCTGAACGCAAGCAGCGCACCATACATCGGAGTGTATTTGAAGATCAGAATAAAGATTAGAAAAGGGAGCAATAGAAGAAGATGAACCTTCTGCCTTTTTATTTTTTTGATGATGCTGTAATTACCGTATCCCGCTTTCATGCCCTGCCTCCTGTCCAAGGGTAATCCTGCATTTACTGTTCTTTAAGCATTCACCGCCACCTTTCATAATTCAATTATCCGGTCAGCTGCCCTTCAATTCAATTGAAGTATCCATCGAATGATATATCTAACTGCATCACTTTCACCTGCAAAAGAAATATAGATATAAACATTTTCAATAAAAAACAAAACTTTGATGCCACAAAAAAGCAGGGTGCTCCCGGCTTGTTACATTCACCAAGAATATCACCCTGCTTACGGTACGCTATACTTAAGCCTCCAGCTCCTGCTTGTTAACAACATCAAAAGAGATTTCTACAACGGTTCCCGGATTCCCCGGGTATACATGAATACTCGCATTACTGTAGAGTAGCCTGAGCCGCATGAATGTGTTCGTGACACCATACCCCAGCTTGGCATCCGTCTCTTCCCCTTTATTCAGACACTCCATATACTTGATAAAGCTCTCCTTCACACCCATTCCGTCATCCCTGACTGTGATCACCACATGATCACCCTCTTTGCGGATATCCACATTGATATGAATGAGCTTCCCGTGAGGTTTCCCATGAATGATGCTATTTTCAATAAACGGCTGCAGGGTCATTTTACTAATGGGCAGGTCCACGTATTCCTGATCTGACTGGACCGTCAGCTTGATCTCGTCACTATGGCATAAATTTTGCAGGGCAACATAATTCTCAATCAGCCTAATTTCGGATGTAAGCTGAATGATGTCTCTTCCCTGGCTGAGCACGATTTTATAAAAATCACTTAACAGATCAATGATATGGACAATTCTATCCTCTCTTTTATGGAATGCAATCCACCTTACTGCAGACAGTAAATTGTACAAAAAATGCGGATTCATCTGTTTCTGTAAATATTTGATCTCACTTTGTACCTTCTGACGTTCTGTCCTGGCGATGTCTTCAGTAAGCCCTTCTATCTTCTGCGCCATGCTGCACAAGGTTTGATCCAGCGCCGAAATTTCACGGATTTTATTCGTACCCGGCACGATTTTTAAATTTCCTTTTTCAATGGACTTCATTTTATGCGCCAGTCTTTCGATGTTCCGGGCAAATCTTGTGGAGAACAGGATCGCCAGTACAACACCGACCAACACAAAAAAGCATGTACTAACCCATACATACTTGGCGATTGACCGCTTCTCCTTTTCGATCTCATAGGCATCGTAGAGGATAACCACAGACAACGCATCATTGACTTTTCCGTAATAGGAATAATAAGAGCTGTCATCCTGCTTCAGCTTGGATAAGAACTTGTCCCTCAGTACATTTGTCTTCACAGTATCCAGCGTGTCTCTGCCGATCGGAACCTTTGGATTGGAACTGAAAATCATCTTCCCTTCACTGAGCAAATACAAAAGGTATTTGGCATTCTCTTCGCCTTTTGACAGATTACTTAACCGGTCCTGATTCATCTCTATGGCCAGAACCCCGCCCGGCAGGTTAATATTGATGTATTTAAGCAGCAGGATCCGGGTTCCCTCCCCTTCCTCCTCGTAGGTAACCCAAACATCCTTCCCGCGGGCATCTATCGCTTTTTGCATCAGATCCTGTCTTGTGAAGCTCTCTATACTTTTAACATTTTTACCGTCCGTAATCAGTTCAGGGTCGATTTTATAGATGGTGATGTTCCGGATGTCACTGTTTGTCTGGATATAGTTCTCGAATACATTGTTAATCCCCATAAAATGGTTAAATAAATTGTAATCCACATTACCGTGATACGTGCCCAGGAAGAGGCTGGATACCGTATTGTCGGAATAGATGTTTTTGGCCGTCAGCTCACAGTTTTTCATGATGTTCTCAATTCCGTTCAGAGCCTGGGAGGTGGCATAATGCATGAACTCTTCCTTCTGATGGTTAAGCGTCTGGCTTAATCTTCCGTATAGAATGGAACTGATGGTAACTGAACAAACGAGCGGAATCAGGATATTGAAGGCTAAGATGATGTGAAAGAATTTATAGTCTTTTTTCCTTACACGAAGTCCATGTTCATTCATCATTTGTACGCTCCATTAGCATAGGCTTGTGTGATCTCACCTGAACTTTTTCCTGTATTCCTTTGGCGTCATCTGAATGTAATTCTTGAACACGATGTTAAAATAAGTGCTGTTCTCATACCCTACCATCTCGCCGATCTCATGGACTTTGTATTTGGTCTGCTGTAACAGCTCCTTGGCCTTGCAGATCCGCAGATTTGTCAAATATTCCTGAATGCTGATGTTCATCTTTTCCTTGAATAAAATTCTCAGATAGTTGGGACTCAAGTACACCCTGTCCGAAATATAAGTAAGCGTTATCGGCTTGCTGTAGTCATGATTCAAAATATTTAAAATTTCCTTGATAATGTAGTCATCTTTATTGAGTTTTTTCCGGTCCATGTAGGAAGAGATGGAATATAAGATCTTGCTGGTATATAAGATCAGTTCCGGGATGGTTTTGGAATTAATGATATTCTTGAAAATGTGAATTTCTTCTTCAGCCATCTTCTCGAACCGTTCACCTAAGCCTGCCATTTGCATGGAAAGGTTGGAAAAGAGGAAGATAAACAGGCTTTGAATATCATCCATTTTTTTATTGGAGTCCAGCAATATTACGTTTACCAGCTGGTTAAGCTCATCCTCACA
The DNA here is from genome assembly GCF_031599675.1 of Paenibacillus pedocola. NCBI lineage: Bacteria > Bacillati > Bacillota > Bacilli > Caryophanales > Paenibacillaceae > Paenibacillus > Paenibacillus pedocola. The sequence goes on along the minus strand of NZ_CP134223.1, from coordinate 1,609,482 downwards.
GCTTTCCCCCTCACACACCAGGTCCGTCACGCGTGAAATTGCCGCTTTGATATCCTTCGGTTCCGGCTCCATTGAAGCAGAAAGTGCTTCTGTTGACTCACTGTAAAAAACGATATGTCCATACCCCAGTTCTATCTTTCTGCTCGTAACCATAACAGCTTGTTTGTAGGCCGCATTCAGCTCAGCAAAATTAGCAAACTGACCGCTGACTCCGATCATATACTTGTAGTTATATTCGTTAGACAAGGCTTTGATTTCTTGTTCAATATCATTAATTATCCTTGCATCCTTCTCCTCTCCCTGGACCAGAGTATGAAGCAGTGCAATGATGCCTTTGCCTGAATTCTTCAAAAAAATTACATTCTTATTGCTGTTGAGGCCTTCGAGCCTGAACAGGATCACATTGAGCAAATCGGTATTCTGAAACAGATCCGTATCCGCGCCAAAATCAAACTCGATCAAAGCCAGCTTATACATCCCGATCATTCTCAGCTTCAGATCGTTCGCCTGAACTGATAAGGCTTTTGTATCATTGGCGCTTTTTCCCGAGACGATTAATTCCTCAAGGAACCTCGATTGCAGAAAAGGAAGATTATTCTGAAACTGTGCAATAATCTTGTTATTCTCCAGGCTGGATAGCTTCTCATCTACAAGAATGGAAGTGATCTTCTTAATAATACTGATCAGTTCCTCTTGTTTCAGAGGTTTGATTAAATAGCTGTACGCCCTTACCTCCATCGCTTCCTGAATCAGGCTGACCTCTTCATGTCCGCTGGAAAAGATAAATTTCACATCAGGACAAAACCGGATTACATTTTTGGCCATTTCAATCCCGCTCATACCCGGCATTTTCATATCGCTGATGATGATATCGGGCATAAAGGTGAGTGCTTTGTCCAGCCCGTCCAGACCGTTAAAGGCAGTCTCTACCTGCCTGATCCCCAGAATGTCCCAGTCAATATAATTTTGCAGGGCATTTCGTTCAAAATCGTTATCTTCTACAATCAATAGTTTGGCCATGTACATTACCTTCTCTTTGCATTCATTATTTTTTGTAGAATTGCAGAATTAGGGTCATGCACCACTATAACAAAGTAAGATAAACGGGATATAAAATATCGCGCCGGAATACTCTAAAAACTGATCTGGAGCTCCACTTTACTTAAGATTTGTCTGATCCGCGAAAGCTCAAAGCAGGCGGCAGGCACTTCTCCTGCAGAGTAACGGTTGTCTTGATTAAAATATCCAAAATAAAGATTCCGGAATATTTGCTGCAATTCACCCATTTCAAATAGCTTCACCTGCTTCACCGTTCCGGCAACCGCGATATTCACTTCAGAAGCTGGCTTAATCGTGCAACGGATTTCCTGTGTAAACTCCGTCTTATCGGAGTCATGGTCAATCCAGAAAACTCCGTCCGCCGGCTGGCCGTCCTTTGTGATACATATGGTCAGATCCGATTGGAAATTCCTGTTTGCAAAGGGGGTGTTTCTGATGTAAACAGGATTTGTGATCGCGACATTTCCAGCAAAATCATAACATTTTGCAAGAATATAGCTATCCTGCTTTATGCTTAGTTTTTCATTCAGTTCGTAATGAGGATCGTCGATTCCAACCTCTTTCCATACTTCACCATTGACGATCAGCTGGATTTTACTAAGTGACGCCTGATAACACCGGAATGTTTCAATCTGGATATTAAATTCATCATCTTCTGTATAGTTCAGGACCGCTCCAGGAATTTGTCCGTTTACTTTCAGCAGAATGACGGGCCCTGAGGACACCATATTTTTGCCTGCTTTTACCGATGTACATAAGGAATCAATGCTAAATTCATCAGCAAAAGTATAGGTTCTGAACTTCAAATGCTCCATCGGAGCCGAATCGAAGGAATGATCCGTTTCTGCCACTCCCGGCATAAAATAGCCGTTATCCAATACATCGTACCAAAGCTTCTGGTATGAGAGATGATCGCTGTCATATCCCATAATCACCATCGCATCGATCGATCCGGCCAGGATTTCAAATCCTAAAGAAGCTGCAATATTAGTGATGAACTCTCCATTATGAGACCACCAGCTGGTGGGATGGGCAGCAACCGCAACGGAATTCCCGCCTCTTTCCTTTCCAAGCGCTTCATAAGGGTATGAGATGCAGTATTCCGGTTCTGCTCCGGCTTTGGTAAACAGCCACGGATCCCATGCCCGGTCATAATACTTGCTAAAAGGAGGCAGCTGTTCATAATTCATCATAAACATGTGCCCATAACGGCATTTCACAATTTCGTTGCCTATATCCAGAATAAAATCGGAGTTATTTACGGCTTTGATAGTCCCGGAGTACTTTTCCCTGTAGGCAGCCTTTTCCTCCCGGTTTCCATCCCGGTCCTGGATATGAGTCTCCAGATCATATGGCGATCCTGCAAAGAAAAAGTTAAAATCCTCACCCTTCATAATGGCAGAGGCACTTACAAGGTTCCCTGCCGTTGAGTTCAAATTCCTGGAGATATGCGAATGTGCGTCGAAGGAGTAAAGGCCAAGACGCTTCGTATCCACTATTTTCTGCAAATACACCTCAACAACAACATCGTCCTGATCCAGCCGCACCTTTCTCTCCACAGGCAAAAATAAAGGGCCCTTAAAGCATTCGATCCCATACTCGCCCGCTTCCAGTTCAAATTCATATGCTCCATTGCAGTAGACCACTATTTTATGACTGTTTACAGTAAGGCCGCTGTTATGATGAAGCTCGCATAGATGGATTTTGCAAGAGGCCTGTTCTTTTGCTTCATTATATACTTGCACCTTTAATTTCATGGATATCCTCCTGAATAGCCTGGTCCCAAGGCCTTTTACTAAATTATATATCCGCCTAACTTTCACCAACAATTCAAATATCCATCGAAAGGTAGCATTAAAGGTTATACTTTACACGTATTCCTGGTGATAAAAACAAACATTTTAGATAGATAAACATAACAGACACTTTCTGGTTCTCAGAAGGAGACGTTCACAAGGACAGTACATATATTAAGATTTCTGGTAGCTGCGGCGGAAAGCGCCGGGTGTGAGCCGTTCCAGCTTCTTGAAGATTGCTCCATAATAGCTGGCAGATTCGAAGCCGACTTGATGAGCAATATCCTCCATCCCGCGCTGCACATTGTCGAGCAGCAGTTCCTTGCTCTTGTTGACCCTTACCTGATTGACATAGCTGATGGGACGAATGCCTGTCGTCTTCTTGAACAAATGGCAGAAGTATTCCGGTGTGACGCACATCAATCCGGCGAGTGTCTGTAAAGTAATCTCTTCGGCATAATGCTGGTCAATATAGTCTAGGACCGGCTTTAACCGTGTATACTGCTGACCGACAGTATCGCTACCCTCGACAGAGATGCGCTGAATTATTTCCGTCAATAAGGTATAAAGGATGGCGGAGCATGCGTAATTGCTTAACGTTTGCTCTCGCGGCGTAAGGGCAGCTTTCAGCAGCTCCTTCATTCCGGATAGAAGGTATTCGGGCGATGCGAGCGTGAATACGCATGTGTCTACAATGCCGACTGTTTTAAACAAGCCTGCTGACCCGCTGCCATCAAAAATGATCCAGTCGACTTTCCAGCTCCCCGATAAAGCATAGTACTCGTGTTTCTGGCCGGGGAACAGCAGCATACCCATGCCTTGCTTGACGATATGCTCCGATCCACTTAGCTTGAGTTTGCCCTCGCCACTACGGCATTGAATCCACTGATAATCCTGAATGCCCGGGTCCCGGTATATATGCTCCTGTTCATGATGCAGACCAATCCCTAGCAAATAAAATGGGAGCAGCTTGTCTCGGGCGGATAGTACCGGAAAAGCGCGATTTGGATGAGACATGCGACCAACTCCTGCTATCTTAATATTGTTATATCGTATTAAATATTTAGGATATTCACTCCAATTAATATAGCATATAATCGCAATATATTGATGAGCAAAGGAGATTAAGGATGACGATTAAGATCGGAATTGATTATTATCCAGAGCAATGGACTGCCGAGCAATGGGAGAAGGATGCAGCGCTTATGCAAGAGACAGGTGTTGCTGTTGTGCGAATGGCGGAGTTCGCCTGGAGCAGAATGGAACCGACCGAGGGTGATTATCGGTTTGAATGGTTGGATGCGGCTATAGAAGTATTTGCCACACGCAATATGGCGATCGTGTTATGCACACCTACCAATACCCCGCCAAACTGGATGACAACCCGTTATCCGGATGTGCTTCCAATGGATGAGCAACGTCAAATCATCCGGCCGGGTGTGCGCGGACATCGTTGCAACAACAGTTATTCCTTAAGAATGCTGGGATCCAAATTTATGGAAGCGATGTCACAGCGCTATGCGAAGCATCCCGCCGTCATTGGCTGGCAAATCGATAACGAGATGCACTACCAGGAATGCCATTGTGATACGTGCAATCGTGCATTTGTTGCTTGGCTACAGAAGCGTTATTCCAGTCTGGAAGAGTTGAACCGGGAGTGGGGCACGGTCGTCTGGAGCGGGGAGTACAGCAGCTGGTCCGAGGTAACGACACCGCTCGGTACCAGTAAACCGATGAATCCTTCCTATCTTCTGGAGTACAAGCGCTTCTGCTCGGACAGTGTAGGCTATCTGCTGGGATGGCAGCTTGATATTCTGCGCAGCAACTGTCCGGGCCAATTCGTGACGCATAACATGTGGCAATACCCGAATAGCCTGGACTATTACGATCTCTACAAAGAGCTGGACTTCGTCTCTGTCGATTATTATCCGAATGAGCTGTATCGCGATTATGGCGACCGGTTCCCGAGGAACGGAGCGTTGACACTGGACTTGGTTCGAGGCATCAAGCGCCGCAATTTCTGGGTAATGGAGCAGCTGAGCGGAGCGCAGGGAGCCTGGATGCCTATCCAGCGTACTCCTTATCCCGGATTGATCCGGGCCCGTTCCTGGCAGACAATCGCCCGCGGTGCCGACATGGTCGTCCATTTCCGCTGGCGGAGTGCTGCTGCCGGAGCCGAACAGTTCTGGCATGGACTTATCGACCACAGCAACGTTCCTGGACGCAGGTTCAGGGAGTTCGCGGAGCTTACTAGCGAGGTGAACCAGCTAGGAGAACTGCTGGACGGTTCGACAATCGTTAACCTGGTTGCGATTTTGCATTCACATGATCAACATACGGCGCTTTCCCTTCAACCCCAAGCAGAGGGGGGAATGCACTATATAGACAACTTGTCCTCTATGCATAATGCATTTCTGAAAATGGGCGTAGGTACGGACGTTATCAACTGGACCGAGGAGCTCGATGGCTACAAGCTGATCATTGTCCCTTCCCTCTTTCTGTTAAATGAAGAAGCAGCACAGCGGCTGGAGCGATTCGCGGCCAAGGGCGGCACGGTTGTCCTCACTAATCGTACAGGTGTGAAGAACATGCGGAATGTATGTGAGATGCTGCCTCTGCCGGGACTGCTGGCGGAAGCGGCGGGGGTTGTCGTTAGTGAGTATGATGCAATTGGCAACAGCGAGCATTGGATTCGGAACGCGGAGGGCCAGACATTTGCTGCGAAGCAATGGAGCGATCTGCTGGAACTGCGGGGAGCAGCACCGATTGCCTGGTATGACAACGACTTTTACGAGGGTGTGCCGGCAGTTACCGTTAATAAGTTTGGTGAAGGTGAAGTGTATTATCTCGGCACTTGGCCGGAGCCATCGTATTTCTATCAGCTGTTTGAAGGAATAGTGAAGGAAAAGGACCTGGCACCCAAGCTCCAGCTCCCAGAAGGTGTCGAACTGTCGATTCGCACGAAGGGTGAGGAAAGCTTCCTGTTCCTGATCAATTTGACGAATGAGCAACGGGAGGTGACGCTTGACGCTCCCTATCGCAGCTTGTTGACGAGCAAGAGATCGGAGCAGAAGATGATATTGCCAGCTCTGGGAGTAGATATTCTTACTTTATAGAATCAGCGGCTTGTATCTTTGCGAAGGGCTGTCTCACAAGGTTGAATACCTTGAGGGACAGCCCTTTATCAAGTATGCTAATGTACATTACGTTGTAATTTCAAGCTCACCGCTTCGCCTTATAAAACTCATGATAAAGCTTCATGAACGCCCTCTTCTCTATCCGCGACACATAACTCCGCGAAATCCCTAGCTCCTTTGCAATCTCCCGCTGCGTCCGCTCTTCCTCGCCGGTATCCAAGCCGAAGCGGCCGACGACCACCTCTTTCTCACGTTCATCGAGAATATCGAGATTGCGTTAAATCTTACTCTTCTCGATCTTCAGATCCACTTCCTTAACAATATCATCTGAGTCGGAGCCGAGGATAACGATCAGCGTATTCTCATTACCTTCCTTGTCTGTTCCTATAGGATCATGCAGGGATACGTCCTTTTTAGTCTTTTTAAGCGATCTCAAATGCATCAGAATTTCGTTTTCAATACAACGGGCAGCAAAGGTCGCTAGCTTCGTGCCTTTGTTCGGGCGGTAGCTCTCGATGGCTTTGCTAAGCCCAAAACGGCTTTTCGATAAAAGCGGCCCTTACTCTTCCTTTATCCACTTAAGGAATCATTAAATAACAGTAAGGGTTTTAGTCTGTGACCCGGAGAACGGCACCGGTATATAGGCGACACGTGATACTTGTGTCAATTTGATTGTATGCTCTCCTGCCGGAAGTCCGCCTGCCTGCTCGACATACACAATACCTTCTTGTCCGTATTCCCATTTGTAGCTGGTTACGGTCTTCATTTCTTCAAGTGTAAAATAAATCTCCCCGTCCGGTGAAAAACGGATGCTCTCACGCGGAACCTCTTGGCCGTCCACCTCAACCTGGATATCATGGACCATGGAAAGCGGAATGCCGCGGTAGTAGGTAATGCGCGTACGCATTTTGTAGCCGGTGATTTCCCCGTCTTTTTTGACATTCTCAAGGCTGTTATCTGTTAAGACATAGTTATCGAACATGTACTCTTCTCTCCTCTGCTTAGATATAGGAACGCAGCATATCTTGCTGCAATCTTACTTGAGTCACAGCATCAATCTCGGTTCCCGGAAGGGCAAACCGGCCGCCTTCATATTCACTGGCAATATAACCCTCGTAGCCTTTTTCCTTGAGATATTCAATAAGTTCCTTATAAGGAATGGAGTATTCTGTGCCTTCTTCAGTCATCTCCCAGAACTTGCCGTGGAAATGCTTCACATACGGCATATAAGGGTCCAGAACGGAGAAATCCTTGTTCTCATATCCGCCCGCGAAGATAATATATTCTCTGTCGATCCGGGAACGGACCATTTTTTCCAAATCTTCCGGCAGCTTGTTATGGGATAGTTCCAGAGGATCATCCCCGCTGGCAAAGATGTCGTCGATATATTTTACAATCTCAGGATTCAAGCCCTGATCGAGGAAAAAGGCTGTGGATACGCGCGGATGTCTGCGGCAGAAAATCCCTGTATCCACGACCAGACCCAGATAAGGCGAATTCAGCTTGAACATGATGTCGGTAAATTTCTTGGTCATTGCATTGTCAAAAGCCATTCCGGCATGCACTTCAAGCGCCATGATGACATTCAGCTCTTCCGCAAGCGGCAGGGCCTCCTCAATAATGTCGGCCGGTGTGGCGGAAACAAGACGGACCATCGGGAAGCCAAGATTGTGAGCCTGGACCAGCTCTTTTTTCAGGAAATCCAGGTTTTCTTTCTTGGTCAGCATGCGGTTATGATACAGGTTCGTATTGATAAAAATATCGTTGCAGACCGGAACGATTCCCGTTTCCTTAACTATCCGTTTCCAGTTTTTGATGCTCGCATCGTCGGTTTCCGGCGTGTTGTGGAACATCTGGTCCGTGATGACCTCCACCCCTTCCACACCAATCTCCGCAAGCTCCTGCAGACACCCTTCCAGCGACAATTTGCCGCGCACATATTCATCCTGGTAGCTGTACAAGCTTACTGCCCGTTTAATACTGGACATGTTTACCCCTCGTTTCTTTAATAATAATTTGTGTTATAACGTATCCATTCTCAGCTCCAGCTCGATCAGGCACATTTCGTGAGCGCGTAGTGAGCTGCTGATCTCCATTCTTCCGCCTCTCACCTCCACATGCTCTACGGAAATGTCCGGCACACAGATCTGCTTCAGGAACATAATTTCATCGGGTCGGATATCGTGGACAGCGCCGAATTTTTTCCACTCTTTAAGAATGCTGCCCCGCTCGCTGCTGACAGAGGAACGCTTCAGCCGGTAGCTGCCGTCCTTCAGACCCTCCAGACGGAATTTACGCTCCAGCGGCTTAGATCCGGTGGTTCCTGGCTCCTGAAGCTCATCCGGCACAGACACAGGCTCTGACTCCCCGTAACCGCTCAGCTCGGAATGCCGGTAATGAAAGCACAGGAGCTGGTAGCGGTCACCGCTGCGTTTGGTCAGCATGTAATCCCGGCCCCGGCCGATCAGCTGCTTGCCCATCCGGTTCAGGAAAGCGAATGCATAGTAAGCAGGCTTTTTGATCCCGTTTTTGGAGATCAGCCCTGCTCCCCCGTGCAGCAAACGCCGGGAGTCCCTGAACTCGCTGAAAATGTCAGAGTAGAGCCAGTAGCCCATCAGCACCTGTTCACCGAGCGACTCCGTCATATTTTTGAGAATATATGAGGCTTTGAAGATGCTGTCATTCAGCGGGTCCCTGTTCGAAATACTGAAGTTCCATTCCGACACATGCAGCGGTAAATGCGTAAGGCCATGATCGGCCAGTGACTGTCTGACCGCCTGAATCGTATGAAGGATCCAATGCTCATCGGCTGAATGTGCAAACACCGGGGCGCTCCCGTCAGCAGGCGTAATGAATTCATACGGATAGAGATAGACAGACAGGAAATCCGGAACGATCTCCCTGCGGCTCCACCTGTCCAACAGAAGCGGCAGAAAGCGCCCTTCCAGATCCATGCTTAATCCGCAGCCCCCAAGCCTTGCCGCAGGCAGCAGCTCCTTCAATTCCCTCCAGGTCAGATCAAACCGGACAAAATAATCATTGAACCACTGCTCCATTTCACCCGGCTGGTAAGCGGTACTGACCAGATCGTCCACCCCCTCAAACAGAAACGCATGCTTGCTGGAATGCCACAGCTCGAAATACCAGCTTTCCACTTCTTCGCTGCCGTAGCGGTTGATGCAGTGAATGAGAAAGGATCGGATCAGCCTTTTCCATTCCTCCGCCCCTCTCTGCCGGTGTACCGCAGGAGCCTTTCCCATCTTCTGGGCGGCATTCTTCTGGATCAGCTTCGGCTTGTCGCCGAGCTCAAGGTACGGCCGCAAATTGTGGCGGATCAGAATATCAATCAGCTTATCGATATTGCTAAAGTTATAGCCGTTATCCGGGTCCGACGGGTCCTCGATCATCATCTCATCGCTGAAGATTCCCCACACCCGGGCATAGGTGAAACCCAGATCGGTGCGGATCAGCGGCAGCTGCTCCTGCAGATCGGAATTCAGCAGATCGCGGGCGTAGCCGATGTTGATGATTTCCTTCCAGACTCTTTTATAGCTGGCCGCCTGTTCCGGCACAGCCTGAACCGTCACGATGGAGGCATCGGGCAAAGAGTGATTGTTGATTAGCGCTTCCAGCTCTCTCAGATCAGCCTTTTCAGCAAGCACTGACCCTTCCTCTTCACTTGTTCGTGCTAGACCGGATTCCAGCGCCGCCTTCCGGTACTGGGAAGGCGTCAGCTGATACGCTTCCCGGAACACCCGGTTAAACGCGGTCAGACTCGGGAAGCCGCTGTCCAGCGCAATCCGTGTAATCGGCTGATCTGTATACAGCAGATGGGCCATCGCATGATCCAGACGGATCTGATTCAGGTATTCCGAGAACGTCATGCCTGTCTCTTTCTTGAAGGATTTGGAGAGATAGGGCACGGAAACATAATGCTGTTCGGCCACTTCATTCAGAGTCAGCGGCTGCCGGTAGTTCGCCTGCATATAGGAGCAAATCTCCATCAGCCGCTGATTCGGCTTGTTAGGCGTAAGCATGGAGCCGACTGCTGCCGTTTTAACGGTGTAATGGCTTAGCAGCAGATGAAGCAGCTCAAAGGTCAGTTTAATCTCCACTACAGGATGCATTGTTTTATTCCGTATGCGCCCCTGTAGAATTTCCGTAAACATGCTCCGCAGCTCATCGTCGCTTTCCTTGCGCTCCCGCACGGAGCAGCAGAAAAACCTTGTCTCCTCCTGGCCGCCGAAGAATGTAAGCAGCTCCTGGGGAACCCTGAACCGGGCAGCCAGAACATCCTTACCGGCATTCAGCTTATGCTCCTCAAGCGGATTAAACAGGATGAACTCATGCGGCCCGAGCATAAGCTTCCGTTCCTGCTGCTGCACCGTCAGGTTGCCCCGCAGCACATAGACAATCAGGATATCGGGACTGGCAACGGAGCCGGAATCCCGTTCGGTAATAATCGACGTTTGTAATGACAAGCGGGGTATAATCCGTAGTATAGGATGCCCGGACTTCTCCATTGCACAGCTCCTTTCCCATTGTTATCTGTAGATCAGACCCACCACATCTCTGCTGCCGGCTCACGGATGAGCAGCGGCTTCAGTGTATCCACCGCTTTGGAGAAGCCCTCTCCTACCGACATCAGTCCATCCTCATGTTCAATGCTGATGACATAATCATAACCGACCAGCCGCAGTGTGCTGATCAGATCCGCCCAGGTTTTGCTGTCATGGCCATAGCCGACAGAGCGGAAATTCCAGGCCCGGTCCAGCAGTGCCGTGTACGGCTGCATATCCGTAACCCCGTAACGGTTGACGTTGACTGGATCAATTACGGTATCCTTGGCATGGAAGTAATGCAGGGCGCCGGCCCGGCCGAGAATCTGAACCGCCTGCAGCGGATCAATGCCCTGCCACCACATGTGACTTGGATCAAGGTTGGCCCCGATGGCTTCGCCCGCTGCGTCGCGCAGCTTCAGCAGTGTAGCCGGTGTATGGACGGAGAAGCCGCCATGCATTTCCAGTGCAATCTTCAGCCCTTTGTCCTGTGCGCAGCGGCCGGTTTCCTTCCAGTAAGGAATCACCTTCTGCTCCCATTGCCAGGCCAGTAGCTCGCCGTATTCGTTCGGCCACGGTGCAACCGGCCAGTTGGGATACTTCGCATCTTCGGAGTCACCGGGACAGCCGGAGAAGCCGACTACAACCGGAACCTCCAGACGCTCGGCAAGGTCGAGGGTCTTCATGAACTCCTCATGATATTGACGGGCCAATGCCTTCTGCGGATGCAGCGGGTTGCCGTGGCAGCTCAGTGCGCTGATGCTTAGCCCTCTGGATTCAAACTGCTGCTTGAAGGCCTTCAGCTTGCCGGCATCAGCCAGCAGCTCATCGGGCTTGCAATGATGATTGCCGGGATAACCGCCGGTTCCCAGCTCAACAGCATCCAGTCCTTTGGAAGCGATAATATCGAGCGCCTCCTCCAGCGGTCGCTGCTGCAGCAATACGGAGAATACTCCAAGTTTCATTGTTACCACACCTTCTTTAGATGAATACCGGCTCGCCTGTTTCTGCCGATTTGTAGATCGCTTCAAGAATTTGCGTTACAACCAGTGCCTGCTCCGGTTTAACCAGCGGCTCTTTATCATTGAGCAGCGCATCCAGCCACATCCGTGCTTCCACATCGTTCGCTCTGCGGCTCTCTCCGCTGAAGTACGCTACACCGCCGCCGTCAGACGGGCCGGTTTCAACCAGTTGACCGTGCTGTGCAGTGTTGAACACCACATAACCTTCATCCAGGAATGCTTTACCGCGCATTTCCGCACCCGCTTTGGTTCCGCACAGCGTAACCTGGGCTTCCTTACCGTCCAGTACGTTGAGCGCCCAGGCTGCTTCAAGATAAATCGTTGCACCATTCTCCATCTTGATGAAGCCGAAGGCGGAGTCTTCCACTTCAAATGTCTCAGGGTCCCAAGGTCCGAACATATTGCCCATCGGGTTGTTGCTCAGCTTCTGGTAAGTCGAGCCGACAACCATTTTTGGTTTATAGTTATTCATGTTCCACAGAGTCAGATCCAGTGCATGGGTACCGATATCAATCAGCGGGCCGCCGCCCTGTTTCGATTTGTCCGGGAATACACCCCAGGTCGGAACGGCTTTACGACGTACAGCATGCGCTTTGGCAAAATAAATTTCACCAAGCTCATCATTCTCGCAGGCTTCATGCAGAGCCAGTGAATCAACGCGGCAACGGTTCTGGTAGCCGATTGTTAGCTTTTTGCCGGTACGCTTGGCGGCATCCAGCATTTTCTGTGCTTCCTCGGTGCTAATGGCCATCGGCTTTTCGCACAGTACATGCTTGCCGGCCTCCAGCGCATCAACCGTGATGTAGGAGTGGGACACGTTGGGAGTCAGGACATGCACGACATCCAGCGTTTCATCCTTCAGCAGTTCTTTGTAATCTGTGTATACGCTTGCATTTTCAATCCCGTATTGCTTGGCTGCCTTAGCCGCACGCTCTTCCACGATATCGCAGAAGGCCACCAGCTCTGCTTCTTCACTAAGAGCGGCAAGTGCCGGGAAATGCTTCTGATTGGCGATACCGCCACAGCCGATAAATCCGAATCTCAATTTTTTGCTCACGTTAGTTTCCTCCTGAAATGAATGATTGCGAAGTTATTTACTATCAATTAATAATTATCATTTGTTTAATGATTTACTGATAGTAAACTTCCTGTTCATACAATATCACTCCCGCTTTTGTTTGGCAAGTGGTTATTTTGCAGATTTTCAATCATTTTGTAACCGCTATCAATTCAAAGTAAAAACATGCGCCATCCCGGGGTTTTCCCCTCCGGAATGCCGCATGCCGCGTACAATATTAAAGCTTTATCTGACCGCCGCTACCGGCTGCTCCTGCTTCAAAATAACCGGTGCACCAGCTGCAGCGCTTTGATAGAATGCATCTACGATTTCAGCAAAATACAGGCCGTCTTCCGCCGGAGCAATCAGCGTACTGCCTCCATGCCGGATACTGTCAACAAAATGCCGGAACTCGTTCTTCAGCTGCAGCGTCGGGTTCAGCTTCAGCTTGGGGGTAATATCCAGACAGATATCCGAGCTTTCGCCGAACAGCTTCAGCTGCCCGTTAACAAGGCTGGCTCCGCCTTTTGAGCCCATTAGCTCCACGTAGAAACGGTCCTCTTCAATATTGGAAGCCCAGCTGAAATCAAACGACAGGCTGGCCCCGTTTACCAGTCCGAGGTAACCGGTTGCCGCATCCTCCACGTTAAACAGTCCGCCTTCAATCCCTTTGTAGCCGTTGCGGTTCCGGGCGGTTGTATGGACAAAGTTCTGGTGGATGCTGCCGGCCACATAGGAAACCTTGGGCAAGCCCATAAAGTACAGAGCAAGATCCAGATAGTGGGCGCCCAGGTCAATCATAACCCCGCCGCCGGAACGGTCCTTATCGGTGAACCAGGTTCCTCTGCCCGGGATGCCGCTGCGGCGGATCCAGCCGGCTTTGGCATTGTAGATGTTGCCGAGATTCCCGTCATCAATCCACTTTTTCAGGAAGACAGCTTCATTAAGGAACCGGTTGTTAAGGCCGATCATGACTTGCTTGCCGGAACGGTCGCGGGCAGCAATAATGCGGCTGGCCTCCTCACTGCTGATGCTGAGCGGCTTCTCGCAGTGGACATGGGCGCCATGTGCCAAAGCGAATTCGGTAATTTCCGCATGAAGGTAGTTAGGCGTAACAATACTGACGATATCGGGACGTTCTTTGAGGAACATCTCCTTATAGTCACTGTATACACCCGGCACATTGTACTTCTCTGCCATCCGGGTTGCCTTGCCTGCATCAATATCGCAGACGGCAACAACCTCAACATCCTCAAGGGCCAGATAGCCGTGGATATGCTTCTTCTCGGCATTGCCGCCTGCGCCGATCAGCGCGTACTTTAATTTATCTGTCAATGTAATCACCTCTTCTTAATCTTCAAGCAGCAGCTTTTTGAAATAGGACACGGAGAAATCAATGCCTTTGTCAGCCAGATAGTCCGGAAGCGCCGATTTGCGCGGCTCTATACTGAGTCCGCCGTCATATCCGGCTGCTCTCAGTGTAGCTATAAATGAAGGCCAGTCGGTCTGGTCCATCCCGGCCGGCGGCTCATCCACCTTCTGTCCGTTCACAAGCAGTGAGCCTTTGAGGTGCACATGGGTGAACCGGTGCCCCCAGTCCAGCGTCTCTTGCAGATAGTCCCCTCCGAAGAAACGGGCATGCGACGGATCAAATTTAATGCCCAGCTCCGGCAGATGTCCATGAATGATCCGCCAGATATCCGGGGTATTTACAAAGTTTACTTTACGGCAGTTATAGGAGGAGACGGCGACGTTCTTCGGCTTGGCATAGGCAATCAGTTCGCTGAAAAAAGCGATCGCCGCCGTGCAATTCTCATATAGCGACAGCTCTTCCACATAGTTGCAGCCGGCCACGAAGCTCGGGCAATTCAGCCGGGCTGCAGCATCAATCAGCCTGAAGCAACGCTCCAGCTCTTCACGGATAATCGCGCCATGCGTGTCTATCCGAAGCGATTTCCAGCGTCCGATTGATCCGACCTCAATACCATACTTGGAAGACCACTCAGCAATCTGTTCAACCTGACTGGTAAATTCGTCTACGTTATCTCCCTCATTAATGGTGAATTCCAGAAAACTCAAACCTCTGCTTTTGGCCTGAACAAAGCTTTCCTCGTTGACTGCAGCAATAATTCCCAGCTTCATATGCGCGCTTCCTTTCCTAATAAGCCAGTAATAGTTTATCTATAATTAATGGTTAACTATAAGTAACTCTTTAATATTACTTTATCACTATTTGTCTTGCTTTGCAAGGGAAAACGCACACATTTCTACGGGGCGAGCAGCCAGCCGGGGCGGAATCAACGGCATTTTTGCCTGTGATTGGCTCGTTTGGCCCGAGGGCGCACCTCCTGCCACCCGGTTAGAAGCGCACAAAAAAGCGGATTCCCCAAGGAATCCGCTAGATCGGCCGTTAACCGACGGCATATCTGCTATATGCGTCCACCACTCAAACTACCTTTTCAAATAATGCAATACAAACGCCTTGGAAGTGTCCGCGAGTTCCTTCACATCGACTCCATGCTCCTCCTGCAGCAGCTTGCCGCGGAAGGCCAGACGCTGCATCAGGCTGATGATCATTTCAAAGATGAACAGGCTGGTCTTCTGCAGCTGCAGCTCAGGGCGAATCGAGCCGTCCCGCACACCCTGCTCAATATAATTTTGCAGCACCCGCCCGATGGTACCGTCGCTGACCAGTTCCCTGTAGGTCGCCTGCAGCTCCTCGTTCGGATAATGGTCACGGTAGGTGTGGTCAAAAAATCCGATGTATTTCAAATAATCCGGATGGTTCTCCAGAAACTGAACCCAGACATCCAGGTATCCCTCCACACTCTCCAGGCCGCTGCTCCGGGAAGAAGAATGCTCTTCAATGAACACCGTCAGCTCACCCAGTATTTTCTGCTGCACCGCAAAGATCAGCTCGTCCAAAGAATTGAAGCATTTATAGAAGGTAACCTTGCTCAGATTCGCCCGTTCGCATATCTCTTTAAGACCTACATTAGTAAAATTGCGCTCAATCAGCGTATGCTGTCCGGCCAGAATGAACTCTTCACGGTTCCGGTTCCGCACATCCTGATGCCAAGTCGTAGCCATAATACATCTCCCCCATGTTTAATAGTAAACCATTAATCCGTAGTTAATCATTGTTAGGATAATACAGGGGGGTGTAAAAAGCAAGCCGGACTACACCTGGAAGCGGGCAATCCCGTTTCTCAGCTCCTCCGCGCTTTCTTCTGTCTGCCCGGCAGTACCGGCCACTACCACGCTCTGCTGCAGAATCCCATTCGCCTGCTCTGCGATCAATCCAGTATCCAGGGCGAACTGGCTGTTAACCTGGGTAATCTCACTGATACTGACCGCCATGCTATGTATGGATGTCCGGATTTCCCCAGCTGTCTGGCTGAATGTATCAAGCAGCTCCTCAAAAAATGCGGCATCCCGGTAATACTGCTCTCCGCTGCTGACAAGCAACTCATAATCCTGTAGCACCGTCTGATCCATAAAGAGAATTGCCTCCCGGGAGCAATGGGTCAGATTGTCAACAGCCTTCAGAACTTCCGCGGCCACTTCACGGATTTCGGCTGCCGATCTGCCCGATTGCTGTGCCAGCTTGCGGATTTCACCGGCAATAACGGCGAAGCTTTTGCCTGTCTCCCCGGCCCGCGCGGCCTCAATTCCTGCATTCAGCGCAAGAATATTCGTCTGCGAGACAATTCCGAGTATCGTCTGCACCAGCAGATTAATCCGGTGTACAGACTGGGAATGAGCAATAGCCGAGTTCAGGTTCTCCTTGAGATTCTGCAAAAGAAAGGCTGCCTTCTCCTTCGACTGCTCTGTCCCTTCCTTCAGTCCAAGCGCACGCGTGTAAATGGAGCGGGAGTCCGCAGCCCCTCTTACGGCATTTTCAGCCATGGCCTGCACCGCAGACTCTGTCTCACATGCCATGAACCTCAGTTCATCGGCAGCCGCAGCCGTTTCCTCCGTACTTGCCGACATCTCCTGCGTGATCTCCGAGACCGTCCGGATCTGCCTGTTCAGCTCGGAAATACTGCCTTTGGCCGTGTCCACATTCTCCTTCAGCTTATCGGACTCCTGCTTGACGGTACCGATGGCTTCACGGAGAGATTGCTGCATCTGATGCACCGATCTCATAAGCAGGCCGGTTTCATCCTTTTTATTCATATACCGGACAGGAAGCTCAATTTGCCAGTTGCCTGCTGCCATTTCTCTGAGATAAGCTGAGCCGGCCGCAATCGGCTTCGTTACCGACCGGGCAAAGCCGGTAATAATAAGCGAAAACAGCAGAATCGCCGCCAGCATGACAAAGATCAGCTTATTATTCAGCTCTTCGGCTTTTTCAGTGTATTTGCTCATCGGAGTATATGAAACTGCATATACATCCTGGATCCTGCTTTTTTCATAAGCGCTTATGTACGGGACACCTTCAAGGGTAAAAGCCCCGGACCCCGAATGGCTGGATTTGAACCCGTTGTAATAATCAAGAAGATCACCCTGCTGCTTGCTTAAATCCAAGGATAAAATATACTCCGGTTCAGCAGCCGAAACGACCAGTCCCGCCCCGTTGACCAGCATCGTCTTGAGCTCCGGTCCGCTCCCAGTCTGATTCACTTTACCGGCAAGCTCCCCCAGATCAATGGATGTAACCAGCAGGCCCGCGGAATCTCCTTCTGCTATACCCGGGATAATCACTGCGTTAGTAATTACAGGCCGTCCCGTTACAGGTGACTGCTGGGCTGTCTCGGTAATCACTGACCCTTTATTCGCTTCCGCCTCCTGCAGCCAGCTCCGGGCGGCCCCGCCGACACTGCTACCGGTTGAATCTCCGCCGATTCCGTCGATAAGAATAGTCCCTTCCAGCCCGACGATAAAAATATTTTCATAGAGCCCGTTGGAGGTCTGCACCACATCCTTCAGATAATCTGAGATCCGCGCCTTTATGACACCGGCAGACTTTCCAGGTTGACCCGTTCCCTTCATATAGTCAACAATATACGGCTGGGAAGCAATACTTACCGACTGGTCCATAATCTGGCCGATTGCCAGATCGATTTCACTTCTCTTTTCACTGGCAATAGCTGCTACTGAACCGGCACTTTCTGTGTACAGGGTTTTGGAGACGGAATCATTGGCATACAAAAGAGAGAAGGTCATTGGAACGGTCATACATATCAAAGAGATCAGCAGGATTTTGACGAATAAGGAATTCCGTGTATTAACCTTCATGTTGCTCATCCGAATACATGAAGCCCGGCCGCACCTACCACGCCAGCATTGTTGCCCAGGATAGCCGGTACAATATCCACATTCGCCTTGGCATTCTCCAGTGCATACTTACGGAAGTGATGGTCGATCTGATCCAGCAGGAAGCTGCCTGCCTTTGCTACACCGCCGCCGATCACAAAACGCTGCGGATTGACCACGACCGACAGCAGTGCCATGGATTTACCCAGATAATCTGCAGCCCGGTCCACAATTCGTACCGCGGCCTGATCGCCGGCTTTGGCCGCGTCCAGCACATCCTTCGCGGTGATTTCACGGATATGGGCGAGTGAGGTTTTTTCACCGCGGATCACTGCTTCTTTTGCCATGTAGATAATCCCTGTAGCGGAGGATACAGTTTCAAGGCACCCCTTTTGGCCGCAGCCGCAGGTAATGGCTTCCTCTGCAGGCACAACACCCAAATGCCCGATTTCGCCGCCCATGCCGCTGTAGCCCTGACAGAGCACATTCTTGATAATAATGCCGCCGCCTACGCCTGTTCCAAGTGTATAGCATACCGCATTCGGGATTCCCGCAGCGGCACCGCTCCATACTTCCCCGAGTGCAGCCACATTGGCATCATTGTCGATCCGCACTTCTTTGCCGAGTCTTTCTTCCAGAATGGCTTTGACCGGCACATCCTTCCAGCCCAGATTGGGAGAAGCCTTGACCACACCGGTCTCCATATCCAGAAATCCGGGAATTCCCGCTCCGATTCCGGCAATCTGCTCCCAGTCACAGCCTTCACGTCCCACAAGCTCTCTCACATACAGCTCAATGTTCTGCAACACGCCTTCGGCGCGTTTTTCTGCTTCAGTCGGCCCTTCGTATACAGCCAGCAGTTCCCCGTGACGATTGCACAAACCCACCTTAACCGAGGTCCCTCCCAGATCAATGCCTACGTACAGCTTTTCACTTTTATCCATTGCACACTTCTCCTCCTAATTCCGTACTCTCGTTTAATCATTTACTAACAGTAACCTTTGGTTGTAAAAAAAAGCAATGCTATAAGTCCGAAACCTTACAGCATTGCAAAATTCCAGTTTTGGTATACCGTTTATAGCGTAGTTATACGGCGCTTCTTCTTTGTTCCAGTTCACGGACAACCTGCGGATGAATGGCATCCAGCTTGTAGAAGGAAACGGCAATAATCTGCAGTACCGTACACACAAGCGGAATCGCAAAGAATAATACATTGATGGCAGAGGAAGCCTCTGGTGATACCTTTTCAGCATTATAGCCGGACATAGCCAGTGTATATCCGACAACAGCGCTGCCCAGTGCCATTCCGACTTTTGTTGCAAAGCTGTATCCTGCGTACAGGGTACCTTCGGCTTTTTTGTTGAATTTCCATTCGTTGTAGTCGACGGAATTAGCTATCATACTGAACACGGCACCGGAGCTAATTCCGCCGATCACATTAGCCAGGAACCATACACCCACGAACAGGGTCATATTATTTTCAAGCATCGGCATGATAGCTACTCCGATCATAAAACAAACATTGGCGATAATGTTGCCCTTACGCTGTTTGAACTTCCGCAGGAACGCTGGAGTAATAGCAGCAGAGAACAGTATAGACACATACAGCGACGGAAGCAGGATAGAGATCATCCCCGGGTTGTGCAGCACATGCAGGCAGAAATAGATGGTAATCGAGACAATGGCACCTGTCCGGACGAAGAGCAGCAGCGAGAACAATATCGTAGCTACCCAAGGTGTATTCTTGAATGCGCTTTTATAAGTCTGAAGCAAGGCCCCTTTTTGTTTAACAGCAGATACAGGCTCTACATAACGTTCTTTACAATTTTTATAGACTACAAGGAACATAATGGCGCTAAGGACGGCAAATACGACAGTAGTAAACAGATAACCGGTCTTCTCATTACCCCCGCCGAAAAACTCGACCATAGGTGTTGTTAAAGCGGTTACAATAATACTGCCGACAGCCATACCGACCATCCGGAAGCTGGAAAGCTGATTTTTCTCTTCCCCGCTTCTGGTCATCATTGGCATAAGCGCGCCGTAAGGTACATTCACCAGGGAGTACAGCAGACCGGCGATAATGTATGTAACGGAGGCGTAAATGATTTTGCCGGTTACAGAAATGTCAGGGCTGGTGAAGGTCAGAATCAGCATAATGGCAAACGGGATAATGCCAAACAGGATATACGGCTTCGATCTGCCGTACTTCGTATTGGTCCGGTCGACCATGCCACCGATAACCGGGTCAATGATTGAATCCAGAATCCGTGCAACCAGAATCAGAGTCCCTGTAGCCGCTACCGGAATTAATGCAACGTCAGTATAGAAGTACAGCAGAAAGCTTCCGACAATCCCCCACATGAGGTTGGAGCCTAGATCCCCAAGACCATAGCTGATTCTTTCCTTGAAGCTGAGCTTACCGTCTGCTTGCGGCTTCACCACCCCGAGCACTGGCAGTTCCTTCGCTAAATTCGTCGTTGACATAACATCCATCTCCCTTTATTTAATCGCTTACATGATTCGCAAAAAAATCAATACACCGGAATACTCTCCATTGCGTTTTATTATTGATTCCGCTTTCATTATAAGATGCCATCCAACCCGGAGCCTTTTCATATTTAATCATTTGAATCCTTGTTTTTTGTTCAATTTCACTAGTTTAAATATCAGTACCAGGCAGAAGGTTAAATTAAGGTATGCGTTTCTTCACCTTCTTCCGAAAATAAGGAAAAGATTACAATATGATAATGATTAACCATGTGTAAACTTTAAGTTAAAAATATCATACTCTTTGCTGCTTCGCAATAGACACAATAAAGAACCTCCTACTCATTCAGAGGTTTTTTCGTTTTCCATTAACTTAAATCGGCACATTTGTGAGCTAACTTATTAGACAGCGGGGCAGACGATTATCTTTTAAAACCATTTGATCCCGGGGAGTTACTAGCTAGGATCAGGGCCTAATCAATTTCGAAACAATTTTCGCATTAATCACGATTTATATAATTTCAATACCTTTTCCGCTAATAGTATAGTTCGTTTGAGTGACTTGAAGATTACAGAAGCAGACCGGTATTGGTTATTCTCTACCTTACTTAACAGATCAATTGACTCTTCCGAATTCCAACCTCTTAAATCTGACCCGACAATCTCGGAATTAGCATAGTAACATAACAAATAACATCTTCGAATTACTTTCACTGATCAGTTAACCAACATAAATTTAAAGAGACCTGTCGTTTAACAGGCCTCTTTAAATTTATCTAACGCTTCGCCTTATAATCATCCAAGATGTCCAGATTACGATATATCTTACTCTTCTCGATTTTCAGATCCACTTCCTTCACAATATCATCTGCGTCAGAGCCGAGGATATCGATCAGCGTAATCTCGTTACCTTCCTTGTCCGTCCCGGTCGTATCATGCAGGGATACGTCCTTTTTAGTCTTTTTAAGCGATCTCAAATGCATCAGGATTTCATATTCCATGAAAAGTATGAAAAGCAGCAGTGGATCAAGTTATCTTGATCCACTGCTGTGTCCCGTTCGCTCAAATGAGCGTTCTTAAAATTATAGTATCTTCACACTTATTCGAGTATCTTGGTTGCAACATACGCAAGATCAATAATATCGACCTTATTATCGCCGTTCAGATCGGCGATCTTGGCCTTCGCCCAATCAGGGCTGGTGGAGTCCTTGCCGTAATAGTAAGCTACAATCGCAAGGTCACCTACATTGATGATTTTGTCATTGTTAAGGTCTGCAGACGCTGCCTTAATAACCGCTGCCTCGAAGGTTTCTTTTGCACTGATGAGTGCAGTTACGGCACTGTCAACCTGGGACTGTGTCGCACTTTGGTTGTCTTTTACAGCTTTTGCTGCGTTGATGGCAGCACCTAATGTATCTTTGGCTGCCTGCGGGTATTGACCAGGCAGTGTGCCCACTACTGAAGCGTCATACAGGCTCTGTGCCTTCGTAATGGTTGTTGTCAAAGCTGTCTTATCTACAACCACTTCAATACGGCCTATTGAAATGCTCTTACTGCTAAGAGCCGCCTCAATCACGGTCCCCTCAGGAGCCATGCCAAGCTTGGCCCCGGCAGCTGCAATCGTTCCGGTCGTATTCTGAACACCGGCCTTTACCTTGAAGGTGAGATTCAGAACCGGCGTGCTCGCTCCAGATACCCCTCCGATATTGGCGGCAATGAGCCTAACTTTTCCCGCAGTGGCTTTGTCCTCTGTAACAATCTGGATGCTGTTGTCTGCACCTGCCGCACTCACATATTCAAATATGTTGGAATCATAGGTCAGGGTGATATCCTCGGCAAAAACCCTTTGTTCCGCATTGTTCAGGCTTACTGCCACTATAAAGCTGCTTCCAGGATTCACACTGCTGTCTGCTGAAAGTGCAGCTGTAGGTACTTGAGGCTCAACAGCTGGTGTTACCGTTACATTACTTACCGCTGTTTGATTACCATCTGCTGTTGTTACCGTAATGACTGCATTTCCTGCAGCTATTGCATGAACGGTTATACTTGTTGTACCTGTTGAAGAATCATAAACAGCACCCGTTACGGTTGCAACACCAGTATCGTTTGATGAGAAGGTTACTGTTTTGTTTGTTGCATCTGCAGGGGTTATTGTTGCCGTAAGTGTTTCGGTTGAACCTGTCGCCAAGCTTAATGTACTCTTGTCAAGTGTTACTCCTGTCACGGATACATTGCTTGGTGGCCAGACAGGATCTGCGGTTGAGCTGCTTGTGGTTAAATAGATCCGGTCTATTGCAAGTCCATCTTCCCTTCCCCAGAAGTTCAATTCATGCTCGCCAGCAGTAACATTCAAAGTAGCTCCACCAAATATACCGCCGCTGTTACCACTGATATTAGCCCATTTAAACTGACCACCGCTAACACCCTCAATACCATTGCTAGTGAATTTATACTGATTATCTAATCCAACGTGGATGGAGTCCGAATCGAATCCAAGCGTCTTGACAAGTATCCAAACGTTATAGGTTCCTGCAGTCGTAAAGTTGATTTTATACCCAAGTCTGGAATTGACAGCGAGAGAGGCTGCATCCGTAGCTGACGTAGTGAACCCATTGTTAGGCCCGAAAAACATAGCTTTCGTGGACTGTCCGTCAACAAGCGACCAGGTATGGTTGTTTATGGTGCCATATACATAGGCAGTGACTGAGTTTTCTGCTGCTGTTTCGGCGTCAATAGCCACTACGGCAGGCGTATTGACAGTTACAGTAATTTGAGCTGTTACAGCAGCACCCAATGCCCCCTTAAAGCTTACAGTAACATTGGTTGTTCCGCTTGCTTTAGCCGTTATTGTACCGCCCGCAACATCCGCAATAGCAGGACTTGGATTGCTATAAGTTGCTGTTTTTGTTACATCTTCCGTTTGTCCATCAACATATTCTGCTGTTACTTTAAATGTTGCAGTTTTGCCAGAATCCAATACAACTGAAGCATTGTCAACGGTAATCTTCTTTACCGTCAGTTCACTGTTCAAATCTTTCACAAGTATATTAAAAGTGTCAGTTTTTCCGCCGTAGTTTACGTCAATGCTTGTGGAGCCATAGCCCACCCCAGTGACAACTCCGTTATTTATGCTTACAATACCACTTTGTTCCGGTGTTGCAACGGCCTCAGCAGTAACTTCTGTACTTGTTCCATCGGCGTATATGGCTGAAACCTTCATGTTTGCCTGATTGGTTCCTGAAACAATATCAATCTTTTGTTTATCGATGGATGCGTTGATTGCAACTAGATCATGAGCAGCGCTCTTTTGCTCGAACTGCCAAGAATCTACCTTGAAGAGATTACCTGTTGATGATCCCTTGTATACCATGTATAGATCATGGACTCCTGTAGCACCAGAAACACTTGTTGTTTTTGTCTTCCAACTATTTTCTCCGCCTGTGTTGGAAATTGGAAGTGTCCCGATCAATGTGCCATCAGCACTATCAAGATACAGCTCTATGTTTCCGCCGCCCGAACCACTTGCAACCTTGGCTTTAAATGTTCCGGCGCCTGTAGCTCCAAAATCAACTTTGGATACGGCCGTCCAGTCCCCATCATTTATGTTGCTCACAGCCAGATTTATACTGCTTACCATACCTCCGGGTTCGGTACTGCTTTCAGTGGATATTCCTCCATTCCAACCTATGGTTTCTGCCTCAACCCTTGTATAGGGATCAAGATTTTTTAACTGCGGAACACCTGTATAATCACCTGTAATATTCTGAATGACTCCGTTTGCATCAAAACTTACCTTATTGATGTGTGCGTTACGGTATCCATGAGGTTGCCCGCCCATTTGTGGATATAAACCACTCTCTGCCATTGCTTTTGCAAGGGTCTGCGCGTGGTAGGTTACATACCACTGGTTGTTGAATTCAAAAATCGCATGGTGGTTGTTACCTCCAGCACCAAAGAAGGTAGCAGGGTTTGGCAGTATTGTTTTGACAAAGGTAAACGGCCCCATTGGGTTGTCACTTACCATATAGGCAATTGTTCCCGTAGGGATATCCGACGGATGCCCGCTAGAGAAGTTAGTACAATAGGAGTAATAATACTTCCCGTTATATTTGTGGATGCCTGAATCCTCAAACAACCACGGCGGATTGATTCGTCCAAGAGTACCGCCGCTAGCGTCCAGATCCAAACTGATCATATCCGCACCAAGCTTAGCAACACGTGCGGTTCCCGGGTCAGCATCTTTCCCCGCCGGAATACCGCCGCCGAAATATAAGTAACCGCTTCCATCATCGTCAACCAGTACTGCAGGGTCAAACAGCCATGTAACATCACTAGCCCCAGGAGTACTTCTACTTACTAATTGCTTTCCAATTGGATCTGTAAATGGTCCGATCGGACTATCCGCTGTGAGCACACCAATGCCGCTTCCATTATCCGCAAAATAAAGGAAGAACTTCTCCTTGCCATCTATCGTTTTATGTGCAGCCGACGGTGCCCAGGAGTTGTTTGCCCATTTTGCCGCACCTTGTGGCCCGGCTGCAAGGATTTCACCGTGGTCTGTCCAGTTCACCATATCATCGGACGAAACAACCGTAATCTTATTGATCTTACTGTAACCGTTATCCTTAACTGTCCCGTCAGCATTGTACTCCAATACATCATTTGTCATGTACACATAAACTCTGCCGTTATAAACCATCGCAAATGGATCGGCACCAAACTTTTGTGTAAATAGCGGATTGCCGTTGCCAGGCGTTTTAGCCAATGCTGGAGTGAGCGTAGTTGCTGCAGCCTGTACCCTTACCGTAGCCGGGTTTGATACGAATGTAAGAGTTACAACCATCATCATTGCGAGCAGTTTATTCCATATCTTCATATAACGACCTCCATCATCCATTAGTTGGTTAACCATTGCATTTGACTACTAATTAATTGTTGCACTATTGATGTAACCCCGGATGCCACCATATTTTTTACTTGTTCAATAACCTGTATATGATGACGGCTGCTTCCGCTCTTATCGCCGTATCATTTGGCTTAATCATGCCATTGTAGCCCTTGATGATTCCTTGCTTGACCAGTTGGGCCAAGGGGCTTACTGCATAAGCTGCTACCTCACTGGAATCACTGAAACTGTTTAAGTCTGAAACGGACTCGTCTAGCATTCTTCCGGCAATTTTCATTGCCCGTGCGGCTGCCACCATCATATCCTGTCTGGATATGCGTTTCCTCGGCTCGAACTGGTTGTCGCCCGTTCCCTGGGCAATTCCAAGTTTTTTTGCTATCCCTACCTCTTTGTAATAATAGTCGGACTGTTCTACATCATTGAAATTGCCGTCTACTTCTGCATTAAGTTTAAATGCCCTAACCAGCAAGCTAATGAAGTCTGCCCTGGTGATGTTATCTCCCGGACTAAAGGTAGTAGCTGACGTTCCCTTGATTATTCCCGAAGATGCAAGAGCTTCTATCTCCGTCTTTGCCCACTCATAGCCTGCCAGATCGTCGAATTTGGTTCCATAACTGTAGACAGTTACTGTCAGATTCGGATCCAGTGCCTTCACGGATACCAGCTTAATATGGGCATTTCCCTGAGCCTTCCCTTTGAAGACGATGGTACTCAGGGCTGTGCTTCCTTGCTCTCCTGCCTTCTTTCCTATTTTTGTGAAGGCTATAGTCATTTTTCCGTTATCTGTCTTTGGCGGTATAAAAAAACCCTCCAACTTTGATTCCGCCTTCTCCAACTCAACAATATCCGGATCGAACGTAATCAAAGCTTCATATGCATAGAGGCCTTTTAAGTTGCTTCCATTCAACGTAACTTTCAGCACTTGATCAGGCAAAGCATTTTCTGCACTTTTACTCAGAGTGAAATCTGTATTCCCTTGTGCATATCCTGCGCCGGGTATACAAGCAACGATCATGACTGCAATTACATACATTACGATTAATTTCCTCATGTTAATCTCCTTATCGTGAGAATAGGGGAAGTAATGCAAAGTATCCCATCCCCAGACTTTTGCTACTTTTAAAACCTGAATGACTAGGAGGGGGTGAGAACAGAGCTCGACATACCACAAACAGCAGGAACGGTAAGAGCAAGGAAAACGATCATCAGTGAATATGTTAACCAGAAACTTGAGATCCCTCGTGATCGCCATGGCGAGAGGTTTCGCCACGATGATCTCCAATGTGACGAATAAACTCAAACAGGACGGGAAACAAGGCATCATACATGATCATAGGCATTACACTGGATGTATTCGGCATGTGGATTGGAGGAAACAAGTCCTTCAATTAAGTATTAATTAGTAGGAGGGGTAGTGGCGTTGGCAAAATTAAAGCGCTATCAATTATTTGAAAAATAATGCGATCTGGAAAAAACGAGACGACGTCCATCGTGGCAAGAAGAACTTCTTCTAAATCACAGTAATCAGCTTGCCTATCCCCCCCTGTTTTATATTGTTTTCATTATAACTGCGACATTAGAAAATCACGCTGGAATTTCTTTTTTAAAAAGTGGATTTTTTGGTTCAAAATCAAAAAAAATCAAACTGCTTACAAACCAAAAAAGACACGGAAGTACAACTCCATGCCTTTAAGAAGGAAATCTCACGCTTCGCTGAACAAGCTGTTGATGATAGACAAGTATGGAAGCAAGTTCTTCAACGTCTTATCAAGAAAATGGCGGTCAAGGACGACGGGACAATCAAAGATGTGTGAACAATCACCGCTTCGCCTTATAAAACTCATGATACAGCTTCATCAGCGCCCTCTTCTCAATCCGCGACACATAACTCCGCGAAATCCCCAGCTCCTTCGCGATCTCCCGCTGCGTCCGCTCTTCCCCGCCGGTATCGAGGCCAAAGCGGCCAACCACCACTTCCTTCTCCCGGTCATCCAGAATATCCAGATTACGATAAATCTTACTCTTCTCGATCTTCAGATCCACTTCTTTAACAATATCATCCGCGTCAGAGCCGAGGATGTCGATCAGCGTATTCTCGTTACCTTCCTTGTCCGTCCCGATCGGATCATGCAGGGATACATCTTTTTTGGTCTTTTTAAGCGATCTCAAATGCATGAGGATTTTCATTCTCAATACATCTGGCGGCAAAAGTGGCGAGCTGCGTGCCTTTGTTCGGGCGGTAGCTCTCGATGGCTTTGATCAGCCCGATGGTGCCGATGGAGATGAGATCCTCCATGTCTTCGCCGGTGTTGTCGAATTTTTTGAGGTTATGGACACGATACGATGTCAAAAAAATAACCAATTACGATCGTTTCCGATACGAATTGGTTATTTTCGCGTTTTGTATCTAATATGTAATGGTCTATCTGAAAACTCATCAAAACTGGAAACGCATATCGACCTTGGCTAGAATTTTATATTTTGATCTCTGACTAACGATCGCCATGCCCAAATATCACTATTCCAATTTTGCCGGGAGAAGCTTGGCCCCCTCCAGCCGCGGATATTCTTTATCAGTCAATGTCATCATTATTACGTAACTCATTTAGAATATGTATAATACGAGTAAATAATCGTAATGACTTTGTTTTTGGAAAATCCAAATTCAAGATTAGTGCCATTCACCTTATCAAAGTAACCAATTATTTCCGCTCCTGTATCGGATCTTGCATAAAAGTTCTTACCATATGCGGAAATGACATCTTCCTTAGAGTTGTTTAACGTAATGTTCCGGTTTGTTTTATACTTAGTGCTGCCTATATGATATCTCGCTACCTTATTATTCATTAATAGGACATCGACATCGAAACGGGACTGTTCCTTTCCATAAATGTAATGCACAGATTTCGGTGATTTCACTTCATCCTTAAAATCGGGTTCACCAAAAACATTAAGTACATCTGTCTCAGTAGAATTTAAAGCAATGGATTGGATATCTTCATCACCTAAAGAGGTACTGTTAGTGGATTCGTAAAAAGAAGACTTATTTTTCGAGGATGTGTCGCAAGCCGTACTCATTCCAATAACCATAATTAATAAAATCGAGAATGATATGCGTTTTAATACTTTTCTTGAACAATTCATCATTATCCCCCTCCAGTTTAATCATCCATATTATAACAAAATACCCACTATAGGTAATCCCGTTATGAAGGACTTTCAGATAAATTATTTATGATTTCAATGGTGTTCACTTAGTATCCACATGTTAAATCTAATTTCAAACTTCGTTGCCAGTTTTTAGACTTTCCTTTCCAAATAAATCAGAAACCATATAGCTCTAAAAAGGCACCGTCCAACAACTGGTACCCTTCCATACCCAGAAATGGTGCGCAAGGAGTGTTAGCTTTACATAAACAGCTTCATTAGCTTCACATATAGCGGGTTTACCATGTACCAACCTGCGAATCCGCCCCATATCTTCATCAGTCAGCTCAAAGTCAAAGATTTCGCTATTTTCCTTGATGCCCTTCGGGCTCGAAGACTTGGGAATCACGATAAATCCTTATCGTTATGTAAGGTAAATAATTTAAAACAAAACCCTGACGGACTCATCTCTCAGGGTCAGTAAATTATTTTGGTTTATCACATTTCCATTCGGCCTCGAGCATTAAAAAATCCTCAAAGAGATCCCCAGAACCTTACAAGTTCCTCTGCGTCCGCTCTTTCCCCTAAGGATTTCAAAGCGAAGCGGCCCAATAAATAAGTAGTAATCTATATTTTGCAGATGCTGCAATAAAATATTGCATTCATGAAACTAAGTTATTTGTAGCTTTGCAACTGGTTTAAACCCAGCAGTTTTTAAAAATTTCATATTATGTTTATAGTTCTGCATTGAATCAGAACAATCAATACTTTCAAAGTTCAATCTATTTAATGTATTCTTATCAATTTTCACTGATAATATTGTACAATCTTCATTGTATCCGGTCGCTGGGTTTAGCACAGAATCCATAGCGTGGATATAAATATAATCTATGGGTAACAACGAAAACATATCTCTGATACTTTTCGTGATTTTCATAGCACATAACAATTGAACAGGAGATTATATATTTATTTACACTCATACCCTGCGTATATAAAAATAAAAAGCGACTCATCCGCAGACAAGTCACTTTCAAAAGTCAACGCTTCGCCTTATAAAACTCATGATAAAGCTTCATGAGCGCCCTTTTCTCAATCCGCGACACATAACTCCGGCTTATCCCAAGTTCCTTCGCAATTTCCCGCTGCGTCCGCTCTTCCCCACCGGTATCCAGTCCAAACCGTCCAACCACAACTTCCTTCTCCCGTTCATCCAGAATATCCAGATTACGATATATCTTGCTCTTCTCGATCTTCAGATCGACTTCCTTAACAATATCATCCGCATCGGAGCCAAGGATATCGATGAGAGTAATTTCGTTACCTTCCTTATCTGTCCCTATAGGATCATGCAGGGATACGTCCTTTTTGGTCTTTTTAAGCGATCTCAAATGCATGAGGATTTCGTTTTCTATACAGCGGGCGGCAAAAGTGGCGAGCTTCGTGCCCTTGTTGGGCCGGTAGCTTTCAATTGCTTTGATCAGCCCGATGGTGCCGATGGAGATGAGGTCCTCCATGTCTTCGCCTGTATTATCGAATTTTTTGAGGTTATGGACACGATGCGATGTAACTCTAGATACTTAAAAAAATCAAACTTTATCTACAAACTGTCAGCGAAGCATACGATTTTGGATTCTCCTAAGAAACCAGTAGATATGGTTGGAAAAGTGAACTTGTTAAAACCGAAAAAATGCATAAAATAAAAATGACTACACGCTGCGCAGTACCAGGCATGCTGAATCCATCCAGGCCAAACCCCAGTTTCATCGGGAACTATTCAATCCAGTAAAAGAGTTTCAATCTAGAGTGTTCAGTATGGTATGAATAATACTTGTTAATTTCCCTTGATTCGTTGCTGTTTTTACCATCGTACGAAGTCCTAACCAGGCATTCATTAAATAATGAGAAATGGCCTCAGGCTCCAGTGAAGCTCTAAGCTCCCCCCTTTGCTGACCAGCCTGAACGAGATCATATAACAACTTCTCCGTTTTTGAATAGCTCTCTTCAACAAGGGATGCAACTTCGGGATCTAGTACTCCCAGCTCCACACCCGAATTAACAATGAAGCATCCTTGAGGTTCTCCTTCTTTCCTCATCGAAGACTCTAGAAATTGTCGGATTAATTCCTTTACAGGTTCTTGTCTCTCAACCAAGAATCTCATTTTCTTGTTTTGAGTAGACTCATAGCGTTGGAGTGCCTTCATATATAAAGCGTGCTTATCACCAAAAGTATCATAGATACTTCTTCTGTGAATTCCCATAAAGTCTACTAAATCTTGCATTGAAGTTTTCTCGTAACCTTGCATCCAAAACAGTTGAATTGCTTTATCTAATACTTCATTAATTTCAAATTCTTTGGTTCTTGCCAATGTAATCACCTCAAGCAATCATTATACAACGATCCGCAAACTAATGTATAAAACATAAATAAAATCAAGCGAGATGCTTGATTTTATTCTTTACATGCTTTACTAATTCTTAACGAAGAATTCTTCGTTTGTCTGCTTGTAACCAACCCGGAGTCCATCCTTTTTCTGTCGCGTCCAAAGTTACTCCAGGCGGAACAATGGAATCGATCGCATCCAGAATATCGCTGCTTAATCGGATGTCACTACCCTTTAAGGTTTCCCGGAGCTGCTCGATTGTCCTAGCCCCTACAATTGCTGAAGTAATGGAAGAATGAGCTTGCGTAAATGCCATAGCAAGATGCGGTAAAGTTAATCCCGCTTCCTCTGCCAGCATTTGGAGTTTGGCTATGGCTTCAAACTTGCTGCGGTTTTCTTCCCGATTAGGATCAACAATAGATTGCAAACTTCCCGCAAAGGTGGCTGCTCTTGAATCGGAGGAGACCGCTTCTCCAAAACGGTATTTACCAGTTAATAGACCTCCCGAAAGTGGGCTCCAAACCAAAACACCTTTTCCGTATTTCGCTGTGGCAGCAAGCAGATCAAACTCGATACTACGGTTTAATATGGAATACGGGGATTGCTCAGAGACAAAACGTGCACTATTTTTGCGTTCGCTTATCCATTGAGCCTCTGTAACTTGCCAGGCCTGAAAATTGGATGTGCCAATGTAGCGAATCTTCCCTTCACTGACCAGATCCGTAAGTACGCTAAGCGTTTCTTCAATATCGGTATTAAGATCAGGCTGATGTAGTTGATACAGATCGATATAATCGGTTTGAAGCCTTCTCAAACTATCCTCTACTGCTCGTTTAATCCAATATTTTGAATTTCCAGATTGATTCTGTCCACCGCCCATGGGCATACCGCCTTTAGTGGCCAGAATAACACTTTGTCTGCGTCCTTTTAGTAATTCACCTAAAATTTCTTCTGCTTGACCACTAGAATAGACATCCGCCGTATCAATTAGGTTAATCCCTCCAGCCAAAGCTTCATCCAGAATGGGGGCACAGTCCTTCTCCGTATTGTTCCCCCAAAAACCAAATGTACCTGTACCTAATACAAAACTGCTTACTTTAAGACCCGTATGACCTAATACACGATATTCCACATACAACATTCCCTTCTTAGTTCATTTAATTAGAATGATCATTCTACTTTAGTTAATAAATTGCATGATCCCCTTTGGAAAAGTATCCTCTGCCTCTGTTCTTGTCTCATATAGATTGTACCAAGCTTCCGCGACTTGATCTGGATCAAAGCCTGTTCCTTTTTTGATCAAAGGACTAATAGACAGGTGTCCAACAAATACTCCTAAAGGATGCAAACGATCATGTAAATTAAGAATATAGTTTCTTAAACCTGACATAGCTATACCTGAATTTCCAAACATGGGGCTCGGACTCATTGCTGAAAGATCGCTTGTGAAAAGAAGTGCCCCTTCCCCTCGTTCAGTCATTTCCGGAATGACTTGTCTTGCTGAATTAATGGCTCCAACTACAACATTGTTGAAAATTCGAAGTGCGCTCTCATCCGTCGTATCCAGTACAGAAGTCGTAGAGACACTACCACTATGCGGGCTAAACTCCATGACATCTATTGTACCGAATGTACTCTTAATTTCTTGAAAAGCTCTGGTAAGCTGTATTTTGTCTGTAATATCGGCAGCAAACCCCTGAGCTTCAATGCCCATCCTGTCCAGCTGCTCAGCATATTGATCCAGCTTCTCCTGTGTTCTTGAAACCATAGCGATACGGAATCCATTTCTTCCAAAAATTTTGGCCAGTGAGAACCCCAGACCTGGTCCTGCACCGACAATAACCATTGTTTTCAATTCATATTCACCCTTTAAAAGTAATAAATGGCGCACAAATTTAAGTTGTACGCCATTTTTCTTCCATATAAACTATCCTTAGCCCTTCTGCGATTCCAATTCTTTCAACGTAGGATAATCCGTATAACCCTTGCTTCCACCACCATAAAATGTTGCAGGATCTGCTTCATTTAATGGAGCGCCTGCTTTAAGTCGTTCCACAAAATCCGGATTAGCCAATGACCATACCCCAATAGGTGCCAGATCAGCTAGACCACTCTCGATATCAACACCAATATTCTCCAGTCCCCGTCCAGCCCGATTGACTAACAACGGATTCGTCCATAAGGAACGAATATCTTGAAGCAATTCATCGTTTCCAAGGTGCATAATATGAAGGTAAGCTAAATTCAATTTTGCTAATTCCTGTGTCAGATAACGATAAAGATCAGGACCTTGTTCACCATCTTGAATCCCGCCAAGAGGGGTCCCTGGCGAAATGCGGAAGCCAGTTCTCTCTGCCCCGATCTCGTCAATGACGGCTTTGGCTACTTCAATCGCGAAGCGAGCTCGATTTTCTATAGATCCACCATATTCATCCGTACGTTTATTGGAATTTTCACCGATAAATTGGTTGATTAGATAACCGTTTGCTCCATGAATTTCAACGCCGTCAGCGCCTGCTTCAATAGCAGCGGCAGCAGCTTTACGATAATCTGCAATGGTTATTTGAATCTCTTCTTTACTCAACTCACGTGGTGCGGGGGTATCCTGCATGCCTGTAGCCGTAAACGTTTCCACTCCTGGTGCAATTGCAGAGGGTGCAACGGGCTGCCGGTGATGAGGAGTATTGTCAGGGTGCGACACACGACCGACATGCATTAATTGAATATAAATATACCCGCCTGCTTCATGCACGGCATCAGTAACCTTTTTCCACCCTTCAATATGCTTTTCCGTATAGATCCCAGGTGTTCTTAAGTACCCTTGACCATCATCAGAAGGTTGTGCACCTTCTGTAATAAGTAGTCCCATCGATGCTCTTTGAGCATAATACTGGGAGCTTAATTCTCCCGGTGTACCATCTTCCTCTGCTCTGCTGCGTGTCATTGGTGCCATCGCTAAGCGATGCGGTAATTCCAAATTGCCGACTTTTATTTTAGTCCACAGTTTTTCCATTATTAACACTCCTCTTTAAATTTGTTTAACAAGAAACTATGATTAAGTAAGATGTGGGTATAGTGCAGAAATGCCACCTGCAAGTGCACCTTGTAACATCCGGCTGGTATCATCCGCAAGAATTTCAAAGCTGTCCGATTCGATGCCATCAATAGCTATTTTTGCGATATCTGAAGGGTTCGATTTGGGAGCATCGACACCGGTTGTCATATCTGTCTCCATAAAGCCTACATGTAATCCTGCTACTCGTACATTTCGAGGATACAAGTTTAAACGTAAATCGTTCGTCAATGCCCATTCTGCAGCCTTCGCAGCTGTATAAGCACCCGCAGTTCCCGAACTAAACCAAGACAATGCGGACAGAATATTCAAAATCGATCCTCCCCCGTTTTTTTCAATGACCGGTGCAAAAGATCGAACCATGGATAGCGTACCGAAGAAATGCGTATTAAATTCCAACTGTATTTTTTCCACATCCCCTTCCAGCAAAGAAGCGCCTGTAGATGATCCTGCATTGTTGATTATAAGCGTAACATCTTTAGCCAGGATTGCTGCTGCTGCAACCTCATCCGGTTTTGTAACATCAAGCTTTACAGGTGTAACTCCAGGAATATCAATAGTCTCCGGATTTCTTGCACCAGCGTATACTTTAGCCCCTCTGGACAGAAGTTCAAGAGTGAGCTGACGGCCCAGCCCCCGGTTTGCTCCAGTGACAAATGCTACTTGTTCAGAAATGTTCATTGTATTAGCTCCTTTTTTGTTTTTGATTACATTCTTCATAAAATCCAGTAAACTGTGACTCATTTTTAAAAGTTCTAGGGATAGAACGGCGTTCTCATTCAAGAACGATCATACTAGAATAAACACAGGCAATTATACTAATATCTTTCTAGGCTGAATCTTCAATTCAGCACAAGTATGCTAATTTGGGAACGATCTTCACAAGTATATATACAATAATTACTTAGTTAAAAGTTTAATCGAAAAATCGGCTATACGGTGTAATTTTTCTTTACGTATGGAGGTCCTTGTCATTACCCTTAACCCTACATAAACTGCATGCAGATGTTCCGCTAGATCGTCGGCATTATAATCTGAGCTAAACTCTCCATCCTGCTGTCCCCACAGAATAATATCTTTGAACAGTTGTTCTGATAATGTAAACAATTCTGTGGTCTTTAAATCCACCTCAGCATCACGCATTGCCAATTCCACCGCTGAATTCACCATCAAACAACCGAAAGGTGAATCTTCTTCACCAGATATCACGTAACTAAAAATAAGTTGAAGTGCCTCCGTTGCATTCTTAGAGCGTTTAACTTCTCCTACAAGCTCAGCATTTACTTTATCGCGAAATCGGTCCATTGCTTTTAGAAACAGCGTATGCTTGTCGCCAAATGTGTCATATAAACTTCTTCGATGAATTCCCATATGCTTGACCAGATCCGTCATAGATGTCTTCTCGTAGCCTTGTTCCCAAAAGAGCTTCATCGCCTTTTCTAATACCACGTTCTCTTCGAATTCTTTGCTTCTTGCCATTCTATTCCCTCCCTGTTATTCAATATAACATATTGAGAACGATCGGTAAAGAATTTTATTGAATGGTAAAATCAATTAAGAACCCCCTACAAAATCCACTCTCATACTCTCTCACTACAGCTTATATTACTACCTACTGCGTAGCCTAATACGAGCTATCATTTTAACAATTCGCGTTAACAAGCTTTGCTAATCTTATTCAGGAACCCTTCGTCATAATTGTCCGTGAGATTGGTTTCAGAGAATCAATATCGTTATTTGGGCATTTTCATTTTCCATTGTTATTTATCTAAAAATGCTATTACTGATTTCACAAATTCATCATGATTTTGAAAAATCCCACCGTGACCGGAATCTTTATAAATAATGAGCTTGCTATTTGGAATCCGTTGAACCAAATCATAGGAATTTGATGTAGGTACCATTCTGTCATCGTCACCATTTACTACAAGTGTAGGTTGCGTAATTCCTGACAAATCAGCAGGTTTTGCCATTCCCCATTCGTGGATGGCTTTAAGTTGTCTACGATATCCTTTGATACTCATCATCTTATCTCGCGCTTCTTTACGTTCTTTGATACGTACCAAGAATTCTTTTGCTTTCTGTTTGCCATTATCTGTTCGCGTGAAGAATAAATAGGTTTTAATATCTCTCAACGTGAAGATGGCACGTATCAGATCACGATCAGAAAGTTTCGTAACATTTTCAATGCCTTTACCACCACGCGGGCCAGTTCCTGACAAAATAAGTTTACGAACAAGTCTTGGTTCGATGGCCAAAAGTTCTTGTGCAATCATACCACCCATCGAAAATGACAAAATATCGATTTGCTCAAATCCCAATGTATGAATGAACGTCAACGCATCTCTTGCCATTTGTTCAATCGTATCTGGAACTTTCCCACTAGAAAGTCCAACACCCTTATTATCAAATGTAATGACCCAATGTTTTTTGGCAATACAATCCACTACGCGTGGGTCCCAGTTGTCCAGATTAGCAGATAGATGAGTGAAAAAGATGACTGGGATACCCGTTTTCTCTCCTAGTTCACGGTACGCGTAAACTGTTCCATCAGCCGTCTTAATACTTAGATTTGGTGCTTCTACATATGAATAGTTAGTTGCCATAATTTATTCACCTCCATCTTCTACTTTTAACAGAACTTTCCCTTGGCTATGCCCTGTCGCAATCTTAGCAATCGCGGCATTCACTTGGTCAAAGGGGTACTCGGAATCAATCACCGGCTTAATGTTTGTTTTTTCAAGATACTGTGTGAAAGCTGCTAATTGCTGACCATTCGGCTGTACGTACAGGAAGTCATAACTCTTCTTTTGCCATTTGGCAATCCCATCAAAAGGTGCTCCCAGTAAACTGAAAAGGATCTTCTTCGCCGTTGCCAAGTCTGTGCTTTGATTCGCGAAACGGGCATTGGGACCGGCGTTTAACGACAGTAATTTGCCACCGGGCTTCAGTATCTTAATTTGTTTACTAAATTCGCCGGCGCCCCGGGTATCAATAACGTAATCATAGCCTGTCAGCCTGTCAGTATAGTCCTGCGTTGCATAGTCGATAAACTCATCAGCCCCGAGTCGCTCCGCCAAGGCACGTGCTGATCCACTACCACTAACGGTCACAGACAGTCCTTGTGACTTCGCATAAGGAACGGCCATCTGACCAAAGCCACCCGTACCCCCAGGAATAAATAATTTACCGCCTTGCCGAACATCTAAAATGGCTAGTGCCTGGATGATCGTCAAAGCAGACAATGGCACGACCGCTGCTTCTATAAAGGAAAGATTGGCTGGCATCTTAGCCACAATCGCCGCATCTACTGCGACATATTCGGCAAACGCCCCCATCTTATCTAGCGGTGGCATGGTGTACACGTGATCACCCACCTTAAAATCTATGACACTAGCGCCGACTTCGATTACAACTCCAGCAAGTTCGTTACCCAGAGTCAGTGGAAAGTCGTAATGATCAAATAACTTAACTTTGCCTGTAATCGCCAAGACAAGGTGTGGATCAACACCAGCTGCCTTAGTCTTGATTAAAACCTGTGTTGGTGTGATTGATGGAACAGCGACTGTGTTAATTTGCGCTTCCAGTATTTTGGAATACCGCGAAATTTGTGCAGCCTTCATAAGGTAACTCCCCTTAAAATCGGATAACAACTTTTCCTTTAGGATGACCTGTAGCAACAAGCTTTAGTGCTTCATTAATATCATCAATGTGGTATTCTGTAGGGTCCACCGCTGGTACAATCCCGTTATCTTCAATAATCTTCGTAATTTTCTTTAATTGTTCGCCATCACTGCGAACAAAAATGAAATGATATTGAATCTTCTTTTTCTTCGCTTTGTGGTCATACTTAGCCCCGGCAATGGTGAAAAGCTTTTGTTTCCAACCTGGCAAGCCCAGGTCTTCGGCGAAACGTTTGTTAGGACCGGTCCGCAGAGAAAGGAGGCGCCCGCCTGCTTTAATAATCGAAAGTTCATGATCAAATTCGCTTGGTCCCAAGGTATCCATCACATAATCGACATCACGAAGTTGTTCCCAATAGTTCTCAGTCGTGTAATCAATATATTGGTCTGCTCCAGCCGCCATTGTCCGTTCACGTGCTTGCGGATTTCCACTAACAATGACCCTCAGCCCCATGCTTTTAGCGATAGGAATGGCCATTTGGCCAAATGATCCAGAACCCCCGGGGATAAACACGCTTTCGCCAGCTTTTGCAGCTAATTCTTCATGCAAACCTTGATAGGCAGTCAATCCTGTTAATGGCGCAGCAGCACCGGTCACAAAATCGAGATTAGCGGGTAAATGCCAGATGGCGTCCGCATTAATCGCCGCGTATTCCGCAAAGGCGCCGATTTTTTGTAGTGGCAGGCGTGAATAAATTGCATCGCCAACTTTAAATTCATGGACGTTCTTACCGACTTTTTCAATAACACCCGTCAGCTCATTACCGAGTACCAATGGGAACGCATAATCCTGGATCAGCTTCACGCTCCCGGTACCGATCAGCAATTCCAAATGATTAACCGCCGCTGCTTTCACCTTGACCAAGACTTCGTTATCACTTATTTCTGGGACTGGAATGTCGTTTACTTTTACTGTGAACTTTTTTGAATATTTGGTAATCTGTGCTGCTTTCATAATAAATGGCCTCCTATACACTGAATAATAAGTAACATTTATTTATTTTTGTAACTTATTCAACAAGCATAATGCCAGAGGTTACAAAAGTCAACAATTGTTACTTGATATTTTATATGCTAAAATACAGGCAGGTGTATAAACGATTATTAGGAATTTATTGAAGAAAGAAGGGTTGGCAGCACAGTGGCAAAAATCACACAAGAGCTCATTATTGAAACAGCGGAGGCATTAATTGAACGCACGGAAAAATCCGAAGTGACCCTCTCACAAATTGCGGATGAATTAAGTATCACCCACGCAGCGCTTTATAAACACTTTAAAAATAAGCAAGAGCTCTGGGCAGCCGTGTCTAAGAGCTGGTTCAACCGGATGATTTCAGAACAAATCAAAATAGACATGACTAATTTGGCTAATCCACAGGAATTGCTCCACGATTGGCTCTGGGCATTTGCTAACGCAAAAAAAAGTGCCTATAACGAGAATCCCAAAATGTTCGCCTTGAATACGCAATATGTGGACAGCAATCCACTGGTATTACGTGACGTTCTCTGGGATTCCTACCAAATTATTGACGGCTTCATGGACTATCACGATCCCCACTTGGAACGTGCAGAGGCGATTCTCTCCGCGTTTGCGGTGTTTAGCCTCCCGTCCTTCAAAGAATCCTGGAATTTACCAGACTACCAAGACAGGTTTGAACGCATCTGGAGTTTAATCAAACAGGGTCTTTGAATCCAAATTCCTCTAGTTGGATTCAAAGAAAACCGCAAAAGAACTCTCTCTCTAAAACTAAGAATGTCCAAACCTTTTTGAAGCTTCGTCGAATTCCAGCTTCATTGTGAATCCCTGAGCTTTAAGTTTTCTAAACAGGTATACATCTTCAGTCAAGAAAAATTGCTTCTTATAATAACTTATTTGTCTCTAATATAACCCTTGATTCTTATCTTTTTTTTCGCAGAGATATAGCAGTTGGATATACTAATCCGCATTCATCAGGGGTTCACCTAAAAAAACAAAAGCAACTCATCCGCAGACAAGTCGCTTTTTATCGTTTTATTTTTTAAAAATACTACATTGTAATTATCATTTCACTCACCGCTTCGCCTTATAAAACTCATGATACAGCTTCATGAGCGCCCGCTTCTCTATCCGCGACACATAACTCCGCGAAATCCCCAGATCCTTCGCAATCTCCCGCTGCGTCCGCTCCTCCCCGCCGGTGTCCAGCCCGAAGCGGCCAACGACGACTTCTTTCTCACGTTCATCCAATATATCAAGATTACGATATATCTTGCTCTTCTCGATTTTCAGATCGACTTCCTTAACAATATCATCCGCATCGGAGCCAAGGATATCGATGAGAGTAATTTCGTTACCTTCCTTATCTGTCCCTATAGGATCATGCAGGGATACGTCCTTTTTGGTCTTTTTAAGCGATCTCAAATGCATCAGGATTTCGTTTTCTATACAGCGGGCGGCAAAAGTGGCGAGCTTCGTGCCCTTGTTGGGCCGGTAGCTTTCAATTGCTTTGATCAGCCCGATGGTGCCGATGGAGATCAGGTCCTCCATGTCTTCGCCGGTGTTGTCGAATTTTTTGACTATATGGGCAACAAGCCGCAGATTATGCTCAATCAGCAAATTTCGCGCTTTGGCGTCTCCCTCGGCCATCATTCCTAAGTATTTGCTCTCATCCTGTTCAGACAGGGGCTGGGGGAAAGCATTATTTCTTACGTAGGATACCAGCAATGTCAGTTCTTTGATCAGCAGCGCTATCGTGCTTATTATTCCTGGCAACTTGGCGACACCTCCCGTACATGTACAATGAAACCGGACAGTAGTGAGAACTACGGGTTCATGGTCCTTTTATTCTATGTGGGTTAGTGCCTAGAAGTGCATGTACGGGGAAATTGGTACAACTAGGAGAGGAGAAAGTTTATGGATATCCACTTCTGCAAGCGCCCGGGTTCATGAAGTCCAGCGCCAACGGTTATGCTCCAATTTCGGCGCTGCAGAATGAACAGATTTTATGAATAACCAATGAGTGGCAGCAGCTATACTTTTTCGGGAAAGCGCTTTAATTTGGACACCTCCTCCTATGCTATACTTTGGGCACAATCAAACTTCAACACCTGGAGGCTGCGATGAAAATCTGCAAAGAGGGTTCCTTTTATACGCGTGAATACCGAAATCTGTTCAGTGAGCTTGGGTTGAGTGATGAGGAAATCAGCAACAGACTTGAGCATACGTGGACGGAATTGTTCTACGGTGCACCCGAGGTCCGCATTTACCATCCAATGGATGCCGATAAGGGTTATATTGTGGATACGGGCAACTCGGATGTGCGGTCAGAGGGCATGTCCTACGGAATGATGATGGCTGTTCAGTTGAACAAGAAAGAGGAATTCGACCGGCTGTGGAAGTTCGCCAAGGTCTTCATGCAGCATACGGATGGCCGCTACAAGGATTATTTTGCCTGGCATTGTAAACCCGACGGAACACGGCTCTCCCCGGGTCCAGCACCGGATGGAGAAGAATTCTTCGCGATGGCGCTGTTCTTTGCCTCAAGCCGCTGGGGTGACGGGCCCGAGCCGTTCAATTATTCCAAGCAGGCCCGGATCATTCTCCATGCTTGTGTGCATCAAGGGGAGAACGGCGAAGGGGACCCGATGTGGGACCCGCAGACCCGGCTGATCAAATTCATTCCCGAATCTCCTTTCAGCGATCCGTCTTACCATCTGCCGCATTTCTATGAATTGTTCGCCCTGCAGGCGGATGATCAGGATAGAGCCTTCTGGACCAAAGCCGCAGAGGCCAGCCGCGCTTACTTGCACACCGCTTGTCATCCGGTAACCGGCCTGTCGCCGGAATACGCCAATTATGACGGATCACCGGCTGAACCCCAGCCGCATGGTGACTACCGTCACTTCTTCAGCGATGCCTACCGTGTGGCGGCCAACATCGGGCTCGATTACGAATGGTTCCGCAGGGATCCCTGGCAGGTGGAGCAGTCGAACCGGATCCAGGCCTTTTTCCGGGATATTGAGATTACAGATTACCGCCGGTATACCATTGACGGCCAGCCTTTTGAGGAGCCGTCCCTGCATCCGGTCGGGCTGCTGGCTACGCTCGCCATGGCCTCACTGGCAGCTGACGGCCCCGATACCGAGCACTTCGTCAGACAGTTCTGGAATACACCGCTCCGTACCGGTGTAAGGCGGTATTACGACAACTGCTTGTA
Source organism: Paenibacillus pedocola (assembly GCF_031599675.1). NCBI lineage: Bacteria > Bacillati > Bacillota > Bacilli > Caryophanales > Paenibacillaceae > Paenibacillus > Paenibacillus pedocola. The sequence continues at coordinate 1,567,714 of NZ_CP134223.1, read as the reverse complement.
TTTCTTCAGCCTGCTGGCCTTGAGTGGAAATTACCGGATTTATGGATAGGATCTAAAACGAGTTCAACTTTATAGCGGTACAGAAAAAGAGTCCTGCAGGCTGAAATTGCCGGCAGGACCCTTTTTCAAATTCAACATTCTTTCTAATCGAATAATGCCATCTCGCTGCCCATCATTAGCTGGTACGATACGTACTAATCGGCATTAAGCCTTCTCATGGATCACTTCCTGAAGGGCCGCCCTGTCGCGGGGAGATGGGCTTGCAGGCATCAGACTGGACAGTTTTTTGTAATTCAGCGAAAAGAGAATACCTAACGCAGCTTCCGAAAGAATGACTAAATCTGAGTTGGAAATTAGCACAGGGATTGCTACAACGGCAAGAACGATAATAACCCAGGGCACCGGATGGTTCAGGTATGAATCTATGTATCGGTTAAGCCACAGCAGGATTCGCATCGCTACATAAGTACAGCCCAAAACCAGCCCCCACATGAGGACAATGTACAGACTGCCCAAACCGAGACGGTCAAAAGTTAGGATAAAGAACAGATGGGTAAATAAAAATAAAAACGAATGCTGCCCGAAAAATATAATCAAGTTAGAGGGTGAATAACTCGGTTTCCTTCTGAAGATGAAAAAGGCTCCAAATAAAATGGCCAGGGACAGCAGAAAATATTTCACGGACATATTATATTTAATAAAATCCGCCTCATGCAGTCCTCCGTAAGAGAATATGCCCAATAACAGCGCTGCACCCAGAGCTAAAATAAGGTTCACCTTATTGCTGCATCTGTAAGCGAACACTCCAGCCACAAAAGCAAATATCCAGGGGAAATAAGTGAAGCCTATCGTCTCCGTGAACAGCATGGATTTCAGCGGAAAGTCCGGCAAGTGGTTCCCGATGAAATAATGTACTGAGAAAAGTAGAAGCGGCAAGAGGAGATACACAACGGGCGCGGGCTTCAAATATTTCTCCAGGAGAAATACACTGAGTACTCCGAGTGTGATGATCTGGGGAACATCCATTACTGAAAAAGCCTGAACATCCGGTCTCCACATGAGATTATACGAGAATCCGATGACAGCGAAAAGCACATAGAAGCTAAACAGCGACAGGAAGCTTTTTCTACGGGCCTGGAAGGTGGTAGTAACACCCGAGACCGCAAAGAACAGTACAGGTGCCAAACTGGCGATAATCTGAAACACACGTTCATTACCATTAAAATAAATAGGAATATGAGCCACAATCATCAAAATACAGCTAAACCCTTTGATAGCATCCAACGAATAGTCATATTCCTTCAAATCTCTCACATCCTTTTCCGTCAGGTTTCTATTTCACACATAGAGTATAGAGGTTTGACGCCGACTTTCCATCCCTCAAAGGTGTAAGAATGCTAACAAATGCGCACCGCATACATGTAAAAAGACTGCAGATTCTCCCCTAAGGGCAGATATCCGCAGTCCTCTACTAGTTGCAGCACACTATATTCATTCTATTTCCTGAAAGCTTACTCTGCATAAGGATCTATCGTTTGAATGGTTCCGTCGGCATTATATTTCAGCTCTGTATATTTCACGCAGCGTTTGTGATTGACGCCTTCGGATAAGGAGCTGTCATGATAGAACAGATACCATTTATCCTCAAACTGAACGATAGAATGGTGGGTCGTCCATCCGATGACCGGAGTAAGGATGGTCCCTTTGAAGGTGAACGGTCCCAGCGGATTCTTGCTGATGCCGTAAACCAGCTTGTGAGTAGTGCCGGTTGAATACGACAGGTAGTAATAATCGTTGTATTTGTGAACCCATGGTCCTTCAAAATATCTCCGATCTTCGTCACCGGCGAGAATCGGATTGCCGTCTTCATCCACGATCGAAATTTCCTGAGGCTCTCCCGCAAATGACAGCATATCCTCGCTCAGCAATGCTACACGCGGGCCGATCGCCGGCTTGTCTGCCGGTGGCCCCTCTGTCTGTGACGGCTCAAAGCTGCCGGTCTGCCATTTTTCCAGCTGTCCGCCCCAGAGTCCGCCGAAATAAATATAGGCTTGATCGTCCTCATCCACTAATACGGCAGGATCTATGCTGTAGCTGCCCTTAATATAATCCGGCTCCGCCTGGAAAGGTCCGGCAGGGGAATCTCCCGTTGCCACACCCAGCCTGAATATTCCGTCATGATCACGTGCAGGGAAGTACAGATAGTATTTATTGTTCTTGTACGCAGCATCCGGTGCCCACATCTGGGCGGAAGCCCATGGAACATCCCGCAGGTGCAGAGCTTCCCCATGATCCACGACAGAAGCATCGAAGTTATCCAGAGACAATACATGATAATCCTCCATCGCGTATTGGTCCCCATTATCGTTATCCGGCCCGTCGTGATCCAGATCGTGTGAAGGATAGATATAAATTTTATTCTCAAAAACATGGGCTGACGGATCAGCAGTATAGATGTGGGTAACAAGCGGTTGATTGGGTTTGATGTTCGTCATGATTTTAGACTCCTTATAATATATTCACTGGATTGCTCTAACTCAGATAGCCTTTAATGAGACCAAGCGGCAAGGGTCTTGGCTGTTCACAGCGGGTTGCCAGCTCCACATAACGTTTGGAATCGGAGCTGGTATGGAAGGCGTGCATGATTTCAAGGACATGGCCCGCCAGCTCGCCAGCCGCCCGGGGCTTGTTGCCGGACGTGATGCAGTCCGCGATGTCGGCGACACCGATCCCCCTGCTATTGCCGGCATAATTATGCACCAGCGGAATTTCCGTAAACGCGCTGCCGTCCGCCGGCTTCAGCAGGATCGGCCCACCGAAGGTGTTGGGATCGGGAACAATCAATGTCCCGCGGGTTCCGTAAATCTCGATGCGGGGCAGCGTGCTGTCCCAGACATCGAAGCTTGTAACGACCGTGGCCACTGCGCCGCTGACGAATTGTACCGTACCGGCAACATGGGTCGGTACCTCAACATCAATCTTCTGCCCGAACTTCTTCGTGCTGGTGATCGTACGCTGCGGGAAGGAAGTTTTGGTCATGCCGCATACCGTCGCAGCCGGTCCCAGGAGAGATACCAGCGCAGTGAGATAATAAGGTCCCATATCGAACATCGGACCTCCGCCGGCCTTGTAATAGAATTCCGGGTCCGGGTGCCAGCTCTCATGCCCGTGACAGACCATGAACGCTGACGCGGCCACCGGCTCCCCGATAAACCCGTCATCGATTAATTTCCGGCAGGTCTGAAGTCCGGCACCCAGGAAGGTATCGGGGGCGCAGCCGATCATCAGGCCTTTTTCTTCCGCCAGTTTAACCAGTTCATTCCCATGCTCCAGCGATAGCGATAACGGTTTCTCCACATAGACATGCTTGCCTGAGAGCAAGGCCTGCTTGCATACCTCGAAATGCCCTGCAGGTGTAGTCAAATTGACTACAATTTGAATATCATCAGAAGCAAGTAATTCTTCAGTAGTCCAGACATGCGGAATGCCATATTTCTCAGCCGCTTCCTCTGCCCGTTCTCTGAACACATCCGCACATGCGAAAACTTCTGTATTTACAAACAGCTGTGTAAGATTCTCAAAATAGATCCCGCTGATATTGCCGCAGCCGACAATTCCGACCTTAACCTTATCCAAAACGATCCCACCTTACGTTATATAGTCACTTGAGTTATCTGGCAGCCCACACGAAGCCTCTGCGCATCAGTTCTTTTGCTTCCGGGATATCGAAAATGTCGGCATGATGGCCAAGCGAGTTATAGAACACTTTGCCTGCACCCCATTTTTTGGTATACACGACAGGCATCGTAATGGCTCCATTAGCGGAATGAGGCCCTTCGCTTACTGGAAAAGTGGTGGTTGCCAGTACATTCACCGTAGGATCTACATGCAGATAATACTGCTCCGATTTCACTTTGAAATCCTTAATTCCTTCAACAATCGGACTGGAGCTGGAAGGCACCATGTTGACCTCATAGTCCACGCCGTCGTTAAACGGATGGGCCACCCATTGCGATCCGGTCATAAATTGCCATTCCACACTGTTGCGGAAGGAATCGCACATGCCGCCGTGGCACCCTGCCAGACCTACTCCGGATTCTACGGCCTTCAGTACAGGCTGAAGCTGCTCATTGCTGATCTCGCCCATCGTCCAGATTGGAACGATCAGATTCAGCGCGAGCAATTTCTCTTCATCCTTGAAGCTATCTAACGTATCGGAGATCTCAACTTCAAAGCTTTCTCCCCGCAGCAGTTCAGCGAAAACTTCAGATACCTGGACCGGTTCATGCCCATCCCATCCGCCTCTAACAATCAGTGCTTTTTTCGTCATGAATTACATGCTCCTTTGGATTATAAAGAATGGATATTGTATATTCGCTCAGTTCAATTGTAATGCAAGCGCTCTATTACGGCTCGTCATTTTCATTGCCTGGATGGTCATTTTTTGCTATTATCCAAGAATAAACGGCTTGCTGTTGTATTAAAATCAAAGGAGCTCCGTATGAAGGCTTATCATGAAAACCGCTTGTATCATTCCACCCTCCCATTCAGCTGCGACCATTCGCATAATTTGAATTTCCTTGCCCATTGGCATAATGATCTTGAACTTATGTATGTGTGTGAGGGCTCCATCCGCATGGGGATTAATCTGGAGAGCCGGGTTCTTCACAAGGGAGATATGGCAATATGCAGCAGCGGAGACATTCACTATTATGATAGCAGTGACTGCGAATCGACCATTCTGCTGCTGATCTTTCATCCCCAGCTGATCGGCAGCCCCGGAGGCTGGCCGAAGGACGTTCGCCTGACAAGCCCTTTTATCACCGCAGGTGACACAAACACAGCTGCCGGAATACAGCTTCTTTCCAGGGCGTCTCAGCTTATTCTCCAGTTGAATCAGGAGTCTGAAGCTGAGTTGCCGCAGCATGAGCTGTTCATTACCGGAATGCTGTATGAGCTCTGCGGGCTGATCCTGCGGCATCTCCCTTGTGAGCCCGCCGATCAGAAAAAGGACAAGCGACGGATGACCAGCATGAAGATCATGCAGGCCGTACTCGATTATCTGGAGACCCACTATTCGAGCATGATCACCCTGGAGGATGCAGCCAAGCAGGCGGATATGAGCCTGTTCTACTTCTCCCGGTTCTTCAAGAGCACCACAGGCATGAGCTTTATCTCCTACCTGAACCATATCCGGGTGAACAAGGCGGAAGAGATGCTGCTGAATACGGATAAGTCGATCATCGATATTGCCCTCGACTGCGGATTTACGAATGTAAGAACCTTCAACCGGGTGTTCAAACAATTCAGGCACAATACGCCGTCGAGCTTACGGTAGAGGATGAATTCCACCCTAAAAAAGAAGCCTTCCCAATCGTCATGAATGACGTTCGGGAAGGCTCTTCTTTTTTACGGATTATTACGTAGTGGCCCGCTGAACCAGACTGTACTGCAGCTTCTGCTGCTCTTCTTCCACACCCTTCAGCTTGCTGAGCAGCAGATGAAAGGCATTCTTCGCCTGGTCAGCAATGGGATTATACACGGAGGTGATCCCGAGCGTGTGGGCAAGCTCTGTATTATCGAAGCCAACGACGGCCAAATCTTCCGGAATCCGCAGCTGCTGCCGGCGTGCTTCACTCACAATGCCTGCCGCTACCAGGTCATTGGCGCAGAGAATGGCACTCGGCCGCTCCTCTGCGCCGCCCAGCAACTCCCGGACCAGCTGCTCTCCTTGACGGATAGAATATACACCGGTGCGTGACCAGTGGGGGTGTACAGGCAGTCCGTATTTCCTCATCATGTCCTGATAAGCGTTGATGCGGCTGAGGGTATTCATACTGCTGGGCCTGCCGAATGCATTAGCAATACGGGTGTATCCCTTTTGAATAACATGTTCAAGCCCCAGCATATAGCCGTCATATTGGTTCATCGCAACCGAAGCAATCTCCGCAAGCTCCATCCGCTGCCAGGACACTATCGGACCATATTTGCAGTAGGAGCCTAACAGGGCCAGATCATTAACACAAGTACTGATCACCAGCGCATCCACTCTTTTTCTGCGCATATCCTCGAAGGCCTGGAGCTCTTTTTGGGGATCGCCGCCCGAAGTATATATAATCGTCTGGTATCCATGCCCGCTTGCCGTCTCGACGAAGCTGTTCAGGAACGGCAGCATCACTTCATTAATACCCTCCGTAACCATGCCAATCTGCTGGGTCTGCCCTTTGGACAAGGAGATGGCATTGCCGTTTGGAACATAATCCAGCTCCTCCATGATATTCGTAATTTTATCTCTCGTCGCCTGGCTCACATGGGGGGAATGATTCAGCACTCTCGACACGGTGGCTTTGGAAAATCCCGACAGCTTGGCAATTTGATCAAGATTCGACATGAGGCTCTCCTTAACTTTTCAAAAAATATACTTGACATGTAACGCGTTACAACATTTAGCATGCAATTGTAGGACATATTATAAGCATACCATAACTCTCACAACATCTATAAAAAGGCGGGATAATCAATGAGCGTACAATTTCCTGAAGGCTTCTTATGGGGCGGCGCAGTAGCAGCCAACCAATGTGAAGGCGCATATAATGAAGACGGCAAGGGATGGTCTACCCAGGACGTGGCTCCGCAAGGCATTAAAGGACCTATCACCGAAGTGCCGACCGAAGATAATATGAAGCTGGTGGGGATTGATTTCTACCACCGGTATAAAGAAGATATTAAGCTGTTTGCCGAAATGGGCTTTAAGGTGTTCCGTACCTCCATTGCCTGGTCCCGGATCTTTCCGAACGGCGATGAGCTGGAGCCTAATGAGAAGGGTCTGCAATTCTATGACGATCTGTTCGACGAATGCCATAAATACGGGATTGAGCCGCTGGTAACCATCTCGCATTACGAAACCCCGCTGCACCTGTCCAAGCATTATAACGGGTGGGTCAACCGTGAGCTGGTCGGCTTCTACGAGCGTTATTCCAGAACCTTGTTCACACGCTACAAAGGTAAGGTGAAATATTGGCTGACCTTTAACGAGATCAACTCTATTCTGCATGAGCCGTTCATGAGCGGAGGCATCTATACGCCGAAGGACAAGCTGAGCAAACAGGATCTGTACCAGGCTATCCATCACGAACTGGTAGCCAGTGCGCTGGCCGTAAAGATTGGACATGAGATTGACCCTGAAGCCAAAATCGGCTGCATGATCCTCAGTATGCCGACCTACCCGCTCACTCCGCACCCGGACGATGTGATTGCTGCAATGCAGACGGAGCATTTGAACTATTTCTTCGGGGATGTTCATGCGAGAGGGATTTACCCCGGCTACATGAAACGTTATTTCAGAGAGCATGGCATCGAGATTCATATGGAACCAGGAGATGCGGAGATTCTGAAGCACACGGTGGACTTCATCTCCTTCAGCTACTACGTGAGCATCTGTGAGACTGGCGACGACAGCAGACGCAATCAAACCGAAGGCAACCTGTTCAGCGGTGCAGCGAATCCCTACCTGGAGGCCAGTGAATGGGGCTGGCAGATTGACCCGCAGGGTCTGCGCTATGTGCTGAACATGTTCTACGACCGCTATCAGAAGCCGCTGTTCATCGTTGAGAACGGGCTCGGCGCCAAAGATGTGCTGATCACAGGCGAAGACGGTGTGCCGACAGTCAATGACGACTACCGGATCAAATATTTGAACGACCATCTGGTTCAGGTAGGTGAAGCCATCGAAGACGGCATCGAAGTGATGGGCTATACCTCATGGGGCTGCATCGACCTGGTCAGCGCCTCTACCGCAGAGCTCAGCAAACGTTACGGCTTCATCTATGTAGACCGTCACGATGATAACACTGGTACTCTTGAGCGCTACCGCAAGAAATCTTTCTACTGGTACAAGGACATTATTGCAACTAACGGACAAAGCCTGCAGCGATAAAATAGATCAGGCAGATCAAAATCCGCAAGCCTCTCCAGCTCCTGGAGGCTTGCGGATTTTTTGGGCTTTTAGCATCTGCTGCGGATTTATCCGGTGAATGGCTGCCTGCACACAGGTTCACGTTTTCGTGACAACAGCATGAAGTTCCGCACAGAAAAGGAAGATTTTGTTTCTTTGTTTATAGTAGAATAAAGCTACTATATAGATTTAACTTAAAATATACATTAAAGGGGAAAAGTGGCGGAGGAGAATTTTGGAGCTGGAGGAGCGGTAGCGTCCGCCTTTAGGTTTGGATTTCTACTGCGATAAGCAGTTAAATTCAAGGAAATCCAAACCTAACAGCGGCCGGAAGCCCAAATATTCTCTGTAGTCACGGCTAATCCCCAAAAAAGAAAATTCATAAGTTCAATCTATATAGGACAAAAAAGCCATTGGGGGCGCTTATGGAGCAGTTCAAAGATCGTCTTAGGGCCATAAAAGAGCAGCAGGATGTACTGCTGGGAGAGTATCAGGAGCTGATCAAAGCCTATGAGGGCAGTGATCTGGTGAATGAGAATGAAGCTTTGAAGAAGCGGGCGGCCGCGGTAGAACAGGCTTTGGCCGAGACCGAGGCTCAGGGAATGAGGCTGAAGCAAGAGAATGCAGAGCTGCGTACGGCACTGACCGAGCAGATACTGGATGAGAAGCTGGGGATTCTGCGGTTGTCCCGCAGGAAGCTGCATACCTATTTCGCCGCGCAAAGCGCTGCCCAGCATGACCGGCTGACCGCTTTTGAGCTTCGGACAAAGCAGCGTATCGCAGAAATGTACCGTACGGCGGACCGTCTGCTCGGGAAGGACAATGCAGAGATCCGCGCCAGGCTGGATGAGCTGACGGCCAGACTGGACGAGAGCATTCTGCTGCGCCGGGCGGAGCTGCTGGAAGCGGAACGGCCGCTCGCGGCAGAAGTGGATCACCGGCTGGATGAGCTGGCTTCGGAAGGGGTCAGCGAGGAGACGATCCGGCGGCGGCGCAGACAGAACCGGATCGAGATGAAGATTGGGCTGAACTGGATCAACCGGCTCGGTATCCTGCTGCTGATTCTTGCTGTCGGCGCTGGCTTCAAATACAGCTATTCCACCTGGTTCACAGGATATATGAAGGGCAGTGCCTTTTTCCTGCTCGGCGCCTTAATGCTGGGCGGCGGCGAGTGGCTGTTCCGCAGAGGCAGAGGCACCTTTGCGCTAGGGCTGCTCGGCGGCGGGATTTCTGTGCTGTACGGCTCCATCTTTTACAGCTATTTTCTGCTTGAGATTATCGGGATCTATCCCGGCCTTGCTCTCTCAGTCCTCGTTACGCTGACGGCGGTTCTGTTATCGCTCCGGTATGAGTCCCGGACCATCTGTTCGATGGGTCTAGTCGGAGGCTACCTGCCCTTGTTCTCCTATATAGGCGCATTTGGCCTGGAGGGAGGCGCAGTGTATGCAGCTATGGGTTATCTGTTCCTGCTGAATCTGCTGATTGTGCTCATTTCCCTGCGTAAACGCTGGATCGTTGTCAATTACATCAGCTTCCTGTTCAATACACCTTCGATGCTGCTGCTGATTGTTCTGTCGGACAGCTATGGCATAAATATGTTCTATTCCATTCTGACCTTCGCCATGTACCTGGGAATTACGCTGTGGTACCCGTTCAAGTACCGGACCAAGCTGTCCTGGTGGGATTTCGCGCTGCTCGCCTGCAACACAATGGCCAGCTGTTTAATCCTGTATATACTGTTCCTGGATGCGGGGCTTGGTGCGTACAAAGGAGCGCTAGCCCTCGCCTTTTGCCTGCTGTATCTGGGACTCGGCCGTCTGCTGGAGAAGCTGATGGCGCAGGAAAAAGAGAGCATGCTGCTCTTCTATGCCACTTCGCTCACCTTCGCCGTGCTGATGATTCCGTTTCAGCTGGGCACCGTCTGGTGGTCCATCGGCTGGCTGGTTGAGGCAGTTGTACTGACGGTTTACGGCCATCTGCAGCGTTTCAAAGCGATCGAACGGATCGGCTGGGGCATCCTGCTGCTCTCTTTGGCCCTCTTCTTCTTTATCGATGTGCTGGTGCAGTCTTCATCTGCCAACTCTGTGATCATCTACGACAATCCGTATTTTGCGCTAAAATACACCTTCATCACAGCAGGGATGCTCGTTGTCGCTCTTGTATACGCCATCCGCCATTCCCGGCGGGAGATTCTGCTTGCCAGCTCTCCTGCCGAGGTTCAGGCCGGTATCTGGTTCAAATATGCGGCGCTGGTGAACACCTATGCTTATATCCTCTATGAATCGCTGCATCTGTATGACCTGTATGTACCGGAGGATTTCACCCGTGCCACATTCTACAGACTGCTGCTGTCGGCCGTGCTGACGTTAGGGCTGGCTTATGCGCTGCCGAAAATCAAGGTGCTCTATGATGACACCGTGGGATACATGGTTTATTTTCTGTACGCCATCGGGTATGTCATCTGTATTGCCCTCACTACCTGGCAGCATAGCCTTAAGGTTAATTTCTCCGATAATACGGCGGCGGATTATGCTGCACTCGGGCTGCTGATCCTCTTCAATCTGTTCGTCTGGCAGAGCGGCGGGCGTCTGCTGAAGGCACTGCTGAAGCGTGAATACAACAATGAGGAGCTGTATCCGGTGGTAATGGGGATATATCTGCTGGCAGTCGTTACGGCTTTCCTTGGGGTACAGCTGCGGCAGAACGATGGCGGTCTGATCTTCAGCCTCACTTATCTGCTGCTCGCGGTGCTGTTCATCATGTTCGGCTTCCGCCGCAGGTATGTGTACATCCGGCGCTTCGGTCTGGCCCTGTCGCTGCTGGCTACCGGCAAGCTGCTGCTCTATGATCTGACGCTGCTGAATACCGGCAGCAAAATCATCGCCTATTTCAGCTTCGGCCTCTGCCTGCTGGGCATTTCCTATCTCTATCAGCGGGTGTCGGCCAGAATGGAGGAAGTCTATGCAGAGGCGGGACAGGATTCTCCACAAGATTAGTACTATGCTTCTGTTGCTCAGTTCTCTTAACCTGCTTCCCCCGGACAGCCTTTGTCTGCCGCAGCTGAAGGGAGCGCCGGCCAGGCGTGGCAGTACTCGAAGCAGATTGTGATCCCGGGTCAGGCAGCCTATTATGAACTTTACCTTGATCCTGAGGTATACAAGGGTGCGGCAGAGGATCTGCGCGATCTGCGGATCGTAGACAATACAGGCAAGTATGTTCCCTTCTACAGGGAGAGCGGAGAAGAGCGCCCGGAGGAACATAACATAACCTACTCCGCTACGCTGGTTCACAGCGTGAAGAAGAACGGGAACACCCTGTTCGATTACAAGGTTACACCATTGGCCGAGAATACCGATATCCAAGGCAACCGGCTGGAGTTCAAGCTTCCGGATGAGGACTTCCTGCTTCACGTACAACTGCTTGGCAGCTATGACGGCGTTGCCTGGGAGCCTATAGCTAAGGGTGATCTGTACGCCGTAGATGGGCGTGAACAGAATAGCATCGACCTCGGCAGCACTTATAAATTCAGCTATTACCGGCTGGTGGCAGAGAAGAATGTGGCGGATCTGCAGTTTCCTGCTCTGACCCTGCAGCATAGCAACCGGGTAATCAAGGCTGAACTCTTTAAGCAGCAGCAGGAAGCAGCGTATAAGATTCAGGAAGAAGACAAACGCACTGAGATTATCATTCACAATGATGACCGGCTGAGAGTCTCCGGGCTGCAGCTGGAGAGCAGCGGCAGCTTCACCCGCCGGTTCGAGCTTTATGACGGTGAAGGCAGAGTCATTCCCGTAACAGGCATCGGAGAATTGTACCGGCTGGATTTCAAGGATGCGGAGATTGCCTCTACAGCTATTGTTCCTGTGAAGGCTTCGTCCGCGCCCATCCTGCGTATCGTCATCCATAATCAGGATGATGCGCCAATAGCGCTGTCCGGGCTGAAACTGGAATACCTGCTGGACCGGATCATTTTTGCCGCTGACGGAGCCCAGCCTTACCGCTTGCTCTACGGGAATGCTGAGGCGGCTGCGCCGCAATATGATATTGTGAACTTCAAGGACTATATCGCCGGAGAAAATAGACCGCTTGCCCGGCTTGGGGCGGCAGAACTACAGCAGGTGCCTGAAGCGGACATTGCGCACAACAGCTGGTTACAGAGCAGACTGGGATTCAATATCGTGATTATTGCCGTTTCATTGCTGCTGATCCTCTTCCTGGCCCGGAAGCTGGGCCGGAAGTAGGCACGGCTCTCATGAGGCCGAATACGGACGAGATTAATTCAATAATGTTAAAAAGAACAGCGATCCTCCGCTCATTGGAGGATCGCTGTTTTGCGTGTTTGGAGACTGGAGGTTTGTGGCGATGGTGGAAGTTGCAACCCAGTCCTGCTCAGTTAGTCGCTGGTACGAACACAGCCCGTGGCCCGGGCGACGAAGGTTCATTCCAGGCCTCCTCCACCTTGGAGAGAGGAGACGCAGCTGCATTCACTGTAAGCCTGACCGCCGCAATCGCGCCGATCAGGGCCGGGAATTCAGCGAAGTCCGGAGTGAAATCCTTGTCCTTGAACATTCACCCTTCTAAAAATAAAAATGATCTTTCGGCTGTTGACGCCCTCGTACAGTTCTCATACTTCATCCAGAGCATTCTCGGCCGGGTTGCCTCCGCCCATGAACTTTCGGTCATTTAAATCCGGCTGGGCCGGGACTGCTGCTTTGTATGCTTTTGGTGCTTACCGCTCAAAGAATCCCTTTACTTTCTCTGCATCCCATACATGATTCCGTGCATTTGCTCGTCTGAAACCAGAAAGTACTTACTCTCGATATACCCCGCAGTATCAGGAACCGGATCATCCCATGTAGCGTCCAAATGAAGATGCCGGCCATCCAGCACAACAACCAGCCATAATTTCAGACAATCAAAAACGGATGCCGCCCCAACCGGGCAAACATCCGTTATTACGTATAGAGAATCGGGGGCGTATTCAGGCTAAGCAGGCTATCTCTCCATGTCAGCCGGCAGCAAGGAATGCCAGCAAACCGGCGACCCGTTCATCTTTCACACCAATAAGCGATGGCGGAGCCGAAATCAGCCATGATGCTGTCTCTTCCAGGCCGATATCGGGATGATCCCCGAACCAGCCGGGGCTCAGAAGAGGCATGACCAGCTCCGCCTGGTGCAGCTCGCCCCAGTACAAGGCTCCGGGATCACTCCTGCGGATCTGCCCGATCAGTTCCTTCCACGGGATGCAACCGTTCCCGCTTGGCGAACTGCCCCGCCTCTTCCAGCTCCTTCCGGTCCGGCTCCGGGCTGATACTGGAGGGCGAACCCAGATACAGGCCGTCAAAGCCCCGGTCAGCCGCTTCCTGAATCGCCGCCCGCACAGGAACTGTAGTAGCAAACAGCTCCTTGGCAAAGATACCGCGGCGCCCGGCTGGAATCTCAGACATGGGACGGCGCCTGCTCCCGCTGAATACCCAGCTCCCGGCACAGTCCGTCCATATAACGCCGGGAGGCAATCACCGCCTGTACCGCTTCCTCTTCTTCGAACCGTTCTGCGTTCAGTGCCCGCCAGCCTTTGGCCTGGCCGCTGCGTATCCGTTCTGAGTAATTCCGCGCCAGTTCATAATAAGCGGCGAAATCCTCGCGTGTCAGATCCGGATGATTCCGAATCCACTGCGGATCGTAGACCTCAATGAGCATCGGCTCACCGGGCATCCGCCCGCCGTGCGGAACCTGCGCTTCGAAGGATAACGTCAACTCCGGATTATAGCGGTTAAGCTCCTTCAGCACCTCGCAGAAATCAACAGCACCTTCGCCTTCACACGGCATCGCCCGCTGATAGACTCCTCCATCTGTCAATTCAAGATAGGCATCCTTGATATGCGTCTGCCGTACATAAGGTGCCAGGCGCCGGGCGGCAAGCACCGGATGCTCGCCGCGAATCATCACATTGGCGGTGTCGAACACCACGCCCATCACATCGGCTCCAACCGCTTCAATCAGGCGGACGATTTCATAGGAAGTAATCTCCTCATGGGTCTCCATATTGAGATGCAGCCCCAGATCGAGTGCCATCGGCTTCAGCTTCAGCAGCAGCCGCTCTGTCGCCTCCAGCTGCTCCTCCCAGGTCACATCGGTGCGAAACCGGTCCGTGGCGAACATCCCCTTGTAGGGTTTGGCACCGCCGGTGGAGACCCAAAGCTCGCGGATACCGCCTTCCGCTGCAGCCTCCATCATGCGGCGGAAGCCGAGCAGCACATCGCCGCTGCCAATCGCCCGCAGTTCCGGGGTTTCTGGATTTGTGTATGGATTGACCCGGCCCAGCCCGGCCTCCAGATACATACCGAGTTCCTGCGCTTTCCGCTGTACAGCCTGAATCTCCGCACGATCCAGATTGGGACTGATGTGCAGGATGGTGCGGAAGAACATCCCCTCCAGGCCCAGACTATGAGCATATTCCAGCTTCTCCACAGGACTTAGATTATGCCCTCCGGGTAAGTATTTACCATCGACACCAATACGCATAGCTCGTCTCCTCCTATATTCAGCTCATTATGATGACAGATAATAGATTCCCCGCGGCGTCTTGGACAGCCAGCTTCCCCCGTCCTTCCCGGCAACGGCCGTATCCCCATGACACACATGCCCCAGCTCAGGCATTGTGAAGTTGGGATGCACTTCAAAGACCATATTTTCAGATACTCTCGCCGATTCTCCATCCCTTGACTGATCTCTGCCCGCATTCAGGAAAGGAGCAACACCAGGATCGCTGTAGCTGTTGCTCATTCCGTGGATCGATTGGAACCGGAACGGATCTTCCGTCCTTGTATACGGGCAGTACTCATCGATCATGGACTCCAGCACATCCACGAGGACATGGACCGGCGTGCCTGCCGCCATCTTGGCCAGTGCTGCATCTTGCATTTCAAGAATAGCTCCGGAAATACGCTGGAGCTCAGGAGAGGGCTCCTTGAACATCCCCATTCTCAACACCTGCGCGTAATACCCGTCCAGGCAGACTGTTGTGCCGATTTGCACACGGGAATCAGGACCTACAGGCTCCACCAGCTCGAACAGCTCAAAATACGTTTCCGGCGGGCGCTCACCAACCGCCAGCCAGCAGGAGGCAGAGTCCGCACCGAGCCGTCTTCCCAGATACTCCACCTCGGCCATAATTTCCGCCCCGCTAATTCCCTTAACCGAGGCGATACCCATGGCGTGGGCCACCATTTTATCGGCAATTTCCGCCGCCTTCCGGTGTTTATCCACTTCATACGGCGTGCGCTCCAACCGCTGTACATTCACGATCTCGGTTCCCTCCAGCTTCTCATAACCATCCAGCAGGGCAAAGAACCTGGCAGACTGCGCGACTGTGAAATCATCAGCACCTGTGTAGGCGAGTACTGATCCGGGCGGCACCAGCTTCGCCAGCACCTCCTGCAGCGAGCCGTACAGATCCGTTGTTTTCACAACCTCCCCTTCCCCGCCAAAACGCATAAGGAACGCCCGCGCCCGGTTCTTATCCGCCGATACGATGACTGCACTTCCCTTCGCGGGAACGACCAGGAATACTTCCGAGCTAAAGGGCATCCAGCCGGTCAGATACCGCACAGTACCCGCTCCTTCACGCGCGCCATTGGCAAAGGCGACCAGGGCGGAAATTCCCCGCCCGGCCAGTGTCGCCTGGAGTATTGCGATTCTTTGCTTCGTCTCATTGATTGTCATGGTCAAAGCCCCCTTCAGCTCACTTACTTAAGCGAATCATTGTACATTTTCTTCAGCTTACCGACACCCATCGAGTCCATTTCCTTCACATAAGCATCCCAGTCCGTCTCAATCGAATTCGTCCCGTATACGAACTGTTCCGTCATCTTGGCAAAATAATCATTCACAGTCGCATAGACCAGATTTTCTTCCTCGCGCTGCGCCGCCGATAGAGAAGGCACCTTCGTAACATCCGCGAACCAGCCTTCCTCATTTGCCACTTCCGTCATTTTCTCAAAATCAGGGTCGCCCAGCACCGCCGCGAACCATTTGTACGGCCAGAGCATTACGTAGGAGCCGTTAGCAGCGCCAATCTCCCACAGCGCCCGGTTCAGGTTATCCTTCTGCAGCATCTCATCGCTGAACTTCTTCTCCCCGTCAACTACGTTATAGGTATCCCCTTCAATCCCCCAGGTCAGCAGGTCAATGCCTTCGTCCGAGTACAGGTAATCAATGAAGCTCAGGAGCTGATCGAAATACGGTTTTTTCGCCGCCGACGCCGGGATGACCATGCCGTTTGAAATCCGGTCGCCGACCAGCATTTTTTTACCGGCAGGACCTGCTATCGGTTCCAGCATCGAGATTTCAAAATCCGGGCCGCTGTTCTCCTTGCCCAGCAGATTGATAGCACTCTTATGCTCGCCATTCCAGAAATAATAGACAAAGCTTTTACCCGTAGACATTTTCTGCATCAGCTGATCGGTCGTAGAGGTGAACATTTCGGGATCAGCCAGCCCCTCATCAATCAGCCGGTTGAGATAGGTCAGATAGGCCTTGTACTTGTCACTCGTAAATAAGTAGTCGTACTGCCCGGCGGCTTCATCGTAGACAAAACCCTTGTAGTTCGCATCCACTCCCCAGGCGGTCCCGAACATCGTCCGCAGATTCTCTGCGCTGGTCCCGGTTAGCGGGTAGCTGTCCGGATACAGTTCCTTCAGCTTCTTCAAAAGGATGTAAAACTCGTCCATATTCGTTGGCGCCTGCAGTCCGTTCTGCTTCAGAATATCGGAGCGGATCAGCGGCGCACGGTTGTAGTTGGCATAGTCCTTCATGAAGGGTACCACGTACAGCTTGCCGTCCGTCCCCCGCCAGTTATCCAGCTCCTTCTCGATCTGGAACTCTTCAATCCGGCTCTTGAGATGCGGAAGCTTGTCCATATAGTCACTGATGGGCAGCAGCACACCGGTCTCGCTCATTTCCAGCACTGTAGGCTGCTCCACGCTCGTCACCATATCCGGAATTTTGTCGGAGCTTAGTACAATTTTCGCTTTACTCTGATAATCAGAGGGAACTGCCTGTACATCAAGCTCCACATTCGTCCGTTTCTCCAGTTCCACCAGTGTGGGCCAATCCTTGCTGAACGGCACCCCGCCTTCGGCCAGCAGCATGGTCAGGGTGACCTGTCCGCCGTCTGCCGCAGCCACCTCATTGCCGGAGACTTCCGCCGCACCGTTCCCGCCGGAACAAGCACTTAGCAATAGCATAGCCGATAGTATCACTCCTCCCGCCCTTACTTTGCTGCCGCTTCCTTGCACCTTCATGCTCTTTGTCATATGATTCTCTCCTTTTCCTTCTGGGCTCTCTGTGTGAACTTTAGCCTTTAACCGCACCGATTAAGGCGCCTTTGGTGAAATATTTCTGTGTAAAGGGCAGCAGGATAAAGATCGGAAGTGAAGTTACCATGATGGATGCGGCTTTCAGCGAAGCAGTGGAGATGTACTTGGTTGTATCCTGCCCCGCCATCCCGCTGTTCACAAGCTGCTGTCCATCCAGAATATTGCGCACGATCAGCATAACAGGATACATACTGGTTTTATTCAAATAGATCAGGGAGCTGAACCAGTTGTTCCAGTAGAAGACAATCATGAACAGCGCCATCGTCACCAGAATCGGCTTCGATAAGGGAAGCACAATGCGGAACAGGATTTGAATCGGATTAAGTCCGTCGATCAGTGCCGCCTCCTCAATCGGTTCGGGGAACTCGCGGAAGAAGTTCATCATCAGCATTAAATAATAAGGCGTAATACAGAACGGCAGAATTACCGCCCAGATCGTATCCAACAGACCCAGACCCTTGATCATCATATAAGTAGGAATCATCCCGCCGTTGAACAGCATGGTCAGCATAATCATCCAGATGATAAGGGACTGGCCGGCGATTTTTTTGGACAAGGGATAGGCGCACATCGTCATCAGCAGGAGACTGAGCACCGTGCCGATTGTCGTCTGCAGCACCGAATTCCGGAAGCCGCTGAGAATATCCCGGTGGCTCAGGATGAACCGGTAGGCCTTAATATGGAACCCCACCGGCAGAAAGGCTACTTTCCCGCCGACATTGGCGGCAGAGCTGCTGAAGGATACCGCAAGCAGATGTACAAACGGCAGCAGCACCGCGCCGCATACGACGACGATAAACAGCGTGAGAACCAGCTTAAAGACCCATTCCTCATATCTTCTAATGGTGCGCATGGCAGTCTCCTCTCTTCAGGATCAATATAAGGAATAGCGGGTATACTTCTTGGCCAGCGCATTGGCGGTGACCACAATCACAAGTCCAAGGAGGCCGCCGAACAGGCTGATTGCTGTCGAGTAGCTGTAGTTGGTGCTCTGTATGCCGATCCGGTAGACAAGCGTCTCAATCACATCGCTGCGCTCCGAGTTGCTCGGCGTGTACATCAGCAGCACCTTCTCAAAGGCAACTGTCATCAAGTGGCCGAAGGACATAATGTAGACAACCACAATGGTCGGCATGATCTGCGGCAGCGTGACATGCCAGATTTTTTGCAGTCTCCCCGCTCCGTCCATATCCGCAGCCTCGTACAGCTGATAGTCAATGGAGGTAATGGCCGCGAAGAAAATAATCGAGTTCCAGCCCGTAAACTGCCAGATTTCCGATGAGATATACAAGGTGCGGAACCACGCTGCTTCATTCATAAAAAAGGTAGGCGAAATCCCCAGCTGACTAAGCAGTTCGTTTACCAGCCCGTAGGTCGGTGACAGCAGCTCAGTCATCAGGCCGACAACAACAACAATAGAGATGAAATTCGGCAAATAAGAAACCGTCTGGACCAGATTCCTCATTCTGGCCGATTTAATCTCATTGACGATCAAGGCAAACAGAATCGACACCGGCACGGTAAATATTAAATGGTAGATATTCAGCAGCCAGGTATTATTGAACGCTCTCCAGAAGCTTGCCTCGCCAAGAAACATTTTGAAGTACCGCAGTCCCGTCCACTCTTCACCATAAATCGATCCGCCGGGGACAAATTTGCGGAAGGCCAGAATGTTACCAATAATCGGCCCGTAGCTGAATACCAGAATATACAGCAGCGGGATAAGCAGCAGAATATAATAATGAATATTTTTTCTGAAGATCCTCCGCGCCCTGTTCATCCGTCCCTCCTTTCGTACCTCTCTGCTGTGCGCCTTGCCCATGACCATCACACGATTCATCTGCTCACCTCCTTGTAGTCCCTATGTCACATTTAAGGCCATCTCTTTGTAATTAAAAAGAGACAGAAATCATTTTGTGTAATATATAATGACAAAAATAATTCAATTTCGACATACATTTTTATTAAACGTCTCAATTTTAGCCTTTTGTGTTATCATACCTGTCATAGTAGTAGCGTTTCCTTGTGCTCACCTACTATTATTAAACTTAAACCTATCTTCAGCGTATAGAGGGGGAGACAATAGTGAGAAGGAGAGTTACTGCATGGGTCAGGGGCAAGTTCTGCAGCATGATGTACCGCTTTTTCTTGTGTTTTCTCGTCCTGGCCTCGCTCATCCAGCTGGTGAGCTTCATCAATTACCGGGTCAATCTGGGGTATCTGGAGACGCAAATGAAGGAGAATTACAATACCGTGCTAAGCAATATTGCTGACGGGCTAAACAATGTATTCACGGAGATTTACAGCCTGAATTATTTACTGTCACTGGATGAAGCGACGATGCAGGTCTTCTCCTCCAATTTCACTGTCGATTCACACGCCAAATATGCCCGCGTCTCTCAAAGCATCCGTTCGCTCGCTCGCATCCGCTTGATGAATGAATATATAGACAACGTCTTTATTTATAAGAAGCGGGACGGACTGGTCATCAGCGATCAGGGCACCTACTCTGCTGCTGACTTCTTTGGCCGGAGCCGGCGGCTGGAGCTCTACAGCGAGGATTTCTGGAATGCCTACGGCTCCCAAAACAGGCCGTTTCAGATTCTTCCTCCGTCCAGGTCCGTTGCCCAAAACGGCGCGTATATCCTCCCCGTCGTCCAGACGGCCATCGCCGAATATAAATCCAACGATTTGTTTGTCATCAGCGTTAAGGTAGATTCGCTCGTTCAGCTGCTTAAGGACTCCAAGCTCACCCCCAACAGCAAGCTGTTTGTGCTGGGCGATGACCGGCAGGTGATCGCTTCCACGGAGATGGACACGCCCGATGTGGAAATCAGCCAGTTTCTAAAAACCTTTCAAGCCGGTGAACAGACCCATCTCAAAACCGAAATCGGCGGAAAAGCGATGCTCGCGATACAGATGAACACCCGCTTCATATTCAAGAATCTGAACATGGTTGCCCTTGTGCCGGTCGCCGACATCCAGGAGAGTATGAGTGTAATCAAATTCTGGGGCAATCTGCTGAATATACTCGCTCTGCTCCTCTCGGTCCTCATCTCGTTTCTGCTTAGCCAGAAGCTGTATGCCCCTCTTCAATCTCTGATCGTCAAGCTGCCTACAGCAGCCTCAGGTCCGCCGGCCAACGAGTATAAGCTGCTGGACAGGGTGTTCCACAGGATGCTCGATGATGTCAGCAGGCTCAATGACAAATTAACCTTCATCTATCCGGTGGCACTGGAGCAGTGGATGGTGAACCTTCTGCGCTTTAAGCGGCTTCCCGACCAGCAGGAGACCGAGGCCTTCCTTCAGAAAAGCGGCTTTGCCTTCGAGCACTCTTCCTTTGTCACTGCGCTGATCCGGGTCAAGTTTGCCGGGCCGTTTCTTGGAGAATACAGCAAGAGCGAGCAAAATACAGCGCGCAACCGGATTCTCCAGCTGCTGAAGGAGCATATCCCGGCTGCCCGGCAGTGGATCGTTGTGGAAATAGAGGATAATGTGTATGGCCTGCTGGCCAATGTGCCGCAGCTTACCGGCCGTCAAATGGAGCTGGACGTATATTTCACCCTCATTCAGGACTCTCTGCACACGGATCATGATGTTCAGGAGATATCCATTGGCGTGGGAGAGATCCATCCAGGATTCGCCGGGCTGCAAGAATCTTATCTGGAGGCCATGAAGGCCATCTGGCGCATCTCACCGCTGCAGCATGAGCGGATTCATTATTCTGTAAGAACGGAATCGGAGAAGGCAGAGGCATTACTGAGTGCAGGCGACAGCAGAAAGATCTTTAATTTGGTCTGCTCCGCTAAAAAAGACGAGCTGTCCGGGCTGCTGGAAACGGTTGTGCTCCGGCATCTGTCCGGGGGGCTGAATGAAATTGGACTTAAGGAGCTGTATCTGCAGATTTTTGTGATCGGTTCAGAGGTGCTGAAGCATAAAGACACCACCCTGTCGGATGGCGCCTACCGGGAGTATTTCCATAGAATCCTCTCGGATAACCCTTTGTCTGTAGAGGGAACGATGGGGTTTCTTACTGAGTTTCTGGAGGCAATTATGGAGGCGGTAAATCCGGAGGCGGACGGGCCGGAGTCCGTGCTCTTCAAACAATTTATCGACATGCATTATCAGGAGGATATTCATCTCGACCTGCTGGCAGACAAATTTCATTCAACGTCCAACTACATGTCCCGTCTGCTCAAAAAAGAGCTGGGCAAACCGTTCCACCAGTATTTGCAGGAGCTGCGGATCGGAAAAGCCAAAGAGATGCTCGCCCGCACCGATATGCCAATACAGGACATCTGGGCGGCAGTGGGGTTTAATAACCGTAATTCCTTCATCCGTTCGTTCCGCAAGCTGGAGGGTATCTCCCCGACCGATTACCGCAACCAGTTCCCGGCAGCAGGCGGTGAGGCTATACGGAAACAAATGTAGCGGATTTTCACAGTTTTTTTTGTCTAACCCAAAAACCCCTTCTCTAACCGGTCTGTGGAACCGAATTGTAGGGGGATGGTTCTATATCTTCCTGTTCGGTGAAAATTAAGTTTTAGACTGATCTATGAATAAAAACAGCGGCATATCAAGACTTGATAAACAAGTCTTAGACTGCCGCTGTTCTCATTGAACTAACGTTCCCATTTAGTTGAACGATCATTTATACTGCTGGTCGATTCATGCCGGCTTCCAGACGCCGGCATGTTTATTGGCGAATTGAAAGAAGGAAACAGGGTCTTTTCCGCTCACATTTTTTACTGTGTCAGTAACTAAATCTTCCGTACCCTCCTCGCGAATTCTCCGTTCAAGATCCGTCATAAATTCAGCGTAATCCTTGCCTATCCCTGCTGTTAACCAGTTGCGAGTTAATTCATCATCTGAAATTGACTTGTGGACAACGTTCTTTCCCGATACCCCGTTAATAATACGACTAACATCATCATATGAAAGTGATTCCGGCCCCGTAATAATATGCTCCGTATTATGGGCTTCATCATCAATAAGTGCTCTTAAAGCGACTTCTGCGATGTCTTCAGCAGCCACAAATCCAATTTTCCCCTGCCCAGCAGCGCTAATGATCAAATCCTGTTGAGATATGGTCATTGCATGCTGACCTTCAGTGAAATTTTGCATAAAATAGGAAGGCCTGAGTACCGTCCATTCTGGAGTAGCCTTTTTCAATAATTTATGAACCGGTCCAAAAACCGGACCTTCCTCCGGGATGGATGCGCTGCTGAGCAGAACAAAACGTTGTACACCCTGTTCCAATGCTGTTTCAATAAAAGGTTGCATAACTTTCACCGGTTCAGGGTCACCTACAGGTGCGACCAAATAAACTCGTTCAACATTCTGCAGAGCAGGGAGAAACGTAGCATTGTCGTACCAGTCAAAATGTACTTCTTTCATAGGGTCTTTAATTGGCTGGAGACTCCTAAGCGTAGTAGTGTATGAATATCCCAGTTGATCCAGCCTTTTTGCAATTCTCGTTCCTGTCTTTCCTTTTCCACCTGTAATGAGTATCTTTCGTTGATCCGTCATCTTATCTTCATCTCCTTGAATTATAGGTTATAAACATCCTTATCCTTACCATTGCATTGTTTTAGTGAGATCGAATTATCGCCCTGTCTTCTATTTTCCCTGCTTTAGTAGACTTAAGCGTAAGGAAGGCAACCAGAATCCCTAACAACGTGATACCAGCCGAAATGAAGAAAGCGGTAAGGATGGCCGAGTTCAAATCTGCAGGCTGCATCATTTCCATTGTTATATTCGAGCCTAGGCTTGCCGAAATAATGGCCATAATAACCGCCAGGCCAATCGCACCGCCAATCTGCTGGCCCGTGGAGATAACTGCCGAGGCTACGCCCTGATCCTTAGGCTCAATCCCTGTTCCTCCGGCAATAAACATCGTCGTAAATACAAGCGCTTGGCCTAAACCCACAATTATGGTTCCCGGAATAATTCCCCACGTATTACCAGACGGGGATATAAGGGTAAGCAGCAGGAAGCCGATTGTGCCGAGTCCCATGCCGGTTGCGATCGTGCCGGATACCCCTACAATAGTGAGCATTCGGTTTATAAGCTTCGCCCCCAGAAAGGCACTAAGCGTTAATGGCAAAAAGCTTAAACCGGACTGAATCGCAGAATAATGGAGAACATTTTGCGTATAGAGCGTCAGGAAATAGTATAACGAACCGAAGGATGCCGAGAACAAGAATGCGGTCAAAGCCCCACCGGTCAAGTTCCGGTTGCGGAACAACTTAAACGAAAGCAGCGGTTCTTTGGAACGTTGTTCAATTACAATGAAAGCCAGCAGTAGTATAATGCCAAGCAAAGCGAATGGCCATGTGAATATGCTGAACCATCCATCAACAGGTGCTTGTATCAAATAGTAAACGATTAGCAGCATTGCTGCCGTCACAGATATTGAGCCGGCAATATCGTAATGCTTCGTTTGGGATTTCAATTTACTTTCCGCCAATACGCGAGGAGCCAGGATAATTGCTAACAGAGCCACTGGCACATTTACGAGAAAAATCGATTCCCAACCGATGTAACTGGTAAGAATCCCCCCTAGCAGCAGTCCGAGAGACATACCTACCCCGCCCATAGACGCCCACACTCCCATTGCACGGTTGCGCTCAGTGCCTTCCTCGAAATTAGACATAATAAGCGAAAGCGTGGCAGGTGATAATATCGCTCCACCGAGCCCTTGAAGTCCTCTGGCTATGATCAGCATTAACTGAGAGTCGGATACCCCTCCAAGTAACGAACCCAAACCGAATAACACCATAGCCACTATAAACATGCGGCGTCTGCCCATGAGATCTGATAGACGTCCACCGATCAGAAGAAATCCGCCAAAAATAAGTGAATATGCACTGACAACCCACTGCAGATTATTCGCTGAAAATCCCAATTCGCTTCCTAGCGAAGGCATTGCAACAAAAATAATCGTATAATCAAGCGCCAGCATCAGTTGCGAAATGGCGAGAATAAATAATGCTAACCCTTTGAACCGTTTAGTATCCATCATTTGCTTCCTCCTTTATAGATCAATCAATCTTTTTTGACCATTCAGTCCGAAATGACTAAAAATAATGAAGCGACTTGATGCCGCCCCAGCTTAATGCTCCAATATAGAAAGAGTAAACGCTGCAAAGTTATCCAATGTTGTTGTGTCTGATGACATCTTTGCAACTTGCGTTAATGCATACCGTGAATGATATAAATATTGCGCTAATGCATACAAATCCTTATCCTTATCAACCTCACCTTCATGCTGCGCACGGACTAATGCATCATAAAACGCTTTTTCCAACAGCAGTTTGTCCGTCTTGAATAACGATGCAATCTCCGGATCATGCGGTATCTGGTCAATCGCGCTGTTTAAAATGAAGCATTCCTTCCGCCGCTCCTCATCTTTAAGCGTTACAACGATTTCATGGAAAATGGAGGCAATGGCTTGTTTCACGGAATTATGCCGTTGCAGATAGACGACAACCGCGGATGACTTTTCATTAACATAATGGTTAACAGCCCTTATAAACAACTCTCGCTTCGTACCATATGTATCATACAGGCTTTGGCGCGCTATGCCCAAACCATCGAGCAAGATCTGCAGGGAAGTACCTTCGTAACCATAATGCCCGAATATTTCCATCGCTTTGTGCAGCACTTGTGTAGTGTCAAATTCTTTGTTTCTTGCCAATCTCTTCTGCCTCCTCGCATGCTGACATTTCCAGACCATTCAGTCTGATATAGTCAAAAAAATAATCACCAATTACATCTTACATCCTCAATTTCATCATGGCTTCACCACCTTCTTGGTTTTCTGATTTTGATCTTATCATTTCCGGACTGATTGGTCAATATTATTTTCAATCTTCCCTTATCGACGCACATAACGTGAAGAACATCTTTTTAGCGGTAGATTCCCAACCAGTAAAGTTAACGAACTGCCCGTTAGTTTAATGAAGTATTGTCAGTCTAATACTTTATTTTCTTTTGACACTTCCTTATGTACGAACTCCAGCTGTTCTAGCGCCTGGCCGATTTTGCCCTCCCCCCGCTCCAATGTAACTCTGCCTGTCATCAGATGCTTTTCTTAGCGATAATATGCGTAAAAATGTCGACATCCCTGTAAGGACTCAGCTTGCCGAGCTCCAGCTCTAATTGCACCATCCGGTTATGCCATTCCTCGTCCTGCTTGATTTCATTATCCGCGATATATCCGTACAGATTATGGATACCGAAACGTTCTTCAATTTCATAGCCCGCACCTTTGAGCCAGCCTGCCAGCTGCTCATAAGGATATACGGTAAACTCCGTCTGAAAAAGTCCGCTGTATTCCTTGTTACTGCTTAGACTGGCAAGCGCGCTGTCCGGATCTTTATTCAGGATGCCTTTCTTCATGACCTGATTATGCGCAATCAGCGATACATAACCATTCTGCTTGGGCAAGATGCATAATCCATCACTTTTACTCCATCACCAAATAGAAACAGCCCAAGCTGGCCGCTTGAGCTAAGAGAGATCTGAATTTCCCCGCCGAATCACCTATTTGGCATCACTCGGCAGTACCGCCGCCCGCTCATTATAGTAACTCCAGGTAACGACGGTCGCACTGTCGCGGCCTTGCGCTTCATGCACTTCCAAGATTGCTGCCTCTACACAGGCCTGCAAATTTTTTTTATTATAAAATGCCTGGTACAGCTTGCCCGGATCCTCAAAGGTCTGCCGGCCATGCTCCAGACGCCCGTATTCCAATAGGCCATCTGTGGTCATGACAATCACGTTGCGCCCTTTCCTTAATTCCCTGACCCCAGAGGAGAAGCAGGCTACCGGCTGATCAAAGGTATTTACATATCCGATCCATTCATAGTAGTTACGCTGATTCAGCAGGTACTGTCCCCTGGCAGCCAGTTCAGGATGCAGCAGATACACCGAGTTGTCGCCCACCGAAAACCACCACAGATAATTTTCCTTGCGCACGCATATGAGGCACGCTGTTTCCCCTGTTACTTCCCGGCACTGGCTTCTAAAGGCATCAGATCCCAGTATCGTGAGCAGCAGCGTCTCCAAATTTTTAAAGGCCTCATGCACAGGCCGCGAAAGACACTGCTCAATCTCGCTGGAGATACTTCCGGTCATCCTGATCAACAGCTCTGCACTTTCTGCCGTATTATGGGCATCCAACAGCATACTGAACTCCCAGGTCCCGCCCGGTCCAATTAGAATGAATAACCCGTCTTCATTTTTGTCCGCGCCTGCCAGTGAATTGCCGCCATACCGGCCAATCACCATATTTTCAAAAGCTGCCGGCTTGAGATGATCCAGATACCTCTCCCCGCTGCCAACCCAGCTAAACTTAACTGTTCCCGGACCCATAACGATCACCTTTCCTCGGTGTCGTTTTTATCCAGTGACAGTGGCCCTGCCTTCACCTCGGATACTTGCGGAGTTTGCGGAACCTGCGGTTCACGCGGAGCTTCGAAGGTGTGCCCGCAGTTTGGACAGAAACGTGCTTCCGCCGGCACACTGCTGCCGCAGCTTTTACAATGTTTCCCGTCCCCCAGCGCTTCAATCTGCTCCAGATTAGCTTCGATCTCAGATTTCAGCACGAGCACACGATTCATATTTACCGCAAAAGCTTCTTTAGGCAGGGTTGATTCATTAAGCGTAGCCTCGAACAGCATTTTGCCCATCACCTGATACTGCTTGTCAATTTCATTCTGCTTGCTGCTGTTTTGCAGCTTCAAACGGTTAACCTCGACGACATTCATTGCCTTATTCCCGGCTTCGGTCACACCTGCTTTAAATTTGTCAAAAAAACTCATCTGCATCCCTCATTTCCTGTTGATGTTCCTATCAGCATACTATTCAATACCTTTCAAGGATAGCCCAGATGATGACGCCCTCCTTACGGAATTTGTGGGGATAGACAAAGCTGGCTTTGATCCGGCTTTTTTTGTCGTAATATACTCTGGCTCTCAGCCCTTGATCGTAGTCGTACATCCTGACGGTGTAATGCTTCCCTAGTATCCCGGCGGCCTCCTCAAGAGTCTGGAGCGTCACCCCACCTGCACTCACTACCCCGTCTGGAGACATCGTCCTCAGAATGATAATCTCTCCGCTCCTGTTATAGGCGATGGAGAAGTCCTTATAATATCTATACTCCGTATCGCCTGTTTTTTTGTCAGTGAAAGAAGGGTCTTTAGGGGTTCGGCTCAAATCCAGCTCCGCCATATTCTGGTCCAGCCGGATTCCGCTAACCGTTAATGAAGATAAGTCTGTTGAGTCTGTAACCATAGCCGCCACTTGATTTTTCAGCAGGAACGCCAGGATGACGAGAGCCACAAGAGCCGCCGCAACCGCTATTCTTTTAAGCCCTCTGCCTGTTTTCGGCCGGTTCATAGACCCGATCGCTGCTGCGCATTGCCCGCGGCTTCAATGTACAATATTTGGTCCCGGTTAATGCAATAGATATGGGCTGCCTCCGAACGGTGAATATGGTCTCCCGCGATAATTTCACCTCTGCCTGCATGCTGCAAAAGAAACATCCCCTGCAGGATTTCACCGCTCACAAGCTTGATATTAACTCTAGGATGTATCTGATAGTCCGCCGCATAGGAGCTGTAGACCGGTTTCATATACAGCTTGCTGATTATATAATATAAAGCAATGAGCAGAAGGAAGAATCCGTATACTACCGGCCGCTTCTGGTGATACGCGAAATATAAGATATCGTAGTTGTCCGTCATATTCAGGTTAAGCGTGATTTTAAGCCTGTCCATTAGCTTCATCGCGAATAAGCCAAAAAAGCAAGCGCCCAGCAAACTATGTACAGCCATTAACCCTAAACGGGCAGATTCCCGGTATTTACGATTTCCTGAGCCCAAAATATATGTAATAATAATGCCGATCAGCACCAAAGACATCAGAAGTGAGCTGTCAAACGGATGAAGCGCAAATACCACCACAGAGGATAGAATAACAAAGATAAGAACTTCTAACGTTACTTTGTGCCAAGAAGGTTTTCGGCTGGCATACGCAAAAGGGGCTGCAGGGTAGTTCCTATAAAAATCAATACCGTACACAACGAACAACAGAATGCCAAACCATACCATCGCATTAAAAACCGGCAAGAAATGCAAATATTCCACAGACCAGGTCTCCCCTTCAAAAATTTTCCTTAATATTATCATATTTAAGCTGCTTTGGACTAAAACTCTCATTTTTGTTATTTTTATCATATGCGTGATAGCTGGTAACGGCTAAATTAGATTAGTCTGAGGATTGATCTGCAAAGGGGATTGCGAAATGCTGATGTTAGGGGCTTTACTTGCTGCAGTATTAATATCGTTCTCATTTAAAATTGTGGAATGGATAACCGGGCTATTTAACAAGCGCTTCATGCGGTATACCATCTATTACTGGGGAATTCTGCTTATAGCAGCAAGCCTGTTGATCAAAGAGAATTATGTGTTTCATCTTCCGCACCATTTTCTGGCAGTTCTGCCGCTGTGTCTGATCATTCTGTTCATCAATTTACTCATTTCAAGGCGGTCCGGCTATTCGCCCGTAGGTCTTTTTAATCGTATTAATTTTGTTATCACCTATCCGGTATTTGAGGAAATCGCCTTTCGCGGTCTGATACTGCCTATACTTGTACGCCATCAAAGCCTGGGAGAAAAGTTCACGCTCGAGCTTGGGAATGGTCTCTTTCCGAAATTAAGTCTGGCAGTGATTATTACGGCCGTTCTATTTGCAGTTTCTCATCTGCAGTATTACAAGCTTAATGCAGAGAGCATCCGGTTTATGCTTTTTGCGGTGAGCGGAGGGCTGTTCTTCGGGATGATTGCCCAGGCAACGGAATCCATTATCCTGACCATTCTGCTTCATATGGCGTTCAACGGTTCAGCGGCATTGTATGCCTATTCTGCTGCCAAAAGACAGCGTACATAAAAAAAAAGAGTACCGCTCATCAGTTACAGAGCCAGTGCCTCTTCCGTAATTCTTTTAATATCCACCGGTGACAACGTTTCTTCATTAACCATATCCGGCAAAATCTCAGTCAGGAAATACTCAACGCATCTCAGGTCAATATTCTTAATCTTGATCAACGCATTGCGGTACATCACCACAAATTCCTTCTCCGTGTTCCCCCGCTGTATTTCGGCAAAAGCTTCATAGACCTGATCCATTTTATCCGCAACCTCCAGAATCAGCCCCTCCAGCGACTCATCCTTGCCTTCACGAAGCTGATGGAAGAAAATGCTTTTGAACTCCTCCGGGATATGCTCCTCAATAAAGTTATGAACCATGCCTTCCTCAACCTGCTGGATCAGCGACCGCAGCTGCAGCGAGGAATGCTTCACCGGCGTTTTGATGTCCCCGATAAAAATCTCTCCGTAATCATGGCTGCTCGTGATCTCATACAACTTCTTCCAGTCAATGACCGCACCGTGCTTTTCTTCGATATCAGCCAAGGTTTTGGCATACTGTACAACCTTCCAGGAGTGGGCCGCTACACTATGCTCCTCGAATTTGAATTTACCCGGGCAGCGGATGATCCGTTCCAGCTCATTCAGCGAGCGGAAATACTTATGAATTCCCATAGGCCAGTCCTCCTTATTGTCCATCGTCTTATCCGAAAGTGAATCATTCTCTTAAAAGGTTTGGAGGGAGAAGCTTACTACAGTATAGGCCCGGAGTGTTAAGCAGGGATTAACCGGATGACTTCTTATGTTAAAAAGAGTGCTGCAGCGCATCAGGTTTGGCCTGGACTTGCCCCGTCTTATTGCGGGAACCATCCCCGCCTTAGGTCTGGACCGAAAAACAGTCCCGAGGCCGTTTTGCAAGATTGCAGATAGCCGTAGAATAAACACATAGACAACGGACATTACAAGAGAGGAAGAGAAAATTATGAAAAAGTTATTCCGTTCCGAGACAGACAAGAAGGTTACTGGTTTATGCGGAGGGCTGGCCCGCTACTTTAATCTTGATACTACACTCGTCAGACTGCTTGTAGCAGCCGCTGCAATTTTCAGCTTCGGTACAGTTGTATTTATCTATATCGTTGCCAGCATTATCGTCCCTAAAGAAGCATTCTCAGGTTTTACCGATAGCTTCGATCATTATTAATCGGAATGAAGTCCTATTTCATTGTTACAAACTAAAATTCAAATTCAAAGGAGAAATAAACATGAGCAGCATATTCGAACGTATTACCACCCTTACCAAAGCAGCAATTCACGAAGGATTAAACAAACTGGAAGACCCGGTATTGCTGACCGGACAGTATCTGCGGGATCTGGAGGACAAGATCGGGATTGCCGAAAGCAAGCAGCGCGAGCTCAAAGTAACGGCAAGCGTACTGGAACGCCGTAAAGCCGAATATCTGGTGCAGGCGGAGAGCAGTGAAGCCGCCGCTGTAAAGGCGATGAGTGAAGGGAATGAACCGGCCGCCAGAGCAGCGGTAATGGCTAAGCTGCGGTACCAGGAGAGCATTCAGGAAACAGAAGGTATTCTGGAAGATACACTTCAGACCCTTGCCGCCCTGGAAGTCAATCTGCACAATGCCAAAGCGGAGCATGAACGGCTGAAAGCGAAACGCGCTGAGCTGACTGAACGTGCTCGCAAAGCGGCTGAGTTGAGTAAACAGGCTGCTGCCCAGAACCACTACGCATATCCTGGCGCACCCGGACACGGGCCGATCATCAGTGCCGGCGCCGCATCACGCGGCTTCGAACGGATGGAGGACAAGATTAGTGAATGGGAAGCACAGGCAGGCCAGCCGGCCCAGGCTCCCGCTATTGATCCTGCCCTGCAAAACGCTGTGGAAGCCGAACTGGCGCGTCTGCGGACGCAGAAGCCGGAAGATGGCAGCGTGAAGTAAGGCCCGCAGCTTATAAGTTGCATACTATGAAACAGATCAGAACAGCGATCCTCCGATATTCGGGGGATCGCTGCTCTATGTTGATGGCAGTTAGAGCAGCCACTCTTTACGTGTGGGGTAAGCAGGTAAACCTGCGCTCAGAGGTGTCTTCCCCATTAGAACAGCGGGTCTAACTAGTGCGGGTTAGCTCACCTTTGCTCTGTTTTGCGATAGACGGCTCGCTAAGGACACAATGGGATTTCTCCGCTTATATCCACGCTTTCGCACTGGAAGGACGGAAACAATGGGATTATTCCGCTTATATCTGCGCCTTCGCACTGAAAGGGCGAAAATAATGGGATTATTCCGCTTATATCCACGCTTTCGCACTGGAAGGGCGGAAACAATGGGATTATTCCGCTTATATCCACGCTTTCGCACTGGAAGGACCGAAACAATGGGATTTCTCCGCTTATATCCACGCTTTTGCACTGAAATGACGGAAATAATGGGATTATTCCGCTTATATCCACACTTTCGCACTGGAAGGACGGAAACAATAGGATTATTCCGCTTATATCCGCGCTTTCGCACTGGAAGGGCGGAAACAATAGGATTTCTCCGCTTATATCTGCGCCTTCGCACTGAAAGGGCGGACACAATAGGATTTCTCCGCTTATATCCACGCTTTCGCACTGGAAGGGCGGACACAATGGGATTATTCCGCTTATATCCGTAGCATATACCGGAACTTAGAGTTTGTGGAAATGAGGCCCCAGGTCGGTAAGGATACGATTACAGGCTGTTCCTTCAGTGTTAGGTACTGACGACACAGTACTTACTGACGGCACTGGGAGCCTAACGATCAACGGACCGGCACCTGCCTTAACTTTAAATGATTTTAACCGCTCTTCCGGCAGCATCTGCACGGGTCCCGCTTATACAACAAAATGGGATATCCCAGGAGCCTCCCGGCTCATTAGATATCCCTTAAATATTGGACGCAACTCGTTCATTTATGCTGCATTACAAGTCTGACCCATATCCTCGCGCCGTGGACCAGCATGTCTTCATCAATGTTAAACTGCGGCTGATGGATTGCATGAGTAATTCCCTTCTCCGCATTTCCGCAGCCGATGAAGGCAAACGCACCGGGAACACGGTCAAGATACCAGCCGAAGTCTTCACCGGCAAGACTGGGCTGATCCAGCAATACTGCCTGATCTTCCCCCAGCACCTCACGGGCTGCACGAAGCATCCGCTGCACAGCTTCCCCGTCGTTGACCACTGTAATTCCCTCGCGCAGCTCCATCCGGTATCTTCCGCCATATGCCTCCGCAGACGCCGAGGCATGCCGTCTTAGTCCTTCTGTAATCGCAGTTACTGCTGTCTTCGAAAAAGCTCTGAACGTTCCAGTCAGTTCACTGCGCTCAGCGATAACGTTCACGGCTGTACCCGCATTCACAGTGCCGAAAGCCAGCACTGCTGCCTCCTGCGGATCGGTCTGATTCGCCATCAGTCCGTTGATGCCGGCTATGAACTGTGCCGCCATCTGGATAGCATCCACTGCTTGGTGCGGGGCGCTGTGGTGTCCGGCTGTCCCCTGAAATTCCACCTTGAAATGACTGGAGGCTGCCATGGCATAATGCGGATGAACACCCAGCTGCCCTGCCGGAAGCTCAGGCATAACATGCAGCGCATATGCATAGTCTACGCCTTCCAGAATGCCATCCTCGATCATATCGCGTCCCCCGGAGAGCAGCTTTCCGTCTTTCGGACTCCGGGCCGCACCTTCTTCCGCCGGCTGAAAGACGAACAAGACCGTGCCTGCCAGCTGCTCCCGGAAGGCTGCCAAGGTTTTGGCCGCCCCCAGCAGCATCGCGGTATGGGCATCATGGCCGCAGGCATGCATGACTCCAGGATTCACCGATTTGTAAGGCAGCTCATTCTGTTCCCCAATTGGCAGAGCATCCATATCGGCCCGCAGCAGAATGACCGGACCGCTGCCCGCAAGCCCCTGCAGCGTGCCGACGACGCCCATTCCGAAATGACGGCCTACATTCCGCCGCACCGGAATTCCCCATTCTTCCAGTAGTCCGGCTACCTTACCGGAGGTGCGGGCGACATCATACAGCAGCTCCGGATGGGCGTGCATATCACGGCGGATGGAGATGATTTCTTCCTCCAGCTGACCAGCGTACTCCATCATGTGCAGGATGTCTGAGGTGTCAGGGATGCTCGGGTCATTCCGGTTGCCCGGTTTGTTCAGGTCATCCAGGTTCCCGTTCACTGCCGGACTTGTGTCAGACGTCAAATTTGCCCTGCCGGCTCTGAAGTCTTCGAGTAGCGGTTCTCCGGCACCGGAATGCCAAGGTTTCCGCGCAGGGTGTCGCTTTCGTATTCCGTACGGAATAACCCCCGCTCCTGCAGAATCGGCACTACCCGGTCCACGAATTCCTCCAAGCCGTTCGGTACAGCCGCTGCGATCATGAATCCGTCTGCCCCGCCGGCTTCAAACCAGGTCTGAACCTGATCAGCCACCTGCTCCGGTGTCCCGATGAAGCTGCTTCGAGGAGTAGCAGACTGAATAGCAACCTGACGCAGCGTCAAGCCCCGCTCCTTCGCATCCTTTTTGATCTTATCCGTGCCGCTCTGGAAGCTGTTACGTCCCAGCTCGCCAACATCAGGGAACGGCTCATCCAGCGGATACTGCGAGAAATCATGATGCTCGAAGAATCTGCCGAGATAATTCAGAGCGTTCTCGATCGTGACGAGTCCGGCTACCTCCTGGTATTTGCGCTCCGCCTCCTCCGGCGTGTCGCCGATGATTGGGGCAATTCCCGGGAAGATCAGCACCTCATCCGGGTTCCGGCCAAATGAGGCGATCCGTGACTTAACATCACTGTAGAAGGCCTGCGCTTCCTCCAGCGTTTCATGACCAGTGAAGATCGCATCCGCTTCCTTCGAGGCGTAATTTTTGCCTACCTCCGAAGAGCCTGCCTGGAACACCACCGGCTGCCCCTGCTTCGAACGGGCAATATTTAGCGGCCCCTTCACAGAGAAGAACTCTCCTTCATGGTTCAGCGCATGCATTTTTTGCGGATCAAAAAAGACGCCCGACTCCTTGTCGCGGACAAACGCATCATCCTCCCAGGAATCCCATAACCCGCGCGCCACCTGTAAATACTCCTCAGCAATGCGATAGCGTTTGCTGTGGTCCGGATGTTCTTTTTTGCTGTAATTCGAAGCGGAGCCTTCCAGCGGGGAAGTAACCACATTCCAGCCGGCCCGGCCGCCACTGATAACATCCAGAGAGCCGAACTGGCGCGCAACCGTAAAGGGCTCACTGTAGGAGGTAGACAGCGTGCCGACCAGACCGATGTTAGTACTGACCGCAGCAAGTGCGCTGAGAATCGTCAGCGGCTCAAACCGGTTCAGGAAATGCGGAATGGACTTTTCGTTAATGTACAAGCCGTCCGCGATGAAGATTAGATCCAGCTTGCCCTCCTCTGCCTTCTGTACCCATTGTTTGTATAATTCAAAGTTCACACTGGCATCCGGCTTGGCGTCCGGATGACGCCACATCGACGTGCTGCCACCCACCCCGTGCAGCAGTGCACCCAGCTTCAGTTGTTTTGGTTTGGTCATGTTCGTTCCTCCTCAAAGTTTTGTTAGCATCCGCTTCATTGATTCACTTCGCAAAACTCGCTTCGAAAGCACTCGCTATACTATTACTGAATAAACGCTGCAGATGCCGCCCCCTGCTTAATCCGTGCAATCTGGTTAAGATGTGTCTGCACATGTGCAGTGAAGCTGCGGATGATGTCGGTTATTCTCACAGTTTCGCCTTTGAAATTGATTCCGCTTTTCTCCCAATCCTCTACACTTAGCCGGCCAAATAGCAGACTGTTATAATGCAGCAGGCTGCGGAACAGCTCCAGACTGTCGGCGGCGCTTCCCTGATTGGCATGCTGCCCGCTGACCCAGGCATCCTGGTTAAAGGCTGGCAGCTGCGCTGTGGTACCTGCAAGGATGTCACGAATGCGGAACGATACTACAATGCTGTGGTCAGCCAGATGAGCCAGCACCTCGGTAATACTCCAGCTGGCCGGTTCCGCCTTCCATCTCAGCTGTTCCTCCGTTAACCCGTCTGTCGCCTGTACTAATTGCTGATGAGTATTTTGATAATCATTGATTTGAGCAATGCTCATTATATCCCCTCCAATTGAAGACCTGCCTGCGGATGGTCAGGCGGTGTAAAGCGTGATAATGAAAAGGGCCGGATATTATGGCTTGTAGCCCCACGGGTCGTGAGGTCCGCCAGTATTTCTCCTACGACACTGGAAAATTTAAAGCCATGCCCCGAGAATCCTCCGGCTAGCAGCACATTAGAGTGGAGCGGATGGCGGTCAATGATAAAATCTTCATCGGGTGTATGCTCATATTTGCATACAGAACCTTTAAGCAGCTGCCCGGCGGCACCCGGCATGTAAGCCTCCAGCACCCGGCGGAGGTCTCCCTCGTCGCCGGCTTCACTGCCGAACGGCGCCAGCGGTTCACCCGGCGTCCACTCCCGGCCCGTATCATGCCGGCCGATCTTCAGGCCGGCCCCGTCAATACCGGGAAAGCCGTAATAACCGCCCTCCTCCGCCCCCAGCGTGAAGCCGGGGAAATTCCCGGCAGCAAAAGCCGGTGCGCTATCAAACCATCCGACAACTTTGCGGACCGCTTTGATCGGCAGTTGTACAAATGGCGCCAATGCACTGAACCAGGCTCCGGTGCTAAGAATTGCCACCCCTCCGTGATAATCACCTTTAGCCGTGTGAACCGTGACACTGCCTTCGCGGGCGGTAATGTTCACTACAGGGGTGTTCGTCAGCAGCTCCGCACCATGTGCAAGAGCAAGCTGGCGGTAGGCGGCAATACACCGCTCACTGTACAAATATCCGGCATCCGGCTCATACATTGCTGCAAATGATTCCGGAATGTTCAGTGCCGGCCAGCGCCGCCTGATTTCCCCGGCGTCCAGGTGCTCAACCCGCACCTTCCGTTTCTCTGCTTCCGCCAGACGTCCGGCGAAGGAATAGATAGCACTGTCCGCGAGATTGAGCACTCCCGAGCGTACCAGCAGCTCTGTTCCACTACGCTCCTCGGCTTCCTGCCATAGCTGATCGGCCCGCAAGACCAGATCAATATAGGCGGGATCACCGCTGTAAGCATGGCGGATCAGCCGGGTATCGCCGTGATGACTTCCTTCTGTATGCGGCGGATCAAAAGCATCGACCAGCAGCGTCTTCACTCCGCGCCGGGCCAGCTCATACCCGGCGCTGATCCCCATCGAGCCTGCGCCGACAATAATTACGTCATAACTGGAATGCTGAGTTATGATTCCGCACCTCCTCCGGCAGCGTAGTACTCTAAGGAACGTACAGCGATATCCGCGAGGAAACGGGCAGCCACCGGAAGCGCCTGCTCATCCAGATTGAAGGCCGGATGATGCCATTCACGGCTTCCGTCCGTGCCGACGAAGACGAATAATCCCGGCACTACACGCTGGTAGAAGGCAAAGTCCTCACCGGCCGGAGAGGGCACCGGCTTCAATGCACGGTAGCCGAGCGCTTCGGCTGACTCAACCCCCAGCACAGCAAGAGCTTCGTCGTTAAGCACCGGCGGCGGCCCGCCGATCCAGCGGACCGTCGCGGATGCTCCGAGAGCGGAGGCTACTCCAGCCGCTACCTGCTCGAAACGCTCCAGCACCTTGGCACGCACGGCTTCATCGAACGTGCGGATCGTGCCTTCCAGCACAGCCTTGTCAGGAATGATATTCCATGAATTGCCGCTGTGTATCTGCGTCACGCTTACCACCGCGCTCTCAAGAGGACTGACATTGCGGCCGACGATGGACTGCAGGGCAGTCACAATATGCGAAGCGGCTACGATAGGGTCGATCCCCGCTTCCGGCACTGCTGCATGTGAGCTGCCGCCCAGAATCTCTACCACAAATCCGTCTGCGGCTGCCATCAACGGGCCGCCGGTAATGCCGATCGTTCCGGCCGGCAGGTCGGGTTTGTTATGCAGCCCGATTACCGCGCGTACCTCCTGCAATGCTCCGCTGCTGATGATCCGCTGCGCGCCTTGCGCCTTCTCCTCAGCGGGCTGGAACAAGAGCCGCACCGTACCCGGCAGCCGCTCCTCCTGCTGCTTCAATTGATAAGCGGCGCCAATCAGCGCCGCGGTATGAAAGTCATGCCCGCAGGCATGCATTTTGCCTGGAACCTGCGAGGCATAATCTGCGCCGGTTTCCTCCTGAATCGGCAAGGCATCTATATCGGCACGCAGCGCGATGACCGGACCCGGCTTCAAGCCTCCAATCTCGGCGATCACTCCGGTTGCCAGGCCGTAATCCAGAACCCTGATTCCGGCCTGTTCCAGCAGTGAAGTAATATATTGTGTCGTTTCAAATTCTTCATTAGACAGCTCCGGGTGCCGGTGCAGATGACGGCGGATTCCGGTTAACTGATCGCCAAGCGCTTCTACGCTCAGCACGGCGGTTTTACTTGTCATATACAGGCTCCCTTCCTTACAACTTCCTGTGTAAATAATTAATCGACCACCCTATGCCTCTGCCGGCACCTCAGCCAGCGCTTCGCTCAGTAGCTCAAACGAGCGGAGACGTTTGTCAAACGGCTGCACATTGGTTGTTATAATGAACTCCTCGACACCTGAAGCCTCGGACAGTGCCAGCAGCTGTTCACGTACAGATTCCTTTGTGCCTTTCGTAATCTCCGGCTCCCGCTCTTCGATCGTGTATTCTTCTTTAGCCTGGCGGGTAAATTCTTCCGCCTGCTCCCGGGTAGCCACTGTCAGCGTCTTTCCGCTGGCGAGTGTAATCCGGATCAGCTTATGTGAGCCGGCCAGCTCCTTCGCCTCTTCCTCGGTGTTGGCTGCGATTAGCGCCAGCGCGATAATTGCCTGCGGCTGCCTGCCTTCGGCCGATACAAAGCCGTTGCGGTAAGCACGAATGGCTTCCAGCGCCACCGCCCGGTCCCCGTTAATGAATAAGGAGAACACGTACGGTAAGCCCAGTTCAGCGGCAATTTCCGCACTGCTTACACTCGCACCAAGCACATAGAGCTCAGGTGCAGTACCCGGGATAGGCCCTGCCTTCAGCCCAGCCAGCGGGTGGTCCGCTTCGAGCCGGCTATGTACGTACTTCTCCAGCTCAATTATTTTATCCGTCAGGCTGGGGGCTTCGCCCTGTCCCTGCTGCAGCGCCTGCGTGCTGCGCGGCAGACCGCCCGGCGCACGTCCTACACCCAGATCTACCCGGCCCGGGGCCAGGGAAGCCAGCACATTGAAATTCTCCGCCACTTTGTACGGGCTGTAATGCTGCAGCATAATTCCGCCGGAACCGATGCGAATCGACTCCGTCTTCGCCAGCAGGTGCGAGATCAGCACTTCCGGGGAAGAGCCGGCCACCTGCTCGGAGTCATGATGCTCGGACACCCAGAAACGGCGGAACCCTAGCTGTTCGGACAGCTGCGCC
Source organism: Paenibacillus pedocola (assembly GCF_031599675.1). Taxonomy (NCBI): domain Bacteria; kingdom Bacillati; phylum Bacillota; class Bacilli; order Caryophanales; family Paenibacillaceae; genus Paenibacillus; species Paenibacillus pedocola. Next base: position 1,528,967 of record NZ_CP134223.1, on the reverse strand, counting down.
AGCCTGATCGTATGCCGGAAGGCTTCCTCCGCTGTTTCTCCCGGATAGATCGGACTTTGATCGAGTACGCTGATTGTAATGGCCATGATTTTGCCCCCTATATGGAATAGTTCAATTCAGGTGTGATCCGCTTCAGGAACTGCTTCGTTCGTTCTTCACGCGGATGGTTGAATAACTCTGTGGGTGTGCCTTCTTCTACAATGACGCCGCCGTCCATGAAGACCACATGGTTCGCCACATCGCGGGCAAAGCCCATTTCATGGGTCACCACAATCATGGTGATGCCTTCCTTGGCAATCTTGCGGATTACGGCCAGTACTTCACCCACCAGCTCCGGGTCCAGCGCCGACGTTGGCTCGTCGAACAGAATGACCTCCGGCTCCAGCGCCAGGGCACGGGCAATGCCGACCCGCTGCTGCTGGCCTCCGGAGAGCTGGCTCGGATAAGCATCCAGCTTACTGCCGAGGCCAACCTTTTCAAGCAGCGCAATGCTCCGCTTTCTGGCTTCGTCCTTCGGAAGCTTTTTGACAATCAGCAGCCCTTCCATCACGTTCTCCAGCGCGGTTTTATGACGGAACAGATTGTACTGCTGGAATACCATCGCCGTTTTTTGACGGAGCTGGTGAATCTCCTTTTTGCGGGCATGCTTGCAGTTCACCTTGAAATCCCCGATGGTAATTTCTCCGCCGCTGGGCTTTTCCAGATAATTCACACAGCGCAGCAGTGTCGTTTTGCCTGATCCGCTGGGCCCGAGAATGACGACAACCTCGCCTTTGGTCACCGTTAAATCTATATTGTTCAGCACCTGATGCCGGCCGAATGACTTCGATATTTGCGTTAAGCTGATCATGCCACTCCCCCCCGATTGTACAGATTAATCCGTTTCTCGATCACCGATGTCGCGCGCTCTATCAGGAACGTAAGCCCCCAGAAGATCAGCGCCGCCGCCAGATAAGCCTCAAAAAACTTCCAGTTCGTCGAAGCCACAATCTGCGCCTTAGCGTTGATATCTACCACGGATACGGTAAAAGCCAACGTAGACCCGTGCAGCATACCGATTACCGAATTTGACAGGTTGGGCAGACTCGCCGCCAGCGCCTGGGGAAAAACAATCCGCCGCAGCGCCTGAGGCGTGGTCATGCCGATGGAGTGGGCCGCTTCCAGCTGGCCGCGGTCCACAGCGAGCAGGCCGGAGCGGACGACCTCTGACATATAAGCTCCCGCTGTAATGGAGAACGAAATATAAGCAAACCCAATCATCGGAATGGACACCGACCTGAAGCTCCAGCCGAACTGCACCGCCAAACCGTCAATCAGCACGGGAAGCCCGAAATAAATTAGCAGCAGATGCGTCAGCATCGGCGTACCGCGGATAAAGGTGACATACCCGACAGCCAGCGGATAGAGCAGCGGAATTCTGTAGATCCGGATCAGGGCCACTGCTACTCCAATCACAAACCCGATCAAGACAGAAACCACGGTAATATATAAGGTCGTAGGAATCGCACTGAGAATCTGCACGAAGGCGGTCCAGATAAACGACGGGTCCAGCTTCATAAACCGGCGCCTCCTTTACCTGGTCCCAGTTCAGCAATGATGCGGCGGTAGGACCAGTTTTTATGGATTTTAAATGATCTTTTCTCGGCAGCGCTCCGCTTTTCATGCCGCAGCAGCCGGCGTTCTGCTACCAGCAGCAGCTTCTCAATCGTAAAGCTGATAACCAGATAGATCAGCGCAAGCGCGATATAGGTTTCAATAAAATGCTGCGTCAAGCTGCCCAGCGTCTGCGCTTTCCCTGTCATTTCCATAACACCAAGCGTGAATGCCAGTGATGTATCCTTGAGCAGGGCAATCACCAGATTGGAGAATACCGGAATAGCAATTCCAAGCGCCTGCGGCAGCACGATCCGCATAAAAGCCTGGAACCCCGTCATCCCCGTTGCATAAGCTGCCTCGACCTGTCCCTTATCCACCGCCTGCACTGCAGCGCGGATCATCTCGGACATGTATGCCCCTGTGTGCAGACCATAGGTCAGAATCACAAACACCAGCACTGGCGTCCGGGTCATATCGACTTGAACCAGCTTCAGGATCTCTGGCAGCCCGTAATAGAACAGGAAAAGCTGGATAAGAATCGGTGTGCCCCGGAAAAAGGAGATATAGATTTCGGAGCAGGTCTTCAGCACCGGCACTTTATACAATCTTGGCAGCGCTACGATAAAGCCGACAATAATCCCTGCCAGCAGGGAGCAGCCGACAATCAGCAAGGTGGTACCCAAAGTCCCCAGCAGCTTAGGCAAATAAGAGAATACATAGCTTATATCAAACGGTGCGCCCATAAACTCCCTCCCTTCCCGTGCTCACCGGCTTAATCATTGCGCCGAATCCGCGGTAACATCCGCACCCAGCCATTCTGTGCTCAGCTTACCCAGTGTACCGTCCGTCTTCAGCTCTTTGATGGCACCGTCAATGGCATCCGACAGCTTCTGCGAATCGGCATCATCCTTGCGGAAGACATAGAGAATATCTGCGGAGGACAGTTCGGGACCGGAAGCCTTGAGCTTACTCTGCGGATCAATGATCGGCAGGACAAAATCTGCAGCGAGCGTAGCGTCCACACGGCCGGTGCTGATCTGGTCAGCTGCATCGTTAGCCGTACCGCTTTGGTACACGATATTAATCGCATTGTCATGCTCTTTATTGTAGTTCTCCAGAATTTGCGCCTGTGCGCTGGTCGCGCCGACCAATACCTTCTTGCCTTTAAGATCATCAAGCGTTTGGATCGTATCATTGTCCTTAGCCACGACAATGCGGTTTCTCCAGTGGGCGTAGGCTTCTTTGTTAAAAGAGTATTTCAGCTCCCGCTCGGGATTCTTTTCCATGACATGGGCCACGAGATCGATCTTTTTCGTTTCCAGACTGAGCAGCAGGTTGCTGAAATCCATCGTCTGAAAATCAAATTCATAGTCCGGCAGCCGGTTATCGACTTCTTTGAGCAGCTCTACATCGAAGCCGGTAAGCTTGCCGTTCTCATCAATGAAGCACACTTGAGGAAAAGCTGTGCCTGTGCCCACAATGATCTTCGTAACTTTTGCCGGTGCTTCCGATGACTTCGCAGCTTCAGCCGTATTTCCGGTCTGGCCGCTGTTCGCGGCGTTGTTGCTGTTATTCCCGCAGCCGGCAATCGCAAGTGTCAGTATGGATGCAAATACGAGTGAAATGGATTTTTTCATGTTTCTATCCCCTTTGAATGAATTGTGGTTTGTCTGCAAGTGTTTTTTTCAGCAGATACATAATGCCGTCGCCATTCTGCGGATCCAGCTCCAGGAACCGTTCGTAACCCCGGCGTTCATACATTTCAACCAGCCACGGGTGCTTCTTCGCCGTTGCCAGAGTGACTTCAGGTGAACCCAATTGTCCGAGAATAATATTCTCTTCCACCCAGTCCAGCAGCTTTCCGCCATACCCCTTATTGCTGTAATCCGGGTGGGCAGCGAACCATTTGATAAAAGGCAGCGGGCTAAGCTTCCTGATCTCTTCTTCCTTGGACAATGTGATGGTGGCGGCTATCACTCCGTCAATCTCTAGCACATAACACTCATTCGTGGCTATGTTATCTTCAATAAGCGCCAAGTCGGCATTGGCTGCCGGCCAATGCAGCCCGAGTTCACGAATAAGCTCATAGGCGCGGTATGTAACATCCAGCAATTGTTCCGCATCCTTCAGTTCTGCCAGCCGGTAAACCTCACTCATGACCTTCCCTCCAAACTTTTTGAAAATTAACTTTATAATCCCTATCGAATTAGTCGTGATTATATGCAATTAACTTTATCACTGCATGTAACCATACGCTAATAGAGTTTTTTAATACATCTATACAATTAGTCGATCTCCGGCTTTGAGGGCACCCAGTTCAAGCAAGGTCTCGATGAATTCCCCGTTCTCCCCGTTCAGTGAAATCAGGCTGGTCCGCAGGGAGATCCCCTCCGTCTCCGCGATATCGACCCGGATCAGCGTTCCTGCCGCTACCTCCTCCTGCACGCTTAGTGCCGGAAGAAAGCAGATACCCGCTTTTTTCAATACAAGCTTCTTGGCCGTTTCCAGATTATCTACCTGATATTCAATATTCGGCGGCTGTTCCATGCTCTCAAATACACGGTGCAGCCGCATCCAGTCCAAAGAGCCGCATTCAAAAAAAACCAGCGTCTCCTTGCGGATATCCTGCAGGGAAGCACGACCGCTTAGGGCCAGCCGGTGCCCTGCATACACATACAGCGAAATAGGATCCTCGCAGAATGGGAAAGCCTGAATCGCCGGATTGACAACTTTACGGATAAAAGCCAGATCAATCTCCTTCGCCTTCAGCTTATCAATCAGCAGATCTGTGGATGAAGTCGTCAGCTTAATGTTGATATGCGGATACTTCCGTTTCAAATGAAGCAGCAGATGCGGCATTAGATAATTGGACACCGATACTGTACTGCCGATTCTCAGCTCATTCGGAATATGCCCCTTCGCCTGGAGCTGATGTTTGCCGTTTTGGTAGACCTGGAGAATTTGCTGAGCATACGGAAGAAACTGCTTGCCTTTATCCGTAAGATGAATCTGTTTGCCCAGCCGGTCAAACACCCGGCAATCCAGCTCCCGTTCCAGCGATTGAATGCGGGCTGTTACAGTCGGCTGTGAGATATACAGGACTTCGGCGGCTTTATTGAAGCTACCATAGTGGTTGATGTACACAAATGCTTCAATATTATCGATATTCACTCCAAGGCCTCCTTTATCGTTATATAATAATTTACTATTCCGATGAATTAACAATGAATTATGGCGAGGATTACCTTATAGATTTTGTATATATCTTAGTCACGACCTATTTTTTTGTCAACACATCTGCAATGCTTTTCGGCCCGTTTTCCATAAAAATAATCACAAAAACAGATAGAAGTTTTCTATCCAATTATCAGAATGTTTAAATTCCTCTTATATCAATAGGAATTGTCGATTATAATTACAGCATTGAGATGAGCTTACCAATTTGATTAAAGGGGGCATAACGAGAACATGTCAAAAGAGATTATTATCCGTGAAGCTGTGGATAGCGATCGCGAAGCCATCGCCGGAGTGCTGCTTGACGCTTACAGCCAATATTCAGCCTTCCTGCCTGAGGCCTACTGGCTTGAATACCGGGATTCCATTCTCGATTCCGTACACGGAAATGCCCCTGCTGCCCGTATCATTGCAGAAGCCGGTAAGCAAATTGTGGGCAGCGCACTGTTGTTCACTTCCTCGGAAACTGCCTATGGCAAGCCTGAGCTTGGCATCCACTCTCCTGTTCTGCGCCTGCTCGCCGTATCCCCTGCTGCCCGCGGCCGCGGAATTGCTACACTCCTGATTCAGGATGCCGCACGAAGATCCCTCGAATGGGGTGCCTCTACCCTGAACCTCCACACCTCAGATATGATGGCCTCAGCCATCAAGCTCTACGAGCGTCTAGGCTTCAAGCGGGCCTATGAGACTGATATTAAGAACGGCGAAACCCTGGTGAAGGGCTATCAGCTGGAACTGTCCCCCTCTCCCGCACAAGGCGCTGAGCAGCCATTGACCACAAAAATAGGCTAGCCCCTCCGGGCCAGCCTTTCTACGTATAATTTCTGTCCCCTCCAGTACTTCTACTCCTTATTCCCGTTTCCTTCATCCTATAGTTTAGGAGCTCACCTTCATATCATACGATCACTTTATTGTAAATTCAGTAGATTGTATTTCCCCTCTCACTACTCTAAAATTAATAGTACATATGATAGATAAGGGGCTTTACCAATGAATTTTACTGCAATTGACTTTGAGACCGCGAACTCCAGCCGCTCAAGCGCCTGTTCTCTGGGGCTTGTCCAGGTAAGAGAGGGCGTTATCACCGCCGAGCATGTATGGCTGATTGATCCGCGCCAGCGGTTTGACGGAATGAACATCGCTATTCACGGCATTACTCCCTCAATGGTCCAGGGACAGCCTACGTTTGAGGAGCTGTGGAGCAGTGTGGAACCGCTGCTGCAGGGCGAGATCGTGGTGGCCCATAATGCGGCCTTTGATATGAGCGTACTGCGTTATTGTCTGGATGCCTCGGGGAACCGCTACCCTGATTTTCAATATTTGTGCACTTATCTGCTCGGCAAAAAAATGCTCCAGGAGCTGCCGTCCCATAAATTGAACGTAGTATCACAGCATTTCGGCATCAGCCTGAAGCATCATGATGCGCTCGACGATGCACGGGCAGCAGCACTCATTTTGCTCAAGCTGATGGAGCAGGACCAGAAGTTTGAACCGCTCCTGCTGGCAGACAATCAGGGTTATACAGCCGGTAAGATGTTCACAGGCGGATACACTCCTTTTAAATCACCGCCTAAAAAAGCCCCCCGAAAAAAGCAGCCTGCCAAGGCGCTTTCTTCACTGCAGGCGGCTCCGTCTGTTAAGCCTCATTTCTAAGAGAAGCCAGCTGTGTTAGCGGGGCTGAATGTCCAAGTGTGTAAACATCTGCAGATGGAGCGCGGCACATGAGGTAAATCAACGGTAGTTTTACCGTTGATTCAACCGGTTCGCCTCATATGAGCGAAATCAACGGTAGTTTTACCGTTGATTGAACCGGTCCGTCTCATATGGCGAAATCATTCGACGGTTCCATCAACAAAGCGGACATTCCGGCAAAGTCCAGCCGATTATGTAACACAACAAAGAGCAGGTCTTCCTCCCCGATGGGGAAGAACCTGCTCTTGCATTTTTTATAGCAAACAACTTACTCACACCAGTACTCACCTTCACGGAACAATTGAAATTGGCCTTTACAGCTTCAAGCGGTAAACCGCCTTATTTTCCAGTCCCCGGATAAAAGGTGTCCATTCTTCGGTTTCAGGCGTTGTATCCAGCGCATCCTCCACCATCTGCAGCTTGGCATCCATAGCATCAATGTGATGCAGGGCTACCGCCTCCGCCGTCTGCGGCTGAACAGGGCTGCCCCATTCCCCCAAATTATGATGCGACAACACCAGATGCTGCAGCGCCAGAACTTTTTCGGATTCCAAATCAATATTAGAGCGGATCGCCGCCTCTGTAATCCAGTTCGAGGCCATCGAAATATGCCCGATTAGCTTACCCTGAACACTGTAATCCGAGACAATTCCAAACTGGGAGATCATTTCCTCCGGTTTGGCGATATCATGTAAGATAATCCCCGCTTTCATCAAATCGGGATTCAGGAACGGACGCTGTTTGCACAGGAAATCTCCGATTTCCAGCATCCGTACCATATGATAAGCAAGCCCGGCGAAATACGCATGGTGGTGGGTTTTAGCCGCCGGATAGTGCATCAGCTTCTCTTCCACCTTACCTACACAAAACGCGACAAGCGTTGAAATTTCCTGATCCGCGATACTGGCCATAGCCCCTTTGATCGTATGGATCAGATCCACCGGACGGATGGGCGCCGAACGGATGAAATCGGTCAGTGACACGCCATCGGACTCATTAGCCAGCCGTATCTTGGTGACCTTGATCTGCAGCTTTTCACGGTAGGTATGGGCAATGCCGCGAACTTTTACCAGTGCCATCGGAAAAAAAGTTTCTTTATCAGTCGTGCTGACATCCCAATACTTGGCCGATAACTGGCCGCTGGAATCACCGAGTACAATATCAAAATAATCCTTTGGAGGAGTACCGTTTGTTTGTTTCAGCGTCAGCTCTCTGAGCAGATAGAAGCCGACGAATTCATCCTGTGGCGATAGCTGTTTAATAAGTGTCATGTTGGAGCCTCCTGTTACTTACAGGCTTTCACCTGTTGTATATAGTAAACTTTAGACATTCATCTCCGAAATCCCTTTAAATACTATACGATTGTCATTGCTAATTATGTCGCTGTTCTTTATGAATCTACTATTATACACGATAATACTAAGGAAATACGACTTCACCGTCCTTAAAGGGGTGGTGACCGTTTCTATGTATTCAAAAAAGGGGTCGTCCCCCGCCACTTGCATGGCTAAGGACAACCCCTTCATTTGTTGTAAATCAACTTATTTACTTGCTGTTGCCAGAGCGGAAGTGATCGCTTCAACGACTTTTGCAGAGACTGCCTTTTCAGCATCGTTTGCACCGAATGCTGCTGCTTTGTATCCATATTTATGCAATGATTTGCCGTTCGAAGTGGACTCGATTTCAAACTTCACGGAAATCTCAGCTGCTGTCAGCATTTCTGGAATTTTAACTTTTCCAGCTTTATCCAAATAGTATACAGTCATTGCTACAGGAACATTGTTCTTCACAGTAACCATTACATTTACGGATTTATCAGTGCTAGTACCGATGAAGATACCGTCGAAGTAAGCTGCTTTATCAACTTTTACAAGTTCTGCTTTTTCGTAAGCTCTGTCTACTGCAGTTTTGAATCCGTTACTGCTTGATGTTGCGCCGGACACCGCATCAACCTGTTGTACGCCTTCTTTGGTGCCAGCTGCCAGGAAGCTTGCTGTGAGCTGAGGAATAGCCTTTTGCACTTCAGCATAAGCTGCTTTGCCCAGGTCTACAAGGTTCATACCTACGCGGGTAAGAACAACATTTACGATCTTGCCGTTACGCAGGGTAACATCAGCTTTGTTGGTGCCTTTATCATAAGCATTACCGTAAGAGGTGAAAGTACCGTCTTTGTATGTGCCTTGTACCTTGGAAGCATTAGTCAATGCATCAGTCAGCGCTGCTCTTGCTGCTGCGGACAAAGCTTCTTGGCCAGCAACATCAGCCAATTGCACGCCTTTATCAAGCAGACCTGCTGTCAGCTGTTCAACCAGTGTTTTTTGGTCAGCAGTCAGTTTGTCATCGGCAATAAGCTTGCCGTCTGTTCCGAACAGGCTGAGTTTAATTCCGGTTACTTGGTCAGCTGCAACATCAACCAGCAGCAGGATTTTGGATTGATTATCCACACCTGCGAATTTGCCGTCGAAGTATTGGCCTGCTGTAGGAACCTTCAGGGCTTTCTCAAATGCTCTTTGTACAGCCTGGTTCCAGCCGTGGCTGCTTTCAGTAGCGCCGGAAATACCGTCTACCTTTTCATCATAATTAGCAATATAAGAACCGTTAGCAAGCAATTTTGCAGTCATTGGAGCGTTAGCTTTTACTACTTCGGCATAAGCTGTTGTTCCTCTGTCAATCAGGTTGGTTCCAAGTCTGTACAGTTTCACGTCTACCAGTTTGCCGTTACGGATAACAACATCGGCTCTTTCAACGCCTACGCTTCTTGCAGTACCGTAAGAAGAATAGAAACCGTCAACATAAGCAGAGGTGTTGTTGATCTTGGCATTTTGCTCTGCATCCCAGAAAGCGTTGATTGCTGCTTTGGATTCAGCTTCATAGCCGGCAACCGGCTGTGCGGAAGATCCTTTAGCGAGCAGTACAGGTGTAATTGCTGCAATTGCCGCAGTTTGTTCAGCTGTGTATGCTTTTTCGTCAACGAAGCTGCCAGTGCTGGTCAGCGGATACAGCTTCACTGCTGTAAGGCTGTTAGCATCATAGCTTGCGAATACAGCGTATTTACCTTCAGGGTCAACACCCATGTGGTCACCTGCGAAGTAAGTAGCATCTGCCGGTTTAACTTTCAATGCTCTTTCAAATGCTCTGTCCACAGACAGCTTCCAGCCAGTGCTGGTACGGGTTGCGCCAGATACAGCATCTACTGCTGCTGCGCCGTCTCTGGTTTTGCCAAGCAGTCTTTCTTTCATCAGACCGTAAGCTACCCACACGCCGCTATAGTTGTTGCTGACCGTGTTGTCGATGATTTTCGGGTTGGTTCTCATCAGTACGATATCAGCGATCTTTCCGTCTTTGATCGTAACTTTTACGCCTTCAGTACCCTTGGAGTAAGCATTGCCGTATGCAACATATACGCCGTCTTGATACACGTTCTGTTTAACCGTTACAGGTTTAGCCGTTGCAACCGGTTTAGCTGTTGCTGCCGGTTTTGCTGTTGCTTTTGCTGTTGCTGCCGGTTTTGCTGTTGCTGCCGGTTTAGCTGTTGCTTTTGCTGTTGCAGCTGGTTTAGCAGCTGGCTTAGCTGTCGCTTTTGGCGTTGGTTTCGCAGTTGGTTTTGCTGTTGCCTTTGGTGTAGGCTTTGCAGTTGGTTTTGCTGTTGCCTTTGGTGTAGGCTTAGCGGTTGGCTTAGCAGCTGGCTTTGCAGTCGCTGCCGGCGCTTCTTCAGAAGCTGCCGAAACTGCGTCCACCGTCAATTTCAGAGCGGGTGCGTTAATCGTGTAAGCGAATGGCGCAAGCAGTAAAGCTGCGCTGATTGTCAAAGTAATTAGTTTTTTCAATGCATATTCTCCTTTACCAAATCCCCAGTAGTATATAGCTCTTCGAAAAAATCCCCCTGCTGGTCCTCTCCCGTCCTTTCTTACGAAGAACAACATGTCTCTTCATAAGAAATCATCCCCCCTTTCCCGTTCCTGCATGACCCAGTTGTGTGCTTCAGAAGATGCGTTCACTTATTTACTAATACTGCATAAGGTGAAACAATTCACATAAAAGGGTGAATTAATTCACATAAAAACTATTAACCTCTCAGAGGTAATTTCTGGCTTGATGGTATCAAATATATGCTTCATTTCTCTGTATATAAAATCACACACCCTATAAGAAAAATCACTATTTGCGATTAACACAAAAAATATATTTGATTAAACTTTCAAATTCTCCCATTTGCTCCGTCTTATGAGAAACCTATGATTTTATGTATTGTGCTTCCAATTAGGGTTGTGATATTTTAAAACGATGTCAAGTTCCCTGAAAGTGAGTGTCCGCAAAATGAATCCATCCCCTGTCGGAGTAATTCTTGCCCAAATCGGAACACCCGAAGCGCCAAACGCCAATGCAGTCCGCAACTATCTGCGCAGGTTTTTGTCGGACCGCCGGATTATCGACTATCCCCCTTTACTGTGGCAGCCTCTGCTGCGGGGGGTTATTTTACGTGTAAGGCCTCGCCGGTCCGCCAAGCTGTACAACAGCATCTGGCACAAGGATGGTTCACCTCTGCTCCTGCATTCACTGGCTCAGCGCGAAGGCCTGCAAAAACGCCTTGGCAGCCAATATCAGGTGGAGCTTGGCCTCGCTTACAGCGAACCCGGCATGGAACAAGCCATGTCTGTACTTGAAGCTGCAGGCGTAAAGCGTATTGTCGTTGTTCCCTTATTCCCGCAATACTCTTCTACTACTACCGCTTCCGTCTATGATGCCGCGAGCTTCGCCGCTCTCGGAAGAAGCAGCGCAACAGGATCCGTGTCCAAGCGGTCCGTCCCGGCTCTGCGGTTTATTGACTCCTACTATGATGAACCTGGTTATATCTCAGCTATGAAGAACCATCTGCTCCGCCAGTTAAGCCGGATGAATGCAGTGCCTGATTATGTGGTACTGTCTTTTCACGGAATTCCCCGCAGATATGCCGAAACGGGTGATCCCTACCCTAAGCAGTGTCTGGAAACGGCCCGTCTGCTGGCGGAAGCTATGCATTGGGAGCCCGGGCGCTGGCAGGTCAGCTTTCAATCACGCTTTGGCCGCGAGGAATGGCTGGGGCCATCGACTGAAGAAGTGCTGAAGGGCTTGGCCGCACGCGGCATCCGCAGGCCGTTGATTTTCTCACCGGGCCTTGTGACCGACTGTCTGGAAACACTGCATGAGCTTGCGGTGGAAGGACGGGAGCATTTCGCCTCCGGCGGAGGAGAACCCAGGGACCTCTTAACCGCGCCCTGCTTGAACGACAGTGAAGAGTGGCTTCTATTTCTCGCACAAATGGTTACTGACAATGCTCAGGGATGGCTGGCAGCAGAAAGCCCCCCGATTCATCCCTAAACATCCATGCTGGCGAACTTCAAACCGCCTTCTTCTAAACAGGAGATTACGCATAACCCTCATTATATTTCAAATAAGCCGCTAATCTCAGCTGAAAACTGGCTGATCTAGCGGCTCTTATATTTAAATGTACTCTATGGCTCGCGTATGAAGCTTATGCGGTTAATTGTTTGTATTTAGCGGTCAGTTCCTCAAACCAATTCTTATCCTGCAAGGCCAATGCAAAATCAATCAATTCAGCAATTTCAGCCGGCTGCAGCTCCGGAGAATCATTGAAGCAAACCTCAGCTGTTGCCGTTGCCAACCCATTCGCACCCTCAGCGAAATCGTAAGAAAACTTAAGCTTGATGTCACTCTCCATAAATTCATTGCGGAGGAAATACAGCACTTCACACATCAAAACCGGTCTGACATGGTTATCAAACACACAATCCATAACCTTTGCCCAATATTGCTGGTTGCTGAGATGCAGCTTATCATTGGTTAGCAGATATTGCTCCCCCCGAAAATCATTAACAAATCTGAGCTCAAGCGGCTCCATTTTAAAAATACCGGCAATTTGCTTCATTGTGATATTCACAATGTCCTGTGTATCTAATCTGATCATCTCATACACCCCGTTCCTTATATTTGAACTTTCAGTAACTGTTCTGCAAACCTGCGAATTGGCACTAATTTTAATTAATTTAACAGTATTATCGTCGAATCTTGGCGGTTTGTTAATATTTTTTATTAAAAATCTTAAAATATATGTTTCGAAATGTGATGAAACGGTTAATATTATGTCCCTTATGACAGAACTGTAACCAATCCGGTTATTTCTGGAAGGGAGGGCTCTGCAATCGGACTGCTTTGGAATGAAAGATTAAGAGTCTAATCAGATGTAGTAGAGTCATTCACATAGAAAAAAAGTGCCTCCAGACCGGTAACGGCTGAAGGCACTTTTGTTAGTATACGGTGATCCGGCAAATTGCCGTCTAGCAGAATAAAGATACGAGCTGAATGCCCTCTTCCGGTGAGATCCGCACCAGACCCTTATCGGAAATCCGCAAGGTCGGAATGACTGCTAGCGCCAGCAGAGATAGGGTCATAAATGCATAATTCAGCGTGCAGCCTGCATCATTCAGCGCTGTACTGATTGCCGCAGACTGGGCGGCGGCTACCTCAAACGGCTCTGCAGACATTAGTCCGGCGATGGCCAGCGGGAATAGCGTGGTACCCGTCCCTGTAATTACAGCCACACCGCCTTGAGCTTCTGCTACTGCTGCTGCTGCTTTTGCCATCAGGACATCATCATTGCCGATCACCAGCACATTGTGGCTGTCATGGGCAACCGTCATGGCAATAGCTGCCGGCTCATGGAAGCCAATCCCCTCAACTACGCCTACCGATTTATTGCCGGTCCCTTTGTGCCGTTCAAATACAGCGATTTTGCAGAGGCCGTTTCCGACCTGCAGCACCCCGTTCTCCACCGGCAGCTGCACGATCAGTTCTTCTGTCTCCACATGATTCTCGATGACCTTGATTACCCGTGTAGCGAGGCTGCCCGACTCCACCGGAGCATGGATCACAAAGTCTTCCGGCACCGGAAGCTGCTGCAGATGAACCGAAGACCGTACCTCCTGAGGATAGGTATAAGCCGGAAGCTCAGCTGTCATAATGCCGTTCTCCGCCACCACCACACCAGCAGCTATTGTCGTTACTACATGGACATCGGCCAGATTGCCGTCCAGCAAAATAATATCCGCACAGGAGCCCGGCGTAACCGAGCCGATATCACGGGCTACGCCAAAGCGCTCAGCGGTGTTAATGGTCGCCATCTGGAAGGCGATAACCGGCTTTACCCCTTGAGAGATCGCATGGCGTACGACAAAATCCATATGTCCTTCGTCGCGCAGCGATTCCGAGCTGCGGTCATCCGTGACCAGCATCATCCGGCGCGGGTCCAGCCCGTGTTCCGTATGCGCAGTGATCGTCTTCGCTACATCATGCCAGGCGGAGCCGCGGCGCATTTTGGCATACATCCCCAGACGGACACGTTCGATGACATCCTCAGCCGTTACACATTCATGGTCGCCGGTTACGCCGGCGGCAGCATAAACCGGAAGTCTCCAGTCGCTGGACGGCCAGGTGAAATGCCCATCAACATATCTGCCTGCGCGGAGTGTCGCCTGGATTTCGCCGATCATTTTATCATCGCCATATACCACGCCCGGGAAGTTCATGACTTCACCAAGTGCGATGACATCCTCGCCCCAGGTATAGGCTTCGGCAATTTCCGCCGGTCCAAGCGAGGCGCCGGTTGTTTCAAACTCCGCCCCTGCCGAAGGTACACAGGAAGCTACCTGCATATACGCGGCAAGCGGTGTGCCGCGCATTTCATCGAGCATCAGCTTAATCCCCTTCAGTCCGAACACATTGGCGATTTCATGCGCGTCAAAGAATCCGCCTGTCGTTCCCATCGGCAGCACCGCACGGGCAAATTCGGTAACGGTCAGCTGTGTGCTTTCGATATGGCAATGTCCGTCAAGTAATCCGGGAGCAATATATTTGCCGGCTGCATCAATAATCTTGGTACCTTCACCAATCGTATGAGAGACGTCCTTGCCGACATAGGCAATGCGTCCCCCTTGTACCGCAACAGACATCCCCTCTAATATCTCCCCCGAAACCACATTAACCAGCTTTCCTCCCGTGATGACCAGAGATGCCGGCTGATCGCCGCGGGCTGTAGCCACAAGCTCAGGCACACAATCCGCAAGCGGTTTTCTTTTAAACGTCATGACTTCCACTCCCTCCGATTTATTTATATTTTAATAAAAACGGCTATGCCGCCCCTTTGCGGGACGCAAGCCGTTTCCTGGGTAATGCCTGAACCGTCCGGCTCAGCCGGGCGGCCTTATTGCATTTGTTTTTGTCCCGTTGCCTATTCAGACGATTATCTTACTTTTGCCTCATATACGTCAAGTGCCGCCTGGACACCGAGGCCGGCGGGAAGAGGATGCCCATGCCGCAAAAGTGTTGCCTCAAGCGCTCCAAGTACCCGCAGCACATTATTTTCACGGCAGCTGAAGCCCATCGTGCCAATGCGCCAAATTTGTCCTTTGAGCGGCCCGAAAGAGCTGGCAATCTCGATACCAAAGCGGTTAAGCAGCATGCTGCGTACAGACTCCCCGTCGATCCCCTCCGGAATCCGCACACAGGTAACAACAGTCAGCTTGCACTGCGGATCGCCATACAGCTCCAGGCCCATCGCCGTTAGTCCGGCTGTAAGCGCCTCTTCATGCAGCGCATGTCTGGCATGCCGTGCCTGAAGGCCTTCCTCAAGCACCAGCCGCAGCCCTTCACGCAGTGCATAGAGCATCGAAGTCATCTCCGTATGATGATTCAGCCGCTGCGGACTCCAGTAATCCTGCAGCATGCTTAAGTCAAAATAATTGCTTCGCACAGGAGGCAGCTCCCCCGCTTCGAACTCCCCTGTTCTGAGCCCGCGTTCTACCTGCTTGCGCTTTAGCAGCTTGGCTTCCGCCCGCTCATTATACGTAACCGGCGCCATCCCGGAGGGAATCGACAGGCACTTCTGTGTACCGCCGATGACAGCGTCCAGCTTCCAGGCATCGGTCTCCACCGGCACACCGCCGATTGTCGCAACGGCGTCCACGATGAGCAGGGCATCCTGCTCACGGCAGGCCTGCCCGATCTCAGCCAGCGGCTGCACCCGGCCTGTGGAGGTTTCCCCGTGAACAATAGCTACTACATCCGGCTTAAAGCTTTGGATCGCGGAGATCACTTCCTCCGGAGCAAACACACTGCCCCAGGCTTTCTCAATGGTATAGACCTCTGCCCCGCAGCGTTCAGCGATTTCGTGCAGCAAATGGCCGAACCGGCCAAAGATCGGAATCAGCACCCGGTCGCCGGGCGCGATTAAACTGACCATCACCGCTTCAATACCGGAACGCGAAGTGCCGTCGACCGGAAAAGCCCATTTATTGTTTGTAGCGAACAGCTCACGCAGCATCCCCATGGTTTCGTTCATAATATCGGTAAATTCAGGATCAAACTGGCCCAGCACCGGAAAAGACATCGCCCGCAGCACGCGCGGATCGACCTCCACCGGTCCCGGGGTCATTATACACCGCAAGGACGGCGACAAATCTTCGTACCGCTTCATGAGAACCTCTCCCTCTGATGTTCAGCTTTCTTTATAAGCCAGCTCATATAATATGGCCGTTAACAGATTCAATCCGGCAGCCAGCTCTTCCGGTGAAGAATATTCATCCGGAGAATGGCTGATTCCTGCCCGGCTCGGCACAAAAATCATTGCTGTAGGACATAGGGGTGCGAAGAGCTGGGCATCATGGCCTGCTCCGCTAACCATCGTGCGGAAGCTTCTCCCCTGCTGTTGGCTGATCTGCTCCAGCAGCCCCTTCAGCCCCTCATCCATAGGTGCAGGAGTGGTAGCTAAGGTTGCTGTGAGCTCCAAAGTCAGCCCGCGGCTTTCGGCGATCCTATTGAAATGTGCCTGAATACCGCTACAAAAGTGCTCCAGCTGCTCAGCTTCGCTATGGCGGATGTCCAGCGTAAACTGCACCTCACCGGGTATTACATTAGGCGTACCCGGGTACACCTCAAGCTTCCCGCAGGTTGCTACCAGCGGATCACCGGTCTGGACCGCTGCCTGCTCCAGCGCCAGCAGCATCTCTGCAGCACCCGCCAGCGCATCCCGCCGCAACCCCATCGGGGTTGTGCCGGCATGGTTCGCGGTACCGCCAACTCTCACTACAAAGCGCCTTTGTCCGGCGATAGCTTCAACGATTCCAATCTCCAAGGCCGATCTCTCCAGTACGATCCCCTGTTCGATATGCAGCTCAACATACGCGCCGATATCCTTTCTGCGGGGACCCTTCCCGGTTATACGTCCCAATCCGCAAGCTTCCATCGCCGCAGTTACCGTCACTCCTCCGGAGTCGGCACAGCTGTCTGCTTCACTTCCGTCGTACAGCCCGGTGACATTGCCCGAGCCCCAGAAGGTGAGCGGAAACCGGCTGCCCTCTTCCTCGCAAAAGGCTACTGCCTCCACGGTCCGCAGCGGCTGCCCGAAGGTCTGCCATAAATAATGCAATGCAGTTACGGCAGCAGCAATCCCGTATGCACCGTCATATTTCCCTCCGTTCAGAACGGTATCAATATGTGAGCCGGTTAATATGACTTTATCGGCTGTCTGCGAGCCTGCAAATCTTCCATAGACATTCCCGACCTCATCACGCCTTACCTCCATCCCCAGTGCAGCCATCCTCTCCTGCAGGAACTGCTGCGCCCGGAGCCATTCGGGAGTATACAGAAGCCGGGAGATTCCGGGTCCCGGAGCGCTGAAGGCCGCAAGCTCCTCCAGCAGCTCCATCATCTCTAGCGCTGGTGCTTGAATCGTCGGCGTTGTCATAATGAAGGCTGCCCTTCATTTACCCGCAGCCACTGGCCGCCGTCATTAATCAGCAGCCCGTCTGAGGAGGTGTATACGACCGCTCCGCGGCTGATCGTAGCCGTAACCTTGCAGGATAAAGTCATACCGGTATAGGGACTATGTTTATGACGGTACAGGAGATCCTCCGCCTTCAAGGTGTAAGTATGGTTCGGGTTCAGCAACACCAGATCCGCATCCAGCCCAAGCTTGATCGAGCCTTTGCGGCGGTCCAGCCCGAAACGCCGGGCCGGCTGCTCTGACAGCAGCGCGGCAATCTGCGTAACCGGCAGGCCACGTACATTGACCCCTTCGTGGAACATCAGCTCGAGGCTGCTTTGCGCCCCGGAAATACCGCCCCAGGCTTCAAAAAAGTTCAGCCCGGGATCAAGCTTAAGCTCAGGCGGACAAGGGGAATGATCCGAGGCGATCAGCTCGATCCGGCCGTCTGCCAGCACCGTCCACAGCTTTTCCTGCTCCTCCGGGCTGCGCAGCGGCGGCGCGCATTTAGCCAGCGCTCCCAGCTCTTCCAGGCTGTTCTCGCTCAGAACCAGGTAATGGGGGCAGGTTTCCGCAGACACATCCAGCCCGCGGACCTTGGCTTCATGGATCATGTTAATCGCAGCTGCGGTGCTAATATGCACAAAATGCAGCCTGCAGCCAGTGCGTTCACTGTACAGCAGCGCTCTCGCCACGGCCTCCAGCTCAGCTTCCGCCGGACGGGAAGCGGCAAAATCACGTGCAGTGGTCCGGCCGTTGCGTACAGCATCAGCTGACAGCACTGCGGTGATCTCTTCGCTCTCCGCATGCAGGGCAAGAATGCCGCCGAGCCCGGCGATTTTTTTCATCCCCTGGAACAGGGTGTCATCATCCACCTCCCGGAAACGCCCTTCTCCTTCGCCTCCGGGATTGGAGATGAACGCCTTGAAGCCGGTAACACCGGCTGCCGCCAGCTCCTCCAGGTCCTCGAGATTGCCGGGAACCAGCCCGCCCCACAGCACATAATCCACGGCTGAGTTGCCGGTCGCTGCCTCCGCTTTGAGTTCCAGTGCGGCTTTATTCACAGTAGGCGGATTGCCGTTCAGGGGCATATCCGCATAACAGGTACAGCCTCCCGCAGCAAGCGCCGCCGAACCGCTGCGGAAGCCCTCCCAATGGCCCAGCGCCGGCTCATTAAAATGAACATGCATATCGATCATGCCGGGCAGCACATACTGTCCCTCCGCATCGATGACCCGGGTGTCCGGATAAACCGGCAGCTTCTCGCCCAGCGCGGCAATCTTTCCGTTCTTCACAGCGATGTCCAGCTTGCGTACTTTTCCGGGCAGCACTACGTCCCCATTCTTGATGATAAGCTCATACGTTTCCTTCATGAATCGGTCACCTCCGGCCATCTATATAATTGAGCTTGTGATTATTCTATTTTGGGATTGGCGGGACTACAGGGAATGTTTGGACTTCCTGCCGCTGTTGTCTTCCCATTTTTTGATAATAGCCGCTATTAGCGGTAGAAATCCGAAGACAAAGGCGGACGCTCTCGCTCCTACAGTTCCAAAATTCCCTTCCGCCTCTTTTCCCTACATGTGGATCTTCAAGTTCAATCTATATAATTGTTTTTTAAGTATTATCAGCTTCCCCGGTATGTGCTGTACCCTCCCGGAGCCACTAGCAGCGGAACATGATAATGCTCTGCGGGATTGACTATGTTGAAGCGGATCGGAATCTGTTCGAGAAAAAGAACACCGGGACCTTCTTCGGCTCCCTCAGCGCCTTTATCTGCCGGATTGCTGCCGCGAAAATAGTCCCCGGCCATAAACAGCAGCTCATAGCTGCCGGGAGCAAGCTCGCTACCCGCCAGCAGCGGGATATCCAGTCTGCCGTCGCTGTTCGTCACCGTTTCCCGCAACAGCTCGCCGGCAGCTCCGTCAAGCTTCCAGAGCTCCAGTGCCATCCCGGCCGCCGGCACTCCCCGGGCCAGGTCCAGCACATGGGTGGTAAGTCGGCCGCTCATGACTCGGTCCCCTCAGTCTCAGGCAGCAGATCATGCAGCCGGAAGCCGGTGATTTTGCCGATTTCATGAAGTGCCTGCTCCCATTCCTCTTCTAACGGACGGTTAACCCGTTCCCCGATCGCCTTAATGATGTCATCCTTGTTTTTGCCGCGTACGGCCAGAATAAACGGAAAACTGAATTTCTCCGTATATGCCGCATTTAGTTCCGTGAGCAGTTTGAACTCCTCAGGCGTCAGCCGGTCCAGGCCCGCTCCCTGCTGCTCCGCCGCTGACAGCGGGGTAACCTGAAGTCTCGTTGCCAGATCGGGATGAGATCTAAGCAGGGCCTCAATTTGGCTGTGCGGCGCACTCCGTGCCGTCTCCAGCATCACACTGTGCAGCTCTTCCACTGAATGAAAAGGACCATGCTGGTAAGCTCCCTCTGCCACCCAGGGTGAATGTTCGAAGATTCCGCCAAGTGCCGTCACAAACTGTTCTTTGTCCATTCCGTTAATTTTGTCTATTGTTAATGAATTCGTTTCTGCGCTCATATTCCCGCCCCGCTTTCGCCCGTTTATACATATTTTTCTATTGATTCAATAATATTCTCTGTAAAAGGGTAAAAAAAGTCCATTTGCTGTATTCAAGTCATCTACTTTTACTCTGCGCCGGAAATACCGATTTCTCTGCTGGTTAGATGTTCGAACTACAAGAAATGGAAGATTGGAACGATTATAGCACCAAACGATAAGTGAAGTCTCTATTACCTGCCTGCTTTCTTTATCTTAGAACCGCTGCTCACGGACATAAGGTGTGCCCAGCGATTCCGGGGTGCCCGAAGGCTTGTTGCGGTTGCGGTAGCCGAGATACATCAGCACCAGAATCGTTACGATATAAGGAATCATCTTGAGGAAATAAGACGGAACCACGCTGCCCAGCAGCTGGATGCGGAAGCCGAGCGAATCGAGTGCACCGAAGAAATAAGCGCAGAAGAGTGCGCGCAGTGGATTCCATCTGGCGAAGATAACCAGCCCGACGGCAATCCAGCCGCGGCCGGCCGTAAGGCCTTCATTCCAGGTCGGCGCGTAAGCCAGCACCATATCCGCCCCCGCTAAGCCAATTAGTGCAGCACCAGCCGTTACATAGCTGTAGCGGATCAGCTGCACACGGATGCCCATAACATCGGCAGTCGCCGGGCTGTCCCCTACGGCCCGCAGATGCAGCCCCCAGGAGGTGTGATGGATCAGCAGATGCAGCACCAGTACCAGCAGCAGGCTGAACCAGGTTAAATAATCCATCCGGCCGAAAATATCCCCGATGACCGGTATCCCGTTCAGCCAGCTGAGGTTCAGCTTAGGCGAAGTCCCCGGCAGCGGCAGCCCGCTGATCGACTTGCCCAGATAAGCGCTGAGGCCGCTGCCGAACAGGGTCATGGCAAGCCCGGACATCGTCTGGTTCGCCCGCAGCGTCACACAGAGGAACGAATGCACCATTCCGAGCACTGCGGTGACCGCTATAGCCGTAAGGAGCGCCAGCAGGAGATTGCCGCTGCGGATGTAGACGATACAGGTAGTCACTGCCCCCATCAGCATCAGTCCCTCTGCGCCGAGCTGGATTATGCCCGCACGTTCGTTCAGAATACCTCCCAGCGTAGCCAGCAGCAGCGGGGTTCCGGCAGAGATTGCGGCTATTAATAACTGTGTAGTGAAATCCATAGGTAAACTCCCTTCTCAAAATCCCCGCGATAATATACGTTCTGATAGGTTGAAAGGCGCTGCTTATACGCTCCGGCGTACGCGGAAACGGTGAATCATATCGCCGGCTATCAGGAAGAACAGGATCGAGCCCTGCAGCATTTCAGAAATTGACGAAGGCAGTCCAATGGTCTGTACACTATAGCCGCCGACGATCAGTCCTCCGAATAGAACAGAGGTGATGATAAGACCGAGCGGGTTCAGCTTGGCAAGCCAGGCAACGATAATAGCGGTGTAGCCGTAGCCGGGTGAAATTCCCTGCATCAGCTTGTGCGTCACTCCGGAAACCTCAGCCATACCGGCAATTCCGGCCAGCCCGCCGCTGATCAGCATCACGATAATAATATGCCGTTTAATATGAATCCCCGCATAACGTGCAGCCGTGGGATTGGCCCCAATCAGCCGCAGCTCATAGCCCCAGCGGGTAAATTTAACCATCAGATAATAGATGACTACCGCGACAAGCCCAAAAATCAGCCCGATATGCAGTCTTGTCGTCCCAAGAACAGGTAAGGACTGGGCAGCCGTAAACATCGGTGATCCCGGGAAGTTGAAGCCCTTCGGATCCTTCCAGGGTCCGAACACCACATAATCCAGAGCCAGCAGCGCCACATAGTTCAGCATCAATGAAGTAATCAGCTCGTTGACTCCGAAATGCGTCCGGGGAATAGCTGTCATCAATCCCCATAGCGCCCCTGCCATTACACCGAACACCAGCATCAGCGTTATGGACCAGAAGGATGGCAGATCAGGAAAATAAATCGTAACCGCCGTAGCCGCCATCGCGCCGACGGTCAGCTGTCCTTCGGCCCCGATGTTCCAGACGGAAATCCGGTAAGCGACAGCGATACCCAGACCGCACAGCAGCAGCGGGATCGCTTTTACCATTGTTTCTGTGAAGCCGTAGGAGGTACCAAATGCCCCTTTAAACATCTTTTCATATACCGTAACCGGACTCATCCCGTTAGCGGCAATAAATATCGCGCATAGCAGAAGTGCCAGAATAACGGACAGAATCGGTGACCACCACGGTGAGCGGGTACGGCTTGAATCGTATTCCAGCCGCAGCGGGAACCGTTTACCGGGCTTAGCCGGAGCTGGCTCCAGTACTGCCGCTGCAGCATTACTTCCATTTTTCGGACTCATACCGCACTCCCCTCCCTGTGCCTGATTCCGGCCATCATCAGACCGATTTGTTCTCGGTCCGCGTGCTCATGATCGCTTTCACCGATGATTGTGCCGTTGTATATAACCAGAATCCGGTCGGACAGCTGCAGCAGCTCATCCAGATCCTCGGAGATCAGCAGCACACCGCTGCCGGAACTCCGCAGCTCCATCAGCAGCTCATGAACCCCGGCCGTAGCTCCTACATCCAAACCCTGCGTAGGGTGAACAGCAACCATCAGCTTCGGCTTATGGCTGACCTCACGGGCAAACAGCAGCTTCTGCTGATTGCCGCCGGATAATTGCTGGACCGGTGTATCGAGCTCAGGTGTTTTCACATTAAAGCGCTGGACCAGCTCCTGGGACCATAGACGGTTCTTTGCCGCTTTCAAAAAGCCGAATTTGGAATGCTCTTCACTGCGGTAGGACTTGAACAGCAAATTATCCACCGAGCCCAGCCGCCCGGCCAGACCGCTCTTCATCCGGTTCTCCGGCACATGGGATATCCCTGAATCGATGGCACCTCTGACCGAAGCAGTCGTCACTTTACTGCCATCAAAAATAATCTCGCCGTTCTTCCAGGTTCTAAGCCCTGTAAGTACTTCTGCCAGCTCCTTCTGCCCGTTCCCGGCCACTCCGGCAACCCCGACAATCTCACCTTCACATACCTTAAGCGACAATTTGTCGAGGGCTTTACGGCCATGATCAGCCGAAACATCGAGCTGATTGACGATAAGCAGAGGCTCACCCTGTGTCACTTCCCGTTCCTGGCGGCTGATCGTTACCTCTCTGCCCACCATCAGCCGGGCCAGTTCCAGCTCATCCGTATCCGCCGTAGCCAGCGTAGCAATCATCTTTCCTTTGCGCATTACGGATATACGGTCGGAAGAAGCCATCACTTCTTTCATTTTATGCGTAGTCATAATCACCGTCTTGCCCGCCTGCTTCATCACCCGCAGTGTTTCAAACAGCTGCTCCGCTTCTCCCGGAGTAAGCACTGAGGTGGGTTCATCCAAAATAATAATATCTGCCCCCCGGTACAGTGTCTTGACGATTTCCACACGCTGCTGTTCACCTACGGACAATTGCCAGATCGGACGGTCAACCGGAAATTTCAATCCAAACTGTTCTCCCAGCGCCTCAATTTCTTCATGCTTATGCTTGATCCACTTACTTCCCCGCCAGAAAGACGACTTTTCGCCAAGCACGATATTTTCCGCTGCCGTGAGACTTTGCACCAGTCTGAAGTTTTGAAATACCATACCGACTCCCATGAGTGCTGCATCCTTAGGGGAACGGATTCTGGCAGTCTGGCCATGGATCAGAATTTCGCCTTCATCCGCCCGGTATACACCTGACAGCATGCTCATGACTGTGCTCTTACCTGCTCCGTTCTCACCAAGCAGCGCGTGAACCTCACCCGCGTTTGCCGAAAAATCGACTTGATCGCTTGCCGTTACAGAACCGAATTTCTTCACAATCCCGCGCATTTCAACCGAATGGTCCTGCATTTTGGGATGCTCCTTTCCTTATAGTTGTAGTACGGGTGGGGAAGGTTCCACCTTAACGGAACCCGCCCCACCCATAAAGACATGCATTATGAAATTAGGAGTAAGGCATTATTGCGGGATTGTGCCCTCTACACCCTTTGCCAGCCAGTTCATACCCAGTACTTCCTCAAGGGTCAGTGTCTGGCCTGCCTTAACCTGTTCTTTGCCTTGGTTATCGGAGATCGGGCCAGTAAATACATCCAGCTCGCCGCTGATAATCTTAGCCTTAGCATCTTCTACCAGGGCCTTTACATCATCCGGAACCTTGTTGCCGAATGGTGCAATATCGACCATCTTATCGTCCATGCCGCCGGAATATTGTTCATTGGTCCAGGTTCCATCCATTACGGACTGAACCACCTTGGTGTAATAAGGACCCCAGTTCCATACCGGGTTGGTCAAATAGTTGTCTGGAGCGTATTTGCCCATATCGGAGTCATTGCCTCCGGCAAATGCGCCGCGTTCCTGTGCTGCCTGGAGTGTTGCAGGAGAATCTTGATAAGCCATCAGTACATCTGCACCTTTATCCAAAAGGCTGATTGCGGCCTGACGTTCCGTTGCAGGGTCATACCATGTGTTGGTCCATACTACGCTGACCTTCACATCAGGATTTACACTTTGGGCGCCCAGCGTAAAGGCATTAAGGTTATAAATAACTTCGCTGATCGGGAAAGCTCCTACATAACCAAGCTGGTTGTTCTTGGTCATTTTGCCGGCTGCAATCCCTGACAAATAGCTGCCCTGATAATTTTTCCCGAAGTAAGTTCCCATGTTTGCTGCTGTTTTGTAGCCGGAAGCATGCATAAACTTCACATTCGGAAATTTATTAGCTACGTTAAGCGTAAAATCCATATATCCGAAGCTTGTCGTAAATACAATATCGTGGTTCTGAGCAAGCTCCGTGATGATCCGCTCAGCATCCGCGCTTTCCGGAACGTTCTCAACAGTATCTGCAGTAATGCCCAGCTCTTTCTCCATGTACAGACGGCCTTGATCATGCTGATACGTATACCCGCCGTCACCCGGAGGTCCGATGTAGACAAAAGCAACCGTCGGCTTCTTTGCAGCCGGCTCTGTTGTTGCTGTCGCCTCTGTTGCTGTTCCCGCATTCGTTGCCGCCGGCGCCTCCGTAGCAGCTGTGTTCGTAGCCGCGTTGTTATTGCTTCCGCAGCCCGCCAGTACCACCGCGAGCAGGAACACAAGCACAAAGCTTAGCGTAAATCCCTGACCCCTTCTTTTCATAATTCTCCTCCTCCAGGAAATCTCTCATAATGGCTGTAACCATTAATGTATCTCTACTATACTGAGACCGGACGTTCACGTAAATTTATATAACATACGTTTGTGCCTTGTAATAAGAAGTTCTATTTTTTTTGTGCCTAATGCACTAAATCGAGATAAATTATACTTAAAATATGTGATATTTTATAACATTTATCTGGAAACACATCTTCTTGATGTCAGCTTTCTCCACGAACACTCCATTCCTTCCGGATTGGCCCTGAATCAAACGGCGTACCGTTATCCATGAAAAGGCGGACGGCATCCGGTTCCAGAACAACCCCTTTATATTCAGCCGAATACAGAATTTCTGCCGCCCCCTTATCACCGTCCAGCCCTTGCAGGACAGTAAACATTCCTCTGGAAAAAAGAGCGGGCGGCATCACCATTCCTTCATGGGTGCTGGTCACATAATCGAGTCCCGGATTCCGCTCAAAAGTACCGATCAACCGGTTCACAAGTGATGCCGTAATAAACGGCTGATCAGCAAGAGCCACAACCACAGCATCAGGCTGCATCGGCAGAATCGCATTCAGCCCGCAGCGCAGGGAAAAGGAAAGTCCCAAATGAGCGGTCAGGCAGGTTTCGGTACGTCTTACGCGCTGTTCACCGGCAGGAGGCAGCCATTCCAATTGATCATCTGCACGAACGACAACCACCAGCGGTTCAAGAGCGCAGCGGTCAAGCTCACTGAGCACGACACTCCTAAGCGAGACCTCCGGGGACAGCTTCAGCGATGACTTCGACACGCCCGTTCGTCTGCTCTGTCCTGCCGCCAGATAAATACCGGCTATTTTCAAAGCTCTCCACTCCTTTCGGCAGCGCCTGTTGTAATTGGGATTAACTCCTCAGCAATACGGAGGACTTAGTCGCGTTCCAGCATTTTGCGGAATACGAATACCAGCTTTAGCCTCATCAGGTCATTGATTTTTTTGAAATCGACATCCAGAAGCTCACTTAACTTCTCAATCCGGTAAGTGGCAGTGTTGCGGTGAATGAACAGTTTTTTGGCGGTTTCGTTCACATGTCCATCATTGTCCAGATATACCTCCAGCGTATGGAGCATCTCCTTGACGTATTCCGGCTCCCGGCTGAGCAGCCCGCGCAGGTTGCCGTTAATATACTTTTCCATCGTATCCGTCGGAATCTGGCCCAGCAGGAGATGCAGCTCAAGCTGGCGGTAATGCACCACATTCCCGTACGCCCCCCACTGCCGGGCCATCGACATGCATTCCCTTACCTCGGCAAAAGCCTCCTTCAGTCCTTCCGGCTTCACCTTAATACTGCTAACTGCCGCCCGGGGATAGTACGTTTTATCAAGCTTCAAATTGTGAAAACATTCATTTATCAGAGCACGAAACTGTTCAGGGCTGTGCTGGCTAACCGGCAACAGTGATACTACCCCCTCATCCATGATGACATGAATGGCATTCAGCTCCCGCAGGGCAGGATGCTCCGCATATTCCTCCTTCAGCCGGAGCAGTTCCCCCTGCCGGTCATCTCCAATAGCGGCTGTATCGGTAAGCACCAGTTGAAAAGGGGAATGCAAAAGTGTCACTTCCAGCTTGACTGCGGCCTGGGACAGCTCGCTGCAGGACAATCCGCCCTTCAGGCACCGGCGCAGGAGACTGCTGAATTCACGGTGCTCGGCATGCTCAAAATAATCTTCATAACCGGAATGAATATGAAAGGAAATAAGTTCAGCTCCCTGGACAAATAAGCTCTCTTCCACAGGCAGCAGCAGCGGGTCAATCGGACAGTACAACAGGTAGCCGGAGCATTTCTCCCCTTGCATTAACGGTATCCGCAGGCCTGTTTTGTCACTGATGCGAAAACGCTGATTGCGGTTCTGCCAAGGCCAGCCTTCCAGCAGCTGTCGGTCTTCGTACTCCGAATTATTGTACACCGCGTCTCCCCGGGCGCTTACAACTGCAAGGGGGTAGCCAATTACCTCGGATACCGACTCGAACAGCGGGCGGCTCCGTCCGGAGCGTAGCGCGAAGCGCATCAGCTTGCGCTGCTTATCCATAATGCTCTGCAGCATACTGGTGCTGCGCGACAGTTCTGCACGAAACAGCCCGTTCATCTGATCGGAGAACGTAAACTGGAACGGCAGCTCAATCAGCGGGAAATTCAGCGTCTCCGCTTCAGCGATCAGCTCCTCCGGGACCGTATCCCAGAAGCGGCCTAACTTGATGCCCAAGGCGGAAGAACCGCGGCGGTTCAGGGTGTGCAGCAGTGCAGACGCATCCTCCAGGCTGTCCTTGATCAAATAGGCTGTTGTCAGCAGCATTTCCCCTTCTTTAATCCAGTCCGAAATATCCGGCGCATCCATCACATTAATCGACTTCACAATTCTGTGTTTCCCCTTAGCTCCGGCTATAAGTTTTGCTTCGGATAAAGGATAAATGGACAACGCTTCTTCAACGGTAAGATGCATGCCACCCCTCCTCAAATAGGTTCATTTATTATCGTTCGGTCTTTATGTTACTTTATGTAACATTATAGATAAAATGACCCCTTATTGAAAGAGAAAGTTTAAATCTTCCGTATATTATGTTAGATAATATTACGTATGTCACAAAATATTAACGATTGCACTTCTATTTGCTGACGGGTCCACATTCTGGCGCTGCGTTTGGCTTATGAACGGATAATGGAGGGGAGCCCGAAATAGCGCGGAGTGTGAGGGATGAATAAAAAACTTCCGTTCCCGCGTGATTACGCAGAGACGGAAGCCGTGTATGCCAACGTTTATTTGCTTCTAATTCCAATTTTGCCGGACCCATGAGAGCAGGCGGTGATCCTGGCCGTAACCGCCGATGACAGACAGTCCCAGCGGCAGTCCGCCGGGGCCATGAACCGGCAGCGTGATCTGCGGCAGTCCCGCCAGCCCCGCAATACAGCAGAGCATCATCGCTCCGCTGCGGTTCAGTTCCAGCTGCTGCAGATCACCGCCGCGCAGCGGCGCTGGTCCGGGAACCGTAGGGATGACCAGACATCCGTCTTCCCCAAGCAGATCCCGCAGCCTGGCCGTAATCTCCTGCCGCAGGGATATCGAACGGCTGTGATCTTCCCCGGCAATGGTTGCCGCCCAGGTGAAGCGTGCAGCAATGTCCGGGCCAAAGACCGGCTGCTCCTGCTCAATCCACGCTCCATGGGTGGCCCAGATTTCTGTACCCTGCAGCTCCCTGAACACATCCATCCAGGTTTTCAAGCCTTCCGCTGAAATAACCGTTTCCAGCGTTTCATCTGCTCCCGCTCGCAGCCGGTGGAGTCCTTGCTCAAGGAATTCGGAGCATGCCGTTTCTGCCAGCGCCCAGCAATCCGCAGGGATGAACAGTTTGCTCATTCTGTAACTATTCTGCTGTAATGGCACCTGCTCCGTACCGAGCAGTACCTTGCCTATCCGCAGCAATAATTCCGGGCTGTCCGCAATCCAGCCCACCGTGTCAAACCCAGGGGCCAGCGGAATCACCCCGTCCATCTCCACCACACCATGCGTCGGCCGAAAGCCATACACCCCGCAATAGGACGAGGGAACACGGATCGAACCGCCCGTGTCCGTGCCGAGCGCGAAATCCGCTTCGCCGGAGGCTACCGCCACTGCAGAGCCGCTCGAGGAACCGCCCGGTATCCGGCCAGGTCCGCGCGGGTTAAGCGGTGTGCCGTAGTGGTAATTCTCACCGCCCAGACTATACATCAGCTCATCCGTATGGGCAGCTCCGCGCAAAGACGCTCCGGCCTCCAGCAGTTTAAGCACCGTAGCCGCATGGGCTGCAGACGCTTCATGGCTGCGGAGCCAGTCGGGATTCCCGGCGGAAGAGCTGTGTCCGGCTACGGCGAACACATCCTTTACAGCAAAACTAAGACCTTCTAACACGCCCTGTTTCCGGCCGGTTACTTCAAGCTCCGGGACAATGAAAGCGCCATGTTGATTATTAAGGACCATCCCTTCCTCTCCTTTCCTCCCGGACCGAACGGGGATCTGATTCATATGCCGAAGCAATGCCCTACCAGCCAATGGCGGCACCATCGCAGCGCGGATCAGTCCCTCCGCTGCGGTAGCCGTTGCCGTCAATGGCGATGGCATGCGCATGGCCCATGATGCCGTCATATTCTCCGGCCTGCCGGACCATATGGCCGGCTGCGGCCAGTTCATCAAGCACATGCTGCCCCACGCGCTTCTCCACTTTCAGCTCCTGCGTCGGTTCTCCCCAGGTTCTGCCCCATACGAACCGCGGTGCATTCACCGCCTCCTGCGGATCCATGCCGTAATGCAGCATCCGCGTCAGCAGCATCGTCTGGGTCTGCGGCTGCCCTTCTCCGCCTTGTGTGCCATAGAGAAAGACTGGCTTGCCGTCCTTACAGGCCATAGCCGGCATAAGCGTGTGGAACGTACGCTTATGCGGTTCCAGCGTATTGATATGTGCAGGATCGAGCGAGAAAAAGGAGCCGCGGTTTTGCAGCAGAATCCCCGTCTCTCCAGCCACAGCGCCTGATCCGAATTCAAAATAAAGACTTTGTATGAACGACACCGCATTGCCCTCGCCGTCTACTACAGCGGCATAGGCCGTATCCCGGCCAATCGGCTCGCTGCCCAGCGCTGCAGCCCGCTGCATAGAGATGGATGCCGCAAGCTGCCCGCCATACTGCTTATCCAGCAGCCGGTCCAGCGGGACCGGACGGAATGCCGGATCGGTAAGCACCAGATCCCGGTCACGGAAGCTCAGCTTCAAAGCCTCCGCCAGCAGGTGATAATACTCGTAGGAACCCTGTTCGATATTCCCGAAATCAAAGTGCTCCAGTATATTCAGTGCCATCAGTGCCGCAAAGCCCTGTGAGTTGGGCGGCGCCTGATAAACGGTATGCCCGTGATAATCGGTGGAGACGGGGTCCACCCATTCCCCGTGATGATCGGCAAAATCATCACGGGTGAGATACCCGCCGGCGGCATGCATATAATTGGCTATATCCTGCGCAATTGCCCCCTTATAGAAGGCGTCGCGTCCGCCTGCCGCAAGCAGACGCAGCGTCCCGGCAAGCTGCGTCTGCACGAACTTCCCGTGGACAGCCGGAGGCCGTCCGCCGGGAAGATAGATCGCCGCCGCCTCGGGCGTCAGCGCGGCTCCGGCTAAGATGCTGCCCCCGTGCTGATCCTGCGACAGCGGAAACCCTGCGGAGGCGTAGCCGATCGCCGGCTCCAGCACCTCCGCGAAGGTCAGGCGGCCGTACTGGCGCTGGACCGCCGCCCAGCTGTCCGCCATTCCGGGCACCGTAATGGCGCTGCGGATCCCCCGCCGGGGAATGGCCGCCTCCCCGGCATAACGGTCCCTGCGGACGCCGTAGCCGGATCGTCCGCTGCCGTTGTAGGCCCGGACGCGCCCTTCGCCGGCGCTGTAGGTGAGCCAAAAGGCATCGCCGCCAAGCCCGGTCATATGCGGATAGACTACGGCGAGCGTTGCACTGACCGCTACCGCCGCATCAAAGGCATTGCCCCCTTTTTGCAGGATTCCCGCCCCGGCCGCGGAAGCCAGGTAATGGGGGCTGACCACCATTGTTTTTGTGCCGATTACTGGCCCTGTCGTCATGCACCCATCTCCATTTCGTGAAACGCTTAAGGTTAGTGTCATTTAACCGTACAGTAAATTCCCCTGTCAATGTGTTAAGGGCAAACTCAAATTCAGCCGGTCTGTTTTTGTGAGCCATGCACAAAGATTTACGCAAATACGGCATGTGCAGTAGTTGCCCTAATACCAGTTGTTATAGAATGAGTCAAACTCAGACTAAGCTTCTAAACTTTTAGGGGGAGTCCCGTGAAATCGACCAATAATGAATATGTGCAGCTTGCGGTGGCGATGTGCAGAACGGGAATTCTCGGCTACGGCGGAGGCCCGTCTGTCATCCCGCTGATCCGGCATGATGCCGTAACCCGGTACGGCTGGCTGACAGATGACGAGTTCGGTGAGACGCTGGCTATCGCAAACGCCTTGCCGGGACCGATCGCCACCAAAATGGCCGCCTATCTCGGCTATAAGCTAAAAGGAGTCCGCGGGGCCATACTCTCCGTGCTGGCGCATATCCTGCCCAGTTGTATCGCTATGATCGCCCTGCTCTCTGCCGTCAATTATTTAAGCGGCTCCAAAACCGTGGCGGGAATGATCGCCGCCGTTTCGCCCGTCATAGCGGTGATGCTCGGAATGATGGCGTACGAATTCGCACAAAAAGCCTTCAAAGGGCTTGGAAAATGGATTGGAACAGCTTTTCTCGTACTGGCGCTGGTGCTGCTGGAAGTACTGCATCTGCACCCGGCCATCGTCATTGTGCTCTATCTCGGTTACGGAACGGTTCATTACCGGATACTTGCGGGGAAGAATAAGAAGGGGGGGACCGCCTAATGGAATGGCTAGAACTGATCTTCGGATTTTTCATGGCTAATCTGCTCGGTTATGGCGGCGGCCCCTCCTCCATTCCGTTGATGTATGAGGAAATAGTCCCGCATTACGGATGGCTCACGGATGAACAATTTTCCAATATGCTGGCGCTTGGCAATGCCTTGCCTGGTCCGATTGCCACCAAAATCGCCGCTTACGTCGGCTATGATGTCTTTGGCTGGATTGGAGTCATTGTAGCGCTGCTTGCTACAGTCCTCCCTTCTGCCGCTGCCCTGATCATCCTGCTTCAAGTCATGCAGAAATATAAACAGTCTCCTGTCGTAAAAGGGATGACTCTGCTCGTACAACCGGTAATCGCTATTATGATGACTGTGCTTACGATTCAAATGGCTAAAAGTCCGGCAGAAGGCATCGGGATCTGGCAGACACTCATCATTGCCGTAATAGCTTTTGCCGCCATGAAGTGGCTGAAGCTGCATCCCGCACTTGTGATTGTTGCCGCTTTTGCCTATGGAGCGTTTCTGCTTCCTTATACGGTCTAGCCGCTGCCGGAACAATCAGGCCTTCATTTCAAAATATACTGCGACAGCACCGCCTGCACCTCGTAAATATTGACCGATTTATTGAACGTCTTCTTCAGCGGCAGGGCACTGCCGGATACATACAGGCACAGCTCCGCATCCAGATCAAAGTGGCCCGCCGTCTCCACGGAATAATGGGAAATACTCTTATAGGGTATAGAATGGTACTGTGTCTTCTTGCCGGTTACGCCCTGTTTATCAACGAGAATCAGCCGTTTATCCGTAAAAATAAACATATCCCTGATTAGCTTATATGCCCGTTCAATCTTCTCCTGAGGGGCCAGAATCCGCGCATATTCCCGCTGTACATCGGCTAGCTCAACCTGGGTTGCATTGCCCAGGAGCCCGTTAAAAATCGCCATAGTCTCTCCTCTTTCCCGTAAAAGAAATTTGGGCGGCCAGCACCGCTCCCTAACATCCTACTTGTGCCGCCGGAGTTATATGCGGTAAAAAATCCCTTTTGCCCTTGCTTATTCTGCCGATATTGGTTAAACTAACTTTAAATTTGTTACGAAGGAGGTGTGGAGGAATGGATCGCAATTGGACCAACAGTGTTATTAGCCGGCTGCCTATCGCTATGGCTGGCATCGTTCATGTAAATGCCGACAACGGGAGAAGTCTGTCCATTTACAAGAATTTAATAACACTAAACCATTGTGAAATGCCTTTCCAGCCACACTTCAACGGATAAACCAGACCGGAGAACTGTTCAAGGCCGCGGGGAAATTTCCTCGCGGCCTTTTTATGTTCTTTTCCGGCCCCCATCCTGATCAAGCGGCTCAGGGCATTCTAAAAAGGAGAATACACATGATCATCTCATGTCAAAATGTTCAAAAATACCACGGTGCCCAGCTCGTACTGAGTGACATCACCTTCGATATCCGCCAGGGCGAAAAGATCGGCCTCATAGGCCGCAACGGCTGCGGCAAAACCACTCTCTTCCGGCTGCTGAGCGGAGAAGAACGTCCGGATCAAGGACAAATATCCATCCGCCGGGGCAGTATTGTCGGCCTGCTCGCACAGATCCAAGAAGCTGACGCTCAGGAAACTGTCTATGCCGTTCTGCAGCGCAGCTTTGCCGAACCTCTCGCGTGGCAGAGCCGGCTGCGGGAGCTGGAGCAGCAAATGTCGGGACTGGATGCCGGCAGCGAAGAAGCTGCGTGGAATAGGCTCCTCAAGGAATACGGCAGCCTGCAGGAGAAATTCGAAGCGGCCGGAGGCTATGAGATCGACTCCTCTATCCAGCGCGTCGCGGCTGGCCTTGGCATCGCTGCCTCCCAATATAACCGCGTGTTCGCTTCCCTCTCCGGCGGCGAGAAAACAAAGGTCGGTCTTGCAGAGCTGCTGTTGCGACGTCCCGACGTTCTGCTGCTCGACGAGCCGACCAATCACCTGGACATGGAGGCTATCGAATGGCTGGAGCAGTACCTCCAGACCTATGATGGCACCGTACTGGCCATTTCCCATGACCGCTATTTCCTCGATGCCGTCGTCAGGAAGGTAGTTGAAATTGAAGACGGTGAAGCCATTACCTACCACACTAATTACAGTGGTTATCAGATAGAGAAGGAGGCCCGGCTGCTTCAGCAGTTCGCCGATTACCAGGAGCAGCAAAAGAAAATCAAACAGATGCAGGAAAGCATCAAACGGCTGATCGAATGGGGCAACCGCTCCAATCCGCCGAATCCTTCCTTTCACCGCCGGGCCGCTTCGATGCAAAAGGCACTGGACCGGATGGTCAAGGTCAAACGTCCGGTCCTGGAGCGCAAAGCGATGGATCTGCAGCTGCAGCAGGATGACCGGACCGGCAATCAGGTCGTTATCCTGGACCAGATCAGCAAAAGCTATGGCAGCCGCGTCCTCTTCACAGGAGCCAGCGATATCCTGAGATACGGAGAAACCACCGCACTCATCGGAGGCAACGGCGCCGGCAAAAGTACACTGCTCCGGATGATTCTCGGCCAGGAGGCCCCGGACAGCGGAAGCTGTACACTGGGCTCACGGGCAGCTGTAGGCTATCTCGCCCAGGAAGCCGTGCCTGAGGACGGCAAGCTGTCTGTACTGCGTTATTTCCGCGAAGAGGCGGAACTGGAGGAAGGCGAAGCCCGCGGACAGCTTGCCCGCTTCCTCTTCTACGGCAGTGATGTGTTTAAGGACATCACCAATCTGTCCGGCGGAGAGTGGACGCGGCTGCGCTTCGCGGTGCTGATGCACCGCCGTCCAAACCTGCTCATCCTTGATGAGCCGACCAACCATCTGGACATCGATTCCCGAGAGGCACTGGAAGAGGCGCTTGAGGAATTCCCCGGCACGGTGCTGGCGGTATCCCATGACCGCTATTTCATCAACCGCTGCTTCGGCAAGCTGTGGTCGATTGAAGACGGCCGGTTCCATGCATTCTCAGGGAATTATGAATATTACAAAGAGAAGCAGGGCGAGAAAGCCGCTGTCCGTTCTTCAGAAGCAGAGGCAGCCGGTTCCAAAGCCGGCGCTCCGCCGAAAAGTGATTCCGCACGAAGCAGCAGCTCCACTCCTCCCGCTTCCTCCCGCAAACCGCTCACTGCGGTCCGCTGGGAGGAAGAGATCGCGGCAGCCGAAGAACGGGTGAGCCGGATAGATGCCGAGATGCTGGAGCCCTCCATCGCCAGCGATGCACTGAAGCTGGCTGAGCTTCAGCGCTCGCGGGATGCCGCGCAGACCCAGCTGGATGACTTATATACAGCCTGGATGAACGAAGCGGAATTAATTTAAGGGGAGAAGGTGAATAGAATGACTGAAAACACAGCTATAGCAGACTATTGGAACGCATATGTAGAGGAGCACCCGGAGGCAGCGGATAAATACGACAGTGCATGGGCCTTCGGTGACAGCCCCCGGCTGGCAAATGAGCTCCTGGAACTGGTACTGCAAGGAATTAAGACGGGGACTGCCTCCAATAAGGTACTGTTCGAACAGCAGGGATTGAGTCTGCCTTTTATCGGCGGCCACTCCATCCTGCTGGATGGAGACGGTACGCCGAGGGTAATCATCGAGACAACGCATATCGAGACCGTCCCCTTTAATGAAGTGACTGCGGAATTCGCTTATTCCGAGGGCGAAGATGACCGTTCGCTGAAATCGTGGCGGCATGAGCACGAAGTGTATTTCACAAGAGAATTTAATCGCTACGGCATGTCCTTCGACCCCACAATGAAAGTAGTGTGTGAGAACTTCCGTGTGGTGCATGTGAAGCAAATGCCGTAACCAGAAGCAAAAAGCTGTGCCCTCCTTAAACAGGGGCACAGCTTTTTTTTGGTGGAAGCAATATGTGCAGTGAATTAAAAAGGCCGCTTCTTCCGTGGCGGAGAGGCAGCCTTCAATGTATAGTTGCAATTCATGTAGGATATAATTCTGCGGACGCTGTTTACCGCCAGATTCCTGTGATCCAGCCGAATACTGAGATCCATAAGGGAATGCTGATCAGAATACCCCATACCAGTCCGGTAGCAATATTGCCTTCGGCAGGACGTGTTACACTCTCCTGTGTAAGCGGAAGTCTCAACTCTTCTTGTTCCATGCGATCCCCTCCTAAAATATCTTATCGTCACAGTAGAGGAAAAAATGTAGACCGCCCGGCCCAAAAAGTTATGTTTCCGGATAATTTTTTAGATATAAAGGCTCAGCGGATGTTTTTTGTAAAGGCTTTCATAATTATTATTAACCAGTTTTTGCCTAATTAAAACTTATATTTCACTTTGTCATACATTATATGCACTTCCCTAGTCCAATATGACTGGCTTTTGAGGATTTTTTAAGAATTCGAAAAGCATCTTGATCTGCTTTTCCGTATTCCGTTCCTGGGACAGCTCAGGCAGTTCATCTTCACCAAAAAAGCCGACTCCGTTAGTTTCTACACCTTCCGCTGCTTCTCCTCCTGTAATCCGGCACAGAATGAAAAATTTGTATACATGATACGGCTCCGGCGGGTGATTATGGAACTTTTTGTCCAGCACAGCGAGCAGCCGAACCGCTTCAGCCTGATAACCCGACTCTTCGGCGATCTCCTTGACAGCCACCTCACTCGGTGACAGCCCGATATCCCCCCAGCCCCCGGGAAGCGCCCAGTTGCCGTCGAGCTTCTCGCGGACCAGCAATATTTTCCCGTCCTGAAAAATAACGCCGCGGATATCCACCTTTGGTGTACAGTATCCCTCATCCTCTGCAAAAGCGAGCCGGATCTTCTCCTTGCTCTCAAACGTATAATTCGCCAGAATATCTACGCTAAGCTCACGCAGCGCCTGATACCGCTCAATATCGTAAACATCCTTAGCGTATGTAAGACCCGTCTGGGCAATGCCCTGAATTTCCTTGGCCCAGGTTAACCATTTCGCTTCCATCACAGCAGCGCCTCCACTCAAGTTTTTATGTTTCTGCGGATTAAGTTATCTGCACAGCATCAAATGACGGGAGAACAGGCCTTTTTTGGCCACACAGCGGTCTATAATTTCAAACCCGGCAGCCCCGATCATTTCGTCCATCGCTTCAATGGCTACAATGACAACCCGGTCAGCAATTCTGCGGGCATTGACCAGAATATCAAACTGCTCTTCCGGCGTGATGCTGGAGTACAAATTATAAGGCATGTCCACAACCGCTGCATCGTAATGCTCCGTTATGTCAGCGATATCACCCAGGGTAACCTCACTTTCAAAGCCGAAATGGGCAATATTCGTCCGTGCTCCCGCCGCAATGAAGGGATTAATGTCACGCCCGACAATATCTATCCCCATAGACAGCGCTTCGACCATTACCGTTCCGATGCCGCAGCAAGGATCGATAGCTCTGATACCGGCCGGCTGCGGCACAGCCATGTTGACTGCTGCCCGGGCCACGCGCGTACTGAGCGCAATGGAGTAACTGCGCGGTTTCTTCATCTGGCGGAACCAGGTCGCTTGGTTCTTATGATAGGTCCCAAAGTACCAGCGGCCGCCCAGCGTTACAATCCCGTAGACTAGCTCCGGACGGTTTACATCCGCCTCTCCCTCGATGCGCAGGCCGATTTCCCGCTCAATCACTCTGCGTTCATCGTACGCTATTTTGTCCTCCGGGGACAAATCATTGGTCTTCACGAAGATCACCTTAAAGGTCTTTCCGTCCACCTCTACCTGCTCTGTCTGCTTATAAATTTCCGGCAGGCTGTCTCCGGCGTACATTACATCTATCCGTTCCTTGATAAACGGACTGCGGCTGACTTCTACATTGATACTGCTGGCGAAGATCCCCGGAGGAATTGCCTGGCCAAACAAACAGCGCAGCTCCATACCGCATAAATCCAGCTCGTCCCCGGAACAGGCATATGTATAAATATAAGCGGGAATCTCTCCCGTCTGAACTTGCTTCATTTCATGCTCCAAACCTGATTGTGAATTCGCTGACACTATTATTCCGCTCCTATCGCTTCCGCCGCTGGCGGCGCTGTTGTTTCTTCCAGGCCATCTACCGTTAAGGCATCCTCTTGCCTGCTGTCATAGCTTATACGCGCACTGGTAATTTCTTCACGATTCCCGTTTACCCATCCGACCAGAGTAGTCAGCGGCTGCAGCAGGGACTCTCCCAGCGCGGTTAAACCGTATTCAACGGTTAAGGGGACCGTGGGTGTTGCTTTCCGCCAGACGATTCCATCGCGCTCCAGATAGCGGAGGGTCTGGGTCAGCATCCGCTGTGAGATTCCGCCGGAGCGCCGCTGCAGCTCCTTGAACCGCAAGGGCCCGGAACCGAGATTGACGATTATCAGCACACTCCATTTGTCGCCGACCCGGTCTAAAATCTGCCGGGCAATGGTGCAATCCTCCAGCAGCGGCTGCAGCCGCTCTTGCTCAGTGAATGATCGGTCCATAATGGTTACCTCCATGTAACCTAAGCATTTAATAGTGCCTTCTTGCGCCATAGGTCAGTTAAGTCTAGCATGGTTACTGAACGTAATCAACAACCGGAAGGGAACTGATCTAATATGAAAACAATCGCTATTATAAACACCGGCCCGGGATCGGCTGGTAAGCCGATTTGTAATCTGTTTTGATCCATAGTGAGTTCTCCAGTATAATGGATGCATTACACTGCCAAACTAGCCGGTGGTCAATTAACGGCCCGGTTCAGGATTTTAGCTTATCTGGACGGTTTTGCGCAGCGAAACTCCAAGGAGGTACATATTCACTATGACTTATGAACAATATTTCCAGGCTGAGCGCGAAGCTCAGCTCTCTGAACTGAAGGAATGGCTGGCCATTCCCAGTATCTCTGCCCTTTCTGTGCATAAAGAGGACGTGAACTCGGCAGCCCATTGGCTGACAGATACCCTGAAACGTGCCGGACTGGAGAATATTGAAATCCATCCTACCGCGGGCCATCCGGTGATATATGCAGATTACCAGCATGCTCCAGGGAAGCCGACTATTCTGGTTTACGGTCACTATGACGTGCAGCCGGTAGATCCGCTGAACTTGTGGACAACGCCTCCGTTCGAACCGGAAATCCGCGACGGCAAGCTCTATGCACGCGGAGCTACTGACGATAAAGGCCAGGTGTTCATGCACATCAAAGCCATCGAAGCTATCCTTAAGCAGGAAGGCACACTGCCAGTCAATATCAAGCTGTGCATCGAAGGCGAAGAAGAAATCGGCAGCGTAAATCTGCCGCCGTTCCTGGAAGCAAGCAAGGATAAGCTGGCAGCGGATGCAGTACTCGTCTCCGACACCGCCCTCCTGGAACGCGGACGCCCGGCGATCTGCACCGGTCTTCGCGGCCTCTGCTCCCTTGAAGTCAGCGTCCATACGGCTTCCACCGATTTGCACTCCGGCTCTTACGGCGGCGGGGTACCCAATGCGCTGCACGCGCTAGTCTCATTGCTCAGTTCGCTTCATGATGACAAAGGCCGCGTAGCTGTTGAAGGCTTCTACCAGGGCGTACCTGAGCTCTCCCCGCTGCTGCGTGAAGAGTTCGCCAAACAGGGTGTGAATGAAGAGAAGATCAGAGAATCCCTCGGCCTCGATCAGCTGTACGGTGAAGAAGGCTACAGCTTTGTTGAGCGGGTCGGCGCCCGTCCGACGCTTGAGCTTAACGGTGTCTACGGCGGCTTCCAGGGGGAAGGCAGCAAAACCGTCATTCCTAAGGAAGCTCATGCCAAGATTACCTGCCGCCTGGTCGGCGACCAGGATCCGCAGCATATTCTGGATGCTGTGGAAGCTCATCTGAATGCCAACATCCAGGCAGGGGCAAAGGTACATGTGAAGCAGATGGAAAAAGCGCGCGCCTTCAACATTGATCCTTCGAACCCGATTCTGCAGACGGCTGCAGATGCTTTTGGCAAAGTATACGGGACCCGCGCCCTCTTCACCAAAGACGGGGGATCGATCCCGATTATGGAGAGCTTCTCCCGCATTCTAAAGGCACCGGTTGTCCTGATGGGCTTTGGTCTTGATGACGAGAACCTGCACGCTCCCGATGAGCACTTTAACCTGGAGAACTTTGATAAGGGCCTGCTTACAATTGTAGAGTTCCTGAAGACGGTATAACTCAGGCAAGCAATTTGCAGCAATACACAACAATAAAGCCAGGGTCCCGCAGATACTGCGGAAACCCTGGCTTATTTATGCATGATACCGGATTAAATAAAAAAAGCCTTTGAGATGATGACAACAAAATAAACAAACCCAGAATTGCAGCTATTGACTTACAAATAAACAAATAAAAAAAACCCTTGCATAACAAGGATTTCAGAAGTTAATAATTGGAGCGGGTGATGGGAATCGAACCCACGCTATTAGCTTGGAAGGCTAAAGTTCTACCATTGAACTACACCCGCGAGCGTAAAGTGAAGACAAAAGATATTGTATCATTCCGATGAATAAAATGCAACCCTAATGACTTACCCGCTCCGCTTACAAAGATACGCCCATTAATGGCTTTAGGAATTCTGTTTCAAATTCTGCGGCTATTACCGGTTTGCTGAACAGATAACCTTGCGCTTCATGGCAATGCTGCTGGCGCAAGAAGTTCAGCTGATCTTTATTCTCCACGCCCTCAGCGGTAACCTTCAGCTTCAAGTGGTGGGCCATGGATGTAATCGTAGAGACAATCGCAGCATTATTGCTGTCTTCCATCACTTCAGAGACGAAGGAACGGTCAATCTTCAGCCTGTCAATCGGCATATTCTTCAAATAATGCAAGGAACTGTAGCCTGTGCCGAAATCATCAATACTGATGAATACGCCAAGCCGCTTCAAGCGGTTAAGCTGGTCAAAAGCGGTTTCCTTGTCCAAGGTCATGCTTTCCGTAATTTCCAAATCCACATAACAAGGATCCAGACCGATCTCCTGCAGGATGGCATCAATTTTACCGGCCAGATTAGGCTGTAGAAACTGGCGCATGGACAGGTTAATGGATACACAGATCGGGCGGTATCCCGCTGCCTGCCACTCTTTATTTTGCCGGCAGGCTGTTTTCAGTACCCATTCCCCGATGGGAACGATGAGTCCGCTCTCTTCTGCAATCGGAATGAACTCCACAGGCGATACAATCCCCCGTTTTGGATGATTCCAGCGCAGCAGTGCCTCCATCCCGACAATTTCTTCGGTCTCAAGCCGTACCTGCGGCTGATAGACAAGATAGAATTCATCACGTTCCAGTGCCCGGCGCAGATCGTTTTCCAGCTTGAGGCGTTCTTTGGCCTTCATCTGCATGGATGGTATATAGCGGCGGATCTCCACGTTTTGCTCTTTGGCATTATGGACAGCCGTATCCGCATTCTGGATCAACTGTTCTGCCGTATCCCCATCGCCGGGGTGGATACTCATCCCAAGGCTCAGAGAGATATGATATTCACCGGATTCCAGCTGCACTGGAGTCTCGAACAGCCGCAAAAGCTCAGACGCGCGCACCAGGCAGCTCTCTACACCGGTCCGCTCCGTCATCAAGAAGGCAAACTCATCTGCCCCCATACTGAACAGTTCTTCGTTCACCTGAACCTCATTTTGAAACCGCTCCGAAACAAGCTGCAGCAGCAGATCGCCGGCGTAATGCCCCAAAGAGTCATTGATATTTTTAAAATGATTAATATTCATAATGACCAGCGCCGAAAATCCACGGCTTTTATCTTTTTCACTCTGCACGATCATTTCTTCCACACGCTGCATCAGACGCCTTCTATTCGGAAGACCTGTCACGTCATCGTGATATGCCAAAAAGTTAATCCGTGCTTCCGCCTGCTGATTCTCATGGTAAGGTTCATCGATCGTCAGCCGGTACACACCGGTGAGCATCAGATAATAAGATATTCCGCTGCTGAGCATTCCAAAGAGATAGTCCATCTCCCCGACACTTAACAGGTTCATGAAGAATACCTGACCCAAGGCGAAAAAGATCAAGGCGCGGATAATAATGAGCAGAGAGGCAGATTTCTCAACCCTGCCCGGGTATACAATAATGCCGACACTGAGCAGATAGACAAACAGCACCGCCATATCCACCAGATGCTTCATCGTGTTTACCCAGGAGTAGGCCGGAAATCCCTGAGCAATGGAATGGCTAAAGATCAGAAGTGACAGCGAAAGGGCAATCAGTACGAGCGATACACCGAACACCTTTTTTTTACCCGTTACAGATACAGGCTGGTCTTCCTTGCTGAAAATAAACAGTATGCCGAATGCGCTGGCCAGACGCGAGAAGGTAAGCAGCCAAAGGGATTGATCGGTGCTGATCATAGAAGATATTGCAGGAATTCCCACAAAACTTAAGGTGTGTAAAAAATCAAAGATGCATACTCCTAAAAATAAAGCGGAGGTATAAAGTCTTGCTCTGGATAATTTGTCGGAGAAAAACAGCCATCCTTGGGCAAAAATCGCAAAACCAAAAGCTATATTGCAGCAGCCGATAATAAGATAGAATGCTAGCAGTACATCCTGATTCTCGATATGACTAAGCGGTGTGCGGAAAATCTGAATTAGAAGGAACAGTGCGGCCCCTATAATCGCCGCTTGGATTGTCTTTCTCTCTTCTTGTCTCATAAGTCCCTCGCGTCTAAAAAAAATGATATCTACTATATAGATGAATGAATGATTTAAGCCCTACATTTAAATATCGGCTGTACCGTCCTGTAAAGTTACACTCACCACTTATATTTAAAAGAAAAAGCACCTCCCCCTGAGGCAGAGGTCGGCACTTTTGTATGAAGACGATTATTTATCTCCGAAACTAACCTCAGGCGTTGTCAGCTTGTCATAGAAATCGACAGCCTTATCTTTATCCTCTGATGAACGGAGCGCCATCGCTGAGCGCGGATGCTCATCTAAAGTGCCGGTGATCATGTATGGAATGATATATCCCCACTCTTCTTTCTCACGGAGCGGAATCATCAGACGCTCGATAATATCAAGAACC
This sequence comes from Paenibacillus pedocola, assembly GCF_031599675.1. Classification (NCBI taxonomy): domain Bacteria; kingdom Bacillati; phylum Bacillota; class Bacilli; order Caryophanales; family Paenibacillaceae; genus Paenibacillus; species Paenibacillus pedocola. The sequence goes on along the minus strand of NZ_CP134223.1, from coordinate 1,486,501 downwards.
GGACGCAGCGTATACTTAGTATTCTTCAAGTGGGTAACCAGCAACTCAGTCGGGCAGTTCCCGGCGGCACGTCCCATCCCGTAGCAGGAGGCATCCAGCAGTTCTACTCCCAGCTCAGCCGCAATAAGAGTATTGGAGAAGGCCAGCTGCAGATTGTTGTGCGTATGTACGCCCAGACGTTTGTTAGGAAGATGGGTTTTGAACTTGTCCACCAGGTACTTCATGTCGTTATGATCGAGACTGCCGTAAGAATCTACAATATAAACAACATCAACGACACTTTCCCGGATCATTTCAAAGGCTTCCAGCAGCTCATTCTCCATCACATTGGACAGAGCCATAATATTAATGGTTGTTTCATACCCGCGGTCATGGAAAGTCTGCACCAGCTGCAGTGCTTTGTCGACATCCTTGCTGTAGCAGGCAACACGGATCAGGTCAAGCATACTCTCGCTGCGCGGCAGAATATCATTTTCGTCCACCCGCCCGATATCTACCAGCGCCGACAGTTTGGTGTTTCCCTTTTGAGGAATAACTTTGCGCAGGAAATCATCATTCAGGAAACGCCATGGGCCTGCATCTTCTGCTCCTTTTAGCAGCTTAGGAGAGTTTTTATAACCGATTTCCATATAATCAACACCGGCTTCATTCAGACCGGCATACAGATTCTGCACAAATTCTACGCTAAAATCCCAGTTGTTGACGAGTCCTCCATCACGAATCGTGCAATCGACAATTTTGCTTTGATTATTCTTCACCATTTTGTTCTCCCTTCAACATTTCCTACATTATTTCCGCCAGCATAAGATTACTATGCAATCATTATCGTACAATCATACTTTAGTGAAGAATAAAATGTAAAGATTATTTCTGTTCTCTTCCATAACTGTTTTCAGCACATTTAAGCTATGATATAAATCACTGCAAAATTTATTAAAATTTGCTACAGTACAAGAAAGTAAATGAGATTGATTATCAGTCTCTATTGGAGGGATTAAAATGGCCTCTACATCCTGCTCATTACTGCGCCTACAACCGGGCTCAATAGGCTCCATTCATAGAATTGAAGGTATGAACCCTATCCTGCGACGCCGTCTTGCAGATCTCGGGGTGTCCGAAGGCGTTATGATCCGTCTAAAAGGAAAAGGCCCCTTCTTAGGTCCGATTACACTGGAATGTAACGGGCAATTGTTCGCGATTCGCCGGAAGGAAGCTTCCATGATTGAGGTGAATGTTTCATGAGTTCAATAGCACTCGTAGGTAATCCCAACACCGGGAAAACCTCACTTTTTAATACATTAACCTCTTCCTATGAATATGTAGGGAACTGGGCAGGCGTAACCGTTGAGAAAAAAGTGGGCAGCCTGAAGAATGGCGCCGGCAAGCTGATTGATCTGCCTGGAATCTACTCCCTGCACCCCCTTTCCCGTGATGAGGGCGTTGCCGCGCAGTATCTGATCGAGGAATCCCCGGAAGCACTGGTTAATATTGTGGATGCCTCACAGCTGGAACGGAATCTGCTGCTGACCCTGCAATTGCTGGAATATGGCAAGCCGACCGTACTCGGCCTCAATATGATCGATGTCGCTAAAGCACGCGGCATTTATGTTAATCCCGAGATCCTGCAGAAGCATTTAGGCATTACTGTACTGCCGCTGGTTGCCAGAACGGGCAAAGGCAGCGGACAAGTACTCAGTGTCCTGGAAAAAACATCGAGCATCCCTGCAGTAACCTTTAAGCTCCATTATGGTGAGCTCGTGGAGCAGGCTATCGGGGCCATTCAGCATGAATTGCAGCAAACTGCAGATTTGCCGAACCACCGCTGGGTTGCCCTTCAATTGCTGGAACAGAATCCGGTGGTGCTCGAGCTGCTGAGCAAACGCATCAATATCAGCCGCCTGCTGGAAATCTGCGATACCTGCCAAACCAAGCTGCAGAACAAGAAGCTGGCCCTGACGCTGCCGCAATGGATTCGTTCAACCCGTAAGGAATACATTCATTCCATATGTCTTGAGGCAGTGGATACCACAGCCCAGAAGCCGCATAATCTGACGGAAAGACTGGATTCCATTCTGACCCACCGGTTTTTGGGACTTCCTCTATTTCTTGTTTTTATGTATGCAATGTTCAAAACAACGTTTGACTGGGTCGGCGGACCTTTATCTGATATCGTAGACGGCTGGATTTCCGGCCCCATCAGTGAGGGTGCTAGTTCGCTGCTCCAGACTATCGGGGCATCAGGATTTACGCATGCGCTGATTGTAGACGGCATTATCGGCGGGGTAGGAGGCGTGGTTGTCTTCGTTCCGCAGATTTTTATTCTGTTCCTGATGATTTCTTTCCTGGAGGATTCCGGATATATGGCACGTGTCAGTCTGCTTATGGACAGCACAATGGAACGGATGGGGTTAAACGGCAAAGCCTTTATCCCATTTATTATCGGCTTCGGTTGTAATGTCCCGGCTATCATGGCTGCACGCAGCATTGAACAGCCTAAAGAACGGATGCTCACAACTCTCCTGTTGCCGCTCATGTCCTGCTCTGCCCGGCTGCCGGTTTATCTATTGTTTGCCGCAGTCTTCTTCCCGGCCCAGCAGGCAACGGCAGTTATGTCCATGTATGTGCTCGGTGTTGTATTCGCACTGATCCTGTGCAAGCTGTTCTCCAAACACTTGTTCAAGAATGAGTCATCCGTCTTCATCATTGAGCTGCCTCCTTACCGTATGCCGCAGCTTAAGACGCTTGGCCGCAGCACCTGGGAGAAAGGCAAAGGCTTCCTGCGCAAAGCAGGTACCATTATCCTGGCCGGTTCCGTAATAATCTGGCTGATGTCCTATGCCGGACCTACCGGATTCAATGTGGACATGGATAACAGCTTTTTGGCTAAATTCGGCGGGCTGATTGCACCGCTGCTGCAACCGCTCGGCTTCGGAACCTGGCAGGCCGGCTCTACGCTGGTTCCCGGCTTCCTTGCGAAAGAGGTTGTAGTCTCCACCATGAATATCATCTATCACACTCCGGATAATGCCGGATTGGAAAGTCAGATCTCTCAGGTATTTACACCGCTGAGCTCCATCAGCTTCATGGCCTTTATCCTGCTCTACATTCCTTGCCTGGCCACCGTAGGGGTAATTAAAAAAGAAACTGCTTCCTGGAAGTGGACCTTCTTCTCCATGGGCTACTCCCTGGTGCTGGCGTATATGGTATCACTTATTATTTTCCAGGGCGGAAGTTTATTGGGATGGTCGTAAAGCCTGGATTGGCAGATTTCTTGCAGAAAGCGGGGACAAACAATGATAGTCAATATTGTGATTGTAGCTGCAGTGTTCGGTTATTCCGGCTGGATGATTTACCGGCATGTTCAAAAAGGCAAACAAGGTGCTTGCGCCGGCTGTGATAAAAGCAAAAGCTGTCCGGCTGCTTCGCTGGATTCACCATTCTCCTGCTCTTCAGGAACGGCTGACAACAAGCTGTAAATAAGCGGTATTCAACTGCCAACTTCATACAGCAGGTTTAAACTCCTTAGCAATCGGGTATGTTTGTTATAAGCAATTGCAGCCAGACCACAACCTAAGGAGGAATAACCATGAATACTAAAAAAACGTTATTTACTACCGCAGCATTGGGAGCCGCTTATTTGCTGAAAAACAAGAATGCACGCGATAAGATTATGGAGGGCATCCAATCCTTCACCTCGCAAGTGAGGGCTAAGCGGAACAGCTGAACACCCTAAATCAGACCTTCATACCTTAACGATTTCACTTTGATTACAAAAAGCCGCAAGGCTCCTGAACCCTGGAGCCTTGCGGCTTTTCGTCTTAACCATCCTCTAACTTTCGGCTGAAGCAACAGCCTGTTCTGAACCTGTCCCATTGGTAAGATTCAGTAAATATTCCAGCAGCGTGCGCACCATAACTCCTGTTGCCCCTTTAGGGTTCACGCCCCGCTCTTTGGACAGGAAGGCCGTTCCGGCGATATCCAGGTGAATCCAAGGCCGCCCTTCAGCAAACTCACCGATAAATAAGCCCGCCGTTGTGGCACCTCCAAATCTTCCGGCTGCGTTGCGGATATCCGCCACTTCACTTCTCAGCATCTCGCGAAACTCAGGATACACCGGCAGCGGCCAGATTTTCTCCCCTGATAATCTGGAAGCAGCCAGCAACTCCTGTAAAAATGCCTCGTCATTAGTGACAGCACCGGTAGCAATATCCCCCAGAATCGACAGCACCGCACCTGTAAGCGTGGCTACATCAATGATGCGTTCTGCCCCCCATTCCATGGCATAGGTCAATGCATCTCCAAGTACTATCCTGCCCTCAGCATCGGTATTAAGCACCTCAATCGTTCTTCCGCTAAGAGAGGTTATTACATCCCCTGGCTTAAAGGCAGCAGCTGAGGGCATATTTTCTGCAGCAGGGATGACCATAACTACATTGATCCGCGGCCGCAATCTGCCCAGTGCATCAATGACTCCAAGTACAGCTGCCGCCCCGCCCATGTCACTGATCATATCCTCCATCCCTGGTGCTCTTTTCAGTGAAATTCCGCCTGTGTCAAAGGTAATTCCTTTGCCGACTATCCCTATTACATTCTCCCAGTCACCGGTTCCCTGGTAACGAATAGCTATCATCCGCGGCGGATGCACACTGCCCTTCCCGACAGCAAGCAGACCGCCCATGCCCTTTTGTTCAATTTCACGTTCATCCAGCACTTCAGCCGGAAGGCCGTGACGCTCAGCCACTTCAATGGCTGCTGCCGCTAGAGTGGATGGTGTCAGCAAATTGCCGGGAAGGTTCGTTAAATCACGCGCCAGATTCGTCGCTTCAGCAAAGGCCAATCCCCGTTGTATCCCCTGATTCCAGCTATCGTCGACTGCTGCCCCCATCTGCTGCTCCGTACGAAACACTACAGAGGTTAGTCCTCTATAAGGAGGCTGTTCCTGCTTGTAATGCTTCCTGCGGTAGCCCCCAAGTACTAGGCCTTCGGTAAGCATCTGTGCCACTATTACAGCCTCCTGAGACAGGAGCAGCTCTGGTATTTGAATGATAAGCACCGAGACTTTGTGGCGAATTGCAGCGCGGGAAACCTGGGCAGCCAGTACCCTTATTTCTTCTGCATCCGGTATTCCCTTCCCGCTCCCCGCCAAAATGACAATAGGGTGATTAGGCAAATCTCCGGCTGTCAATAGATAAGTCTGATTTAGCTTCCCTGCAAAAAGTCCGGCTTGGGCCAGCGGCTCTATTCTCGACTTCCATGCTGCCGGAAGACTGCCCCGCTCCAGCTCGGCTTCGGATACAATAACACATAAGGCATCACCAGTTATGGCAGCAGATGAACCGCCGCCGTTCCATTCAATGATCATATATTTCCCTCCAGCCGTTCTTCCTATAACCACTATCCGCCATGAAAACGCAGATAAGGCTGACTTCCCGCACTAAGCCGTGCATCACAGGAATCAGCCTTTTAGCATTTCTTATTATAACGTATGGGTTCTGAAAAATCAGCTTGCAGATCCCGCTATTGAATTAGCGGCAGGGATATGACAAAACGGGTCCCTTCGTTAACTCTGCTGCTGACAGAAATGCAGCCCCCATGATTCTTGATAATCCGGTCACTAACGGACAGCCCGAGCCCCGTCCCGTTTTCCTTCGTTGTAAAGAATGGATTAAACAATCTGTCGAGTGTGCAGAGATCCATCCCTTTTCCGTTATCAGAGATAAAGATTCGGACCTCTGCACCTTCTCTGCGGGCCCCAACCTCAATCTTGCCTATATAATCATCCGCGCGCTCTGTAATCGCTTCCATTGCATTTCTTATCATATTCAGCACTACCTGTTTCATTTGCTTGGCATCACCGGAAATGATCATATCGCCTTGAAGCGGATGGAGATTAATTTGGCAGCCCTTCATTAAGGCTTCACTCTCCGTAAGCAATACAACCTCTTTCAGTAATGCCGACACAGGAATCATGCTGACTTGGGGAACAGAAGGTTTAGATGACGTCAGAAATTCGTGAATAATGTCATTAGCGCGGTCAATCTCGGCCAGAATGATCTTGGCGTATTCCTCTTTACCCAGCTGATGCAGATGCGGATGCAGTAATTGGATAAATCCGCGAATCGCTGTCAGAGGATTACGAATCTCATGGGCGATTGAAGCGGATAATTTGCCCAGCATGGCCAGGCTATCGTTCTGATAAGCGGTCTGCTCAATCAGCTTATAATCGGAAATCTCTTTAAGGATAAACAAATAGCTTCCCTTCATTTGCTCGCCTGAGCGCAGGGTCGCCCGCCAATAACGGCCATATTCATCTATGAATTCATAAGTAGGTTTGTTTTTTCTCACCATTTCCCGGTAAGCTCGCAGCACCTGCTTTCTTTTTAAACGGCTTAACTGAATATTCGCCAGCAGATGAGTCATAGTGCAGCCTAGGAGTGAATGACGAGCTAATTCAAGGAAAGCATACATCTGCTTGTTTACAAAAACCAGAACCCCTTCTTCATCAAAAAGCATAATTCCGCTCTCAATGTGCTCTAGCACATCCTCATATGTGGTGTTCATTGATACGGATTGAAACATTCTTGCCGGCAAAAGCAAGCTTTCCTGATATTGGCTTATCACGATACGAAGTTCCCCCTTTTACTGCATTTGGCGTAGACGCTTAAGCGACATCAAATTACTATGTAAATGAGTATATGACGAAGCCGCCAGAACATTCGGAAATCGTATTATATTATCCAACCGTTTCAACTATATTCCAATCATATCCAAGAGAAGAAGACAACGCAATCAGAGAAACTGTCGAATGACAAAAAACTTGCTAAAATGATTCTTAAGGCATACTAAATATTATTACTAATGCAAGAAGCCGCTTATAGTGCTGCTCCAGGTTGCATTTCCCCGCAAAATTCCCCATACAGTGGGATTTCCATGGAAGCATATCCAGATCCTTGTCGGGGACCCCGAGTAGATACTTTCTGATACGTCAAAAAAGCCTCCGCAGCAGTAGCGAAGGCTTTGGTAACAGACTATATCCGGAACTTATTTGGATTAATAATGAGCTTAAGCTTTTTGCTGGAGGCGATTGCGCCGCTGACTCATTACTGCGAGGCGCTTCTTAAGCTCGCGCTCCCATTTGCTGTCCCCAATCTGCTTGGCTACGCCCAGCAGGTCAAGAGCCATGTCAATCTGACTGCGAACAATCGCCAGCGGATCTTCACTCTCCATATTAATGACATTCTCGAAGATCGCCTCTTCGTCTTCCATTACATAATCCTGAAAATCAACGTCGCTAACTCCATCGCCATGAGCATATTCCGCCAGAATCTCATACTCGTTCTCGACTTTGTAATGTACCTCTACCCGGTGGCAGACCGGGCAAAAAAGCAGGGGAACATTATGGACTTGCGTGCGATAATGTTTAAGGGTTCCCTTCGTTCCGACCATACTCGCTCCACAGCAAAAGCTCATTTTTGTTCACCCTCCTTGGGTATGTTCCATTGATTTCGTATTATTGTATTACAATAACCTGCAGGAGATTCCTCTCCTTTTAGGCTATATATTAACCGCTCCGCCTATTTTTAAACGATGTCACTGCCAGAAACTGGTGTTTTGTTGCAAAAAACCCCCTCGCCGGGAAATCTTCCCGCAAGGAGGTTTTCATCATTCTCTCAAAGAGCAGACAGCCCTTACAGGTTCTTGTCGCCCGGTTTCCAGTTCATAGCGCACAGACCGCCTGATTGCAGAGCCTGAAGCACACGAAGCGTTTCTTCTACGCTGCGGCCTACATCATTATGGTTAACCACTTCATATTTCAGTTCGCCATCAGGATCGATGATGAACAATCCGCGAAGGGCTACACCTTCTTCTTCGATTAGAACGCCGTAATCACTGGCAACCTTCTTCGTGATGTCCGAAGCCAGCGGGAAGTTCACTGGGCCCAGGCCATTCAAGTCTTTTGGTGTAGTGATCCATGCTTTGTGGCTGTGGATGGAGTCAATGCTCACGCCGAGAATCTCAGTATCGAGTGCCGCGAAGTCAGCTGCTGCATCACTAAGTGCTGTAATTTCTGTAGGACATACAAAGGTGAAGTCGAGCGGATAAAAGAAGAATACAAGCCATTTGCCGCGATAGTCGGACAAGCTTACCTTACCAAAATCTTTACCGTCGCCCGTAACTGTTTCCATTGTGAAGTCCGGAGCCTGTTTACCTACCAAACGTTCTGCCATTGCTTAAATCCTCCTTTGATTATGTAAGAAAAACAACCACTCCTAGCAGCCCTTAAGGGAGCTGAGGCAATATGCTTTTCTTGATTAAATGTGTTGGTCACTTACTTATTGCTATAGACCAAATGGTATCATCGCACCAAATTAAAGTCAATATTACACTCATTACTTTTTTATAATTATTATAAATAAGCAACATTTTGTGAAGTTTTCTGTTTTTCTGCGTCAAAGGAGGACTGCAGTGGTAGATTACGCTTTACGGATTGCAGCAACGATCAGATCGCCCATTTCAGTCGTGCTGATGGCTTTACTCTTATCTACAGCAATGTCACTGGTACGGTGTCCGGCATCCAGCACTTCGGCTACAGCGGCTTCAATTGCTGCAGCGGCATCCTCGTAGCCAAAGGTCATACGGAACATGAGCGCCAGCGACAGGATGGTCGCAATCGGGTTAGCCAGGCCCTGGCCGGCAATGTCAGGCGCTGAGCCGTGTACCGGCTCATACAAGCCGTAGCTGCCTTCACCCAGCGATGCTGAAGCCAGCATGCCGATCGATCCGGTCAGCATCGCTGCCTCATCGCTCAGGATGTCTCCGAACATGTTCTCGGTCACAATGACGTCGAAGCTCGACGGACGGCGCAGCAGCTGCATCGCACAGTTATCAACCAGCACATGCTCCAGCTCTACTTGCGGATATTCCGGAGCGATCCGGTTAACAACCTCACGCCACAGGCGGGAAGTTTCCAGTACGTTCGCTTTGTCTACGCTAGCCAGCTTATTGCGGCGTTTACCGGCAATCTCAAAAGCCTGGCGCACGATGCGCTCTACTTCGGTTACATTGTACACACAGGTATCAACAGCTTCTTCACCGTGCTCGCCCTGACGGCGAAGCTTCTCTCCGAAATAGATGCCCCCGGTCAGCTCACGAACAACCATCAGGTCCGTACCTTCCAGTACTTCCGGTTTCAAGGTAGAAGCATCCTTCAGGCAATCGAACACTACTGCCGGACGCAGATTGGAGAACAGGCCCAGCGCTTTGCGGATACCCAGAAGGCCGGTTTCCGGACGCAGCTCCTTCGGGTTGTTGTCCCATTTCGGACCGCCGACTGCTCCCAGCAGTACAGCATCCGCACTGCGGCAAATTTCCAGCGTATCTTCCGGCAGCGGAGTTCCCCGCTCATCAATGGCAATACCGCCAAACAGCGCATGCTCGGTTTCAAAGGTGTAGCCGAACAGCTCCTCTGCTTTTTTCAATACTTTTTCCGCTTCAGCCACAACTTCAGGTCCGATTCCGTCCCCGGCAATTACGGCGATTTTTTTAACCTCGCTCATTTCCGTCACTCCTTAGATGTTCTGCTGCACGCAGACATAGTTCTTCTGTCTATTGTTGTATCATAACGGGAGCCAAAGGACAAAGATATAGATTCTATGAAAGTGATAGGTATTGCCTATAGGATAACATCAATTCTCCAGTAGCTGCGGACTGTTCATACACCGGGCCGGAATTTGCTCTTGTTTCTTAAGTTGTTTACAATTAGTATGTTGTTAATCTTTGGACGCTACTTAATATCGTAAGGGAGTGATGGTGAAGTGCAGTATACGAAGCTGGGTAAGTCAGGACTTAAGGTTAGCCGCCTCTGTCTGGGCACAATGAATTTCGGCCCGATTACGGATGAAAAGGAAGCTTTCCGTATTATGGACGCCGCGCTGGATGCCGGGATCAATTTTTTTGATACCGCTAACATTTACGGATGGGGCGAAAACTCCGGGCTCACAGAAACGATTATCGGCCGCTGGTTCAAGCTTGGCGGGGGACGGCGGGAAAAGGTCGTGCTGGCCACAAAAGTCTATGGTGCCATGAGTGATAAGCTTGACGGGCCCAATGATGAGAGCGGTCTCTCCTCCTACATTATCCGCCGCCATCTGGAAGGATCCCTGCAACGTCTGCAGACCGATCACATTGAACTGTACCAGATGCACCATGTGGACCGTACAGTGTCCTGGGATGAGCTGTGGGGTGCTTTTGAGCTTGCCGTAAACCAGGGTAAGATCGGATATGTCGGTTCCAGCAATTTTGCCGGATGGGATATTGCGCTCGCCCAGCAGGAGGCAAAAGCACGCGGGTTCCTGGGGCTGGTATCGGAGCAGCATAAGTACAGCCTGACCTGCCGTCTGCCTGAATTAGAAGTGCTGCCTGCGTCGCAGAACCTCGGTCTTGGCATTATTCCCTGGAGCCCGCTTGACGGTGGACTGCTCGGCCGTAATGCACTTAAGAAAATTGAGGGCAGCCGCAGCGGAGGTAATCCGGAACGTGTAGAACAATATAAACAACAGCTGGAACAATTTGCCGATTTAAGCCGCGACCTCGGCGAACCGCAGGATAACATCGCTCTTGCCTGGCTGCTCGCTAATCCGGCGGTAACGGCGCCGATTATCGGACCGCGCACACTGGAGCAGCTGGAAAGCGCACTGCGCTGTCTAGAGGTTGTACTGGATGAAAGCGTACTGAAACGTCTGGATGAAATCTTCCCGGGTCCGGGCGGTGCCGCTCCGAATGCTTATGCCTGGTAAGCAGTACAGACAAAGTAACCTGGCATGATCTAATACTCATTGACTACAAAAAAGGAGCACTCCCCCGATAATGCCTGTGGTGGGAGTGCTCCTGCTTTTTGTTATTCGGCTGTATCGACTGTTATCGATCCGTTGCTGGTAGATAACGATACCTCATGAGTGCCTTTTCCAAGCACAGCTGTTCCATTGTTATCCCCATCACGTTCCCAGGCTACATTGCCCTTCAATGACCCGTTGCTCGTATCCGCCTTAATTTTGGCGTCCGTTGCTGCCGGCAGATTTACTGTGACTCTACCGTTACTCGAGGAGAAATCCCAGTCGCCTGTAACAGCAGAATTAATGCTGATCCTGCCGTTGCTGCTCTTCGCATGTAATGAACCGTCAATATTGGTAAGTGTTATTGCACCATTAGAACTTACAAGCTCGGTTTCCCCCTGCACATTCTGTGCACTAATAGTTCCATTGCTGGTATGGGCATCTACCCCTCCGGCGATATCGTGGATATCAAGGGTTCCGTTGCTGGTATCCACTTCGAGCCCTGCCTGCAGGCTGCCCGCTTCAATCGATCCGTCGCTGGTCTCAACTTCAACGGCCAGATTCTGCGGAAGACTGACGTTTAAATACGGCTCTTTGGTGTAGATCCCAAAATGAATACCGGATAGCCAATTCGTTTCCAGATCCAGCTTCAGAATCAGCGTGTCGCCTTCCGTTGACACCTTCCATTTCTTCTCCATTGCACTTGCCGCTTCGCTTTCCGAGCTGCCCGGCAATTCGAGCTTGCCCTCGTAATTGAGCGTAGCTCCTTCTACTCCCTGTATCTTCACTTTTCCGCTTGGCAAATCAATCTTTACCTGTTTAATCTCCGGCTTCACGTCCACGGTTCCGCTAAGCGGCGTCAATTGCGTTTTGCCAAAGATTCCGCCCAGTGTTCCGCCTGCCAGTACGGTCTGTCCCCCGCTTGCAACCACCAGGACGATAATCAGGACAATGGCCCATCCGCTGACACGGGTCTTCACATCCGAACGGAAGAACAGCCGGATCAGCATTTCCAGACCGAACAGAATAAGCAGGGCCGGCCACAGATAACCCAAGATGTCGTATGAAACCACATCAATTTGGGCCAGAACTATAATTACTCCCACTGCGATGCAGCCTAGTGCGGCAGTAAAGCTGCCGATTTTCCATCTCCCCATGGCTTTTAATCCCCATTTCTCTATACTTTTGAGTTATTTTTGAGCATTCTAAAGCCATATCCGATGAGAGCCAGTGACAGCAGGATCGACCCGATATTCATATCGGAGAGGATGCGCCAGAGCCACGGAAACGCTGTAATCAGCAGTAGCATGCAGCCTGCAGCTACGCAGCCGATGCCAACCCAAACCGGATTCACATCATCATGCGGATAATCTGGTATATGAGGAGGCATTCCCATACTCCAAGGAGCTCCGAAACTGTCGGGGTGGAACATCATGCGTTCATGCTCGGCAGCCGCCATCTTCATCCAGGCCGCCTTCTGCAGCGCATCAAACAGCTGGTAGAACCATAGGGCAGCCAGTGCGAACGGGAATACCATTGGCATGGACGGGATGAACATAATACACATCGAGGCTCCGATCATATATTGCAGACCCAGCTTTTTGAACCCCAAATATAAATGCCCGAGTCCCGGAACCAGTGCCAGGAAAAAGGTAAGCCAGCGTTTTTTCTTAATCATCCTATATCCTCCTAAAAGTTTTTGTAAGTATTACTATTAATAGCTCACTTGGGATTAAACCACGCCGTCACCGAAGTGGACATCTGCCCGTTGATCTCGTTGATTCCATAGGCTAAATCTTCAAAAACACCAAACTGCAGCAGCAGGAAGGTCAAGCCTACAGCAACTCCATAATGCATCCACGAGGTTCCCGGTGCAGTACGGCGTCTGGCCATGGTCGCTTTTGTGGCGCGTTCCCGGCGTCCCGTTTCAAGCTTTTCAATATGTGCCATCACATCTCCGGTAAGATCAGGAAAATCCAGAGGTTCCAGTGTGTCTACTCCACGTTCCATATCGCTCCATAGTGCAGCAAGCCCTTTAGCTTCCTCCAGCCACGATGAGCAGTCGGGACAAGCTTCAATGTGCAGGCGGATATTCAGCTCCACTTCTGGAGACAGCATGCCTTCGATATAATGCGGCATCCATTCTTTGACTGTAGCACAATTCATCGCCATTCCTCCCCGCTTTTGCGCATCATCTGTCTGGCTCTATAGAGCTGTGATTCAACTGTTTTGACTGAGACGCCTTTCTGCTCGGCGATCTCCTGATAGGAGTGACGCTGAAAATAATACAGCTGCACGACCGACCGGTACGGTTCTGTGAGACTGTTTAAATTCTGGTCCAGCTCCTCCGAGGCTTCCTTGCGGAGCGCAGCTTGCTCCGGCGTCTGTGAGGTGACCCAATCATTTTCCGTATAATCCGCTGTACTGCGGTGCCGCCACTCTCTGTCATTCGCCCGTTTCCAGTCCAGACAGGTCCTGTAAGCAATCCGGTACAGCCAGGTGGAGAATGAGGATTGTCCCCTGAAGGAGGGGAGCGCCTTGTAGGCTTTGATGAAGACTTCCTGGGCCATATCCTTGGCCGACTCGGCTTCTCCCGTAATTTTGATGCATACTCTGTATACCATGCCCTGATAACGCGTTACCAAATGTCCAAAAGCTTGGCTTTGGCCGCTAAGCACAGCTGAAATCCATTCTGCCTCTTCCAAGTCGTTCTCCCCTCCTTCTTCATAACGTTAGACGCCGGGGACTCATAGACCCCTGCAATGATTTAATATTTTTTTAATTCAGGTAATTTCAAATCCTTTATTCTCTATCCTACATCAAGAATACTAGGTTGTAGAAGGGATGCTCCCGGAGTTTGTCGAACTAAAATAACACTATGACAAAGAAAAAACTTATTGTGGTAATCGTACTTTATCTAATGGGACTTACAGGTCTGCGTTTTCTGTGGATTAGCATTCATCCGCTCCCGCTCCCCCTTAAGGCCGTTCACGGTGTACTTGATTTGCGGGATACCCCGTTCTCAGACGACAAAATTTACAGTCTGAGAGGCGAGTGGGAAATCTATCCTGGTACACTGCTTCCTTCAGGCAGTCGTAACCGTTCCGCCGTTTCTCCAGAGAAAAGCCCCAGCAACATTCACGTACCGGGCAGTTGGAAAGGAGCGATGAAGCAGGAACAGGAAGATTACAGGTATGCCACCTATCGTCTGCGGATTCTGACGGAGCAGCCGGATCAGCGGATTGGATTAATTCTTCCCAAAATAAATTCTTCCTCAGCCCTTTATGTAAACGGCAAAATAGAAGGTCACTCAGGCATCCCTGCTGAAACAGCGCAAGAATACACCGCCCGGGCTGTCCCTTATCCAGTATATTTCAACGCTGTCAACGGTGAAGCTGAACTGGTACTGCAGGTGGCCGACTTTGACACCGACTCAGGTGGGATTCTGCGTCCGGTTTTGTTCGGAAATAGTCAGACCATACATAAGGAGCGCTTGCTTACCATCGGAATGGAGCTTGCCGTCTGCATCGTGCTGCTGCTTCATGCCGCTTATGCCGTCATTCTGTACCTGATCATCCCGCGTCATAAGGTATTACTGTATTTCACGCTGATGGTGATCTTTGCCGCAATCAGCATTTTATCGGATGACGACAGATTGTTAATGCTCTGGCTGCCAATCAGCAACGGCTGGTCGCTCAAACTCTTGCGGCTGGCTTTTTTGGGAACGTTTTTTTTCATGCTGCTTCTGGCCAAACAGCTGTTGTTTCCGAATGAGCGCTTTAAGTGGATGCGGGTGTTGGCCATTATTACCTTATTATTTGGAGGTCTGCTGATTGCCGTTCCCAGCAGCAGTACTCTCTTTTCGGTACTGAGCCATCAATACGGACATCTGCTACTGTGTTTAGCTGTGGGTATTTTTATCATCATCTACAAATCCTTCATACGAAATGAGGAAGGGACGATCTTTCTGCTTCTGGCTATAACCAGTATCATCAGCAGCACCATATGGGGATCTATCAAGAACAATAGCACACTTGGGCTCAGCTTCTATCCCTTTGATCTGATTTTTGCCTTTTTAGCGTTTGCCACGTTCTGGTTCCGCCGCTTCTTCTGGAATGCGGAGCAGACAGCCACGCTGGCCGTAAGCCTACAGCGGTCAATCAAGCAAAAGGATGACTTTCTGGCCAATACCTCACATGAACTGCAAAATCCTCTTCATGGCATTATAAATATTGCTGAAGCGGTACTGTCCAGCGAAAAGAGCACGCTGCACGAGCAGAATGCCGAGGATCTGAGACTGCTTATTACCGTTGGCCGCCGTATGTCCCTCCTGCTCAACGATCTGCTGGATCTGTCACAGCTCCGCGAACACAATATCCAATTGAAGCTGGAAAGCCTCCGTATTCAATCTGCGGCTTCCGGAGTGATCGACATGCTGCGCTTTATGACTGGGGATAAACCCCTCGAGCTAAAGATGGATATTCCAGACAACTTTCCTAATGTAATAGGAGATGAGAAAAGAGTTATCCAAATTCTGTTCAATCTTTTGCAAAATGCCGTTAAATATACAGAGAAGGGCACTATCAGTGTGTATGCGGATATTCACCAGCAAACGGCCCGTATTCATATTATGGACACTGGCATCGGTATGGATCAGGAAACACAGCGAAGAGTGTTTGAGCCTTATGAGCAGGGTGATTCCAGTATGACTGCCATGGGCGGCGGTATCGGTCTTGGACTCAGCATCTGCAAAGAGCTGGTTCAGCTGCACGGCGGAAGCCTGAGTGTAGTCTCAAGCCCACAAGAAGGCTCGGTCTTCACCTTCACTCTCCAATTGGCCGGTGAGCCGGCAGAGAGCATTCTTAAAAACGATGTCTTCCTTCCCGAGTCTGGAGAAGCACCTTCGGTCCCTTATGCGCTGGTTCGGAATCATAGCATAGGTGATTCTGATTCACAATCCAAGTCAAGAGTTCTCGCGGTGGATGATGATCCGGTTAATCTAAAGATACTCACTGCTCTTCTCGCCGAAGATTATGAGATTGTGACCGTTACCAGTGGGCAGGGAGCATTGCTGCTGCTGGATGATGAATCATGGGATCTGGTCATCTCCGACGTAATGATGCCGGTTATGTCCGGGTATGAGCTTACCCGGCGGATCCGTGAACGTTACTCGGTCACAGAACTGCCGGTTCTGCTTCTTACAGCCCGCAACCAGCCACAGGATATCTATACCGGGTTCGGCTCTGGGGCCAATGACTATGTAAGCAAGCCGGTGAATGCGATGGAATTACAGATGCGGGTTCGTTTTTTAACCGATTTGAAACAATCCGTCTCCCGGCAGCTCCGTGTGGAGGCTGCTTATCTGCAGGCGCAAATTCAGCCGCATTTTCTATTCAACACCTTAAATTCCATTTCCGCGCTGGCCTCCTTTGATTCCGAAAGAATGAGTGATTTAATTGATGCCTTTAGCTCCTACTTGCGGTTAAGCTTTAATTTCCTTAATGCTGAGCCTCTAGTGCCGTTAGAACGTGAGCTGGAGCTGGTCAGGGCATATCTGTATATCGAAAAGGAACGTTTTGATAGCCGTCTGGAAACCGCCTGGTCTATCGAACCGGATCTGCATTTCCTGCTTCCTCCGTTAACGATTCAGCCTCTCGTTGAGAACGCAGTCAGACACGGAATTTTGAACCGTGCCAAAGGCGGCAGGGTAGAAATCTCCGTCAGGAAGCACAGAGAGGGTTATGAAGTCACCATTGCCGACAATGGTATTGGCATCCGTGCAGAGCTTCTGTCCCAATTGCTAACCGGACCTCTGGAACCCGGACGGGGGATCGGACTGCAGAACACTGATAAACGGCTGATGCGAATGTATGGCCGTGGACTATCTATCGAAAGCACAGTTCTTAAGGGCACTATAATCAGCTTCATTATTCCATTCAGCAAGTCGCAGGCTTCTCCGGGAGCAAAGAATATTTATTGAGGTGGTGGAATCACTTATGATTCAAGCCCTGCTAGTCGATGACGAACGGCTGGCGCTTATGAAATTGCAGCTGATGCTGGAAGAACTGGGCACAGTTACGGTTACTGGTGCTTTTACAGACCCGAGCGAAGCCCTAAGTGCAGCACCAGGCCTAGATCCTGATGTAATCTTTCTGGATATTGAAATGCCGGAAATCAATGGTATGCAGGCGGCCGAGCTTATGCAGAATCTTTGTCCCGAGGCAAGTATAGTGTTTGTAACCGCCTATAATGATTATGCTGTGGACGCTTTTGAGCTGAATGCCCTTGATTACGTGCTGAAACCTGTGCGCCGTGACCGTTTGCAAAAGACGTTGCAGCGCCTGGAATCAGCCAAAGCTCAAGTAACGCTGGGGAACCAATCTAAGCTTATGCTCCGCTGTATGCAATCCATTCGCTTTGAGCTCGATGGACAGCCGTTACAGAGCATCCGCTGGCGCACCTTAAAGGCCCAGGAAGTATTCGCCTATCTGCTCCATAACCGAAACCGCTTGATCAGCAAGGATTATCTGATTGAATGGCTATGGCCTGAATTGGATTATAAAAAAGCCTCCACCCTTCTCTACACTACGATTTATCAGGTGCGGCAATGCCTGAAGCAATCGGGAATTGAGCTCCAGATCAACAGTGCCAATGAAGGCTATGTACTCGAAACGGTAGGCTTGCTGATTGATACTGTCGAGTGGGAAAAGGGGATTCTAGCACTGCCTGAAATTAACGAAAAAAATTATACGGAGTATGTGCAGCTATTAGATTTCTATTCCGGCGATTATTTAGGGGATTATGGCTATATATGGGCGGAAAGCGAGCGTCAGCGTCTGCGTGCCATCTGGCTGCATCAAGCCACCGGCCTGGCTGAATTTTTTGTCAGCAGCGGTAAGCTTCCTGCAGCTGTTACAACCTATCAGCGCATCGTTCTGCTCCAGCCTTATTTCGAGCAGGCCCATCTGGATCTGATGAAGGTCTATGACAGTATGGGGGATCGTATAGCGGTAGAACAGCAATATACTAAGCTGTGCAATCTGCTAAACCGTGAGCTGAACATCGAGCTGCCGTCCCATATCATAGACTGGTACGAGAACTGGAAGCATATTAATCTCAGCATATAACACCTCTTTATTTTTTCATGAATTCATTTTGTTAAGATACAACAGCAAAGACACCCGGAGTTCCCGGGTGTCTTTGCTGTAATCCTGCAGCCTATCTGCCGATTACTACTACCTATTTAGTGCGTGTCTTGAATCTTCTGGCGAGAACAAGACCCAGTGCAATTAGGCCTCCGCCTGTCAGATAAAGCGGTAGCGGACTGCTCTCCCCGGTCTGCGGAAGCTTTGCGGGCAGTGTGCCGTCTGGGTTATTGGCTGTATCGGTAACCGTACCCTTCGGTACATCATCGATCGCTACCTCAATAACAACCTCTTCTTCATTCCCGTCTTCATCCGTTACAACAATCGTGAATTGATCTTTTCCAATGTAGCCGGAATCCGGTGTATACGTCCAGTTCCCGTCTGGAGTAATCGTAACCGTCCCGTGACCCGGCTCGTCTCCAAGGCTCGGAATGCCGCCCAGCGGGATCTCGCCTTCAATTGGAACATCAACAATTGTAGTTGCCTGTGTGGCTTGCGGTGCAGCAGGAGTGCTGCTAACCGTAGGCTGGCCCGGTGTGGCTGCAGGTGTTGCTGTCGGTGTTGCTGATGCCGGCACAGGTGTAACAGAAGCCGTAGGCTTTGCTGTACTAATAACTACCGGTGTCGCAGATGCCGAAGGCGTAGGCAGCGAACCCGGCAATGAGGTTGGTGTTACCGCAGGCGTCGGTGCTGCCGTTGCTGTCGATGTCGGCGTTGCTGTCGCTGCCGGTGGTTCCGTCGCTGCCGGCGTTGCTGTCGCTGTCGACGTTGGTGTTACTGTCGCTGCCGGTGTTGCTGTTGAGGTTGGTGTTACAGTCGGTGTCGGTGTCGGTGTCGGTGTCGGTGTCGGTGTCGTTACCGGCGTTGGTGTTACTGTCTTATTATCCGTCACCGTCATTGTTGTTTCTGTTGTTGAGTTGAAGATTACAGCAAACTTAGTCGGATTGAGATCATAACCGGCTGGTGCCGTGACTTCCTGAAGCACATAGTTTCCGGGCCAGAGATTTTTGAAGGAAACAGTTCCGCTGGCATCCGTTGTCAGCTGATTAAAGAGTACTTCCGTCGAACCCGATTTACGGTACAGTGCAAAGGTAGCTCCGCTCAGCAGCGCCTGTTCCGCCGCATCTTTTTTTACCACATTTAATATCTTGCGGGTTCCGGTCCCCACTCCGTCTGCACTCGATAGAGCCACCGTTATCTCTTTACTGCTTTGTTTGGTGATCGTGGTCGAATTATTGCCGGTGAGCCGCACACTGTTGGATATTTTATCATTGTTGTTGGCCACAATCAGTGACTCATATTCAAGAATGTAGGCCTTCTCGATATCCGTTATAAAAGTAAGCACGAACTGCTGTTTTCCGGTATTCTCATCCGTACTGATGACCAGATCATAATCTGTTCCTTTCAACAGCGGTGTTGTCACCTTAGTAATATCACCACCTGCATTAACAGTTGTCGGGTACAGCTTAAATGAATCGGATAGCAGAATCTGATTGTCACTTGGATCATCTGTCACTTTTGCATCTTCAATGAAAGACTGGCTGTTGTTGATATGAATAGCCCACTTTATTCTGGTGTTGCTCTGTACTCCGCTCTTAGTCACGAATTCTCCAGCTTTGGGAATCGTCAGCGAAGCGGTCAAATCCTTGGATTCAGGGGTTGTGCCGCTGTACAGATTGGCGGTATTGACAAGGGTCGGTGACTCAACGAGCTGTCCCAGCAGGTTTGTTTTGAAAATGATGTAGTAGGCTGAATTAATATTATGCTTAAAATCCACCTGCAGCAGCTTACTGCTCTCTGTATAGGTCACGGTGTAATCTGTGCCCAGCGTAAGCTTTGTGCCTTGGGAGGGGGAGCCGTTTTTGGCAACAGTCAGATTGTAGACCTCCACAGAGCCTGGCTCATACTGCTGATTGCTCTGCAGTACATCCGTTACTTTGGCATCAGCCAGTGGTTGACGGTTGTAGTTAACGCCTAAGGTCCAAGTGATCTCCTTATTCACCGCGTTGTAATCGCCGCTCTTGAAGCCGTTCGCTTTTTCCGAAGTATTCGGATCGAAGGCTGCGGTTACCGTCTTAGTCTTCACTGTTGTAGTACCAGGATCTTTCCAGTTCACTGTAGCCTTGTTCTCGAACTTGGCTGCTGTGCTCAACCAGTTGTAGCTAAGCCAGTTGTTATCAAAATACGTATCATAGGTAATGGTATACGGTCCTGTAATCTGTGAGCTGAATACCACGTCGAAGCCGGCAGTTTCATCCAGGTTTTGAATAGTAAGGCCTGTGTTGATCGTAGCGGAACCTTTCTTGACTACAATCGAGCCGGGCACTATTTTTAGTCCTTTGTTCGTAAATACATCCTTAACCACCACTTCATTCATCGGATAGCTATCGGCATTTATGGTTACCGACCATGAGACGGTTTTGGTAAGGTAGTTGTAATCCGCTACTTTTTTACTGATGATTACCTGACCGATGTCCCGTGTACCTGTTACGGTTGTGGCTCCGGAAGTAGCCGAATTCGTGATTGTCGCATTGTCTTCCACACGGTTAACGGCTTTAATCTGATATTTAATTTTGTAAGCGCCGCTGATATCGCTGGTAAATGCAAGCTCAAATCCGTTTTGCCCGCTGACCGGGACCGAAGGTGCATTCACTGCATAATTAGTAGCTTCTGTTGTTCCTACCGTGCCGCTGGAGCTGGTCAGGAAATTAACCGGGAACACTTGCAGGGAGCCGGGCACCAGCTCTTGTGTGTTGTTGAAATAATCCTTCAGTACAGCATCTGCCTGAGCAAGCTGCAGCTCATTGTAGTTGTAATCAATCTCCCAGTAGGTTACCTGTGTTGCCGAATTATAACTGGTGGACGTCTTCTTTAAAAAGCTGCCCTGCGATACGTTCACTGTGGCTGTTGCTGTAGCCGCCGCCTGATTGGAACCACTAAAGACGGCACTATTGGTAAAGCTCGTCTTGGCAGCATCCGTGATGTCCGTAGTAAATTGGATACGGTATGCCCCTGTAATCGATGAATCATTAAAAGCAACATTCAGCTTACCGGCAGGTGTCGTTACAGCATATCGTGAAACATCAAGCTCCGCCCCCTGCGTTACGGAACCATCCAGCTTCACATTCAGGTTATATACCTTAACGTCCAGCGGGTTCACAAGCGTAAGGCCGGCAGGAATGGTATCGCTAACCGTCGCCCCTTGGACACTCGACAGCAATTTGTTCACGTCTACAGTCCAAATAATCTGTTTGGCGTTCAGGTTATCCTTGTTGGAGCCCGTTGGAACTCCGTTCTTGACAATGGTAGAGGTGACCTCCGGAATAAACGTAAGCGTCACCGTCTGATTGCCTCCGTCGATCGGGAACACAATTTGCTGGACGGTCGTTTCCGTAAATTTGGTTTTATCGAACTTGGTATTGATAGTAAAAGACCCGTGCACACCAAAATAGTGCTCAATATCTTCGTTAAAGGTCATAACAACTTTATTCGGACTTCCCTTCAAGACATCAAAATGACCCAGCGGAACGCCGTCGAATATCAGAGGGGTTCCATTTATGTCACTTGCAAGCACAAACTTGTCGGGCAGCTCAAAGCTGTATGTATCACCACCCTTATAGGTTGAATCCGGAAGCTCCCAATTATAGGTAAGCTTCACTTCAGCCCCCTGCTTATATACAACGTCTGTTACAGGGACGCCGTTATCATACACGGCCATGGTTACACTGGTGATGATATTGTCGGATATTTCCGCAGCATTGACCTTGGTGCTGAAACCGTAGCTGTAAGCCCCTTGTATGAAAATGAGAAGTAAGCTAAGTATGACCGCCATTCTTTTTTTATACATTTCCAGTTGTCTCCTTTTTCTCCGAATAATCTATCAGGCTTAACTGTACTCTTCGCGCATGAACAATTTCTGAACAGCCTATGTATAATTGGTTAGATATCTTGTTTTTTTCACAAAAAAGTCAAAGTCTCTAGGGATTTTATGATAGTTAACTTTCTTTATGGCAACTAAAGTCACTGATAAGACAGGGAAAACCATTTGATGAACCAATAGCAAATATGCGCAAATCTATAAATAATTTCAAATATTATGCACAAAAAAAGCCACCCCTTCAGCAGAGAGGACTCCTCTGAAGGGATGGCTTCATCTAATTAGTTATGCAAAAAATTATACTTGTTTACAACTGCGCATGATCACGCCGTGTATACGTCTTACGTTTCTCCAGCAGCTTGTTGAGCGCATCCAGATAAGCTCGGGCACTGGCCTCGAGAATATCAGTACTTAGTCCGCGTCCCTGTGCGGCAACTTCACCCTGCGACAGCACGACATGAACCTCCCCCTGCGCGTCTTTACCTCTGCTGACGGCTTTAATGGAATAGTCACCCAGTGTAACTTCCTCGCCGGTAGCCTGGTCAATGGCATTATAAATTGCGTCTACAGAACCGTTGCCTTCAGCCGTTGCGACAATCGGTTCGGCTTCCTGGCCCTTGATGACAACTTTTGCCGTAGGAACAGCTTCATTGCCGTAAGTTACATATATAGTCTGCAGGCTGAAAATCTCCGGCGTATCCCCCAACTTTTCCTCCAGCAGTGCCAGGATATCCTCGTCGGAAACCTCTTTCTTCTTATCCGCCAGATCCTTGAACTTCGCAAAGGCGGTGTTCAATGCTTCTTCCGGCACATCGTAGCCCAGATCGCTGAGCTTATCACGGAAAGCATGACGGCCGGAATGCTTGCCCAGCACCAGCTTGCTCTCTTTCAGGCCGATGGTTTCCGGCGTCATGATTTCGTAGGTTGTCTTCTCCTTAAGCATTCCATCCTGATGGATACCTGACTCATGCGCAAAGGCATTGGCTCCAACAATAGCTTTGTTGCCCGGCACGGCCATCCCGGTCAGCTTGCTGACCAGACGGCTGGTACGGGAGATTTCCGACAGGACAAGCGAAGTCTTGGCGCCAAAAAATTCGCTGCGAGTCTCGAGCGCCAGAGCCACCTCTTCAATCGCTGTGTTGCCGGCGCGCTCCCCGATGCCGTTGATGGTACCCTCAATCTGATCCGCACCGTTCTGGATTGCGGCCAGTGTATTGGCGGTAGCCATGCCCAGGTCATTATGACAATGGGCACTAAGCTGAACCTTCTCAATATCCGGCACGGTGTCCTTCAGGAATTTGAAAATCGCCCCATATTCCGAAGGATTCAGGTAACCAACCGTATCAGGAATGTTCACCACATTTGCTCCTTCGCGAACGGCCATGGCAACCATCTCAGCCATGAAATCACGCTCGGTACGTCCTGCATCCTCCAAAGAAAATTCCAGCTTGGAGAAATATTTCTTCGCATAGCGGATCGCCGATTGGGCGGTTTCCAGCACCTGGTCTTTATCCATCCGAAGCTTATGCTGACGGTGAATCGGTGAGGTAGCCAGGAAAATATGAATACAAGGGTCTTGTGCTCCCTGCAGTGCTTCTCTTACCGCGTCAATATCAGACTCTCTGGAGCGTGACAATCCGATCAGTGTAACATTCTTCACCGCCCGGGCTACCGCGTTTACCGCTGCCAAATCACCCGGTGATGCTGCGGGGAAACCCGCTTCCATCCGGTCAATTCCAAGCTTCTCTAACTGGTAGGCGATTTCCACCTTCTCACGCGTATTCAGGTTCACACCCGGCGACTGCTCTCCGTCACGCAGTGTCGTGTCGAACACATATATTTTCCGCAAGCTGAGCACCTCCTGAAGATTGTGCTAAAACCCTCAAATGCGGCCCGCAAAAAATACGGCCGCATCTGAGGATTACACTATTGTTTATCTTACTAAATTAAGTATATGAGCCTATTTCTTAATCCAGTGCATCATTTCACGCAGCTGGCTGCCGACAACTTCAACCGGATGAGCAGCTTCATTGCGGCGGGTTGCTGTCAGGAAGGCACGGCCGGACTGGTTCTCAAGGATAAAGTCGCGGGCAAACTTACCTTGTTGAATATCTGTCAGTACAGCTTTCATTGCTTTTTTGGTTTCATCTGTAACAATGCGTGGTCCAGTTACATAGTCACCGTATTCGGCAGTGTTGGAGATGGAATCGCGCATAGTGGCAAGTCCTCCTTCATACACCAGGTCAACGATCAGCTTCAGCTCATGCAGACACTCGAAGTAAGCCATTTCAGGAGCATATCCTGCTTCTGTCAGAGTTTCGAAACCAGCTTTGATCAGTGCGGATACACCACCGCAAAGCACTGCCTGCTCACCGAACAAGTCAGTTTCGGTTTCTTCACGGAAGGAAGTTTCGATAACTCCTGCACGAGTACAGCCAATGCCTTTGGCATAGGCAAGTCCGATTGCTTTGGCATTTCCGGTTGCATCCTGTTCGATGGCAATCAATCCTGGAACCCCGAAGCCTTCAACATAAGTGCGGCGAACCATGTGGCCCGGGGATTTAGGTGCTACCAGCAGCACGTCTGCATCCTTAGGGGCAACGATTTGGCCGAAGTGCACGTTAAAGCCGTGGGAGAACATCAGTGCCGCGCCGTTTTTGAGGTTTGGCTCAATTTCATTTTTATATACGGATGCCTGTGTTTCGTCCGGCATCAGAATTTGTACTACATCTGCACGGGATACTGCTTCTGCTACTGGCAATACTTCAAATCCGTCATTCTTGGCGGTTTCGAAAGATTTACCTTCACGCAGGCCGATGACAACCTGAAGACCACTGTCGCGCAGATTCTGCGCTTGGGCATGCCCTTGGCTGCCGTACCCGATTACTGCAATTGTCTTCCCTTTTAAAACGCTGAGTTCTGCATCCTGTTCATAGTACGTTGTCACTGCCATTGTCAATATCCTCCTTTAAATTGGGACCCATCGTAAAGAGCGGGTACTTCAAGAGCGCTGGAGACCCGGATTTCAGCTTTGGGCGCTCCTCAAGTTCCCGCTCTTTCGCGGGAAGTTCATTATAATCTTATCAAATTAATGCAAACAAGCAGCAATTCGTTAAAGCCGTAAATTATACCGACTAGGCATTCCCGCGGATCATGGCGGTCACTCCTGTGCGGGACAGTTCCTTAATGCCGTAAGGCTTCATCAGTTCAATCATTGCATCAATCTTTTGCGTATCACCAACTACCTGAACGAGTAGGCTTGTTGCTCCAATATCAACAACAGAAGCACGAAAGGTTTCAACTACACCCATAATTTCCGGACGCTCAGCCGGTTCGGCTTTGACTTTAATCAGTGCCAGCTCACGGGCAACCATCGGCTTAGAGCCAAGATCCACGACCTTGATAACATCAATCAGCTTATAAAGCTGTTTCTCGATCTGCTCTAGCGTATGCTGGTCACCGAGTGTAACGATGACCATCCGGGACAGTCCAATCTCTTCAGACTGTCCAACGGTGATACTCTCAATATTAAAGCCCCTGCGTCCGAACAAGCCAGATACCCGCTGCAGCACACCCGGCTGGTCATTCACAAGCACAGAAATCGTGTGTTTCATCACTGTCATTCATCCCCCATCAGCATTTGATCAATGGTTGACCCTTGAGTTACCATCGGGTAGACATTTTCGTCTTTGGGAACAACGAATTCTACCAGAACGGGTCCCGGCGTTTCCAGTGCTTCCTTCCACGCTGCGCCTGCTTCTTCTTTGTTCGTTGCCCGTAGTCCTTTAACGCCATAAGCTTCAGCCAGTTTTACGAAGTCCGGGCTGCCGGCAAGATCGGTATAGCTGTAACGTTTCTCATAAATGAGATTCTGCCACTGCCGTACCATACCCAGAACCTGATTGTTAATAACTACAATCTTGACAGGTATATTATTAATTGCACAAATGGCCAGTTCCTGGGAACACATCTGCATGCCGCCGTCTCCGTTAATGGATACTACCAGACGTTCCGGATGCGCCATTTGCGCTCCGATAGCTGACGGGAAGCCGAAGCCCATAGTTCCAAGACCGCCGGAAGTAATCCAGGAGCGCGGATGGTTGAATTTGTAGTACTGTGCTGCCCACATCTGATGCTGTCCTACATCTGTAGTTACGATAGCCTCGCCTTTTGTGGTGTCATTGATCATTTCAATGACCCATTGCGGCTTGAGCTCCGTATCAGAATCATTGTAGCGAAGCGGCTGGTCCAGCTTCCACTGGGCAATCTGTGTTCTCCAGGCATCCGCATTTGCTGCACGCGTCACATCTGGAATGAGCATTTCCAGAACCGTCTTTACATCACCGACGATTGGAATATCAGGGGTAACGTTTTTGCCGATTTCCGCCGGATCAATATCGATGTGGACAATCTTCGCTTTTGGTGCAAAGCCGTCCAGCTTGCCAGTAACGCGGTCATCAAACCGTGCGCCGATATTTATCAGCAAATCACATTGCTGTATGGCATTATTGGCGGTATAGGTTCCGTGCATACCAGGCATTCCCATCCAGAGATCATCTGCACTCGGGAAGCAGCCGAGGCCGAGCAAAGTGGTTGTAATCGGGATTTCCGTCCGTTTAACAAATTCATACATCGCTTCATGCGCCCCGGAGTAGATAACTCCTCCGCCTGCAATAATAATTGGACGTTCAGCTGCCGAAATCGCACGAATCAGCTTATCCAGCTGAAGCTTGTTAGGCGTGGTTCGCGGGTTATAGCCGCGGAGGTTCACTCCCTGATGCTGCACTGGTGTAAATAACGTCTTCGCGGCCGATACATCCTTCGGAATGTCGATCAGCACCGGACCCTTGCGTCCAGTATTCGCAATATGGAACGCTTCGTGGATAATACGCGGAAGATCCTCAACATCCCGCACCAGGTAGCTATGTTTCGTAATTGGCATGGTTATACCGGTGATATCCGCTTCCTGGAATGCGTCCGTTCCAATCAGGCTCGAAAAGACATTCCCGGTAATCACCACGAGCGGAACCGAGTCCATAAAAGCTGTGGCGATTCCGGTAACAAGATTTGTTGCTCCGGGGCCGGAGGTTGCGATACATACGCCCGCTTTTCCGCTTGCTCTGGCATAACCGTCTGCTGCATGAATCGCACCCTGCTCATGACGGGTTAGAATATGTTTGAAATCATCGAATCCGTGAAGCGCATCGTATATATACAGTACCGCTCCGCCCGGGTATCCGAATACAGTGTCTACACCTTCCAAAACCAGACTGCGCAGCAGGACTTCGGAACCCGTAATCACCTCAGGATTCTTCCACTTCTCACGTAATTCTTCTGTAGACCGCACTTCCGGTGTTTGCGCGCTCATCAGTATTCCTCCCTTCAATAGTTAACATTCATTATGCAAATGACGGACCGTCTTTTATACAACAGTAAGGGGCTGACAACAAATGATCCCCACAAAGTGGAGCTTTGCTTAGATGTTGCTCAGATACTTTGCGGAGGTCCCCAACATATACTTTCTAAACAAAAAAACCTCCCGCCTCCCACGCGCCAAAGAAGAAGCGCGTGAGGGACGAAAGGTTGATCTTCCGTGGTACCACCCATGTTTGCATTACATCTCACGATGTAACGCCTTATCAGGATACAAAAATCCATCGATGTAGGCAGGGCCCAAATCTCTGTAACCTGAAGTCCGTAACGCGGACTAAACGATTCCCCCTAATAATTTCACCACTCTTGCCGGTGAACCTTTCAGGGAAACAGCTCCGAGGTGAGCTCGTATATAAGGGATTCTGGTGGAGGTTGCAGCATATCCTCTCACTCTCTGAGCAAAAGAGCCCTTAAAACTTCGTCCTCATCATCGCCGATGCAAGTATATTCGTTAAAATGTTTAGACACATTATATGATTCCTCACACGGTTAGTCAATACCCTTATTTCATAAACTGTCACAAAACGTTGTTCTACGGTTTCCGTAACGCCCACACCGACTCAGGCATATGATGTACGACAATGCGTGGAAAGGGGGCGCTCTATGATTCGTTACCGCAGACCCAAGCAGGACGACAGCGTCATTATGGACTTAATTGAAAAGCAGCTTGTCCCGTTGTCGCATCTGCCGCAAACCGTAATCAGCCAGGTCAGAAAAGACCTGCCCCGGCGCTTAGGCCAAGGAGTTACTCTTGTAGCTTGTCCCGACTATGAGAGCGATCCGCTGGGGTTTGTCCATTTCATGCTGCATGGTGATTTGCTCTATATTGACATGCTGGCCATAGCCCCTTCAGCGCGCCGCAAACGCTGGGGGAATATGCTGATGGACCGGGCGGAGCGATTTGCATTATCACGCGGCTGCAAACGGGCTAAGGTAGCTGTGGATACAGGAAATGCGGCAGGAATTTCTTTTTATGAAAAATTGGGCTACAGCGTAGCCCGTTATCAACCCCAGAACTATTGTTATGAGTTCGAAAAGCAGTTTACCAGATTTCTTTAAAAGAATCCGATCGGAGGATACGGAACTCCGCCGTAACCCGGGCCTGGTCCATAACCGCCATAGCCGGGTCCCGGTCCATAGCCTCCGTAAGGCCCGCCCCCGCCATAGCCATATGGACCGTAGGCATACGGAGCTGTACCGACAGCAAGCAAATCAAACAGCACCAGCGGAATCAATGCTTTGGTTTGCACTTTCTTACCGCTGACACGTTGGAGAATAAGACGGTTTCCCGAAACGCGCAGCAGCTTGCCCATTACCTTGGAACCGTCTTTTTTTACTGCAACAATATTTTTGCCGACCAGCTTCATTACCTGTTTCTTTGTAACCGGATGTGCCATAAAATCCCTCCTAAAAGTTTTGTGAGCTGAGCTTCTTTGATTCACTTCGTACAAAACTGGCTTCGGAAGCATTAACTTAGTTTTGTGAGCTGAGCCTCATTGATTCACTTCGTACAAAACTGGCTTCGGAAGCATTAACTTAGTTTTGAATTCCTGCATATTCGCTTAAGGTTCAACTCAGTCTATTCGGTGAAGCAGCAGTTCGCCTGTACACCTGTCCCTGCTTCAAGGGTGTAGCAGGTTAACATCTCCATGTCCGCTTAAAAAACATAAAAAAAGCGCATGTCCTATAGGACATGCGCTTCTGTACTTATTTTGCCATTCGTTGAAATTCAAATTACCGCTTACCAGGGTCGTATGGCTCACCCAATGCTTTAGGTGCAGCAGACCGTCCTACAGCACTCACCAGAACAATAATCGTCAGAACATAAGGAATCATAAAAATGAATTCCTGCGGAATGCTCTTAGACCATTCGAACAGCTGTACATAGTTGCGGATCGCTTGTGAGAATCCGAAGAATACTGCAGCCCCGAAGGCACCCAGCGGATTCCATTTCCCGAAGATCATGGCAGCAATCGCGATAAAGCCTTGACCGGAAATCGTATTGTGCGCAAAGGTCCCCGTAGTCGTCAAGGTGATCGTTGCGCCCCCAATTCCGGCAAGCAGACCGCTGAGCATAACGCCGATATATCTCATCTTGTTGACATTGACGCCCAGAGTATCGGCAGCACTCGGATGTTCACCGACAGCCCGCAGACGAAGTCCGAACGGAGTCTTGAACAATACAAAATAAATAACGATAACGAGCACAATCGCTAAATACGTAGTCGGATAGGAATTAAAAATCCCTTCACCGATAACCGGAATCTTGGACAGCCCTGGAACAGGAACTTTTTTGAAACCTTCCAGCAATGGAGTTTCACCGGCTCCCTCAAAAAACAGCTTAACCATATAAAGCGTACTGCCCGCAGCCAGGAAGTTGATGACTGTACCGCTGATTGTCTGGTCCGCCTTGAACGTTATTGAAGCTACCGCATGAATCAGTGAGCCAATAACACCAACTGCCATCGCGCAAACCACACCAACCCATGGAGCCCAAGCTCCCATGCCTGCATCCTGGGCATAATATCCGCCCACTGCAGCGGCAAACGCACCAAACATCATTAACCCTTCAAGACCGATGTTAACTACACCGGAGCGTTCAGAGAAGATGCCGCCAAGTGCGGCAAAAATGAGCGCCGTGGAAAACACAAGCGTTGTATTGAGCAGCTGTCCTAACGTCTGCAAATCCATCTATAACACCTTCTCTTTCTTGCGCTTGAAGTAGAACGGTTTAAGCACCCAGCGTACAATTCCTTGTGCCGCAATAAAGAATATGATGGAGCCAATAACGATACGGATCAGTTCCGGCGGAACATCCGCACCAAAGCTCATACCTGCTGAACCGTAGGTCAGCATGCCGTACAGAATTGCCGCCAGAATAACACCCAGCGGATGTGTCAGCCCCAGCAGTGCTACTGCAATGCCGTCAAAGCCGTAGCCAGGTGACGCCGCAAAGATGGACTGGTAATGGAACACGCCAAGCACCTCTCCTGCCCCTGCCAGACCCGCAAAAGCACCACTGATAAACATGGCCTTCACTACGTTGCGTCCGACGTTCATGCCTGCATATTCTGCGGCATGCGGGTTAAGCCCAACCGCACGCATCTCATACCCTTGCTTGGTCTTCCACAAGAAAACATAGAAGAACAACGCGGCACAAAGCGCAAGAGCCGTGCCCCAGTGTACACGGGCATTATCGAACAGCGAATTCAAGAATGTCATGGAGAGCGAAGCTGGATTATCCACCGAACGGTTCTGCCCTTTAAGCAGCAGAAAATGTTTAACAATATAATTGGACAAATACAGTGCGATCCAGTTAAGCATGATGGTAGTGATAACTTCATTAATGCCGCGCTTTGCTTTTAGATATCCGGCAATCCCTGCCCAAATCCCGCCGCAAAGACCGGCGGCAATAACAGCAAGCGGCACCAGCAGGAATGAAGGTGTTCCTGCAAGCTTAATGCCGACAACGGAAGCTGCTGTCATTCCGATCAGTACCTGTCCGTCCGCACCGATGTTAAACATCCCTGAGCGGAAGGCAAAGGCTACGGCAAGACCTGTAAACATCAGTGGCGTCATCTCACGTACCGCCTCGCCGAAGTCATACGGGCTGCCAAATACGCGTTTGAACAGTGCGGAGTAGGCGGCGATAGGATCATACCCGCCGATCAGCATTACGACAGCTCCGACCAGGAAGCCCATAATGATCGCGACAATAGGCACTATATAGCTGTCTGTCGCGAAGATTTTTTTAAGTCTATGCACCCGCTTTTCCTCCCTGTTTCAAGCTGCCCGCCATCATCAGACCCAGTTCCTGGTCATTGGTATCCTGCGGGAATACTTCGCCGACAATCTGGCCCTCATAAATAACGGCAATTCTGTCGGATACGTTCATAATCTCATCAAGCTCAAAAGAAATCAGCAGTACAGCCTTGCCTTGATCACGCTGGGCAATCAATTGTTTCTGTACGAATTCAATCGCTCCCACATCAAGACCGCGCGTAGGCTGAGCCGCAATCAGGAGTGTCGGATTTTTGTCTATTTCCCGCGCAATAATCGCTTTTTGCTGATTACCGCCTGACAACGAACGGGCTTTATTCTCAATAGATGGCGTACGTACGTCAAATTGCTTAATCAAATCTTCAGCATGCTTATCAATGACATCCTGCTTCAGGAATCCGCTCTGGTTATAGGGACTCTTATAATACGTCTCCAGAACCATATTCTCACTGACGGTAAAATCAAGCACCAGTCCGTGTTTATGGCGGTCCTCCGGAATATGGGACACATTCATTTCAGAAATTTTACGTGGAGAAAGATTGGCAATCTCTTTGCCTGAAACAGTGATTGAACCGGAATCAATCTTGCGGAGTCCTGTAATTGCCTGGATCAGCTCGCTTTGTCCGTTGCCGTCGACTCCCGCAATCCCGAGAATCTCACCAGCTTTCACTTCAAAGTTAAGTCCGTTAAGCACAGACACACCATCTTTGTTCTTGCTCTGGACATTCGTCATTTTCAATACACTGGTTCCCACCTGCGCAGGACGCTTGTCCACCTTGAATGTTACATCACGTCCGACCATTTTTTCAGCCAGTTCGTTCGGATTCGTATTCGCAGTCTTTACGGTATCAATCACCTTACCCCGGCGGATAATGGTAACCCGGTCAGAAATTTGCATAATTTCTTTCAACTTATGTGTAATAAGTATGATGGACTTGCCCTCTGCAACGAGCCGCTTCATTATCGCCATCAGTTCCGTAATTTCCTGCGGCGTCAGTACAGCGGTAGGCTCGTCGAATATAAGTATATCCGCTCCGCGGTACAGGGTCTTCATAATTTCTACCCGTTGCTGCATACCGACCGAAATATCATGAATTTTTGCGTTCGGATTTACTTGGAGTCCGTACTGTTCAGATAGCTTACGAACCTGCTCCGCGGCGGATTTATAGTCGATTTTAAGTCCTTTTTTGGGTTCCATGCCAAGAACAATGTTCTCGGTTACCGTAAAAGGATCAACAAGCTTGAAATGCTGGTGAACCATACCAATGCCAAGCTCAATAGCTTTATTGGGGTTATCGATAATAACCGGTTTCCCGTCGATTTCGATGCTGCCTTCATCGGGCTGGTATAGTCCGAATACGATATTCATCAAGGTCGATTTGCCTGCTCCGTTCTCCCCAAGCAGTGCATGAATCTCCCCTTTTTCCAGCGTCAGACTAATAGCGTCGTTCGCGACAATACCGGGAAAGCGTTTTGTGATTTGCTTCAACTCTACGACAGGAGCCGCAGCACTCATGGAATCACCCTCATCACAGAATATATATCATTGCCTTATAGACACGGCCATGCCACCCCTCGCAGGGCGGCAGGCTGTGTTTAGATTAACCGCTTTTGTAACAGGGAACAAGGCCAGCTTAAGAACCGGCCTTGTTTCTTGTAATATGGTGACGTGAATGACATTAAATCAAATCAGTTTACTCAGATGGAACAGTAATTTTTCCGTCAATGATTTGTTGTTTGTACTCGTCAACTTTAGCCAGGATTTCAGCAGAAACGTTAGCTTTGGATGTTTCTGGAAGGCCTACACCGTTGTCTTTCAGGCTCAGTACGGTTGTAGTGCCGCCTTTGAATGTTCCGTCAACCACTTGCTGGGAAACTTTCTTAACCGCTTCATCAACACGCTTGATCATGGAAGTCAGGGTAACGTCATCGCCAAATTCCAGGGATTGGTCTTTGTCTACGCCGATAACCCATACTTTAGTGCCGCCTGCATCGTTGCGGGATTTAGCTTCGTTAAATACGCCGTTACCAGTTGCACCGGCAGCAGGGAAGATGATGTCGTTGCCGGCATCATACAAAGTAGCAGCCAGGGATTTACCAGTATCAGGCTTGTCATATGCACCTGCATAAGTAATGGTTACTGTTGCGTTAGGGTTAACAGCTTCTACGCCGGCTTTGAAGCCAACTTCGAAACGTTTGATAACCGGGCTTTCCATACCGCCGATGAAGCCTACTTTGTTAGTTTTGGTAGTCAGACCAGCAACTACACCAACCAGGAAGGAACCTTCATTTTCAGCGAAAGTTACGGATTCAACGTTAGGAGCATCAACTACACTGTCGATGATGGCCAGGTTGGCATCCGGATTTTCTTTAGCTACTTTAAGCAATGCGTCACCAAGGTCAAAACCGATACCCCAAGTCAGGTTATAGCCGCCTTTTACGAATTGGTTAAGGTTAGGCTCATAATCGGCATTGGATTTACTTTGCAGATATTTAATTTGGGCACCGGATTCTGTTTCAAGAGCCTGCAGTGCTTCCCAAGCGGATTGGTTAAACGATTTGTCATTTACTCCGCCTACGTCTGTAACGAGGCCGATCTTTACATCGGACTTAGGAGCTTCAGCTGGTGCATTAGTTGCCGTTCCGGCGTTAGTACCTTTGTCTCCGTTTGCTGCATTTCCTGAATTTGCGTTATTGTTGTTTCCGCATCCTGCCAGAACGACAGTGCAAGCCGTCAACAATACGAGCGACGATTTCAAAAACTTTTTCATCGATTGTGATCCCCCTTATGAAATTGGATGTCTTCTGTCTTCTGCTTGGACATACCATTAGATCAAATTATAACTGTAAAAAAACCTAAAATCCAGTCTATAAATGACCTCAGGTCAATAATAATTTGCATTTTTTCACAAGAAAACGCTTCCTCTAACATCGTACGTAACCTTTACGGTCATAATATGTTAGAAAAGTTCCGAATTGGCTGAAGAAGCGCACTGTAGACTATAATATTATTGCACACAGATAGAAATTCTATTATCATAAATGCTTACATATTGTAAGAAAAGGGAGTACTGAAACCATGAATGAACTAAATCCTCTTCAAGAAACGCCGTCCTTCAAATACAGCCGGGAATCCCGCGTCTTCAAGACCGGCCGTGTTTTCCCGAATGATGTCAACAATCATAAGACACTGTTCGGCGGCAAGCTGATGAGCACTATAGATGAAGTTGCCTCCATCTCAGCTATGCGTCATTGCCGTAAAAATGTTGTCACAGCATCCACGGACTCCGTTGACTTCCTCCAGCCGATCCGTCCTACAGACTCCGTCTGCTTCGAGTCCTTCGTCTCCTGGACAGGCCGTACAAGCATAGAAGTATTCGTCAAAGTCATCTCTGAGAACCTCTATACCGGAGAGCGCATAGTTGCCGCTACTTCGTTCCTCACCTTTGTGGCTGTCGAAGAAGACGGTACTCCAGCCCCTGTCCCGGCCATCATTCCAGAAACCGACGAAGAGAAGCTGATCAGCGAATCCGCCAATGAACGTTCTGAATTACGTAAGATCAGACGGGCCAGCAGCAAAAAACTCGCCTCACTGCTGAACACCAGCAAATACTGGGAATAAGCCGGGCAGAAGCTGCCGGACCAAGCCGCACAAAAAAAGCACCGTCACACGGGTTACCCCGCAGGCGGTGCTTTTCGGTTAATTATAACACTTACGCGTTGATCTTCTCTTTGGCCACAACAGCCAGGGAGTTGAATGCGTTAAGGTCGTTTACTGCCAGGTCAGCCAGCATTTTACGGTTCACTTCTACTCCAGCCAATTTCAGGCCGAATACAAGCTTGCTGTAGGACAGGCCGTTCAAACGAGCTGCTGCGTTAATACGAACGATCCACAGTCTGCGGAAGTTACGTTTAGTCTGACGACGGTCACGGTAAGCGTAAACCATCGATTTCATTACTTGCTCGTTAGCTGTTTTGAAAATGCGGTGCTTAGAACCGAAGTAACCTTTTGCCAATTTCAATACTTTCTTATGTCTACGACGAACTACAAATCCGCCTTTAACTCTTGCCATATTAATAAACCTCCCAAAAATGTGTGATAAACTATTTCAAGTTAGCTAGTCCTTGTTTCAAACGTCTTACATCCCCAGGGGCCATTACTGGATTGCCGTTCAATACGCGTTTTGCGCGTTTCGATTTGTGGGACAGCAAGTGGTTCTTGTGAGCTTTATAACGCAGTACTTTACCAGATCCGGTAATTTTGAAGCGGCCTTTCAGGCTGCTGTGTGTTTTCATTTTAGGCATGGTGTTTCCTCCTTGAATATTATGCGGCGCCAAATTGCTGTGCAAGTGACTCCAGTTTATTGGGCTTTAGGAGCCAAAATCATAATCATGCTGCGGCCTTCCAGCTTAGGCTGGCGCTCAACAACAGATATATCTTCCACTTCGGTCTTAACACGTTCCAGGATCTTCTGGCCGATGCTAGCGTGGGTAATCTCACGTCCACGGAAACGGACAGAGCACTTCACTTTGTCGCCTTCGCCCAGGAACTTGATGACATTGCGGAACTTGGTTTGATAATCATGTTCCTCAATGTTAGCACGGAACCAGACTTCCTTGATGTCCACGATCTTCTGGTTTTTGCGTGCTTCCTTCTCTTTCTTCTGCGTTTCATAACGGAACTTGCCGTAATCCATGATGCGGCATACCGGCGGTTTCGCCTGCGGTGCTACGTTGACTAAATCCAGATTAAGATCAATCGCCATCTGCAACGCCTCGCGGATCGGCTTAATTCCGATTTGCTCGCCTTCCGCGCCAACCAACCGAACCTCTTTGGCCCGAATTTCATCATTGATCATATGTTCCTTACTGATAATACTCCACCTCCGGATCTTCTTAGGCAATTTCTTTATTGCGGTTCTCCATAAAAAAGGGGTGCCGGTAACTCCCGACACCCCGTGTTTGATCAACGTTCATGAATTATAACATTCATAAAGCATTGAGATCAAAACCAGCTGGCATATTACCAGTCAGGTGAGAAGCCGGTGCTTCTGCTTGCAATCCCTATGTTTTGCATACTTGAATAATATACATTACAGCACAAGCTGTTGTCAACTGTTTTTCCAACAGTATTGTACGAAATACATTTAGCTGATTAGACCTGCTTGCTCTGTACTTCCTCAAGCCGCACGACCCGCGTATGTTTGGTATGGCTCCACTGCTTGTTGTTCTGCGTGAAGAACGCATAGAACGTAATGGGATACCACGAGAGCAGATAGATTGGGAAGACCAGCAGATACAGATATACCTTCTTGAATTTCACCTTCTCCAGCGCCATCGCCAGCAGGAAGGTCAGAATGTTCGCTCCGACTGCAAAATAGCTGAGCCAAATCGGCAGATGACCGTAAATGTTCGCGATATGCGGGCCGTCAAACACGGAAGTGTCAATCCACATGACCGCGGTCATCAGAAAGGTCAGCAGAACGATATATACATTCGCTCCATACAGCGCGAGGTCAAACTTCGTCAGGCTGCGTTCTTTAATACTCTGCCACAGCAGAGGGAAGAAATAACGGCGGGCCACTGTGAAATGTCCCTGCATCCAGCGCAGACGCTGTCTGGAAGACGCCTTGAAAGTGAGCGGCTTCTCATCGAATACCTTGGCATCATAGTTGAATTTCGGGTAGACGCCTTTGGAGGCACTGCGCATGGTGAATTCCAAATCCTCCACCAGGCTTGTCGCTCCCCAGCCCATTTCTTTAAGCAGGGCTGTCTCAAAGCACATGCCGGTTCCGCCAAGGAAGTTCGCCATCTGCAGATTATGGCGCGACAGCTGCCATAAGCGGTTGATGTACCAGTAAGAAACACCATATGCGGCAGTAATCCAGGAATCCTCCGGATTCTTCGTATCGATGTAACCCTGGATTACCCGGGCGCCTGAGCAAAGATCATTGTTCATCTCCATCAGGAATTCTGTATGTGCCAGGTTGTCGGCGTCGAACATGACCACCGCATCATACTGGCGGGGCATAGCCCACAGTTCCTTCAGCATCCATTCGATGGCGTAGCCCTTGCCCCGCAGATTGTTGTTGGTGCGTACACAGGCGTTCATCCCGTGCTCCCTTACGATCTTTGCCGTCCCGTCCGTGCAGTTGTCACAGATGACAAATACATCGTACAGATCTTGGGGATAATTAAGCTGTTTCAGATTCTCCATCAGCGCGCCGACGACTTCTTCCTCGTTGTGCGCAGCCACCAGTACTGCAAATGATTTTTCCGGTGCAAAGTGTTCCTTTTTCTTTTTCTTGCGCAGTCCAAACAGTGAGAATCCAAACTGATAAACTGCAATTGCCGCCAAGATCACTTGGAGCGTAACAAACAATGCGTCTGTCATGATCTTTTGATGCCCCCTTTTTCACTCTTGATATGCCCTTTTTTCTGTCTCTGGCTTGTTAAACGTTGTTGCTGACCCTTTTGTTGCATCCCTTACAATAGATCAAGAGTTTCCCCTTTTTTGCGGGCAGGCGTTCAATTTATTTATATCCCGTTTAAAAGATGTTATAGGGATTCCTGCTGAAACGGACTCCTCATTTTCTCTGTTACCTTTTAAACGCGTTCGGCCTGCTTGAATCATTGTACGGTGTAAGGGGTTCTTAAGTCAAAACTGACAATTTCCGCGCACCGCTGAGCTTTTCCTTGAAATGGACTACCTTAAAAAAGTATGATAAAGACAGCTTTAGGGTATAAACCGGATTAGCTTCAGCAGCGCTTACTATCCTCAGCCGGACTATCGGAGGGACAAGGTATGAGACAATTATTCATGAAACTACTTCTCTGGGAACGCCGCCTTTTCAAATGGATCAACGGCCGCCTGCATAACCCATTCCTGAACTTTTGGCTCTTTTATCTTACCCACCTGGGCGGTGCAACCAGCGCTATCGGCATTAATCTGCTGATCTGGGCCTTTGCTCCCCAGCCGCTCAAAACAACAGGACTTCAGGCACTGACAGCACTGGCCGTCAGCCACCTGCCTGTGGCCGTCGCCAAGAAGCTATACCCGCGCATGCGGCCTTATCTGGCGCTGCCGGGAACGAATACGTTTCACAATCCGCTTAAGGATCATTCTTTTCCTTCAGGCCATACTACAGCTATCTTCGCCTCTACGGTTCCTTATATGGCGGCTTATCCTGCCCTTACCGTTATTCTGCTGCCGCTGGCGTGTATTGTCGGCTTTTCCCGGATTTATCTAGGTCTGCACTACCCCTCTGATGTTATGGCAGGTGCAGTAATCGGCAGCGGCGTCGCGATTGGCACGATCGTTCTATGGATCTGAAGCCTGCTACAAAAGTCTGACCTGCGAAAACCATTTTTGGGAACAGGTGAAATAAAAATTGCGCAAAAAAAGAGTGTTATTACTGTCAGAAGGTTTTGGCGCAGGACATACACAGGCAGCGTACGCGCTGTCGAGCAGCCTGCGTAAATTGTCGCCGGGAGTACAAACGAAGGTGCTGGAGCTTGGAAACTTTCTGAATCCCAAGATGGCGCCTCTGATCGTTTCGGCTTACCGCAAGACGGTAACCACCCGGCCCCGGCTGATGGGCTACGTCTACCGTCACCAGAAATCATTTAACCGTCTTACCACGCTTGCCCTGCACCGCTTATTTTATACACATACACAAAATATTGTGAAGCAGCTAAAGCCCGATATTATCGTCTGTACCCACTTTATCCCTAGTGCTGTGGTCTCACGCCTAAAACGGCTGGACCCGGCCTTTAAGGCACCGCTCGTGACGGTCATAACCGATTACGATGCCCACGCCAGCTGGATCAGTCCGGAGGTGGACCGCTATCTGGTCTCCACCCCCGAGGTGAAGTCGAAGCTGCGCCGCCGCAGCGTGCCCGCCGCCAAAATCCGGGTGACCGGCATGCCGGTACACCCCAGCTTCTGGGAGCACCCGGGACGCGAAGAAATTCTGGAGCAGTTCAGCCTCCAGGATCTGCCGACTGTGCTGGTCATGGGCGGGGGCTGGGGCATGATGAACGACCAGGTAGTGAACGAGGCACTAGCCGGCTGGAGCGATAAGGTGCAGATTGTCTTTTGTCTCGGCAAAAACGAGAAGCTGCTTGGAGAAATGATGAAAGACCCCACATACAGCCATCCTAACATTTCGCTGATCGGCTTCACCCGCGAGATCGACAAGCTGATGGAGGTCTCCGATCTGCTGGTCACGAAGCCGGGCGGAATGACCTGCAGCGAAGGGCTGGCCAAAGGTATTCCGATGCTCTTCCATCACCCCCTGCCGGGACAGGAAGAAGAAAACTGCCGTTACTTTACGTCGGCCGGGCTCGGAGAGCCGATCTCCTCCCTGGAGGTCGTCGATAAATGGATGGAACGGCTGCTCTACAATTACGGGGATGTGCAGGCGAAGCGGAAAAGCCATCTGGAGGATATCGCAAGGTTCCACCCGCTGCAAAGCGCCCAGAGCATTATTGATATGCTCGAATAGGACAGACAAGAACAAGGCGGCATATAAAAATGGCAGTCCGGGAAATCCCGTGACTGCCATTTTTGACGGTTCCTGCCTTGTATGGCTAATGCCCAAACACAGGCATTGCACAGGCTACAGCCGGTATTTGTCCAGGCGTCCGGCCTGATAACGGGCCAATGCCTCTGAGCCGACAATCGCCTCACAGCGCTGAATATTGACACCGCGTCCATAAAATTTGGTTTCATACTCGGTCATGACATGCTCTTCGTTAATGATGCCGTCTGCGTGCAGATCCAAGGAAATATTTTTCATCTGCAGGCCGTAATCGGCAAAAGCATTCAGCGAGAATTCGAACAGGCTGCGCGAATCCGTCTTCAGGTGAATTTCTCCCAGCGGGCTGAGCAGTCCGCGGTATTTGTCAAGAAAACGCGGGTGGGTCAGGCGGCGGCGGGCATGTTTGCTCTTAGGCCAGGGATCACTGAAATTCAAATAGATGCGTTCCAGCTCCCCCGGTGCAAAAACTTCCTCGGCATAGTTAATATTCGCAAGGGCGACCTTCAGGTTAGGCGGTGTCTCCTGCCCGGCCGGTTCCCATACCAGTCTGGCCTTCTCTGCCGCACGGCGGATCAGCTCATCGTACATATCGACGCCGATAAAATTAATATCGGGATATTTGAAGCTCATTTGACTAATAAACTGCCCCTTACCCATTCCGAACTCCACATGGATCGGGTGGTCGTTGCCGAACAATTCTGACCAGCGGCCCTTGAGGCTGCGTGGATCAAGGATCACCAGGTCGGTTTGCTCCTCCAGGCTTTCACGTATTCCTTTTCTTCCGCGTAAACGCATAATATTCCTCCGCTTATCTCTAATACATTACTTATAAATATGAACTCTTAGTATCACTTGAAATATTGTGCCGAACTTGTCCGCAAAAGTAAAGGGATTTAAGGCAAAATAGGAAAAAGGAATTCTCCGGAGGGCAGGAAACGGCCGCTGGAGAATCCCTTTTTTGTTGTATTTGGAATTGGGGTCCACTTTTCAACAGTTCATAGTCTACCTTGACGGAGTATCAAAATCAAATTTCTTCTCGAAAGCGTTTCTGATCTTACGCTGCGCTTCGGTCTTGATCTTGTGATTGCCATTAAATTCAACACCGGTAAGTGCAAGCGCCTCATCGGGAGTCAACTGTACATCAATCGAGCCTTTTCCTTCGGCATATGCCGTTTGAGAATTCATCGTGATCACCTCTTAGGTTTAGTATGGGCGGGACGACACGAAAGTATGAATTCAAGAATGAAATTTTAGTTGGTGCATCAGCTTTTTTACAATTTAAATATAACATATCGTGTAAGCATTAACAAGGTAAACTTGGTAAATAAACAGCCTATTTTTCACCTATTTTCCAGGCGGCAATGTTACGCTATACGCTGATTTTTGATACAATAGACGGGTTAGAAAGAAATGGCTGTACGTCCCTTAACGGAAACCGGCCTTTCTCAGTGAAAATATAAGGATTATGCCGGCTGAAACAACACCCTTCGGCCCTCAAAATAAATGTTCTTATATGTACGAAAGGAGCTTCACCTGTGAGCCTTTTACAGACCCCCTCTCCGCTGCTGTGGGGAGATAAACGTTTCCATACGTGGAACTACGAAATGCGCGAGCACATGGACACGAAAGTCTTCAAGGTTATGCTCGATGCGGGCTTTACCTGTCCGAACCGTGACGGCTCGATCGCCAAAGGAGGCTGTACCTTCTGCAGCGCCAGAGGCTCCGGCGATTTCGCCGGCAGCCGCCGGGATGATCTGGTCACACAGTTCAATCATGTGCGCGACCGCCAGCATCTCAAATGGCCGAACGCCAAATACATCGGCTACTTCCAGGCTTACACCAATACGTATGCTCCGGTTGACGAGCTGAGAGAATATTATGAGGTTATTCTGCAGCAGCCCGGTGTAGTCGGCTTGTCTATTGCGACACGCCCCGACTGCCTGCCGGATGATGTCGTCGAGTATCTCGCCGAGCTGAATCAGCGTACGTATCTCTGGGTAGAAATGGGCCTGCAAACGATCCATAACTCCACTTCGGAGCTGATCAACCGGGCGCATGATACCCAGTGTTATATCGAAGCTGTTGCAAAGCTTCGTGCCCACGGTATCCGCGTCTGCACCCACATCATCCACGGGCTTCCGCAGGAAACCCATGAAATGATGCTGGAGACCGTCTCGGCGGTTGCAGGCATGGATGTGCAGGGAATCAAGATACATCTGCTGCATCTCATGCGCAAAACCCCGATGGTGAAGCAATACGAAGCCGGCCTGCTGCGCTTCCTGGAGCAGGACGAATATGTGAAGCTCATCGTGGATTCACTGGAAATTCTGCCTCCGGAGATGATTGTTCACCGCCTGACCGGGGATGCACCGCGCGAGTCGCTGATTGGACCCTTGTGGAGCCTGAAAAAGTGGGAAGTGCTGAACGCTATCGACCATGAACTGGTTGCACGCGACAGCTGGCAGGGTAAGTACTGGAGGAAGAGCTAATGGGCTTCATGTCTGTCCTTAGCTTTGCTCATAAATTAACCGCCGAACGGCTCGCCTCGGGCGGCAGAGCAATCGACGCCACCGTGGGCACCGGTGCGGATACGCTCGTCCTCGCCAAGGCGGCCGGGCCGCGCGGCGGGGTATATGGCTTCGACATTCAGCCTGCGGCGCTGAAGCTCGCGGAAGAGCGCCTGCGGCTGGCCCGGGAGGAAGCGCCGGATGCGCTGTCTCCCGTGACGCTGCTGCAGCGCAGCCATGCAGCGATGGCAGAAGCCGTTCCGCCGGAATGGCGCGGAACGGTCTCAGCGGTGATGTTCAATCTCGGCTATCTGCCCTCGGGCGATGCCGATAAGACCATCATCACCGAGACGGAGAGCACGCTGGCCGCGCTGGATGCCGCCCTGGCGCTGCTGCGCCCGGGCGGCATTATCACAGCCGTGCTCTATCCCGGCCATGACGGCGGCGACCGCGAAGCCGCCGCCGTCGAATCCTGGGCGGCAGGACTCGCCCAGCCGCATGCGCAGAGCATTATATACCGCCAGCTGCAGCGGGCCTCCGCCCCGTATGTTGTTGCTGTAGAGAAGAAAAAAGGAGCTGATATCTGAATGGCAGTAAGCAAGATCGAGCATATCGGCATCAAGGTTGCACAGCTTGAGCAATCCCTTACGTTCTACCAGGAAGTCATCGGACTTACGCTGCAGGATATTATCGGCGAGCCGGGCAGCGGGCTGAGGCTGGCCTTCCTGAGCTTCCCCGGACAGACCAGCGTAGAGATAGAGCTGATCGAACGGGTGTGGACCGGCCTGCCGGATGAAGGCAAGGTCAGCCACGTCGCCTTTACCGTTACCGGAATTGAGGCCGAGCATAGCCGGATTGCCGCGCTGAAGCTTCCTGGCCTGACAGAAGTCAGCACGCTGGCGAACGGCAGCCGTTATTTCTTTTTTGACGGGCCGGACGGTGAAAAGCTGGAGTTCTTCGAGTCTACCCGCAGCAATTAGAGAAACAGCATTATCAAAAACGGAGAGGAAGATACTGTGATGACAAAACCATATCCACTTAAGTTTCAACCGGAGTTCAAAGAACGCGTGTGGGGCGGCCGGGCCCTGGAAAAATTCGGCCTTAACCTGCCGGAGGGCCATATTGGCGAAGGATGGATGATCGCCGATCATCCGAACGGCGTCTCTTCCGTTGTGAACGGCGAATTGGCCGGACAAGGCCTCGACCAGATCCGTGAGCAGTTCGGGCAGGAATGGTTCGGAAGCAAAGGCATCTCCGAAGCAGGCGGACGGTTCCCGCTGCTGATTAAGCTGCTGGACTGCAACGACAATCTGTCCGTACAGGTGCATCCTACAGATGATTATGAAGGATTGCCTAAGGGTGAACTCGGCAAAACAGAAATGTGGTATGTGCTGGACGCTAAGCCTGATGCCAAAATCATCTACGGCCTGAAAGAAAACGTCACCCGCGAAAGCCTGCGTGCCGCGCTGGAGAACGGTACAGTGATGGACAGCATGCAGGAAATCACAGTCTCTGCAGGCGACGCATTCTACATTCCCGCCGGCACGGTCCATGCGCTCTGCGCCGGAGTCGTTGTAGCGGAAATCCAGCAGAATTCGGATACTACATACCGGATTTATGACTACGACCGTCCCGGTCTTGACGGCAAGCCGCGCGAGCTGCATATCGAAGATTCGCTCAACGTAACCGCTTATGAAGGGGCTGGGGCCACTTCGATGAAGACAGATAGTGCAGTTCCAGGAGAATGGCTGCAAATCGCCTCCTCCCCTTATTTCATCGTTGAAAAAGGGGTTGTAAACGGTGAGTGGAACCTGTCCACCACCCCGGACAGCTTCACTATCCTGGTCATCTGCGAAGGCAGCGGACATCTGACATGGGAAGGCGGCTCCCAGCCTTATGCCGCAGGAGAATGCTACCTGCTGCCGTCTACCCTTGGAGCCTATGGCATCGAAGGCCGTTCCACGGTGCTCCGTTCTTATTTGCCATAAAGCAAGCCCTTCCGTGAATAGACTATAGCAGCAGTTGGTTTTGTACGGCGTTGCTCACAAAACTAGGTTACTTTCAGGAGGACAGGCGATGAGGGAAAACAGTTTTACAATGACCGATCCTCTCGGTGTCAATATCCATGTCTATGAATGGCTGCCTGAACCGGAGGCTCCGGTCAGGGGGGTAGTGCAGATTGCCCACGGCATGTGTGAGACGGCTGCACGTTATGCCCGGTTCGCCTCGGCACTGACGGCGGCCGGGTATGCGGTCTATGCCAACGATCACCGCGGCCACGGCAAAACGGCAGGCAAGGTGAATCTGCTAGGCGATACCGGCGAAAACGGCTTCTACTGGATGCGGCGCGATATGCTGCAGCTTGCAGGCATTGTGCAATCCCGGCAGGAAGGCTTGCCGCTCTTCCTGCTCGCTCACAGCATGGGCTCCTTTCTGGCCCAGAAGCTGATGTGCGAGCCAGGCAGCGGAGTGTACTCCGGTTTCATTCTCAGCGGCACCAACGGGCCCCGCAGCATGCTTCGGGCCGCTGAATCTCTGGCGGCAATGCAGCTCAGACTGCAAGGGGCACACCACCGCAGTGTACTGATTAACGGCATGGTATTCGGTCCCTATAACCGCAACTTCACTCCGATCCGGACTGCGTTCGACTGGCTGAGCAGTGATCCACAGGAGGTGGACCGGTTCATTGCCGATCCGTTCTGCGGGGCAATCTGTACCACCCGCTTCTTCCGTGATTTCTTCCGGCTGCTGCGCGATATTCATTCCCGGGAAACGCTGCTAACGTTATGCAAAGATAAGCCGGTATTTCTATTCTC
Source organism: Paenibacillus pedocola (assembly GCF_031599675.1). Taxonomy (NCBI): domain Bacteria; kingdom Bacillati; phylum Bacillota; class Bacilli; order Caryophanales; family Paenibacillaceae; genus Paenibacillus; species Paenibacillus pedocola. Next base: position 1,441,568 of record NZ_CP134223.1, on the reverse strand, counting down.
AGGGGCCAAAGATCCTGTAGGCATGAACGGGCAAGGTGTGCTGCGCCTGGCTGCTATATATAAGGACCAAGGGCTAAGCGATGTAGAGTACCGTCTTTACCCGGAAGGCCGGCATGAGATGCTGAACGAAGTCAACCACGATGAGGTCACTGCCGATGTGCTGGATTGGCTGGTCCGCCATCTTCCGGCCGAGTCCCTGCTGCTACAGCCGGCTGCAAACTAAAGACAACTCAAACATATAGATTATTTACAAAAGACAGGGCATCCGTTATTAACGGAATGTCCTGTCTTTTTGGGCTGAGCGTAGCAAAGCTTCATCCGAGGCGGTATGCCTGAGAAATGTTATAGACATCTGCTCAGCCCGGCTGTACAATCCATCCAAAATAAGGAGGAATGTGGAAATGAGTTACTCAGGAAACAAGGGTTCGGAACAGGATCTCGAGCAAATCCTCGAATATTACAATGCCGGAACCGAAAAGGACCGCCTCACGCGGGGTATAGGTGTCATCGAATGGGAACGCAGCAAAGTCATCATCTCCAGATACCTGAGCGGGAACAAACAAGTTATCTATGATGTCGGAGGCGGCACCGGTGTCTACTCCCGGTGGCTGGCAGAGCTGGGTCATGAGGTCCATCTGCTGGAGCTGTCTCCCGCTGCCGTAGAATATGCCAGAAATCTGCAACAAAAGGAGAATACCTTCCCACTCCACAGCATCGAGGTGGCGGATGCCCGTCAGCTGCTTCGGCCGGATGAGAGCGCCGACCTTGTGCTGCTCATGGGGCCGCTCTATCATCTGACGGCCAGGGAGGAGCGGATTGCCGCGATCCGCGAAGCTGCAAGAGTGCTCAAACCAGGCGGAATCCTGATTGCTGCCGGGATCTCCAGATTCAGCTCCACGTTATGGGGTCTGTCCGTTTTTGGCGCGAAGAATGAATTCATCGATGATTCGGTATTCTTCGGGATGATCAGACGGGAACTTACCGAAGGACAGCATATCCGACCTGAGGAATATCCGCATTTCATCTCAAGAGCTTTCTTTCATCTGCCCTCAGAATTAAAAAGCGAATTGACCGATGCCGGTCTCACTCATCTGTCTACAGCTGCTGTCGAAGGACCAGTCTGGATCGTGCCGGCATTCAGTGAAAAGTGGAACGACCCCGGCAGCCGGGAAGCACTAATGCAAATAAGCTCCCTTGTTGAAGAACAAGAGAGCTTGCTGGGAATGAGTCCGCATATGCTGGCGATTGCCCGGAAATAACAGGCAGGGAGCTAGTCTTCCCAGGGCATGACCTGCAGCTCCGGCCATTTCTTTTGCCATTTGATTGTCTTGCTTCGGTAAATCTCTTCACTAATCAGCACCTTATTCGGTCTTAAGGTCAGACTGAACAAATCCTTCAGGCCAAACGGGGCGTAGATGTGCCACTCTCCGTTCCCGTCCAGCCTGGCCCCGAGCGCAGTCACCGTTGTCGGCCAGCTGTCGATGGCAGCCTCCAGACTGGGATAAGGCTGAAGCCTGACTCCGAACCTATCCTCATACCAGAGATGGACGCGGGCCTGATTCTTAATATCCACCGGGATAGCAATCCCGGAAAAGTACTCCCGCCCCTTAGTAATGAGATGATCCTCTGCTGCAAAGCTCAGATCATCCGGATCAAAATAGATGAGATCGATATCCCCGATGCCGTAATCCGGAGCCCGGCCGGTTAGCTCATTCCATACGGTCTGCACCAGACAGCCCGCTCCGATGTAATACGGGTACGGCTCCATGAACTGAGCCTTGCGAAAGACGTCCATCAGCAGCCGGCTCCGGGAGAAAATACCGGTCAGGCGCCCCCGGAGCAGGAGCTCTTCATCCGGGTTATCTTGCGGCAGGCCAAGCTCATACTGCAGAATCTTCTGCGGCCCTTTGCTCCCGGTCCGGCGCAGCCCGTGATCACGAAATCCGGCGCCGAGGTAGAGATGACCCGCGGGAAGATTCCGCTCGTTGACGGTCAGCACGATTTCATGAACTGCCGGAAGATGGGTGCGGACAAAGGCTGGCAGCAACGTCATGGCAGCCTTGGCGATCCCCCGCCCCTGGCTGGCATAATCCACCAGGAATGCCCGTACCAGCACCGCCCACTGGTAATCCTTGTAGAACTCAGCGATACGCTTACCGGTATGCAGGATAAAAAATCCCGCGGCTTGACCGTCCTCCGCAATGACTACTGCAAGTTTGTCCGGATCACTTAACGCAGCGTCCAATGTCTCTGACGGCAATGCGGTAAATTCCGCCTGCTCCGGGGGAAGCTGAAACGCCATAAGCTGCTCCTTGAAGTTCTCTTCATACAAAACCAGTGAAATCCGCCCGGCCTCTCCCACCGCCGCATCTCTCCTTGCTTCTAGAAATTATATGGATTAAAACTGAACCTATAGTATTTATGCCGGATGCCCTAGCGGGAAAATCTCCACCTAAACCTTCCATTTTCGCCTAAGATCGTACTTTAGATGGAAAACCTCCAGCTAATTTCTCTTAAAACACAGATTTTGAGCTATAGGGGGAAATTAGCGGGAGAAATTCCCGCTCATATTCATCTTCGTCCCGCCCAGAGGAATTTAGGTGGAGGAAATCCCATTATTGTGTCCCTGTTCCGCAAAACAATCGTTTTCAATGCAGCTCATCATTCTGAAAAGGGCAGGGGGGAATTTTTCTCCGGGCAAACGGTCCCCCGGATCAAAATCACCTGCCACCGATTTCCACTCTGTAGAGTGCAGCAGATATTAATTTAACGGCAGGGTGTAATACTGCGCACGCTGGCTCTCATCCTGCTGGTACAGCACGATGAGCAGAGTGCTGCCTCCTGCTTCCGGCAGGGCCTCAGCGACGGCTGCAGATGTTCCGCTGCCTGCTGCAGCAACTGCTAATGCACTATCCCCTTGTGAGCGCGGCTTCCCTGCGGGTTCGGTCATAAACTCCGGAGCAACCGCATCAGCATCAGCTCCACCTGCTCCAACGGCTTCAACAGCCTCAACAGCGTCAGCCGCATCCGCCCGCAATCCGCTGATCGAATCCAGTACCGTTTCCAGATGAAACGGCAGCACTTCCAGAACCGTGAACTTCTGCAGCTCCCGCTCGTTGAACCCCGCTTCAGCCAACGCTGCGGATACCCGCTCCGGATGAGCGGCTATCTCCTTCATATGACGCGCCCAGTCCCCTTTGTCCATTGCATGATCCCACCAGATTTTGCGCGGCTTGTACTTGTGGCCCAGGAAATAATCCAGCTTCATCAGCCCGGTGATAATATCCATGGAAGGTGTACCGCTGTCCGTCAGGAACGCATGCAGCCGTGTAAACAGGTCCTCCAGCTGGTGGCCGATTTTTTGCCAGCCCCGCTCCTCCCAGTAATCGCCAAACGCCTGGAAGAAATCAAACGGTGACGGGAACACATGGCGGATCAGATATTTTACAGTATGATCAAGCCGGTGGCTGTTCCAGTATTTCTCCAGCACATCCTCCAGCCGCTTCAGCCGGATAATATCGGAGAATGGCATGACATGGCTGCTGAGAATCTCATAAGGCGCATGCTCCATGTACGTGTAGTCGTATTTGGCCGCCTGGGCGCGCAGGCCGGTTCCACGCAGCATTTTGAGGAAACCGAGCTGCAGCTCCTCCGGCTCCATAGCGAATACGTCATTGAAGGTTTTGCGGAAGGTGGCGTAATCCTCCTGCGGCAGGCCGGCAATAAGATCGAGATGCTGGTCGATGTTGCCGCTGGCTTTGATTTTCATCACCGTACGGGACAGCTTCGCGAAATTCTGGCGGCGTTTGACCAGCTCATTGGTCTCGTCATTAGTTGACTGTACACCAATTTCGAACCGGAAGATGCCCGGAGGTGCATTCTCGGCCAGAAAATCCAGCACTTCAGGACGCATGATGTCTGCCGTAATCTCGAACTGGAACACACAGCCCTGATGGTTGTCGATCAGAAACTGGAACATTTCCATCGCATAGCTGCGGTTAATGTTAAAGGTGCGGTCCAGGAACTTAATGACCTTCGCCCCGTTATTGATCAGATAGAGCAGATCGGACTTCACGCGTTCAATATCGTAGTAACGCACGCCTACCTCAATGCTCGACAGGCAGAACTGGCAATTGAACGGACAGCCCCGGCTGGTCTCGAAATAGACGATCCGCTTGCTGAGATCCGGCAAATCCTCTGTGAACCGGTGTGGTGTCGGCAGGGTGTTAAGGTCGCTCTTGGGACGCGGCGGATTGACAATCAGCTCCTCGCCTTTGCGGTAGGCAGCCCCGTAGACAAAATGGAACTTGCGGTCATCCCGCAGTTCCTGCAGCAGATGGTGAAAGGTCTCCTCCCCGTCCCCGTTCACGACAAAATCCACGCCGGCTTCACGCTTCATCCAATAGAGCGGTTCGTACGAAACCTCCGGCCCCCCTAGTACAATCGCCACCTCGGGCAGCACCTGCTTGAGGATACCGACCAGCTTGATCGTCTCCTCGATATTCCATATATAACAGGAAAAGCCGATGACATCAGGCTTCTTCTGAAAGAGGTCAGACACGATATTCATCACGGGATCTTTGATAGTGTATTCTGCCAGCAGAATATCCGGAAACTCATGCTCACTGTATGCCTTAAGCAGGCGGATTGCGAGTGAGGTATGGATATACTTGGCATTTAATGTAGCCAGGACGATTCTCATGCCTTATTACCTTCTTTACATTTCATTTTGAAAAAACTCCAGAAACGGCTTGCCGTATTTCCGGTATTTCACTTCACCTACACCTTTAACCCTCAGCATTTCCGCTTCGGTCTGCGGACAAACCACGCTCATCTCACGCAGAGTAGCATCATTGAAAATAATATAGGACGGCACATGCTCGCGCCCCGCCAGCTCGCGGCGGATCAGGCGCAGCTGCTCGAACACCGTCTCGTTGACCGCAGACGGCGAAAGATCGTAGCTCCGGCTGCGGCTCCGTCCTGAGCCGGCACCTCCGGTAAGCAGCGGACGGGCCACCCGCTGCTGCACCTCACGCTGGCCGCGCAGCACCTCGGCGGCCAGCGGCTGCAGCCGCACGACCGGGTATTGGCCTTCCGACAGCGCCAGATAACCTTCCGAGATCAGCACATTGATGCTCTCGGTAATCTCTTTCTCCGTCCTGCTGGACATCGCACCGTGAGTCGGCAGCTTCTCGAAACCGTACTGCAGCACCTTCTGGTTACGTGAACCCTTCAGCACGGAAGCAACCAGCGCCACCCCGTACCGTTCCCGCATCCGGTGGATGCAGGAGAAAATCTTCTGCGCATCCACTGTCATATCCACCAGCTCACGCTCATCCGTGCAGGAGCTGCAAATCCCGCAGGGCTTGTCCCCGTGGTCTTCGCCGAAATACTCCAGCTGCGCACTGCGCAGACAGCGGGTGGTGTAGCAGTAATCAATCATCTGCTGAAGTTTGCGGTATTCATTGGCTTTGCGTTCAGGGTCCTGCGGATTCTGCTCGATCAGGAACTTCTGTGTCATAATGTCCTGTGCGCTGAACAGCAGGATACATTCACTCGGCTCCCCGTCCCGGCCGGCACGTCCGGCCTCCTGGACATACGCCTCCATATTCTTCGGCATATTGTAGTGGATAACATAACGTACGTTGGATTTGTCGATCCCCATCCCGAAGGCATTGGTCGCAACCATGACACGGATATCGTCATAGAGGAACTTCTCCTGGCTGTCCGCCCGCTCCTGGTCGCTCATTCCGGCATGATAGCGTCCGGCGGAGATTCCCGAGGCCTGCAGCCTCTGGTACAGGTCGTCGACCTCCTTGCGGGTTGCAGCATATACAATCCCCGGCTGGTGAGAGTGGCTGGCAGTATAATCGAGTACAAACTCTCGTTTGTTCTCTCCGCGCAGCACCGACATCGCCAGATTGTCCCGGCCAAGGCCGGTCATGAACACGCCGGGCTGGCGGAGACGCAGAAGCCGGACCATATCCTCCATGACCTCAGGCGTTGCCGTTGCCGTAAAGGCTGCGAGAATCGGCCGCTGCGGCAGCTCCTCTACAAACGGCGATACCGCAAGATAGCTGGTACGGAAATCATGCCCCCACTGCGAGACACAGTGCGCTTCATCCACAGCGACGCAGGAAATGGACAAGCCTGCCATCTCCAGGCGGAACCAGTCCAGCTCCAGCCGCTCCGGTGCAACATACAGCAGCTTCAGCTCGCCCCGCCGAGCGGCGCGGATCCGTTCATTCACTTCTTTGCCGCTCAGGGTGCTGTTAATATAGGCAGCCGGGATCCCGGCTGTTGTAAGGGCGTCCACCTGATCCTTCATCAGTGAAATCAGCGGTGAAATGACCAGCGTCAGCCCAGGCATCAGCAGTGCCGGAACCTGGTAGCAGATCGACTTGCCTCCGCCGGTCGGCATGATGCCCAGCGTATCGCCGCCTTCCAGCAAATGCTGCACGATTTTTTTCTGGCCATCCCGGAAATCGGGATAACCGTAATATTTTTGCAGTTCAGCCTGCGCCTGTTCCATAGTAGGTGCTTGCATCTTCATCTCTATCATAACTCCTAAAAGTTTTGTTGACATATGCTTCTGAGGAAACGCTTCGCAACAAAACTAGCTTCGGAAGCATACACATGTTTCTTTCTTTAGTTTACCGGGCAACCGGGTATTGAGCAACCGCGGGAAGGAGAAATGAGCTCATTCTCTTTGCGGGTTCCATATTCCAATTACATAAAAAAAGCCATTCCAAGCAACACTTTATAGTGATCTTCTAAACTGTCAGTCTAAGGAGGCGGCCGATCTGGAAGCTTGGAAAGAAAAGTATGCTTCATATGTTCAAAAGCAGCAGTCCTGCCCCCCGTCTGCTCCCGGCTCTGACAGCCTAAGCCATAGCCTGACAGACAATCTGGAGTCTTTGCTGACCCTACTGGGTCAAAGCGGCGACCTGGTGGTCCGTGATTTTCTGCTATTCGGAAAATACCCGGCCTCGATGGTCTTCTTCTCCTCACTGGTCAGCCAGGAGCAGATTCAGGAGCATATCCTGAAGCCGCTGATGGCCCGGCCTTCCGGGCATCCCGGCTTTACGGACAACCTTGCGGATATGGTTCATTATATCTGGAATACGGCCGTACAAGTAACACAGGGAACTACGGAGCAGTTAATCTCTTCCCTGCCGCCCGCCATCGTTAAGGGTGAGCTGGTCCTGCTGATTGAGGGAGTGAATGAGGCTCTCCTGCTTGATATGCGGCAGATTGACATGCGCGGTGTAGAACAGCCGCAAACGGAGCAGGTGATCCGCGGACCGCGGGAAGGCTATGTGGAAAAGCTGGAAAACAACCTCGCACTTCTGCGCTACCGGCTGCAAAGTACGGATTTCCGTATCGAAATCAGCCCGCTCGGGACCCGGACCCAGTCACGGGTGGCCCTATGCTACTTGGACAGCGTAGCCGATCCGCAGCTTGTAGCCGAAGCCATGCGCAGAATCTCAATTATTGATACAGACAGTATTATTGATGCCGGATATATCGAGCAGTTTATTGAAGATCAGCCCCTCTCCCCCTTCCCGCAGGTACAGAGTACGGAGCGGCCGGACAAAACGGTGGCTGCGCTTCTTGAAGGGCGGGTGGCGATACTTGTTGACGGCTCACCGTTTGCCCTTGTGGTCCCCGCCCTGTTCAACCAGTTTTTCCAGACCGTCGATGACTACACCGAGCGGTTTATTATGGGCAGCCTGATCCGGCTGATCCGGCTGGTCGCATTATCGTTCTCCCTGTTCTTCCCAGCCATATATGTCTCCGTGATTTCCTTCAATCCGGAGCTGATGCCTACCGATTTCGCCGTCGCAATCTCAGGGGGCCGGGCAGGTGTTCCCTTCCCGGCGGTGATTGAGGTGCTGATTATGGAGGTGTCGATGGAGGTGCTGCGGGAAGCGACCATCCGCCTGCCACAGATGATCGGCGGAGCCTTGTCCATAGTGGGTGTACTCGTCATCGGCCAAGCTGCAGTAGCTGCCGGGCTGGCCAGTCCGATCACTGTCGTCATTGTAGCACTAACAACCATCGGATCCTTCGCTACTCCGGCCTACAACGCCGCGATAGCGCTGCGGATGCTGAGGTTTCCACTTATTATTCTGGCCGGGATGTTCGGTATGTACGGGGGCATGATTGGCACGATCCTGATTATCAACCATCTGTTGTTTCTGGAATCCTTCGGTGTGCCTTATATGTCCCCGTTTATTCCCGGTAACTGGCGCGACTGGAAGGACACGCTCGTGAGGGTGCCTTTATGGTGGATGCGCCGCCGTCCCAGCTTTCTGCATATTCAGGACAGCTCCAGACTTCCCGCTTCCATTCCGGGAGCCTATGCAGACCAGATTCTTCAGCAGGGAGGTGAAGCGGATGAACACTCCAAGGCAGATCACAACGCTGCGGGCGGCAGCCGTGATCAGTAGCACAATTATCGGTGTAGGGATTCTGAGCTTTCCCCGGTATATGGCTGTTGCCGGAGGCAGCAGTGCTCCCTTTGTTGCCTTCTGCGGCATCGTTATTTCTTTCATCAGCTTCTGGCTGCTGGCTTCACTGTGCCGGCGCTTTCCCCGGGAGCCGCTGTTTGTCTTCAGCCGGCGCTTGCTCGGGCGCCCACTAGCATTCGTATTCACTTTGCTGATTTTTCTGATTTTCACCCTGCTCACCGGTCTTACCGTGCGCCAGTTCGGAGATGTAGCTACCACCGTGCTGTACAAGAAAACGCCAATTGAAGCCACGATCTTCCTTATGCTGCTGATCTGCCAGCTGTCGGCCAGAAGGAGTATTATCAAGTTTTCGTATATTCATTTCTTCTATCTGCCGCTGATTATCGGCCCGACTGTTCTGATCACGCTGATTTCCATGCGGAATATCGATTGGCTGAATCTGCAGCCGGTGCTGACGATGCCCTCGGTTTCGTTTTGGAGAGGCGCCCGGGAAGCCAGCTATCTGTTTCAGAGCTCCTTTGTGATCATCCTGCTGGTTCCTTATATGCAAAAACCGAAACAGGCAGTACGTGCAGGCGCACTCGCCATTGCCGTTGCCGGCCTCCTCTATCTCCTGATCGTCATAGCTTCGGTAGGATTGTTCGGCTCGGAAGAGACCAAGCTGCTGATCTACCCGACACTGGAATCCGCCCGCTCCGCAGCCGTTGGCGAAGGGTTTCTGGAACGGCTGGATGCACTGTTTATCGTCCTGTGGGTCATTTCGGTCTACACCACTGTTTACACCACCTATTATTTAGCAGCTGTCCTGCTGCAGAATTTATGTAACTTCCAGGATCAGCGGAGTACCTCTACCGTGCTGCTGCCTCTGGTCTTTATCACCGCCATGCTGCCGTCTAATGTTTTCGAGACCTACACCTGGTCGCTCACCCTGGGGAATGTTTCTCTCATGGTATTGACCGGATATGTAGCTCTGCTGTGGGCCCTGTTCCTGTTCCGCCGGTTCCGTAAGAAAGGAGCGTCAGGATGAAGCTGATCCGGAGGTTTCTCATAATAATTGCAGTGTTAATCATGTCATCATTGCTTCTGGCAGGCTGCTGGGATCAGGTTGAAATTGAGGACCGCGCACTGGTGCTTGGACTGTCCATTGATGCTGCTTCTCCGGAACAGATGGCACAAGAGGAGAAGGTCACTCATCTGAACGAAGACCATCTGCCGAAAGAATTCATCACTGTAACTGCACAAATCGCTGTCCCGGGCCGTGTACCGCTGGGTCCGGGGAGCGGGAGTTCAAGCGGCGGCTCCAAGACAAGTCCGGTCTGGGTAGTTACCGTGGTGGGCCACACACTGGATGATGCGATGAATAATCTGCAGCAGCAGATCGCTGATCCCCGTTATCTCGTTCATCTGCGGGTGATCATCATCAGCGAGGAGATTGCGCGGGGAAGAATGGAAGAGCTGAATGATTATCTGCGGCGCAATCCCGAGATCAGGCGCAGAACCTGGCTGCTGGTCTCAGAGGGCAAAGCTTCAGTATTCATGGATGTAGATCCTCCTTTGCAGAGGGTACCTACCCTATATATCCTGTCCATGATGGAAAAGGCTGTGACCAGCGGGAAATTCCCCCGCGATTATCTCGGCACGTTCTGGTCTGCAGATTCGAAGTTGGGACAAAGCGCCTATCTGCCTTATGTGGCACTGCGTAACAAAGAAAACATTCTCATTAACGGCTTGGCTTATTTTAGCGGCAATCAAATGGTCAACACCACGAAGCCGCTGGAAATCGGCGCATTCATGGCGGTCCAGGGAATAGACCCTGGCGGCTATTCGACCTTGTTCACCACCAAAAATATGGGTATCGTGATGATCAAAACCAACCGCCGCTTTACAAAGGTATCCAGTACCATTCAAGACGGCAAACCTTGTCTTGTGTATGAGCTTTTTTTGGAGGGGGATTTGGATGAGCACTTTGACAGCAAAAAGCCAGTCAATTCCTCTGCCGCCCTGCATGAGATCGAGCTGGAGTTCAACGAGCAGATACAGGGTGTTGTGGATGGTCTGATCCGGCACACCCAGACTGATCATTCCGATATTTTCGGGATGGGTGAAATCATCCGGGCCCGCCATCCGCAGTACTGGAAGCAGCATATTCATGAGAAAAAGGACTGGGAAGAAATCTATGGCGGGATTCAGGTAGAGGCTAAGCTGCATATGCATTTGCGGCGGGTAGGACTGAAAGACAGGTAAAATGAAGCCATTCAAAGGGGGAATATCGATGATCCGATTATTAGCCTGGAGCATTATGGTGCTGCTGTTTGCCGGGCTGGTGCTGCTGGCCGTGGACCGGAACATCTACAGGACAAGCGGCTGGGCCCGGGAACAGAGGCTTACGTCCATCCTGGGCTGGAGCTACACCGTTGCAGCTTTGCTGATCTTGGCCGGTCTGCTGATTTATCTGTAGTACCTCCTTCAGCCGGGAAGCCCATGTGCCACCCGCTCCATAGTATTTCTTCACCGCCCATGGTATATTGAGGAGTACTCTATTATAGGACGGAGAATGTATGCATGAACACGAGAAGAAATCCCAAAGAGGCGTCCAAGCGCGGCGCCAAACCAGGAGCCTCCTCCCCATCACAGTCTAAACCAGGTGCAAGAAGCCATTCTAATAAACCCGCCGGCAAGCTTGGCCAAGCAGCTAAAGCGAAAACACCGGTTCCAGTCAAAACCTACGCCGTAGCTGAGCCTGCCGAGCTGCTCCCTTTTCTGCTGAAGACCCTTACGAACCGCGGACGCAATTCCATTAAGTCACTGCTGGCCCGCGGACAGGTATCGGTGAACGGCAAAGCCGTTACCCAGCATAATTTCCAGCTCCACCCCGGTCAGACGGTAACCGTCGATCTGGAGAAGCAAGTGCAGGCCAAAGAGATGGTCGGACTGACTATCGTCCATGAAGATGATGATCTGATTGTAATCCAGAAGGATGCAGGTCTGCTGTCAATCGCCACGGGTGAAGAAAATGAACAGACGGCATACCGCCAGCTGATGGAGCATGTCCGTCTTACGAATCCGCGCAACCGCATTTTTGTAGTGCACCGGCTGGACCGCGACACCTCCGGCGTCATGATGTTTGCCAAAAGCGAGCAGATTCAACAGAAGCTGCAGAATACCTGGAAGGATACAGTGAAGGAACGCTCCTATGTGGCACTGGTGGAAGGCGCAGTAAAAAAAGCTGAAGGCACAATCAGCTCCTGGCTGAAAGAAACCTCCACGCTCAAAATGTATTCCAGCCCCCACGAGGGCGACGGCCAGCATGCCGTGACCCATTATAAGCTGATCCAGGCGAACCGCCATTTCTCGCTGCTGGAAGTACGGCTGGAAACCGGGCGCAAGAATCAGATCCGCGTACATCTGGCGGATATCGGCCATCCCATTGCCGGAGACAAGAAATATGGTGCACAAACCAAAGCTGTCGGCCGGCTGGGCCTGCATGCCCGTGTCCTATCTTTCATTCACCCGACAACCGGAGACCTGCTGACCTTCGAGAGCCCGATTCCAAAAACATTCCTGAAGTACACCGCACCTGCGCCGACGAACTAGTGTTAAAAAACAAGGGGTGTTCCTGCAGCTTCGCTGCCGGAACACCCCTTGTTTACATGCGCATAAATATTAGATAAACTCGCCGATTTCCAGCAGCGGCGGATCTATCTGCACCGAGTCGGGATATTTAATCCCTGCACCAGTGTTGAGTACAACAACCCGCTCATCAGGCTTAATCCAGCCGTTCTGCGCCAGCTTGCGTGCCGCGGCAAAAGCCGCCGCCCCTTCCGGACAGATAAACGAGCCTTCCAGCCGGGCGATCTTTGCCTGCTCGAGGCTCATCTCTGCATCCGATACAGCAATGGCTGCACCGTCCGTCTCATAAACTGCCTTCAGCACCAGGAAGTCACCGAGCGCCTTCGGCACGTTGATTCCGAAGGCGGCGGTTTCAGAGTCCGGCCAGAACTCCGACCGTTCAGCCTTCTCTTCCCACGCCTTGACGATTGGCGCACAGCCTTCAGCCTGCACGGCCACCAGCCGGGGCAGCCTGCCCTCTAGCCAGCCGATTTCCTTCAGCTCCTGCAGCGCTTTGTAAATACCGATCAGACCTACGCCGCCTCCGGTCGGATACAAAATGACATCCGGCATTTCCCAGCCGAGCTGCTCGGCGATTTCCAGCCCCATCGTCTTCTTCCCCTCGATGCGGTAAGGCTCCTTCAGCGTGGAGGCATCGTACAGTCCCTTGTCCGCAACCTCGCGGGCGACGATTTTACCGGCGTCGCTGATCAGGCCGTTCACCAAATACAGCCGTGCTCCGGCAAGCGCCACTTCGCTGCGTGTGATCTTCGGCGCATCCTGCGGCATCACAATGGTCGCCTCAATGCCTGCACGGGCGGAGTAGAGTGCCCAGGCAGCACCGGCGTTGCCGTTGGTCGGCATTGCCAGCTTCTTAACGCCCAGCTCCTTGGCCTTCGAGACGCCCACCGCCGCACCGCGTGCTTTAAAGCTGCCGCTCGGCACAAGGCTCTCATCCTTCATGAATAAGCTGCTAAGCCCGTAGTCATCACCTAAACGGGGCAATTCAAGCAAAGGTGTCATCCCCTCGCCCAAAGTTACCACATTCGCCTCATCCACTACAGGCAGCAGCTCATGGTAGCGCCACAGGTCGGCTTTTCTTCCGTCCAGCTCTTCCCGGCGGAGGTCCTCTTTCAGCTTGTCCAGCTTATAACGCACCAGCAGCGGTGAACCGCACACGCATAGCTGCTGCACCTTCTCCGCCTCGTAGTGGTCTCCGCACTGCGGACATTCCAGATGTGATAAGTAACTGTAGCTCATTTAAGCACTCCACTTCCTTCATCTTAGTAGAAGAATATACTTGTCTCTCCTTATAGAATAGATCAAATGCGGGAACATTTTCACTCCTTTTTGCGTCATGGTACAATAAAGAGAAATGCCGAGAAGGTGCGCCCTTGTTCCATCCTACTGTTTTTGACAATATTAAAGTTTCCCTTGAGAACCAGCTGTACGATTATGACAATCTGGATGGAATCCTTATCATCACAGACCGCACCGACCTGCTCAATCTGGCGCTGATGTCCAGGGAATTCACATTGTCGTTCAAGCTGAGCGGCGGATACAAAGTAACCTCTGAGGTTGTGCTCCTCTCGTCGGTGAAGGATTTGAGCGATGAAATCCTGGAAACCCCGGGCAGCGATCCCGGCTGCAGTCTCCTGCTCCGCTTTTATATGGAAATTGAAGATGTGGCGCTTCAGTGTCCGGCGATTGAACGCATTCTCTCCGGCATCTGGGGGCCTGATCTGAAGCCTGAGCAGTCACTCAGCTTCCGTTATGGTGCAGAAGGCGACACTTACCACAACTGTATCCAGCTGACGTTCAACCGGCAAATTACCGAAGCGCAAATGGAAGACATTCCTGACCTGCTGAAATATCTGCTGCAAAGCGCGGAAGAGCTGGAAGGGGTATAAACTAAGAATGGGGTGAACCTTTAGCCATGAACTTCCTGCCGCCTGTCAAAAGCAATTCCTGGTTCCGCTGGATGGCCATCTACGGCGTCCTGCTCTGGCTGCTGCTGCTTCTGCACCGTTTTCTGCTGCTGGGCGAACCGTTTAATGCGCTGATTGCCCTGCGTTTTGCCCTGTCGGCCCTGGTCGTTTCCGGACTGATCCATCTTTTGGGCTGGCTAGGTGCCCGGCTGCTCTGGCTATGCTCTACGTCCGGCATTATTCTCGGATTTGTTGTAATGGCTAGCTATACGTACAGGGATATGTCCGGCTGGGAGGATCTGGCGGGATTTCTGTCCTTCGGCATGTCTATGCTGGGAGGGTTCGTCCTGGGCCTGGCTGCTGAAGGAGTATATCTGCTGATCAAACGCCGGCGTCAGGTATAAACCAGCCTTTTTTACTGCATTAGCGTCTGTTACAGGACTACAAGATGAGGTGATCAAAAGCCATGTCCACTTCCTTTCTGACCAAAAATGCGCTTGCCCATTCGTTAAAACAGCTAATGGAGCACACCCCGCTGAACAAAATTACCGTCAAGCATCTGGTCGACGATTGCGGGCTGAACCGTCAGACCTTTTATTATCATTTTCAGGATATCTTCGAGCTCCTGGGCTGGATTTACCGGACAGAAGCGGTGGAGAGCATTGCCAAGTACCGCAGCTACAGCACGTGGACGGACGGCTTTTACCGGATCTTCTGTTATATCGAGAGCAACAGAGCCTTCTGCTACAACACACTGGATTCACTCGGCAGAACCCATCTGGACGCTTACCTGTATGATGTGACGAACGACCTCGTGATGGGTGTGATTCAAGAGCTGTCAGCCGGAATGGAGGTCAGCGGTGAGGACAAGCGGTTTATTGCCAATTTCTATACCCTGGCCTTTACCGGTCTCGTCATTCAGTGGATGCGCGGAGGGATGAAGGATCAGCCGAAATATATGATTGAACAGCTCAGCGTGCTGATTGAGGGCAACTTCACCAGAGCGCTGCATAAATACGAGAAGAAGCTGACGTAACCTTGGGGTGCGCGGCTTTTTTAAATATAAAAATTTATTTGTCTTACGCAATAAATTATCCTTCTATTTCTCGCAGAAACGGATAACGCCTCATAAAGGACGGCTATGCGTTTCAACTTGTTGTCAAAAAACTATACACTTTCTGCCAAATGACCAAAATCCATACACTCCGGCGGTTTTGATTATACCTTATGTGCTACCCGTGTATTACATTAGGGACAGCAACAGAGTTAACAGTAATCAGCAACCCTATGGAGGCGACTTTTGTGAAAAAAGAGTACGGTAACCAGCAGGTTTATTTTGTCGGCGGCGGAATTGCATCCCTTGCAGGTGCGGTTTACCTCGTCAGAGACTGTGATTTTCCGGGACAGAACATTCACATTATTGAGGAGATGAAAATCCTCGGCGGCAGCAATGACGGCGCAGGCGATGTGGAGCACGGATATGTTATCCGCGGCGGACGGATGCTTAACGATGAAGCGTACGAGAATCTATGGGAGCTTTTAAATACAATCCCGTCTATTGACCATCCGGGACAATCGGTGCGGGAAGAAATCATTGCCTTTGACAACGCTAACCCGACTCATTCCAATGCGCGTCTGGTCGACAGCAAAGGTGAAGTGCAGGATGTATTGTCTATGGGCTTCGATATGGCGGACCGGCTGGCGATGGGCAAGCTGATCATTACACCGGAAGAAGCCATGGGCAAGGCGCGGATCAACGACTGGTTCGGCCCGCACTTTTTCAAAACAAACTTCTGGTACATGTGGGCCACCACCTTCGCCTTCCAGCCGTGGCACAGCGCGGTCGAGTTCAAACGGTACATGCTCCGCTTCATGCATGAATTCCCGAGAATTCAAACCCTGGAAGGGGTAACCCGCACGCCGTACAACCAATATGACTCCATCATCCAGCCGCTGCACAAGTATCTGGAGCCATTCGGTGTGGACTTCACCTTGAAATGTACCGTAACCGATCTTCAGTTCAAAGATGGTGACGGCATTACGGTTACCGGAATGAACGTGTCCCGCCAGGGTGTGCCGGATGTTATTGAGGTGCAGGAAGGCGACCTCGTCATTGTCACCAACGGCTCGATGACCGAAGGTTCCAGCCTCGGATCGATGACCTCCTCTCCCCGCCTGAACGGCAAAGGCAGCTCATGGAAGCTATGGGAGAACATCGCCGCCAAGAAGCCTGGACTCGGCAATCCTTCCGCCTTCGATGATCATGTCGATGAATCCAAATGGGAGTCCTTCACCGTGACCTTCCAGGATTCCGCCTTCTTCGATCTCATGGAGAAGTTCACCCGCAACCGCGCAGGCACCGGCGCACTGGTCACCTTCAAGGATTCCAGCTGGTTCATGTCGGTGGTGCTGGCCTTCCAGCCGCATTTCCGGGGGCAGCCGGAGCATGTCACGGTGTTCTGGGGCTACGGGCTGTATCCGGATAACGTCGGCGATTTCGTCAAGAAGAGAATGTGCGACTGTACCGGGGAAGAAATTATGCAGGAGCTGATCGGCCATCTGCATTTTGAAGCACACAAAGATGAAATTATGGCCACCGCCAACTGTATTCCCTGCATGATGCCGTACATCACATCCCAGTTCATGCCGCGGCTGAACAGCGACCGTCCGAAGGTTGTGCCGGAAGGCTCGACCAACCTGGCGTTCATCAGCCAGTTCTGCGAAATCCCGGATGATGTCGTGTTCACCGAGGAATATTCGGTAAGAGCGGCGCGGCTCGCCGTTTATACCTTAATGGGTGTTAACCGCCCTGTTGAACCGATCAATCAGTATCAATATGATGTGCGGACACTTCTTTCGGGTCTCGTGACTTCTTTTAGATAGAAAGATAGCTGCATTGCCAAAAAGCCCGCCCTCCAGCGAATGGAGAACGGGCTTTCTTCGTTTTGAGCTAGGCAGCTATCCGCAGGTCAGATGCTGCAGGAACCGTCATCGCAGCCTTCCGCGTCAGGAGCCTGGGACTTGGGCTGTCCTACAACCTGCAGCTCCGGCGTTTTCTGCTCCTCGGCCCACACGGTGTCGAGCACCTCGGTGAATACCGGGCCGGGCTGGGCTCCGGATACAGCATATTTATTATTGAAAACGAAGAACGGCACACCGGTGACGTTTAATTGCTGAGCCGCTGCGATATCCTGGTTCACTTCATCTGCATAAGCACCGTTTTCCAGCACTGCTGAAGCTTCCTCTGCATCGAGCCCCGCCTCTGCGGCAAGAAGGGCCAGAACTTTGTGGTCCCCAATATTCACAGAATCGGTAAAGTACGCTTTAAGCAGACGTTCGGTCATTTCTTTGGCTTTGCCTTTGGTAGCTGCATAATGGTTCAAACGGTGAGCGTCAAAGGTATTGGTTGGAACCACTGTATCAAAGTTGAACTGCAGACCGACGCCACTGGCCTGGTCCGCCAGCTGTGCATTCATTGCCTGCGCTTTATCGCGGGTCATTCCATACTTGGAAGCCAGCATGTCATGGATATCTCTGGTTTCATCCGTCCGGGCAGACGGGTCCAGCTGGAAGCTGCGGAACACTACCTCCACCTTGTCACGATCTGCAAATTGGCTGAGCGCGTGCTCCAGCCGTCTTTTGCCGATATAGCAGAAGGGGCAGGCATAGTCAGACCATACATCTATTCTCATTGTGATTTCCTCCTAATGGTCAGGTATCTTGAGTAAAGAGTCTACTTATAAGTGACATCAAATTCATTAACAAAAAATATGTCACTTACAATTATATAGTTATAAACCGAAAATTACAAACACTATCTGCGGGAGTCTACTCATTTCCATACGACAAAAAGGGCAGCCTGCTTCGTCAGTTGTCTGACGAACAGTATGCCCTAATATGCGGCGCGTTTTGCACGGGGAGTAGATAGGATTACAACTGAACAGGCGGGCCCAGATCCGGAGGTGTAACAGCAGCCAGCTTTTCCGCCTCTGCCGGGTCCAGCCCCAGGCTCTCGTGCAGCAGTTTATACAATCGGGTCCCGATGATCTCCTCTGAATAGTTGGACCGGACAATCTCCTGGGCAGCTTCACCCATCTCGGCGCATAACTGCGGATTGCCGAGCAGGGTTTCAATAGAGGAGGCCAGCCCCACCGGATCAAGTCCATCGGTGAGCAGGCCACTAAGTCCTTGCTTCACTAGTCCCCTTACCCCCATTACGTTAAATCCGACCGTGGGCAGTCCGCAGGCACCAGCCTCCAGAATGACCAGCGGTAACCCCTCATAACGCGAGGGCAGAACAAACATCTCGGAGGCCGTATAATAGTTAGCCAGTACATGTTTGTCCCGGACTGTACCGAGAAGGATGAATGTATCCTGCAGACCTTTTTCGCGGATCAGGGCCTTCAGGCTCTGCTCATCCGGCCCGCCGCCGGCGATCAGGATCTTAAGATCCGGGATATGCCGCAGCTTCTCTGCTGCCTGAACGAGTAACGAATGGCCTTTCTGGTGTTCAAACAGCCGGCCCACAGTGATGATATAGCGGTTCTCCGGGTTCAACCCCAGTGCTGCAAGGGCCCGCTGCTTATCCCGCCGGTAAAAAATCTCCGCGTTCACAAAATTGGGCAGCAGCCGGATCCGGTCCGCCATCGCCGGAAAATGATCCACCATGCTCTTCTGCTCATCTTCATTAAGTGTGGTCAGAAACGCCGCCTTGTGCAGCGTATGCTTCTTGATCGGCATAATCCACTTATGAATACTTCCCCCGTGGTACGCGGCGACAATTGGAATTCCCAGCTGCTTGGCGGTTACAGCCAGCCGTTCAAACCTTCCGGAGGCATACTCCTGGGCATAAATAAGGCTGATTCCGTCGCCGCGCAGAATGTCAGCCAGATCTTTTTGAATGGTTGATACATATTGTGAAATGAATTTACCGATCGGCGTGCGGTGCGACAGCGGAATCAGACAATAGGACCTGTAGAGCAGGCCTACCGGAATGAACTTAATCGTACAATCCACAATGCCGTGACGGTAAGTGCGGACTTTATCCCCGGTCCGTGTGAAATTATAGATGGTGGTTTGGATGCCTTTACGATGCAAGAGACGGGCATAGTCGAAAGAAAAATCGTTATGATACGACTGTACATATTCCTCTTCCGTAAGACCCAGGCCTTTTACGAAGAAATCTTCAAAGTAATTGGTATGCATAAAGATCCCGACATGCATAACGTCTCCTCCTTAAAGTTTTGTTAGGATATACTGCTATGAATTACTGCGGCAAAACTGGCTTCGAAAGCATGCACTTAAGTTTTGTTAGGATATACTGCTATGAATTACTGCGGCAAAACTGGCTTCGAAAGCGTGCACTTAAGTTTTGTTAGGATATACTGCTATGATTTACTGCGGCAAAACTGGCCTAGGCCCGGGTTTTGTCCAACTAGTTCATATTTCATAAAAATAACTGCAACTTATTTCCTACCAATTATAATGGTAAACGCTATAAAAAAAAGTAAACGAAAGTGGTATATACGGCCTTCCAAAGGGGGGGTACACTGGTATTAACATGAATTTTCGGTGGATTTCTTATTTATCTAAATGAGGCGGACGATTCAGGCGTCCCGGAAGGAGCAGCAGCATGCATGATGTATCCATAGTCATTCCCACGCGTAACCGAATTAAAGATCTGACTCTATGCATTGAATCCATCGGCAGGCAGACTGAGCTGGAGGAAGTCTCGATCGAGCTGCTGATTGTTGATGACGGTGAAATTGAGGAAGAGGTGCTGGAGTATTTCCGTAAAGTGCTGGCGCAGATGCCTAGTGCCGAGCTTCATTATTACCGCAAAACCAAACCCGGCGTCTGGCTCTCCCGCTATGAAGCGCTCGGACTGATCGACGGGGAGATTGTGCTGAGCTTCGATGATGACGCTGAGCTGGATGATCCGCTCTACATCCGCCGGATGCTCGACACTTATGACTCTGATCCTTCCATTGTCGGTGTAGGCGGCATTGCCAAAGGCCTCTCCAGCAGTCCGTCCGGCAAGCTGCTGGGTATGCTGACCTGCCAAATGTCACACTCGCCCGGCAGACTGTCGGCAAGCACCCTCGCCGGGTCTCTGCTGCTCTGGGGTGAGACCGAGAATATTTTTGAGACGGACTTTTTCCACGGCTGCAACATGTCATTCCGCCGGGAGTCGCTGAAGGACATGAAGCCTTACCCGTGGATGACCAGCTATGCGGTAGCCGATGATATTTATATGTGCCATCTGGCCAGTAAATACGGCAAGCTGGTTATTAATCCCGATATGAAGATTACCCATCATGAATCGCCAAGCTCCCGCGATAAGGCCGGACGGGTCGCCCGGGCGACGGCGGTGAATCATTATTATCTGCTGAATCTGCGCAAAGCACCGGTGAAGAATTATGCCGCCCTGTTATGGACGCTAACCTATCTGACGGCCAAGTCTACACTGAAGCGGAACTTCAATGCCGTAACTGGCTACGCCAGCGGCATCCTGTTTGTATTAAATCCGCGCAAAAACAAATATAGCGAGTATATGCTGGACTAGAATGATCTCCGCAAGTCATTGCCGCAGCATGATCTCCCCCAAGCAACGCCCAACCTCAAAAAAACTCCCGCTGCCATCTTTTTCGGCAAGCGGGAGTTTTTTCTATAATTTAAGCTGTCATCTTTATTTGAGGATACCATTCGATATAAACAGGATCATATGCTCTTTAATCCGGTTTTCATCCAGCGGTTCATGCGCTTTGTTCCATTCCGTGGTCAGCGCCAGGTACAAACGCAGGATCATGAACGCGGCGACACTGGAATCGCAGGGCTTCACTTCCCCGTTCTCTATCGCCGTCTCAATCTGCTGTCTCAGGAAATCCAGCGCATAATCCTCCATCCGCTTGACCCCTTCCAGCGCCTGAACAGTTCCGATGTCACGTACCTCCTGCGCCAGCTTAACGAACAGCTCATGATCGGAGCGGAACTCCAGGATTGAATCAAGCAGATTAAACAGCTTATGAATAAAGGTGTCATCTTCGGTGGCAATGCGGTTCATTACAGAAGTTAATTCCTGCGAAGCTTTAATCAGAATCTCCTCAAACAGGTCTTCCTTTGTTTTGAAGAAGGTATAGATCGTGCCTTTGCCGACATTCGCGATTTTGGATACCTGCTCCATTGTCGTTGCTTTATAGCCGAATTGCACAAAGGATTTTGAAGCCGCCTGCAGGATTAACGACTTGCGGTCGATAGACATAGATAAAACTCCTTTCCTCCTAAAGCACACCAACAATTGACTAGAATTAAATTCCGGTCAGCCAGTCATAAAACAATTTATCATGACCGCATGAAGAAGACAACTCTTTATTTCAAGCGGAACGGTTGCAGATTGACTATGCCTGTTGTTGTTATGCGCAAAATGTCATGAAATTAGTATCCATTGCCATTCTTTCTGGGGTATGATAAAAAGGATGTGATCAAGAAACTACTTTATGGATGGTGGAAAATGTTTAAAAACAAGAAATCGGCGCTTATCCTGGCCGCATTGGTTATTGTCATCGTTGCAGCTGTCGGCATCTGGCTGGCGCTTGGCAGCAAAGGAGACGACAACAGCAGTAATACGGCTGCGAATGAGAACTCCGGAGGCGCAACCGTTTCAGAAGAAGGCGGAACCAAGGCCCTGTCGCAGACTTATTATATCTATGATACCGTCGTTAACATCAAAGTGTTCGGCGATAAAGCAACTCAACAAAATATGGATGATATCCAGCAGTTACTGGAACGTATGGATACTGAATTCAGCCGCACTAAAGAAGATGGTGAGCTGTACGCCGTTAATCAGGCAGCCGGCAAAGAAGCCGTTACCGTATCCGATGAAACCCTGGATGTGGTCAAACAATCCCTTAAATATGCCGAAGAAATGGACGGGCTGTTTGATCCGACGATCGGACCGCTGGTGGATCTGTGGGCGATCGGCGAAGGCGGAGAACATGTGCCTGACCAGGCTGACATCGATGCAGCCAAAAGCCTGACCAATTATAAGGATGTTATTATTGATGAGGCCGCGAAGACGATCAAGCTCGCCAAAGAAGGCATGGTGCTGGATATGGGCGGGATCGGCAAAGGATACGCTGCTGACCGGATCGCTGAATATTTGAAGGAGCAGGGTCTGGACAGCGCGATGATTAATCTCGGCGGCAGCAGCATCATTGCACTCGGCAACAAACCGAACGGCTCTCCCTGGAATATCGGCCTGCAGGACCCTGACCAGAGCCGCGGCACACAGCTGGGCACGATCAAAATCTCCGATGAAGTCATCGATGCTTCCGGAGTATATGAGCGCTTCTTCATGCAGGACGGCGTCCGTTATCACCATATTCTTGATCCGCGTACAGGCTTTCCTTCGCAAAACGGCCTAAAAAGCATTACCATCATGAGCCCGAACGCAACAGATGCGGATGCTTTGTCTACCGGCGTATTCCTGATGGGCTTGGAAGAGGGCATGAAATATCTTGAATCCCTGCCTGAGAAGGTTGATGCCTTCTTCATCACCGATGACAATAAAATCTACGCCACTTCGGGACTCAAGGACAGACTTATCCTGACGGATCCTACGTATACCTTTGCGAATTAAAAAGAATTGCCTATAAGGGCAATAAAAAGCGGCAGAGCTGAGGCTCTGCCGCTTTTGTATATTCTGCTGCAAACTCCCTCAGATCAGCGGAAGCTCACTAAATTCTTGGTAGTTCGTAAACGTATGGCTTGGAACATGCTCCGTACGTGGCTGTCTGCCGCGGGGATTGTACCAGCATACCTTCCAGCCCGCCGACAGTGCGCCGACCACATCATTATCCCAGGTGTCCCCGACATATAGCGAGTTGTCAGCGGTTGTCCCTGTTACCCGGTTAACATGCTCGAAGATCGCCGGGTCCGGCTTCGCCAGTCCGACAGCATCCGAGATGAAGATCATCTCCGGCGGAATCAGCTTGTCGATGCCAAGTCCGCGCAGCTTGTTCATCTGATGCTCCTCCGGCCCGTTCGTAATAATCCCGACCTTGTGCCCTAAGGCGATGAACCGCCGCAGCTGCGCTTCTACCCCGTCAATCATCTCTATTGTATACTGTCGGCCTATGTATGCCGCCTGAACCTGCTCGGCCTGCCCGCGGCTAAGCTCAAGCCCATATTCGGCAAAAGCCAGCTCCAGCCGCAGCACCCGGGTCTCCTCCAGCTCAAGCTCGCCTTGCAAATACTTCGGCCAGAGCAGATCGCTGTGATGCCTTACGGTATAGAATAAATCCGCATAATTCAAATCGCTCTCATCCGGCGCCAGCACCTCGCGCACCGCTTCACGGAACGGCACCAAATGGTCGTACAGCGTATCATCCAGATCAAAAAATACTGCCAGTTTATTGCTGTTATCCACTTTAACGCCCCTTACTATAGCTTTCATTTTTCAAAAAACAGATCATACGTATAAAAGTCATGATCCCGGACGTAACCCTGCGCTTCATACAGACGCTGTGCTGATATGTTGTCAGTCATGGTCGTCAAAGTCAGACCTTTAGTCCCTGTGTTCAGGGCAAAATTCCGCACCTCTTCCAGCAGCATCGTACCAAGCCCGCGCCCGCGCAGCTGTTCTGCAACGAACAGATCATTCAGCACCCACAGCCGCTGCATCGTCAGTGAAGAGAAGGAAGGGTATAGCTGGGCCAACCCTCCGGCATATCTGCTACCGCCTTCACCCGTCACAGCCATGAAAATGGCCGATTCTCCTGCTTCCAATCTCTGCTGCAGAAAATGTAAAGCCCCCGGCAGATCCGGTTCCTGTCCGTAATACACCCTGTATTCATTAAACAGCGGAGCAATAAGCTCCGCGTCCTGAAGTGTTGCACGTTCCAAACGATAGGATATCATTCCGGTTCCCTCTTTTCGTCAAATGGCTGTTTACGTATATTGTAGAATAGCCGCCACAGCACTGACCATGGAGAGAATGATGTTTCATATGGACAAAAGAGCGTAGGCCTCCCCCTACTCTCTGGAGTCGTAGAAGACATGCCGGGCATTGATTTTGCCGTCCTCAATATCGAGTAGTCCGAAGGAATACTGCTTCTCGCGCCGTTTGTCAGTAGGGGAACCGGGATTGAACAGCAATATACCGTTCTCCCGGCGCATTAGCGGCTGATGCGAATGGCCGAACAGAATGCAGTCCACCTCTTCGCCTTCAAAAGCAAGCAGCGCGTTCCCGTCCGTCCCTTTGCGGGAATACGGGGCATGACCGTGGATCAGCCCGATACGCATGCCCTCAAGGGTAACAATCTTGCGCTCCCCGAACCGCTGGATAATCTCCGTACCGTCATTATTGCCGGCAATTCCCTCTACCGGCGCAAGCTCGGCCAGCAGATCATAGATCTCCAGGGCCACCCAGTCGCCCAGGTGCAGAATCTGGTCCACCTGGCGGAATTCCTTCACCAGCGCCTGCGGCAGTGCCTTGGCCGACCGCGGCAAATGGGTATCCGATACAACTCCTATTCTCACTCTTATTCAGCTCCTAATCTGCATATTCTCGTACATCTATCACCCATAGGCGAATGCATATTTTCAGATAATTGTACGATTTGCAGGGGATAGAAGCAAGTAATGCGTTATCATCAAGCCCATCAGTCCTCTCAGTCCCTCCAGTTCCACAGCCGCACTTCACCGATCCGGATATTGCTGACCCAGGAATTCTGCTGCAGCTTCAGCAGCTCTTTAACCGGACCTGTAATCACAGCACCATACAGATGAATACCGTGCTCCTCCAGATAACTTAAGGATTCATCCACTTTTAAAAATGGGGCAGCGTTACGTGTAATCGTTTTGTATTTTTGCAGCAGCTGCAGCGTCTCGATGAAATTCTGCTCCCGGAGTTCGCCGCTGCCGTAGGACTCGACTGAAGGGGAGCTCGAGCTGCTTGAAGTCACTTTGCCGAACCAGCCCCATTTTTCCGAGGAAATCTCCCTAACCGTCATATCTTCGGCATGCCAGAGCGGCTGGTACGGAAATCCGAGCAGGGTACTGAAGGAACGTTCATCGGCAGCCAGGCCTCCGTCCACTGCAAACCACACTGGCAGTACATTCAGCGGTTCAAGTTTTCTCAGCAGCTCATCCGTACTATATAACTGGTCAAAGGAAAGGTAAGCCTCGGCCACTGTGCCTTCAGGAAGCATCACCAGCCTTTCCCACTCCTGGGCGTCACTGCGCTGTCCCCCGGTACTCTGTGCTGCCTGCGGGTAATCGAAAATAAAACTCCCTGTATTTCCGCTTTGCTGATCTGTCCAGTTGTAATTGCCTATACCGCCCAGCCCCAGCAGAAACTTACTGGAGTAGCTTCCAACGTCCACCTGTTCACTGCCGATTTGCTTCTGCAGCCTGCCCGAAAACTCCATCCTGAAAAAAAACTTCCCGTTTGCATTCAGATTCAAGCTTGTATTGGGACGTGAGACGGCAACCGCCGAAATTAGAACATCTCTATATCTGTCTACCCGGTCTCCACTATTGTAGAATACCCCAGTAAGGATAGTGCTGATGACTGTGAAGGCCAGGAAAACCGCCAGCACCGTAAAGGTATTCGCAAACCGCGCCTTCCATTTGCCCCGGCGGATGATTTTTTTTTCTTTTCTTGAAGCGGTTTTTTTCGCTTTTTTGGAGGTGTTTTTCTCAGGTAGATCCGGTTTAATGATAAATCGCTGAGAGGTCTGCTGATCCTCTTGCTCCATCAGTTCCTCCAGATACACCTGATAGGCCTCCAGCTTCTCCAGCTCACGCTCGACTTCGGTGCGCTCATCCTCCGGCAGGCTGCCTTCGCTGTATTTGCGCAGATGCTCCTTGAATTCCTCACTCATCCCCATTCCTCCTCCGCTCCGCCTCCCGCAGCTTTTGCCTGGCGCGGAAGATCAGTATTTTATAATTGGACAGGCCTACATCCATGATGTGTGCCGCCTCCTGGTAAGACAATCCGTGAAAATCATGAAGTAATAGCGCATGCCGCTGGGCCTCGGGCAGCCCCTCCACCAATAGTGCCATTTCTTCCATCACTTCCTGCCTCAGCAGCACATCCTCGGTGGTTTCCGGATGAGGCAGTGCCTTGAAATAGTCCGCTTCTTTGGTAATGCTGCGATGCGCTTTTCGTGTATGATCAATAAAAGCGTTGTAGGCTACCCGGAACAGCCAGGGTTTGATTTTGTCTTCGCGGCAATCCTCCAAATACAAATAAGCACGGTAAAAGGTCTCCTGCGTTAACTCTTCGGCGAGGTGGTGGTTACGGCACAGGGAACGTAAGTACCGGTAAATATCATGCACATAGCTCTGATAATAATCATCCAGCGAATTTAACTTCATTCCCTCCCCCCTCACTCTAACCACGTTCCAGCCGGCCAAAAGTTACAGATTTCTCCAACACATGGGTCGCGGACATATTATTGATTCACTATACAGCGTCTTTAACAGGAAAACAGCCGCATTTATCCGTAACGGACTCAACCGTGCTAATTTGTGCCAGAATCCATTTTGGATAAGGCTAACGGACTCCAGTTCACTTATGTGCGGATTTCCGCCCCGATAATCAAGATTACTGAGGCAATAAGCACGGTACGGTCCGTAAGCCTGAGAAAATGGACCCCACCGGGAAAGTAAGGTTTTTCCGGTCCATTAACGCCACCTCCACTGGCTTACAAATCACTCTTCTGAACAAAAAATAGCCATACCACCCGCTGAACCTTCAGCAGGTGGCATGGCTTAGAGTGCTTAGCCCATATTATCAATAAAACCCGATCGTGGATGAGGCATCCCGCATCCATTCCCGCTTGCGCCCCTTATCCAGCTCGCCGCGCATCCCGCGGACCAGCTGCTCCACATCGGCTGCGCCGTTCTCATGCCACTCCAGCGCGGCACTGACATAGAGCTCGCCAAGCTGTGTCAGCGAGAAATCCGAGGTCAGGCGCGCAGCCAGGGCAACCCCTTCCTCGCCGGCAAAAGCGGAGAAGCCGCGCAGCTGCAGATACTCCAGCCGCAGCTCCTCATTAGGCATTTTGATCTCGTAGGCCCGGTCAAAGCGCCCGGCGCGGTTCATGAGGCCGGGGTCTATTTTCTCCGGATAATTGGTGGTGCCAATCAGGAAAATCCCTTCCTTGGAGGTGGCCCCGTCCAGCGTATTCAGGAAAAAGGAGCGGACCTCCTGCGGCATGGAGTCAATATCCTCAATCACCAGTACCATCGGCGCAAGCCGGGCTGCGGCCTCGAACACCTCGTTTACCGATTCACTGCTGGTGTATTCAGTAATCTGCCAGTACACAACAGGTCCGGGGACGCTTCCTGCGATGGATTTGACGAGTGTTGTTTTACCGTTGCCGGGGTGGCCGTAGAGCAGGATTCCCCGCTTATATGGAATATCGTATTTGACATAAAAACTGCGGTCTGCGTCAAAAAACTGGTCGAGCGAGCGGTAAATTTCTTTTTTGATTGCGGCATCCAATACGACATCATCCCGTCCTACAGAACGGGTAATCGGCTCGTCTTCACGGAACATACCGTTTCGTCTGTCGGTGAACACTGTCACCTTATTGATGTTCTGCTCCCGCTGCCGCTTGCGCACATTGCTTAAGAACACCTGCAGCTGTTCATCCGATGCAGCAAAGACGAAATCCTGAAAATTAATGCCGTTCTCCTGAAAAACAGGCACCCGGGCAAGCGCTACCCCCATGGCCGGATAAGCAAGCACATTATTGCGGATGGACAGATGGATATTGTACTCCGGCTGCTCCTTGTCATCATCATAAATGAAAGTCCGGTCCTCCAGACGGTCAAAAATCCGCGCCACATGCTCCACCTCGGGATTGCCGGACTGCACATCATCTAGCAGCAGCTTCCAATATTCACTGTTCGGATCATCACTCGCATACAGCTCATAGCGGACGCCATAGCGCGAGTACAGAGCTTCAAGGATACCGTCAACGAGACGGGCATACACATCGTACCCCTTGATCAGGCCTTTTGCACCTTCATCGTACTGGTAAATTACAGTCTGTTTCTTGCACTCCTGCTCCATCCTATTTCGTCCCCTTTATCGCTGCGAGCGGCTTGCATTTGGCCACAACGGCAGCCAGGCCGGCGCCCGTAACGCTTTCTATGATCTCATCTACATTCTTATAGGCCTGAGGGGATTCGTCAATGATAGATTCCAGGGAATGCTGATTCACTACGATCTCATCTTCTTTGCCGACCTTCAGCGACCGGGAAAATTCATGGACCGACACCAGCCGTTTTGTCGCTGTGCGTGAACGGATGCGCCCTGCTCCATGGCAGATGGAATAATAATTTTCTTCCCCGCCGGGCTGGCCAACCATGATATAAGAGGCCGTGCCCATGGAGCCGGGAATCAGCGCCGGATGCCCGGTTGCCGCATAGACAGACGGATTATCCGGATGACCGGCCGGCAGGGCACGTGTCGCCCCCTTGCGGTGCACAAATTTGGTGCCGGAGGAAGTCTCCTCTCTCCAGGCGTAATTGTGCATCAGATCGTAGAGCGTGCGCAGCTCGCACTTCGTGCCGAACACGTCGCGGAAAGCCTCGCGGACCCCGTAAGCGATCAGATGGCGGTTCACCACCGCATAATTCAGCGCGGAGTACATCAGATTGACATAGCGCTGGCCTTGCGGATGGTCAAGCGGGGCATAGATCAGCCGCGGATCGGCGCTGCCGAGACCCAGCTGTCCCATCACCTTAGCAAAAGCGGGAGTACAGAACTGGTTGACCATCCCGCCCCAGGCCCGGGAACCGGAATGGATCATCACGGCAATCTGACCGTCCTTAAGGCCCCAGGCTTCGGCCACTTCCCGCTGCTCCTCAGCAATTTCAATCGCCTGAATCTCTACGAAATGGTTGCCGCCGCCGAGTGTACCCAGCTGCCGGTGCCCCCGGTGCCAGGCCATATCGGGCAGCTCATTCAGAATCTCCTCGTCAAAAGCGAGCTTGCTGATCTCCACACGGGATAGCGCACTTGATTTCTTCGGGGTATAGCTGTCGGGAATATATTTGTTCGGCAGGCCATGCAGCCCTTTGCGGACAATGTTCTCCAGCCGGATATCGCTGTAATGGCCGCGCTGCTGTGCTTCCATCGGCAGATATTTCTCAATGGCGCGGACCAGCTTCCGGCGCAGCTTGACCTCACGCAGATCGTCTTTGTGCAGATTAGTCAAATGCACACGCATGCCGCAGCCGATATCGCTGCCCACGATGGACGGCGATACATAGCCTGATGCGGCATCCCAGACCGCGGTAGTGCCAATGCAGGTTCCGACGCCTACATGTACATCCGGGGTGTAGCTCATGTACTCGATATTCGGAATCTGCAGATTGTTATTGGCCATTTCCAGGACCTTGTAATCAAGTGAGCCAAACAATTGCTCGCTGGCGTATACCTTGAGGTCGCCGCCCGGAAGGGCCACCTCATGTTTGTAGCGGGGCTCATAGCCCGCTTGCTGTTCTATGGTATTCATAAGTGATTTTCATTTCCTCTCAGGGTGGTAAGATGAGTTTTAGTTTTCAGGTAACACAAAAAGAGCCGCAGATCAGTTCTGATCGTACGGCTCCCGGAGCGCTGGGTGCAGCTTCGAATTCAAGCTTCCGCAAGTTCAAAGCACACCCGTATACAGTTGTGACTGATGGGCTGGGCTGCGCATCATGTCTCCCGGACGAAGGCGATGAGATCAGATTGTTCATATGCGGTTGTCATGCGGCTTAGCGGCGTTCTCAAACTATTAGTTCCAATCATGACCCATCGGCCTCCCTTCTCTAAATGATAAACCCAATAATAAATGGCTCTGCTGCAGATTGTCAACCCTAAATCTGGTAAAGTTTAGTTTATTTAAATTTGTGCCAGTCCTGGCTGCTGTTCTCCAGCAGATGCGCAAAATCATTCTCCAGCCGCTTCTGCTCGGCCTTGCGCTGATCCTCCACGGCCTTACGGGCCGCTTCCTTTTTGTCATTTTCTTCGGCCTTGAGCGCATCGGACTGCGCCTTCAGCTTGTTCAGCACATCGCTGCTCAGCAGGTCCTTAAGTGTAGCCGGAGCATCCGCAGCAGCGGGACGCGGAGCACTTGCGGTCTTCTTCTTTTTAGCCATTTCAACCATCCTTTCGGTCTTACATATCCTTCAAATTTGTTTTAGTTATAGGTCTTTTCGTTTATAATGTACAGTAAGAGGTGAGCCTTATGAAATCCATAGACCTGTGTCCAAAGTTACAGAAAAGCATGGATATTATCGGCAGACGCTGGACGGGCTTAATCATCTATCAGCTTCTCCAGGGACCGCAGCGCTTCAGTACCATTGAGGCGGCGCTGCCCGTCAGCGGCAGACTTCTGTCTGAGCGGCTGAAGGAGCTGGAGCAGGAGGGCATCGTCCTCCGCGAAGTTTTTCCCGAGACACCTGTAAGAATTCAATATTCCCTGACAGATAAAGGCCGGGGGCTGGAATCGGTGATCCGCGATCTGGAAAAGTGGTCTGAATCATGGATTGATTCCGGCGACTGCGGTCCTGAAACGGTTCCACCGCATTAAGTTTTTAGCCTGCTTCTAAAAAAGTAGTCTTATCTGCTATAGCTTACGTCCGATAATTACCAGATCCCGCTGGATGCCATCCATTACGGCAACACCCGGCAGCAGTCCCCACTCTTTGAAGCCAAATTTCCGCAGCAGGGCAAGACTAGGCTCATTGTGGCCGAATACAAAGCCGACCAGATTCTCGACACCCAGGCGCGGGCATTCCTCCAGCGCCTTGGCCAGCAGAATGCTGCCGGCTCCTTTGCCGCGGAATTTCTCATTTACATAGACACTGATCTCTGCGGTTGCATTATAGGCAGGACGCCCGTAGAACGACTGGAAGCTGAACCAGGCGGCAATCTCGCCCTCCTGCTTCAGTACCCATAGCGGACGATGGTGGCTGTTATGCTCATGGAACCATTTTACCCGGTCTTCTACGTTTACAGGCTCCAGATCGGCAGTGACCATCCGGCCTGCTACCGTCGAATTATATATCTCCACAATTGCCTCTAAATCTTCAATTGCGGCATCTTCAATGCTGTAATTTTGCCAAGCCATTCTGCCATTCCTCCCAAAGTGTAATCTACGTCAAAAGATATAAGTCTGTCCTGATAGGGTACAGTCTGCCTATGGTTAGCTATGCTCCCGGCTCAATCCGGTCTGCTCCAGGCTCCATTGCCAGAGATGTGCTGCTTCCTGCTCATTGGTCGCCCTTGGCGACAGCTGCTGGATTTGGCGGCGGTAGTAATACTGTCCGGTTACTCTGCTCAGCTCCGGTGCGGTCGCCAGATAAATGGCTGTGTCTGCCCCCTGCTCAGGAGTCAGGAAAAAATACGAGAGCAGCTTCAGCACGGAGCGGCCGAACCCTGTTTCGCGATTCACTCCGATGCTTGTCCCCACCGCTCCCGGATGCACCGCATTGGCCGTAACCGCAGTTCCCTGCAGGCGGGCAGCCAGTTCTCTGGTAAACAGAATATTAGCCAGCTTGGAACGGGCATAGGCTTTAGCCGGATTGAAGCCGCGTGATAACGTATGATTGTCCAGATGCAGCCTGCCAATCTTATAGGCACCTGAAGCTACAACAACGATCCGGCCCTGCTCGGCTGCTTTCAGCGGATCCAGCAGCAGATTCGTCAGCAGAAAATGCCCCAGATGATTGACACCGAGATCCATTTCGAAGCCATCTGCCGTAAGCTCACGTTTGACAGTCACGACTCCGGCATTATTAATCAGCACATCAAGTACCGGATATTCTGTTAAAAAGTGCTCGGCAAAGCTGCGGATACTCTGGAACGAAGCCAGATCGCACAGCATCAGCGTAATGTCGTCCGAACCGCTCTGCCGCCGGGCTTCCACCAGTGCTTCCTCACCGCGCCTCTGGCTGCGGCAGGCCATAATTACCTTTGCCCCCCGGCGGGCCATCTCGATTGTTGTTGCCAGTCCCATCCCGGAATTGCCGCCGGTTACGAGTACCGTTTTTCCCTGCATGGCCGAATTCCCCTCCCGTGCGCAGAACCTGCCAGCTTCAGCCCTGGCCTGGCCTTTAATAAACAGATGTATTAAGATTATGTTACATCATATCAGGGGTTGAAGAAAAGGATCGCCCACAAAAGTTTCAGGAGGTGATTTCCGGGAATCCTTTTCCCGGAGTTCAGGATGAATATAGGACACAATGTTATTGCGCTTACGATACCTCTTGGCCCATCGGAGGTTCATCCGGTACTGCTAAAGGACGAGGATGGTCTGACTCTGATTGACACTGGCATGTTCGACCAGTACGATGCGCTGATTCAAGCGGTCAAGGATGCAGGAGAAGCCCCTTCGGACATCAAACGGATTATCCTTACCCATCAGGACACGGATCACATCGGTAATCTTCCTGCTCTGGCCCGTGACCTTCCGGACGTCGGGTTGTTCGCCCATCCCGGTGATCTGCCTGTCATTAACGGGAGCCAGCCGATGCTCAAAATGACCCCGGAACGGGTCGCCCAGCTGCCGGAGGCGCGTCAAGAGGAGTTCCAGCAATTCCTGGAGCAGCTGAAGCAGCTGAAAGACATCACGGAGCTGCATGACGGTGAGCACTTGCCTTGGGGCGGAGGGCTTGAGATTATTCATACCCCTGGCCATACCCCGGGCCATATCTGCCTCTACCTGCCGGAGCAGGAGCTGCTGCTCGCCGCCGATGAGCTGCGCGTGGTGGACGGCAAGCTGGCAGGCCCCTGGGATGCCGCTACACCGGACATGCCGCTGGCCCTCCGCAGCCTGCTGAAGCTGAAAGACCTGCCCATCCGGTCTGTCCTTTGCTATCACGGCGGGCTGTATGAAGGCAGCCCGCAGGCGCTTATCGGGTCGTTGACCGAGGCGCTGTAGGCAACTACGCCCATAGAGGAGTCTGCACTTACTGCCCCGTCCGGGATTCCTGCGGCGGGGCAGTTTTTTTACGCTTAGCGTTGGTCCGGACACTGGCAACTACACTGGCAGGTGCACCCCGCCGGGTTATGATCTATAATGATAACGTTGTTTTTTTAACGTGTAGACGAAAGGGGAACACCTGAAATGAACGAGGCTCTGAAAAGCCTGGAGCAAGGAATGGCGGGTAACGGGCTGGATGCCCTGCTCGTAACTGATCCCAAGCATGTATACTATTTGACCGGTTTTTCCAGCAACCCGCATGAGCGGTTTCTGGGCCTGCTACTGATCCGCGGAGAGGAGCCTGTACTGATTGTGCCGGCGCTCGATGCCGAAGCTGCCCATGCAGCCTCCTCCGTCACCACGATCCTAACGCACAGTGATACGGATAATCCTTATGAGCTGCTGAAGTCGCGTTTTGGCGGCACTGCCCCGGGAACACTCGGCATCGAGAAGGAACACTTCTCCGTGAGCCGTTACGAGCTGCTGTCTGCGGCGGTTCCGGCCGGACAATTCAGCGACATCGGACACCTGCTGCGGGCTATGCGGGCCAAGAAAACGCCGGAGGAAGTCGAGCGGATGAAGCATGCCGCTGAGCTCGTGGAGGAAGTCCTCCGCCGCGGCCTGAGCCACATTAAGAGCGGGGTCACCGAAATCGAGCTGGTTGCAGAGCTTGAATATCTGATGAAAAAGGTTGGCGCTTCCGGCCCCTCCTTCGATACGATGGTGCTCTCCGGACCGAAAACGGCTTTGCCGCACGGCGTGCCCGGAGACCGGGTTATCCGGCAAGGTGATTTGCTGATGTTCGATATGGGCGTGTATGCCGCAGGCTATGCCTCCGATATTACCCGGACCTTTGCTGTGGGTGAAATTGATGCCAAGCTGGTGGAAATTTACAACACCGTTCTCGCTGCCAATATGGCGGGCATCGCAGCCTCGAGAGCTGGAGCCACCTTCGGTTCGGTCGACAAGGCAGCACGTGATGTCATTGACGCTGCCGGTTACGGTGAATACTTCATGCACCGGG
Source organism: Paenibacillus pedocola (assembly GCF_031599675.1). NCBI lineage: Bacteria > Bacillati > Bacillota > Bacilli > Caryophanales > Paenibacillaceae > Paenibacillus > Paenibacillus pedocola. The sequence continues at coordinate 1,407,544 of NZ_CP134223.1, read as the reverse complement.
TCGGCCACGGCCTTGGCATGGATACCCATGAATATCCTTCACTGCACGGCTTAAATGAAGATATTATCGAGAACGGGAACGTGTTCACTGTCGAGCCCGGCATCTATGTACCAGGCCTGGGCGGCGTGCGCATTGAAGATGATGTGTTAATTACGGCTGACGGTCCGGTCACATTGACCAGCTATCCAAAGGAACTGACTGTTCTTCATTTGTAGCCAGCCGGTTAATGCTGTTAGGGTTATCAAAAAGCAGCAAGCCCCGCTTTCGGAGGCTTGCTGCTTTTCTATCTGGGCGCTAAACCCGTTCTATAAATCAATCCGTGCTTCCGTGTCCCTGCGGGCCTCAGTCTCTTCAGCAAAGCGGAAGGAACGGGCAATATAAAGGATCGGCGTACCTGCAGCGGTCAGCAGGAATTTCGATAAGTAGGTCGTCAGCAAAATTTCGGTCCATACCCTTAGGTCGTAAAATCCGGCAAAAGCAATCAAGCAGAAAATCAGCGTATCTACAAAGGAGCTGATCATAGTGCTGCCGTTCGAACGAATCCAGAGCTGGCGTGAACTGCTGAAATATTTACGTATCCAGGAGTAGAGGCGCACGTCCAGAAACTGACTGATAAAGTAGGCTGTAAGACTGCCCAATGCCAGACGCGGCATCATGCCGAAAATAGTCTCCAGGGAAGATTGGGCTATATCCGTCTCCTGCGGCTCGAACTTCAGAACCATCTGCATAATCACTGTCGTCATCAGCAGTGTGAAGAAACCGAACCAGACCGCATTGCGAGCTTCTGAACGCCCGTATTTCTCATTAAGCAAATCGCTGGTCATATACAGCGTGACATACATGGTGTTGCCGAGCGTCATTACAATTCCCAGCGGCATTTCAATTGTCTTAGCCACTTGAATATTGGCAATAACCGTCGCAACTCCGACCCAGGCATATAAGCCTTTTTTACCGAACAGGCGGTAGCAGAGCAGAAAGAAAGCAAAATTGACAACCACAAACAAAATACCCCACAGCAAATTAAACATATATCTCTGAAGCCTCCTAGTTTTGGTTACGCGGGATGGTTACGAACCGCGGTTATTTAGTTTGTTAGAAACAAAAACATAAATACTCTATCATATATAAAGCTAACAAGCCATGGAAATTTAATTTCTGTAAATCCAGTGCGGTGTCCGCCTATTTTCGTAAATCTAGCATTTCCTTCGATAATTATTCATATTTTTCTGAAAATTATGCTTTGTAATTCAATTTTTCACTATTCAACCGGAGGTTAATTCTATAGAATAGTTATCAGTCAGATTCCCGGAAAACGATAGCCTGATATATGACCTGGACCTACGGAATATATTGCTGCCTGCCCTGCTGTGAAGTATGGGCAATGGGATATACGATGCATCCAAACAAAAGAAGGAGAGAATGAAATGGTACGTTTTAAAAATTCGATCAGCCGCAAGTTCACGCTCTTATTGTTTGTCGTATTATTGCTTACGTCTCTTGTGCTAAGTGTCAGCTTCTACTTTATTTCCATGAATACGATCGACAACTACGTCATGCCGCAGATTAATAAACTCCTGTCTGGCGCTGCCCAAGATGTATTCAAGAATATCAATGCAACACATGCACAGCAGACCCTGAATAAAAGCGAACAGTCTGCAACCAATCTTCAATTCTATTTTAAAGATAAAAAAGAGCAGCATGATGTAGAAACAGTCTTTCTGATTAATCTGGCCGAAGGTAAAGCTTCAGTATTGACTGCCGACCAAGGCTCTAAGCTGAAGGCCGAAGAAAGCCTTACCGTAACCTCTGCAATGCAGCAGGCCGCCAAAGGAAAAACAGGACTCAGCGATACATATAGCGATAGTCACGGTATACATAAAACTGCCTATATTGGCATTCCCGGAAGCACGATGGTTATTGGTGTGAGTTATGATGTAGGTTTTGTTCAGGACAAAATCAACAGCATCATCTGGACCAGTGTAGCCATTACACTTGCTTCGCTGATTATCGGCCTTGCCGCCGCCTATTACATGAGCCGCAGAATCACCCGCCCGCTCTCCCAGCTTACGGCATACAGCAACAAAATGGCCAGCGGTGATTTTACTCAGGAACTGGTGATTAAAGGAAACGATGAGGTCAGCCAGCTGTCTGAAAGCTTCCGCAGCATGGGTCAGAAGCTTAAGGATATGATCGGACAGGTTCTCGATACCTCCAATACAGTCGTCACGGATGCCAATGATCTGAAAGCACGTGTTGATGTGCTGAACGAAATGGCACAGCGTTCCTCCGAGTCCGTAAGTGAGATCAGCAAAGGCAGCGCCACGATTGCCAGCAGTGCTATGGAGAATTCCCGGGCCATGGATGAAATCAATGTCGGTATCCAGCATATCGCTTCCGCCGCCGGCGAGGTTACCGAGCAGATCAGTGAAGCTTCCGCAGAGGCTACGGGCGGCAATGAGATTGCCCAGAGTGCTGTAGAGCAAATGCGCCAGGTAGAGGTCGCATCTGTGCATTCACTGGAGCAATTCCGCATCATGAACGAGCGGTCGCAAATGATTGGCGAGGTTGTCCAGGGAATTACGGAGATTACGAAACAGATCCAAATGCTGTCGCTGAATGCCTCGATTGAAGCAGCGCGTGCAGGCGAGCATGGCCGGGGTTTTGCCGTTGTTGCCGGAGAGGTACGCAAGCTGTCCGAGCAGTCGAAGGAATCCAATGAGCAAATCCGCGATTTCCTGCTGGGTCTGCAGGAGGATATGAACCGTTCGGTAGAAGAGATGAATCACGTAAACTCGGAGGTCTCTTCCGGTGTCAGCAAAGTAGTTGAAGCAGGAAATGCCTTCAACCATCTGCTCATTCTTATTCAGAGCATCAACCACAGCATTCAGTCCGTCTCGGCAGCCACTCAGCAAATCTCTGCCGGAACCGAAGAAGTCAGCGCCTCTGTGGAGGAAGCCGCACAGATTACTGCCAAGTCCCGCTCCAACGCGGACTCGCTGGCTGAGAACTCTTCCCGGCAGTACCAGGAGCTTGAAGGTCATGCACTGACCGTAGAGCATCTGCACGAACAAGCAGTCAGACTGCAGGAAGCCGTGCGGCAGTTCAAAATTTAGCCCCGCCGCGAGCATAACATCTGCAATCAAACCAAGGGACTCTCTGGAAGCTGCCGGCTTCCGGAGAGTCCCTTTTTTCACATGAATCTTCCTGTTCTTGGCAAGACTCCTAATACTAGCTTCTTGGTGCCCAGAGGATCACCGACACTCCGATTACGCAGATGCCTGCTCCGATCCAGTCATAGAGCCGCAGTCAGAGCCATACGAGATATCCGCCGCCGATCTCGGCCAGTCCGGCCACCATTACAGCAGAATCGCCATAAACATCCTTATTCCTCTTTCACGGACAGCCCCATAATTGTGTACACAGCCTCCATATCAAGGTTCTCCCGTACGGATGCAGCCAGCCTATCGAACTCCTGTTCACGCAGCGCTGCCGAAGAGAAGGTTGCTGCCAGCGGTGTCAGCCCCTTAGCCTTCCGCATGCCGTCAAGCCAGCTGCGGCGCAGCTCATCATTATGAAACAGGCCATGCAGGTATGTCCCCCATATCTTGCCGTCAGGTGAGCCCCAGCCTTCTAGCTGCTCCTGCCCATCCGCCCTTTCCAGCCGGAACAGGCTGCGCACAGCGTCAGGCTCAAGATTCGTCGTTGTTCCCATATGGATTTCATATCCGCTTACAGCAGTATGGGCCGCTGCCGTCGTAGAGATCCCGCTTAATTGCAGCGGATGGCCGTCGGCCAGGACACCATTCACCCGCACGGTCGTTTTATGCTGCAGAAAAGCTGTCGACAGCGGGAGATAGCCAAGCCCGCTGCTTTCACCCGGCTCCGGGCTCTCCACGGCGTCCGGATCCAGCAGCTTCTGCCCGAGCATCTGATAGCCGCCGCAGATTCCCGCGAGCTGGAGGGTTCCCTGGCGGAGCGCATGCGCTATCGCCTCCGGGAATCCTTGCTGTCTCAGGAACACAAGATCAGCTGCTGTATTCTTCGTGCCCGGCAAGATAATGGCATCCGGTGTGCCGAGCTCTAGAGCTGAGGTCACATAACGAACTACCGTATCCGGCTCATCCTCCAGCGGATCAAAATCGGTGAAATTCGAGATTCGCGGATAGCGGATGACCGCGATATCCAGCTCCCTGGTGCTGCCGGGCTGCAATCGGCCCGAGGTTCCTTCCAGAACTACAGAGTCCTCCGCCTCAATTCGCAGCTGCGGCAGAAACGGCAGCACCCCGAGCACCGGAATTCCCGTGCGCGCCTCCAGCCAGTCCAGCCCCGGCTGCAGCAGTGAGAGATCACCGCGGAATTTGTTGATGATGAAGCCTTTGACACGTGCCCGCTCTTGCGGCTCCAGCAGCTCCAGGGTTCCAACCAGAAATGCGAAGACGCCTCCCCGGTCAATATCCGCAACCAGTAATACCGGAGCGTCAGCCCAGCCTGCGAGATTCATATTCACAATATCCCGCGCCTTCAGGTTAATCTCGGCCGGACTGCCGGCGCCCTCCATCAACACGGCATCATAGCTGTCACGCAGCCGTCCGAGTGCAGACATCACCGTCTCCTTCGCCTCCGGAAGGAACTTCTCGCGGTACTCCCGAGCACTCAGCGCCGCATGCGGCACGCCGTGTACTACAATCTGTGCGCTCATCTCCCCTGAAGGCTTCAGCAGAATCGGATTCATGTCGGTGGTAGCTGTAATGCCGAAAGCCTCGGCCTGCATGCCCTGGGCCCGGCCGATTTCTTTGCCGTCCAGTGTGACATAGGAATTGAGCGCCATGTTTTGGGATTTAAATGGGGCAGTACGATAGCCGTCCTGTACCAGGATCCGGCCAATGGCAGCAGTAACGAGGCTCTTGCCGACATCCGAGGCCGTTCCCTGTATCATCAGCACAGCCGCTGGCTGCTTGGTTTGTAGTTCAGTTTGTTGTTCCATGTATGGATCCACGCTCTCTTCCTGCTTTCGGTGTGTGGCTTGCGGCGTGTAGCTTGCGGGGTGTAGCTTGCGGCTAAGCCGCCAGCTACATTAGGTTGTGCTGCAGCAGCACAAGAAGCAGCAGTACCGCTGCTTCCAGCAGCTCGTTCAGCGCGCCGTACACGTCGCCGGTGAGCCCGCCGAGCCGGCTGCTGATCCGCCGTGCCGCCAAGGTGCCGCAGGCCACGGCGGCAAGCGGCGCCAGGCAAGCCGCCGCCAGCTGCTGCGGCCAGGCCGTGCCTCCCGCGCCAAGCGCCAAAGGCGCAGCGGCGGCGGGCAGTGTCAGCAGGGCGGCGAGCAGCAGCGCGCGCCGCTCCTGCCGCAGCGGCAGCGCGGCGAAGCCCGCTGCCAGGCCTTCGCTGCCGCGGGCAGCAGGGTAGCGGGCCATCGCCCGCACCATGTACCAGCGGCTCCAGACCGGCGGCAGCAGCAGCATCGGCAGCGCATAATAATGGCTGCCTCCGATAAAGGCTGCCAGCAAGGAAGCCTTCAGCAGCAGGAGCAGCACGCAGGCCAGCACGCCCATAGCCCCCACCCGGCTGTCCTTCATAATCTCCAGCATCCGCTCCCGCGAACGGTAGCTGAGCAGCGCATCGGCGCTGTCCATCCAGCCGTCCAAATGCAGCCCGCCGGTAAGTCCCACCCATAGGATGAGGGTAATTACAGCGGCGGGCCAGGCCGGCAGCAGCCAGGCAGCAGCGGCGGCACCAAGCGCAGTGACAAGCCCGATTGCCGCACCGACCAGCGGATAATAGACCACGCTGCGCCGCAGCAGCTCCGGCGAGAAGTCCCCGCCATCCTTAACCGGGAAGCGGGACAGAAACTGAAACGCAGCGGCGGCATCCCTCCTTGCGCTCACAGCTTGTACTCCCTGCTCTTCAGCTCAATAGGAATCCCGGCGGTGACCAGAAAGACCTGCCGGCATTGCCTGGCCAGCTGCGCATTCATCCTGCCGGCCAAATCCCGGTACAGCCGCCCGAGTGCGTATTCCGGCACAATGCCGTCACCGACCTCATTCGTCACAAGAACGAGCGTCCCTTCGAAAGCGGCTACGCTCTGCTCAAGCCGGGCAATCTCCCGTTCTACCCGTTCCTGTCTGTCCGTCTCACCCTCTACGTCCAGCAGCACATTGGAGAGCCAGAGCGTCAGACAGTCCACAAGCACCGCCTTTCCCCCGGAGAGGCGCTCAAGCAATGCCGGCAGATCAAGCGGCTCCTCTAGCGTCTCCCACTGGCCACCGTTTGCTTCACGCTGCCGGCGGTGCAGGGCTATCCGCGCCTTCATTTCTTTGTCGAACGCCTGCCCGGTTGCTACATACAACGCCTCATCCGCCAGCGACAGTGTCAGGCGCTCAGCAAAGCTGCTCTTACCGCTTCGCGCCCCGCCTGTTACGAGAATGCTCATCGGCTCTCCGCTCCGGAGACCCCCGCGCTTTCGAAGGTAGCCATTTCCCGCATAATCCGGCTGACCGCTTCAATCAGATGCAGGCAGAGAACTCCCCCTGTTCCTTCGCCAAGGCGCAGCCCAAGATCGAGCAGCGCTTCCAGCCCCAGATGTTCCAGCATGAGCTTATGGCCCTGCTCGCCGGAAACATGGGAGGCAATCATATAATGGATGGACTCCGGAGCAAGGGACTTGGCAGCGAGTGCCGCTGCGCCGGAGATGAAGCCATCCAGAACGACGGGAACTCCGGCCGCTGCCGCACCGAGAATCAGACCGGCAAGACCGGCAATCTCCAGCCCGCCCACTTTGGACAATACATCGATGGCATCCTCAGCATCCGGGGCATTGAGCCGAAGCGCCCGCTCCACAACGGCGATTTTATGACGCAGCCGCTCATCGTCGATCCCTGTGCCCCGGCCTACTGCCGTTTCTGCAGGAATGCCTTCCAGCGCGCAGAGAACTGCAGCACTGGCCGTGGTATTGCCGATGCCCATCTCGCCGGTAATAAAAATCTCCGTCCCGCGCTTCACCGCTTCCTCCGCCACGCTTATCCCGGCCAGAATAGCCCGTTCCGCTTCCTCCCGGCTCATCGCAGGCCCCTGCGCCATATTCCCGCTGCCGTAGCGTACTTTATGGTCAATCAGCTCGGGATGGCTCAAGTCCGCGCCCACACCGATATCCACCAGCTTCACCTCAGCACCGGCCTGACGGGCCAGTACATTCACCCCTGCACCGCCGCTGAGGATATTGTAGGCCATCTGCACTGTGACCTCCTGCGGAAAAGCGCTGACCCCTTCACGGCATACGCCGTGATCGGCAGCCATAACCACCACCGTGCGTTTGCCGTAAGCCGGCTGCTCCGTCTTGGAGATGCCTGCCAGCCGCACGGCCAGCGTCTCAAGCCGGCCGAGACTGCCCGGCGGCTTAGTCAGTATATCCAGCCGCTGCTCCGCGCGCCGGATTGCTTCCTGATCGGCCGGGGCAATCCGTCCGATTACTGCTTCAATTGCTGAGATCATTGATTATTCCTCCTGTGCTGGTGTGTAATCGCATATTTTGGTGCTCCAAGTACTGTCGCCGGCTCTGTTCATATGTTTCTGCTCCATACGCAAAAAGGCCCCTTCTCCGAAGAAGGGGGCGATCGCTGCCATGCTGCTGCCGCAAGCTATTATACTGCATATCCCTGTTTCTTCCTTTAGGATTATAGGGGATATAACAGGATCGTACAATTACATTTTTACCATTATTGAATCCGTGATGGAATCCGTTATATTCTAACCTTCATAAACCCTTCCATCCGCTCCAGTGCCTCGTTCAGCTTGGCCGTAGAGGCCGCATAGGAGCAGCGGATGTGCCCCTCGCCGCCGCTTCCGAACACATGCCCGGGAACGGCGGCAACGCCTGCTTCCCTCAGCAGCCGCACGGCAAATTCCTCGGATTGCATTCCGGTATGGGCAATCGACGGGAAGGCATAGAATGCCCCCTGCGGCTCATGGCAGTGGAGTCCGATGGTCCGGAGGCCTTCCACAAACAGCGTTCTGCGCTGCCGGAAACACTCCTTCATCCGGTCCTTGTCGCGCAGTCCGCTGCGCAGGGATTCGAGGGCGGCAATCTGCCCCAGCACCGGCGCGCACATCGCGGTGTACTGATGGATCTTCAGCATTGCAGCCAGCAGCTCACGGTTGCCGCAGGCATACCCTACGCGCCAGCCGGTCATCGCGAAGGCCTTCGAGAAGCCGCTGATCACTATGGTCCGCTCCTTCATGCCGGGAAGCGCGGCAATGCTGGCATGTCTACTGTCATAGGTCAGCTCGGCATAGATTTCATCCGAGAGTACCAGCAGGTTATGCTTCTTCACCAGTTCGGCGATAGGCAGCCAGTCTTCGTAAGACATCACCGCGCCCGTAGGATTGCTCGGGAAGTTCAGCATCAGCAGCTTGGAGCGCGGGGTGATGACCTTCTCCAGCGCTTCGGCCGTCAGCTTAAAGCCCAGCTCCGCCGGGGTCTCAACCTCTACCAGTGTGCCCCCGTTCAGATGGGCAATCGGGGAGTAGGCGATATAGCTGGGCGAAGGGATAATAACTTCATCGCCCGGAGCGGTGAAGGCGCGCAGTGCCAGATCCAGCGCTTCACTGCTGCCTACAGTGACGATCACTTCGTCTGCAGCATCATACTGCAGCCCGAACCCGTTGTGCAGATAACGGGCAATTTCCTCCCGCAGCTCCGGCAGCCCGGCATTTGGCGTATACATGGTTTCTCCGCGCTCAAGCGCCCGGATGCAGGCGGCTCTCACATGCTCCGGTGTAGCGAAATCGGGTTCTCCCACACCAAGTGATATAATATCGTTGTTACCGGCAGTAAGATCAAAAAAAGCGCGGATGCCCGAAGGCGCAATCTCCCGCACACGCGGGGCAATCCACTCTTGCCCTTGCGTGCGCTGAAGTGAAGACTCTTTAAGCATGGCTTATCACCTCCTGCATTTTTTCATCTGCCTGCGCTGCCTGCTCTCCGGCTTCCGCACACGCTTCGTTTGATTCTCCCGCAGCCTGTATCCGCCCTGTTTGCCCTGCCTCTTCCTCCTTCGGCGCCTGCACCTCCCCCGCTTGATCTCCCCGCACCTGCAGCGAACCGGCAATGATGGCATCGAGCAGGCTGCTGAAGGTGTAGCCGGCAGCGAGTGCGCTTCGCGGTAGCAGGCTGGTTTCGGTCATCCCCGGCAGGGTGTTCACTTCAAGGACATAGGGAACGCCATTTTGCAGCAGCATATCCACCCGAGCATAGACAGAGCACTTCAGCGCCTTATAGCAGGCAAATGCCGCCGTACGCACCCGTTCGTGAGTCCCCAGAGACAGCTGGATTACACGTTCATCCGCTCCGCCCTGCGCATATTTGGCGCTATAGTCGAACCAGTCCGCACCCAGCGAGCGGATACCAATGACCGGCAGAAGGTCTCCGCCTAGAATCGGGCAGGTAATTTCCTGCCCTTCGGTGAATCCTTCAATCAGAATGGAACGGTCTGCGGCAAAAGCTTTTTCCACCGCCCCCCGCAGCTCTTGTGAATTGTTCACCTTCGACATGCCGATACTGGAGCCGCCCGAATTCGGCTTAACCATGACCGGATATCCGAGGCGTTCCACCGCTTCCGGTGCATAATCATCCATGCTGTCCCAGCACAGCCAATCCGGGGTCAGGATCCCCTTGCTTCTGAGGATGGTTTTGGACAGATGTTTATCCATGCACAGGCTGCTGGACAGCACGCCGCTCCCGGAATAAGGGATACCGAGCGTCTCCAGCGTGCCCTGCACCGTTCCGTCCTCGCCGTAAGCGCCGTGGAGCGCCAGCAGTGCGAAATCCAGCCCTTTTACCTGATCAATCAGCTGTCCGCGCTCTGTAATGACTACCGGCACCGCCTCATATTTACTCCGGTCCAAGTGTTTCAGCATTTCTCTGCCGGTATTCAGCGACACCTCATATTCAGAGGATACCCCGCCCATAATTACGCCTACTTTTAACATCTCCATACCCCTCTTCATCCCAGTAGTTGCCGTGCTGTCCTGCCGATAATCTCAATTCCCCTGCGTATATCCTCATCCGCTACCCTGGAGAAGCCCAGCCGCAGCGTATGTTGTCCGGTTCCGTCCGTGAAGAAGATATCCCCCGCTGTAAAAATAACCCCCTGCTCCCGGCAGGCCGCCAGCAGCGCTCTTGTACTGAAGCCTTCGGGGAAGGTCACAAAAAGATGCAGGCCCCCATCTCCGCTTATCCGGGAATAGGGCAGAAATTCTTTGCAGCAGGCCATTGTCAGCTCGTATTTCCGTTTATACTCCGTTCTGGCCCGTTTCAGATATTTCTCCAAATGGCCGCCTAGCAGATACTGATACAGAATCGACTGATCCAGCGTCGAGGTGTGAATGCTGCGCGCCCGCTTGACGCTTTCCAGATAATAGATCAGCTCCTGATCCGCCAGCACCCAGCCTACCCGAAGCCCGGGAAACAGCACCTTGGAGAAGCTCCCCAGGTAGACAACACTGTTGCCGCTCCCGGCCGCTGCGATCAGCGGAGCCACATGGGAGCCCGAATAACGCAGCTCCTCGTTGAACCCGTCCTCAATCACCGGCACCCTGTATTCTGCCATCAGCTTCATGAGTCCCTGTCTTTTCTCGGGAGACATCACAATACCGGTAGGATTATGGTAGGAAGGTACGAAGTACGCACAGTCAACCTCCCCTTCCTCCAGCGCCCTCTTCAGCTCACCCAGGTGAATGCCGTCAGGCTCCATAGCCACTCCTCTGATGTCAAAGCCGTTCAGCCGCAGATTTTTGAGTGCCGTATGATGGGTCGGATTCTCACAGAGCACCGCTCCGTGCCGCTGTCCCAGCGCAGACAACACGATATCAAAGCCCTCCGTGAACCCGTTCGTAATCAGCAGATCCTTGCCGCGCATGTCTACGCCCTTGTGCTCCATGTATTGCCGCAAATAATCTATTAAAGGCTTATACCCCTTGGCATATCCATAATTAAGCAGAACATTGCCTTCCACGGACATCCGGTCCAGAAAAGCCCGTTTTACATTGTCCAGATCGAACAGGCTTTCATCAGGTGCGATGCTCGTAAAAGAAATCGTATCCTTGCCCGCGCGGATGCCGCGCTTCATAATATCCAGCTCCTCCGCCAGCAGCGCTCTGCTGCTCAAGCGGGTCTTCCAGTCCATCGTCCAGGCCGAGGCTGCCGTGCTGTCCGAAGCCGCCGCAGGCGCCACATAGCTGCCCTGCCCCTGCACCGTGTAGGCGAAACCGTCATCCTCCAGTGCCGTGTAGGCGGAAATGACGGAATTGCGGCTCACCTTCAGCAGCAGGCTCAGTTCCCGGGTAGAGGGCAGCTTCTGCTCCCCTTGGAGGGCGCCCCTCAGAATGAGGCTTTTCATATAATCCTTAACCTGAATATATACCGGCCGTCCGGCAATGAGCTTGAAATCCTTAAACATGCGTAAGTCGCCCCCCATAGCTATCATGGCATAGTCTTTCCCGTAAAAAAAGAACCACAGCCCCGGCTTTTTCTCCGCCTGTGGTTCTATAGGTAATTTATTCTCCATTTCTCTGTCTGCTGCGGTAAAGGGTCGGGGAGACACCGTTTAACTGCTTGAATATTTTGCTGAAATGATATTCCTCGTAAAAGCCGCATAATTTGGCGATTTCTCTGACCGGATAACCGGTAAATATGAGATAGCGGCAGGCCTGCTGGTTCTGTATATGCATATGGTATTCCTTCGGGCCCATGCCTGTATGCTTCAGGAACAGCTTGCGCAAGTAAGAAGCGGAAATGCCATATTCATCAGCTAGCTTTTCGATCCGGTGATGTTCCATATAAGCGTTCTCGAGCTTACTCTTAATCTGTTCAAAGGCAGCGAAGGCTCCGGACTCCGGCAGATTCCAGTCGGCTTGTACGGTCTGGTGAAGCTTATGCAGCAGAATCTGCGATTTAGCCCGGGATACGGCTGTACCGGCGGTCAGTCCGGGCAGCCAGTCCTGATGAATCTCCCGGAACAACCGGCCTAATTCCTCTGCCTGCTGGTCACAGTACTGGCTTAAGAAGGGAAGTCTCAGGGTACCGATGGGCTGCACATCCTTCCAAACCGCATCATAGCCGAGCTCTGCACAATCGAACAGCAGCATCGTCATGCGGAGCGGAGCATCCATCTCCGAACGCATGGACAACTGGAGGCCCGGTTTCAAATAGATCAGCATTCCAGCCTGCACCTGATGTTCAACATTGGTCCGGAAAATGCCCGCTCCCTCATGAACCCAGTACAGGCTATGCACATTCACCATATTGCGGATATCCTCCCAGCCCGGATAGGTAACCTTGTCCAGTACGAAATGGATATGCACGTTGAGGTCATTCAAGTTGTAGCCGGCCGCTTCCAAGTCATGTCTCCCCCTGTAGCTTAAAGCGCGATTTATACAAGACATTAGCGTTTTTTTCCATTCAATGCTGAAACGCAGAATGTTACTATCCATATTATCAGGATGCCTGTATTTGACAATACACCGGACAATAATGAGGAGGAATCGGCTTGTTAAGGACTTTTCGCCAGCATCAGATTCGCAGAACAGAATTACTGGACGGGCCTTGGGACTTTGTGCAGGATCCGCTTAATGCAGGGATTCAAGAACAATGGTATGAGCGTTTTCCACATTCTTCACAATCTCTCTATGTACCCTCCTGCTGGAATAATGAACTGGGTATGTACGAATACGAAGGAGTCGCCTGGTACCGGAAAAAAGTGCAGATTCAGGCGGCGCAGCATGTCCGGCTGATCTTTCATGCTGTGCTGGGCCATTCTGATGTGTATCTGGACGGCCGGCATCTTGGCTACCACTACGGCGGATTTACCCCCTTTGAATTCATTGTTCCTTCCCTGGCCGCAGGTGAGCATGAGCTTGTCGTCCGGACGGACAGCACGCTGGACCGCCTGACGATTCCGACCGAGCAGGTGGACTGGTTCCATTACGGCGGCATCATCCGGCCTTGCGAGCTGCAATATCTGCCCGATTTGTATATTGAACAATTGAAAATTGACTATGCGCTCCATGGCGCGGACGCCGATGTCTCTGTTCATGTACAGATCCGCTCATTCCTGCAGGTGCAGCAGTCGACTAGACTGACACTTAGCGAAGGCGGACATGAATTGCACTCGGAAGAAGTCCGGATTGAGGCTGGCCAGACCTTCAGCCACACCTTCAAACTTCTCATGCCTGAGGTGCGCCTGTGGAATGTCGGCCATCCGGAACTGTATTCCTTTCAGGTACGGACAGAGGAAGACGACAAGACCGAACGGATCGGCTTCCGCCGGATTGAGACGAAGGATCAGCGCATCTTAATTAACGGCACTCCGGTCTATTTAAAGGGGGTTAACCGTCATGAGGAGCATCCCGAGTGGGGTTTTGCCTTTCCCCCGAAGCTGATGCACAAAGAGCTTGATATCATACTGGAGCTGGGCTGCAATTCCGTCCGGGGCTCGCATTATCCCCAGAGCTCTTATTGGCTTGATCTGCTCGATGAACACGGCCTGGTGTACTGGAGCGAAATCCCGATCTGGGGAGCTGCCCTGCCGAACGAAACGGTAAGTGAGCCGCTCTTTCAGCAGCGTGCACTTACCATGATTGAAGAAATGATCGGCTTGCATGTTCATCATCCGTCTGTCATCTTCTGGTCGGTTCATAATGAGATTGACAGCCGCACACAGGAGGCCTATGTCTTCACACAGGCTCTGGTCGGCCTGGTGAGAAGTCTCGATACTTCCAGGCTGGTTACCTATGCGACCATGCACCCGCTGGAAGATATTTTGCTGCCCCTGTTCGATGTCATCGGCATTAATAAATATTTTGGCTGGTACGAAGGTGAGGTGGGAGGCTTTAAAGACATGCTGGAGCAGTTCCATGAGCGGGCAGAGCGGCTGGGAGCCGGTGACAGGCCGGTGCTGATGACCGAGTTCGGCGGTGCAGGGCTGTCCGGCGATGTAGGCTGGGAGCCCCGATTGTTCAGCGAGGATTATCAGGCCTATATTGTTACCGGGGCACTGGCGATCTTCCGTAACGATCCCCGGATCGGCGGAACCTTCATCTGGCAGTTTGCAGACATCCGCGGCGATCTGAAGAGCACCAGCAAGAGCTTCCGTGACCGCGCCCGCGGCTTCAACAATAAGGGCCTTGTTAATGAATACCGCAAACCTAAGCAGTCATTCCGGGAGGTGCGGCGCATCTACCGTTCCTGGACCGAATAGCTCTCTTACGGAAATCCGTAAATATGAACACCCCTCCTTATCTCCAGGGAGGGGTGTTCAGCATATGCATATCACTGCTTCGGCCTTACAAGCGGCATGAAAATGTCATCGATAATCCCTGTAATCGTGGATTCCGCTATCGGCTCATGGGTGGTAAGGAGTTCATACACCAGCAGGTCCGCAGGAAGCGAGATGACGCGGGGACTCACGTCTGCGAGCTTGAGCTCCCCGCGTTTCTCGGCATTTTGCAGAATGGCTTGGATAGCCGCCGTAAGCTTATTTTCAGTCTGGCTATGCATCATTTCCGGCAGGGAAGCAATGAGACTTCCCCCGTAATATTCGGTCATCAGACCATGAATGGTCTCGGCCCCGATCATTTCCATCGGTTTCACAATGCCAAGCAGCAGGGCTAGCATATCACCGCGTAAATCGCCGGTATCCGGTATAACACCGAAGCTGTCCGGCTTCACCAGATGTTTGCCTATGGCGGCAGCGACGATTGCAGTCTTGTTCGGCCAGCGGCGGTAGACCGCATTCTTATTGGTTTTTGCCCGCAGCGCGATATTCTCCATGGTCAGGCGGTTATATCCGACTTCATTCCATTCATCCCACGCAGCCTGCAAAATGGCATTCTCCAGAACATCTCCGCGGCGGCGTCCGCCTGTGGTTTGTTCTTCCCCGTCTGCAGGCTCTGCAGAAGAGTTCTTCTTTTTCTCGGCCATTATTTAGTTCCCCCCTTCATTATTTTCATAAATTTATCCTTGCATTTCAAGTCAAATTGAACTATCTTAATCACATAGAGTACGGTACGTACCGTACCCTATAGAGATAGGAGAGGAGTATTTCCATGGCAAAAAGTAAATCTGCTGAAAAAATCGACCCGGCCATTCTAAAAGTAGCTCTTATTCTGGTATTCGGTGCACTCGCCCCGCTTTTTGACTCGACCATGGTCAACGTAGCCCTCGAGACGCTTACCCTGGACTTAGGCAGCACTGTTTCTGTGATCCAATGGGTGGTAACAGGATATGTACTGACTATGGGTATATCTATACCGGTCTCAGGCTGGGCGGTTAACCGTTTTGGCGGTAAAAGGGTGTATCTATTTTCACTCACCGTATTTTTAGCCGGTTCCATTCTTTGCGCGATCGCCTGGAATCCGGGCAGTCTGATCGCCTTCCGGCTGGTGCAGGGGGTGGGTGCAGGCATATTGATCCCCACGCTGCAAACCGTGCTTGTCCAGTCCGCCGGCAAAAGTCTTGGACGCGTCATATCCATTATCGGCATTCCGACCCTGCTGGGTCCGATTCTCGGCCCGGTACTGGGCGGGGTAATTATTAACGGCCTGAGCTGGCGCTGGATTTTTTACGTCAATATCCCTATCAGCTTAATCGCCCTGTGGCTGGCCTCACGGGGAATCCCTGCAGATCAGCCTTCTGCGCGCAAACAGCCGCTCGACCTTACCGGCCTCCTGCTGCTGTCCCCTGCATTCGCCATCCTAATATATGGCATTGCCCAAATCAGCCAATATGGCGGCTTGAACAGCAAGGAAGTCAGCATTCCGCTGGTGATAGGTCTTGTGCTTATGGCTGCATTTATTGTTTACGCACTACGGACTAACCGAACACCGCTGCTTGATCTTCGCTTGTTTAAATCCCGTATTTTCTCCGCTTCGAATGCTACCGTGTTTCTTGGAGGCATGGTCATGAACGGAGCCCTGCTGCTTCTGCCATTATACTATCAGCAGGTACGGGGTGAAAGCGTGCTGTTTACCGGAGTCCTGCTGATTCCGCAAGGAATCGGGATGTTATTGACCCGAAGCTGGATCGGCAGCCTGTCCGACCGTATCGGTTCACGGCTCATCGTGATCTTAAGTCTTGCGGTTACTATTATTTCCACACTGCCCTTTGCCTTTGCCGGTCCTGATACCAATCAGATATTGCTCGCGGCTGCACTCGTGCTCCGGGGGGCGGCACTGAACGGCCTGCTCATCCCGGTTATGGTCTCCGCCTATGTCGGACTGCGCAAAGACCAGGTGGCCGATGCCAGCATTGCACTGCGGATTTTCCAGACGATCGGGGGAGCCTTCGGCGCCGCCATCCTGGCCACCGTCATATCGCATCAGCTCTCAAGCCACGCTGCCTCGGGCGCCCTTACCGTTGCCGGGGCCTATAATGTCGCCTTCTGGTGGTCGATCGGTTTTGCTGTGGTCTCTTTCCTTCCGGCACTGTTATTGCCAGACGGGAAGGAGGCAGCCATGGTAAAAGATGAATCTGCGTTAAAAAAGGCAGCGGGGTAACAGAAGCCTGATTGAGCTTACAGCGCCTGCATCATGACTCCCACCGAACGCAGCAGCTTAAATTCACATTTCCGTTCTGCTTAATGCCCAGCCTTCTGCCTGTAACACCAGGTGCAGCACCGCCACCGTTCCCGGCGGCGGTGCTGCTGCGGTGTGGAACGTCAACCCGGACCCGGCCTTCGCCAGCCATTGGCGGATGACACCGCCGTGTGTAACGATCAGCACGCGCAGCTTCAGCGGTTCTTCGCGGTATACAGCGGCTCCCGGGCTGGTATCTTCATTGCTCTCCCGCTGAGCTGAGCCGGAACTCCCTGATAAGCTCTCCCCGGCTTTCGCTTCGAGCACCAAACCGCCTATAAAATGCTCCAGCCTGGAGGTAAACGCCTCCCAGGGTTCCCCGCCCGGTGGCGTAACCGCCACCGGATTATCAATCCAGCTTCTGTACTGCGGATTATTCTTCAGCTGCTCATACGTGCAGCCTTCCCACGTCCCAAAACACATCTCCCGTAAGCGGGCATCATAGACAGCTTCATCTTCCAGCGAGGGAGCGATGCAGTGCAAAGTCTCCCGGCAGCGGAGCAAATCACTGCAGTATACACGCCAGAAGCTGCCCGCCAGTTCTGGCTGTTCTCTTCGTGCAGCCAGCTTCTCCCGTTCCTCCGGCAGCAGCGGCAGATCGCTGCTGCCCAGATAACGGTTCTCCTTGTTCCACTTCGTGTGCCCATGGCGCAGCAATACCAGCTCCAGCTCTGTTTGGCACTGATATTGCTGCTCTGCATGGTTTCGGGACTGCTGCTGTTCTGTTTCTTTCTCCGCACGTACAGTAGCCTGTCCTTCCTCCAAACTGCTTGCTTTCTCACGTCCGGAATTATCCATGCTTCTCAGCCCCCCGTCCCTATGAGGGCCAGCGCTGCACAAAGGACTACAAATATTGAAGAAGACAGCATCATCATCCGGGAGGTGACGATAATATCCTCCGGTTCCAGACTGCGCAGCGGTTCGCCCATATAGGCACGGAACGAGGCTACGCCGTGATAAACGTTGACTCCCCCCAGCCGGATGCCGAGCGCTCCGGCTACAGCTGATTCCGGATAGCCGCTGTTGGGGCTGGGATGCAGGCGGGCGTCGCGGCGCACGGTGCGCCAGCATCTGCGCCAGTCCAGCCGCAGCAGCTTTGCACATAGGGTTAACAGCAGCGCTGTAATCCTCGCCGGTATGTAATTGGCAACATCATCGAGCCGGGCGGAGGCCCAGCCGAGGTCGCGGTATTTATCGTTCTTGTAGCCGACCATGGAATCCAGCGTGTTCACGGCACGATAGGCCATCGCCAGCGGCGCACCGCCGAGCAAAGCGTAGAACAGCGGAGAGATAATCGCATCGACGATATTCTCGGCAACAGTCTCTACGGTGCCGCGCACAATTTCCGGACTGTCCAGCGAAGCCGTGTCCCGGCCGACAATCATTCCCAGGGCCTGCCGGGCCGCTGGAAGATCTCCCTTGCGCAGCTCCACATAGACAGCCATCCCGGCATCCTTCAGCCCCTTGGCGGCTATAGTTGTGGAGATCAGCCAGGCTTCCGCCGCCAGTGCCAGCCAAGGCGAGATCTCGGACAGCAGCCACAGAAGCGCTGCTGTCAGCAGCCAGCTGCCGCCCGCAACGAACAGCGGCAGCAGCACTCCGGCCCGCTTCAGGCTGCGCGGCTGCCGGACGAGGCGGCGGATCAGCCGCTCCAGTGCTGTAATCGCCTTCCCCATGAGCACCACAGGATGGGGCAGGCTGCGGGGATCGCCGACCATCCGGTCCAGCACATAGGCTGCCAGTAATAGCAGAGCAACTGTCATGGCTGGTCCCTCCACGACCGGCATAGCACAGCGCCTATTGGCCCGTTCATCCGCATCCGGCTCAGATAAGGCCTCATTCGCCGTTCTTCCTTGCCTGCTCCTGCACAGCCTTCACCGACTGGAGACTGCCTGTCACAGCGGCATAGACCAGCCTGCCGACAGCGCCGCCAAGGTCAGTGGCTGTGCCGGCATAGACATGCTCCGCCCCGTAGCGGCGGCTCCCGCTGGCCGCAAGCACGACCGCATCGGTCGTCGTGCCCGTAGCGATCAGGCCATTCTCGGGATCGGTGATCCCGAGATCGGCCAGGGCGGCAGCTTTGGCTTCCGCTGCCGTCATCACGGCATTGACCATCGCTGCCGGTGTCAGCAGGCCGTCAATGCCGAGCATGATGTTGATCGTGCCCGGGCGGTAGGCCTTCAGCACGCTCCGCTCCACCCCGGCCCGGGCCGCATTGCCTGCGGCTGCCGTTACGCAGCAGAAAATGCCTGCCGAGCCTGTATCTTCTTCGGCTACAGCCGCATGCTCAAGCGGCACTGCTGTCATCAGCCCCGCGCAGCCTTCCGGCGGATATCCCCATTCCGCCAGCTTGTTCTCCATATCGCGCACAGGATTGCTGCACTCATAATCACGGCTGACGTACTGGTTCACGGCCCGCTTCAGCCGGCCCATTCCCCCGCCATACACCGCACTCGATATACTGTCCGCCTCAGCCGGGAATTCCAGCAGCAGATGCTCCTGTTTCCATTCCAGAGCCAGCCCCGGCCAGACCTTTGAGCGATACGCCCTCAACCCTCCGGCAAGCTCAAAAGGAATCTTCACTTCCATATCTAATCCGCTCCTTTCGTAACTATAGTGTTGTCATTGTGTGCTTACAGGGATCTGCCTATCTGGCCTTGGCGCAGAATCGATCCGCTCTATGTCTGATGCTATCCCCGTCAATCGGATCTTAACCCGCCCATCTGATGTTAGCCCCAGCCTATCGGATGCTATCCCCGTCTATCTGATGCTATCCCGCCTATCTGATGTTATCCCCAGCCCATTAGCTGAACTATAGCGGGAAAACTTCCAGCTAATTCTTTCATTTTCGCCTAAAACCGGACTATAGCGGGAAAACCTCCAGCTAATTTCAAGAGAAGAACGTATTTCTAGCTATAGGGAAACTATTAGCGGGAGAAAATCCCACTAGAATCTGTCTCCGTTCCCTTTATAGTGAGTTAGCGGGAGAAAATCCCGCTACTTCTGCTGTGTCTCCGTCCCCTCAAAACAT
Organism: Paenibacillus pedocola; assembly: GCF_031599675.1. Taxonomy (NCBI): domain Bacteria; kingdom Bacillati; phylum Bacillota; class Bacilli; order Caryophanales; family Paenibacillaceae; genus Paenibacillus; species Paenibacillus pedocola. The sequence goes on along the minus strand of NZ_CP134223.1, from coordinate 1,387,890 downwards.
CGTCTGAACAAGCCTGCACTTTGTACAACAGATCCGGCCAATTTCACCCGCCAAATCCATTCTGCTGTATTTCGTACACTAGATTTCCGCAAATCACTCAGAAATCGCACTTTGCTCTGATTTCAACTGTACAAAGTGCAATAGATTTCAATTAATGTGTCCGCAGCTTACATTCTGTTGTACGAAATACAACAGAATACTTCATGCCTGCCTTTATGCTGAATCATTTGCCTCTGCAGAGCGTACTCTGCTGTACAAAATACAATCAACCCTCCAGGATCTCTCCCATCTCCCGCAGCAGCCGGGCATTGTCCTCATGCCCCTTAACCGCAACGCGGAGATGTCCGGCTGCAAGGCCCGGGTACATGGCGCAGCTGCGCACCAGGATGCCCCTGCGGCCAAGCTGCTCCTGCATAGCCGCAGCGTTCCACGCTGCGGGCAATTCCAGGAGCAGGAAGTTCGCCTCGCCCGGCGGCACAGTGCAGCCGAGGCGCAGCAGCCCCTCGCGCAGCAGCTCCCGCTCCACTGCGATCAGCCCGCGCGTGCGCTCTTCGTAGCTGCGCCCGCTGCGCAGGCAGGCTTCCCCGGCCAGCAGCGCCAGGCCGTTCACGCTCCAGGTCACCTGCTTGCCGGTCATGGCTGCGGCAAGCTCCGGAGCTGCTATCGTGAAGCCCAGCCGCAGCCCCGGAATGGCATAGAACTTCGTCATTGAGCGGATCAGCACCGTATGCCGGTAAGCCCCCAGCTCCGGCAGCAGGGATTGCCGCCGCTCCTCCGGGATGAAGTCGATGAACGCTTCATCCACGGCAAGGATTGTGCGGCAGGCTTCCGCTTTGCGGGCCAGCAGCCGCACATCCTCAAGAGCGTACTGGACGCCGTTCGGATTGTTCGGCTGTCCGAGGAACAGCAGATCGACCTGCTCCAGCAGCCCGGCGATCTGTTCCACCCCTGCCCGGTACTCCTGCTCCCCCGTTCCCTGGACGGAGAGCACCTCTGCTCCGAACTGTTCGGACAGCTGCCGGTACTCGGAGAAGCAGGGCTCTACAATTCCCACCTGGCGCGGAGCCACGGCCAGCAGCAGCAGCGCCATCGATTCCGCAGCCCCGTTGCCTACAGTGATCCAATCAGCGCCAACCCCAAGCGCCCCGGCCAGCAGAGCCTTTAATCTGCGGTGCCCGGGATCGGGATATGCTGTAATAGCAGCCGCTGCATCCTGCAGCAGCTCCAGCACACCGGGCGGCGGACCGAGCGGATTGATATTGGCGCTGAAATCAAGGAAAGAACCGTTCCCCGCACCATAGAGTTCCGCGGCCGTTAGCAGATCGCCACCGTGGCCATATTTTTCAAGCATGCTTACACTCCCTTTAATCTTCTTTCGCATTTAAGCTCATTGACCCAATTATTGCCTCTATCGCAGAAGTACGTCAATGCTTTCTATTAACGTGAAATGCGGGCTCATATATAGATTGAACTTGTGATATTTCTATTTTGGGATTGCCGTGACTACAGGGAATGTTTAGGGGATTTCCGGCCGCTGGCCGTCTACAGATTTCCTGATTTTTTTACTGTCAATTTTAAATCTGCAGGCCTTAGCTAACGCTCCCACAATTCCCAAATTCCCCTCCGCCACTTTTCCCTGCATGTTTATTTTCAAATTCAGCTTAGATAGTTTAGAATAAATGCAGTAGTTAACCATGCACAGGCGGAGGAATACACTATGCTTTTTATTGATAACACAGGAATCACAGACGCATCAATTAATCTGGCGATCGAGGAATTTGCGCTTAAGAATCTGCCGATGGACGACAGCTACCTGCTCTTTTATATCAACAGTCCGTCCATTATCATCGGTAAACACCAGAATACCATCGAAGAGATCAACCAGGAGTATGTAAAAGACAACAACATCCAGGTCGTGCGCCGGTTGTCCGGCGGCGGGGCTGTCTATCATGATCTTGGCAATCTCAACTTCAGCTTCATTACCAAGGACGACGGCCAGTCGTTTCATAACTTCCTGAAATTTACCCAGCCGGTCATCGACTATCTGCAGTCCATGGGTGTCAATGCAGAGCTGAGCGGCCGCAACGACCTCCAGGTCGGTGAGCGCAAAATCTCCGGCAACGCCCAGTTCTCCACGCGCGGACGCATGTTCAGCCACGGCACCCTGATGTTTGACCTGAACCTTGACGATGTGCAGGCATCCCTGAACGTCAATCCGGAGAAATTCAAATCCAAGAGCACCAAATCCGTGCGCAGCCGCGTAGCCAACATCAAAGAGCTGCTAGGCACTGACATGACCATCGAGGAATTCCGCGACGGGCTGCTGCGTTCCATCTTCGGCATGGAGCCTTCTGAGGTTCCGCAGTACAAGCTGACCATGGATGACTGGGTGCGGATAGAAGAAATCTCCAAGGAGCACTACCAGAACTGGGACTGGAACTACGGCCTGTCGCCGAAGAGCAATGTGAAGCACACCCGCAAATTCCCGGCAGGGCTCGTCGATATCCGTATGGACATTGAAGATTCCTACATTAAAGATATCAAAATCTACGGTGACTTCTTCGGCGTCGGCGATGTGGCTGACGTGGAGAACGCACTGCGCGGCAAACGTTATGAGAATGCAGAGGTCAGAGAAGCCCTGTCCGGGCTAGACCTGAAGCATTATTTCGGGCGGATTGAGCCGGAGGACTTTATCGGGCTTATTTTCCTGGAAGAATAGGCTGAGCTGTCCAACTGGAATGTATATAAGAAGAAACGGCTTTTCTGAATTCTTATATTTAAATAAAGCCCCGCTACCTCCCGCGCAGCTTGCGCAGTTAGTAGCAGGGCTTCTTTTTTTGACGCTTCTACCTCAAGGGGTAAGCACAAACACATAAACGGCCAAGGCCAAGGTGAGCACCATGCATAGATGCTCCACCTTACTGCCCTTCTTCGTACCGGTGCTCATCAGCTTGAACCTTAGCTTGAAGGGCAGCGGCGGCAGCGGGGTAATCCCGCGCTGGGTCAGCGAGTCGGCCAGCAGATGAAGCAGGTACGACATGCCTCCGGCGATCCACAGGCTGCCGCCGTCATTCATGCCGAGAGAGGCGAAGTAGAGCAGCGCTCCCCAGCCGGCAACCGCGTACAGCGTATGCGTAATTCCCCGGTGCGGGACCACTGAGGATACGACCAGCAGGCAGGCAGCGATGTAGTTCCATGGATCGTAATCTTCTGCGAACGCGAACAGCGCCAGGGCGATCAGCAGCATGAACAGATGCCGCAGCCTGCGGCCCGGCAGAAACGACACACTGCCGACCAGCAGAGCCAGGGCGATATTCCACGGCGGAGCGGCGATACCGGCAAAATAGAGATAAACCGCTGCCCCAATCAAAGTCACCTGCAGAAGCCGCAGCAGTGATTCGGGGACAGCCTTGCGGACCAGCAGCGAGTTCGGCTCATCAATATCGGGCAGCAAAGCGCTGACCGCCGCCACGGCAACCGCCGGGATCGTGATTTCATATCCGAGCAGATTCATCACAGAGAGCGTAACCCCGGTGCTGATTACTAAATGGGATTTGCCCATCATCTTGGAAACCGCCCCTTTCTAGGATGTCAAAATAAGAACAAATGTGCGGTTACCGAAGTATACCAAGAGAGCGTTTTTTTGTCCAGCCGGAACATTTATGTAGGATTAAGAATCCTGTTACCGGCTTGGCCCGGGCATAGTTTTGGCTTGTCCTTCCCCTGGTTTTAGGATACAATTTGGACAACTTGATACGTTTTCTGTATTTCATGAAAGGATGACCGCAGTGAATCGCTCCCGAATAGCCGATCTTAGTCTGCTCCTGGTGGCAATGATGTGGGGATGCACCTTTCTGATTGTCCAGCATGCCGTCAGAGTGCTGCCGCCGCTTGCCTTCAACAGCATCCGGTTTACGGGAGCCGCCCTGCTGCTGGCCCTGATCACGGCTGTTTTTTACCGCCATGAATGGAGAATGCTAAGCTGGCGCATGGTGGGACACTCTCTGCTGCTGGGCCTTTTTCTGTTTATGGGCTACGGCTTCCAGACGATGGGCCTGCTGTATACAACCACTTCCAACACCGGCTTTATCACCGGCCTGTCGGTAGTGATCGTACCCTTCCTGTCTCTGGCGCTGCTGAAGCATTCCATCTCCCGGTATACCTGGTTCAGTGCGGGACTTGCAGTGGCAGGATTGTATCTGCTCACCTTCACCGGCTCCGCGCTCTCGCTCAATAAAGGCGACGCTCTGATCCTGCTCTGTGCCATCGCCTTTGCCCTGCAGGTCGCTTATACCGGCGTGTATGCGCCGCGTTATCCGGCCCTGCCGCTGGCAACGCTGCAGTTAGCTTTTGTCGGCCTGCTCAGTACGCTTGCCTCACTGATTGTTGACGGAACCGCACCTCTAGCGCACAGTGCTGAGCTGGTCATGAAGCCGGATGTGCTGTGGGCGCTGCTGATTTCGATCGGACCGACCAGCGCCTTTGCCTTCTGGATTCAGACGGCCTGCCAGAAATACACCACGCCGTCCCGGGTAGCCATCATATATGCGATGGAGCCGGTGTTCGCCGCTTTCACAGGGCTTGTCTTCGGCGGCGAGACATTGGGCTTATCCGCTGGACTGGGCTGTCTTTGCATCCTTGCAGCGATGCTGACCGCGGAGCTCAGCCCCGAGCCTGCCCGGACCATCCAGAATAATGATGAATCCGCTCCTTTTCTTTCATCAGATTAATGATTACATCTATACTATAGATTGAACCTGGAAGATAAGAATTAGGGGGAAAGTGGCGAAAGAGAAGTTTGGAACTGTAGGAGCGATAGCGGCCGCCTATAAGCTTTCCTTGGAAAGCTCGTTTCGGAAGCATAAGCAGGCATTCTCTGTAGTCACGAACCATCCCGGAATAGAAAATCACCAGTTTAATCGAGATAGTACAATAACCTTTAGGAGAGAACCCGAATGTACAAACTGATTGCAATCGATATTGATGACACCCTGATTAATGATGACAAGGAAGTCACCCCTGCCACCCAAACTGCGCTGGAGCAGGCTGTCGCTGCTGGCGTTGTGGTCACTCTTGCAACCGGCCGCGCCTATGCCTCTGCCCAGGCCATTGCCCGCCAGACCGGACTGAACGTGCCGATCATTACTTATCAGGGTGCGTTGGTGAAGAATCTGATGGATGAAAAAGTGCTCTACGAGCGCTATGTGCCGCAGGACGCCGTACGCAAGCTGTTCCAGTACTGCGTGGAGCATGACCTTCACCTGCAGACTTATATTGATGACAAGCTGTACGCACGCGAAGAGAATCAGAAGCTGATCGAATATTCCCAGCTGAACAGAACCCAATATTACATCGAGCCGGACTGGGAAGGTAAGCTCGTCCCGCAAAAAACACCAAAAATGCTCATTATCGATGATCCTGCGTTCCTGGATGAGCTGTCGCCGATTCTGCGCGAGCTGCTGGGTGACTCGGTCCACATCACCAAATCAAAGCCGCACTTCCTGGAAATCATGCACCATGAAGGCACCAAGGGTCTTGCGCTTGAGTTCCTGGCTCAGCACTTCGGCTGCGAGCTGTCCGAAACGATCGCCGTCGGCGATTCCTGGAACGATCATGAGATGCTGGAAGCGGCCGGCCTGGGCGTAGCCATGGCTAATGCCATTCCTGCACTGAAGGAAATTGCCGATTTCGTAACCCTCAGCAACAACGAAGACGGCGTGAAGTATGCCATTGATAAATTCATTCTGCAAACAGCCGAATAATCTACATCTCTGCATAGCAAAAAGGGTGCTTTGCCGCCGGTTCATCATCGAACCTGGCGCAACGCACCCTTTCTTCATTCAGCGGCCAGAAGCTTATGGCCGGCCATTATCTTACTGCCCGGTTACGGCAGCGGTGAACACCTTCGCATTGGCGTCCTGCAAAACGTCCTCTGCCTGCACCGGCTTCGCCGATACGCCGTCCCGTTCTTCTGCCTCTGCAGCCCCGTCTTCCTGCTCTAGTTGTGAATGGTAGAGATCATGATACCGGCCTTCCGCTGCGAGCAGCTCATTATGGCTGCCGCGTTCCACAATCTCCCCGTTCTCCATGACCAGAATGAGATCAGCATTCTGAATGGTCGACAGGCGGTGGGCGATAACAATCGTAGTTTTATCCTTCATCAGCTTGCGGATGGCCTGCTGGACCATTTTTTCTGATTCGTTATCCAGCGCCGCCGTGGCTTCATCCAGCAGCAGAACCGGCGCATTTTTCAGCATCGCTCTGGCAATCGACAGGCGCTGGCGCTGGCCCCCGGACAGCCTGGAGCCATGCTCACCGATATCTGTATCCATGCCATCCGGCAGCTCCATCACAAAGTCATAGGCGTTCGCCTGCCGCAGCGCCTCCTTAATCTCATCCTCCGGCGCACCCGGTCTGCCATTGCTGATATTATCGCGGATACTTCCGGTGTACAGTCCCGATTCCTGCGGCACATAGGCGAAATAGCTTCTCAGGTGGTCCAGACTCAAAGCTGTAATGTCGGTTCCGTTAATTGCAATCGCACCTTCATCCGGCCTATAGAACCCGAGCAGCAGCTTGAACAGCGTGGATTTCCCGCCTCCGCTCGGTCCGACCACAGCCACTTGCGAGCCTTGCTGCAGATCCATGCTGATCTTGCTCAGGCTGGCTTTTCCGGCATCCGGATAATGAAAGGAAACCCCGGAGAGCACCAGACGTTCGAAGTCAGGCTGCTTCACCAGCGGCTCCGGCAGAACTTTGACCTCGGCAGGCTCATCGATGACTTCAAAAATCCGCTCCGCCGCACCCAGCGACTGCTGCATGGAGGCCACCAGGCCCGGAAGCGACGAGAACGGCATGATCAGATAGTTCATCAGCTGAATAAATGCGATCATCGCGCCTACCTCAAGCTTACCCTTCGCCACGAACCACCCGGCAATAATCAGAGCCAGAAGGAAGGTCGCATTACCCAGCACAGACGCTAACGCACCTGTAGCCCCTTCGATTTTACCGCGCTTTTGTTCCGTAGCATTAATATCCTCACTGTGTCCCTGATACTGCTTCAACAGTCTGCGTTCGATGGAGAAGGACTTGAACACCACACTGCTCCCGAGGATATCATTCAAAAAGGACGTCGTCCGGCTCATGCTTTCCTGCAGCTTCACACTATTCATGCGCATCGCATTGCCGAATACTTTACCCGTAAGAAAAAGCAGCGGCCCCATTGCAAAACAGATCAAAGCGAGCAGCCAGTTAATATACAGCAAGTAAGCAAAAGCTGCCAGCGCGAGCAGCGGATTGCGGATAAGATCGATCATTACCCTTCCGCAGGCTTCACCCACCGATTGGTTGTCATTCGTGAACCGGGACAGCAAATCGCCGGAATGATTGCGGTCGAAATAGGACTGCGGCAGACGGAGCGTGTGCCCCATCATCTCCAGTCGCAGCTCATTTCTGATTTTAGCTGAGACCTTAGTTTTGAAATACGCACCCGCATAATTGTTGAGTAAACCTACAAGCAAGAAGAGAACACCAAAAGCAATCAGCCCCGAAAAAGCGTCCACATCCAGGCGGACCGCCGCATCGGTAATTCTCGACAGATACCAGGCTGTTGTAAGATCATAGAGAATACTGACCAGGGTAGTCAGCAGCAATACCGTATAAATCAGCTTATGTCTGAGCATGTATGTACTTAATCTGGAGAAAACACTCTTCTTCAACGGATCATCTCCCTTTTTTAAAATTCCGCTCCGCGCACCTTCGCATATACTTTGCTGTCATGAAGCTCTCCGTCAAAGCCGCGCATGCTGTTCCGCAGAATGCCGTCCAGTTTATACCCCGTTCGCTCCGCCACAGCCGCGCTTTTGGCATTCCGTGCGCTGCACCGGATCTCAATCCGGTTAGCCTCCAGCTCCCGGATGGTAAACTCAGTGATCGCATTCACCGCTTCCGTCATATAGCCCTTTCCCGCGCAGGAGCTTCTGATCCAGTATCCAAGCTCAAAAGCACGGACATCCCAGTCTATATGGTGGAGGCCGTTGCAGCCGATGAAGGTTCCATCCGCCTTGTTATAAATGTTCATGTGCATATTACTCCGGTCGAGATATTTGAGCCGCGACTCCCGTGCGTATTGCTCGGTTTCCTCGGGCGTCTGCAGGCTTTGAGCAAAAATCATCCACGGCTTCAGCTCATTCAGACTCTCTGCGATAGCCTCATTCATCTCTGCTCCATCGCCCCAGCGCGCGGCCCGGATCAGCAGACGCTGTGTTTCAAAACTCTCTGGAATATCCAGCATAATTGGAATTACAGGTTGAGTCATCTTCATATCCTCCTATCTTCGTTCAAATCACCTTTTCCCGAATTATAGTGTTAAACCCTTTACTTGGAAGTGATATATCTCTTATTAGTTTACAGAACGGAGAGAGGGGATGAATAGAGACGCAGGAACTAAACCCTTCTCATTCCCAAGGCGGAGACTGGGGACAGACAGCAAAAAACCGTCCTGCAGGGTCGAGACTGAGCATGTTTTAAGCTCTCTCTTACCTGTATGACGGCTGGGCTGTTCTATTCATTCTTGATTCATTCTTGATTCATTGTTGATTCATTCAGCTTCCTGCGTTTCGTACAGCGATAGAATTTCCAGCACCACCTCTGTCGAGTTCTTCGCTGCGAGATCCAGGTGGGCTTCGAACAACCCGGCAGCCTCGGCGCCGGCTATATCAGAGATTGCCCGGACCGCCAGAAACGGGACACCGAACTGATAAGCCGTCTGGGCGATCGCTGCACCTTCCATATCCGTAGCCAGGGCTTCCGGGAACCTGCTACGGATCTCTTCAACCCGCTCCGGCTGACTGATGAACGAGTCCGCCGTCGTAATCAGGCCAACAACAACCTGCTCTTGCCGTCCGCCCCGCTGAATAACCTTTCCCGCCAGCTCAAGTAGTCCGGCTGAGACCGGATATCGCTGGGGCATCTGCGGCACCTGCCCGTAAGCATAGCTGAATGCCGTTGCATCCACATCACTATAGACCAGCTCCTCGGCGATCACTACATCACCGACTTGCAGCCCCGCCCCCAGACCGCCGGCTGCTCCGGTATTGATAATTAATTTACAGTGGAACCTCTCAAGCAGCAGTGTTGTCGTCAGCGCAGCGTTGACCTTGCCGATGCCCGACTTAAGCAGCACCACCTCCCGCCCGTTCAAACTTCCGCTGTACAGCCTGCCGCCGCCCGCCTCCAGTTCAGCCACGTCCCGCATCTTGGACAGCAGCAAGGCTACCTCTTCTTCCATTGCACCTATAATTGCTATGCTCATGTTGCCTTTGCTCCTTCACCTTGAAGTTCCCTTTCCCATCCGGTTACTGCTGGTGCGGGTTTGCATCTCCGCTTATTTATGTAGGCCTCCAGCTCTTCGGCCGCAGCGGCTACAGCTTCGGCGGTAATGATACCCGGCATCCGGTGAATGGACGCTTCCGGTACAGTCGCCCGGCTGCCGAGCTTCAGCAGGTCCCCGCGCGATAAATGCGCAAGCCCCAGATCACCGAGACTGGCCGGCAAGCCAATCTCCTCATAGAAGGGCAGCAGTGCAGCAATCTCGGTCCAGTTCTTTTCGAGCGCCAGCTGGACCAGCACCCCGTAAGCCACCTTATTGCCATGCAGCAGCCGGTGGGACTCGGGAATGCCGGTCAGGGCATCATGAATCGAATGGGCTCCCGCCGTCCGCCCGTAATCCTCAGCGAACCCGCCGACCAGACCGCCGGCCATAATATTCGTCTCAATAATCCGGACCAAGGCATCGTTCAGCTCGCCCGCTCTTATGGCAGCAAGCGCCTCCCCGCTGTACTTCAGCAGATTCTCGCGGCATTTGCGCGCCGCATACCAGCCAAGCTCCACTTCAAGCGGCGGTGAGTCCAGCACTCTGATGATCACATCCGCTTCATACCATTTCGCCAGCGTATCACCTATTCCGGCAGTCAGCAGCTCGGGCGGGGAAGCGGCAATGACCACCGGGTCCAGCAGCACAAGCGCATTGCTGCGCGGGAAAATATCAAAGCGGATGAATTCGCCATGCTCATCATACATCACGCTGAGTGAAGACCAGGCCGCACAAGTCGCAGCAAGTGTTGGAAGAATCACCGCCGGTAAATTCAGCTTAGCCGCCGCTGATTTTACCAGATCGGTAATTTTCCCGCCGCCGACTCCGATTACGGCCTGAAGCCGATGATCCGCAGCATAGGCGGAAATAGCATCACGTTCACTATAAGTACATTCACCGCCATACCTGTGATAATGAACCTCCGTCTCTGTAAGCTCCGGCCAGAATGGCGCTGCCGCAATCCATGACTGTTCACCTCTTACCACAAGCACCCGGCTGATTCCCCGTCTCTGCAGATGCTGTTCCAGACTGCCCCAGCTTCCCGGCCGGCAAATAAATTCCTGGGGTGCGGCGCGGACAATAATCGGCTGATCCATAGCTCTACTATCCCCTCCCTGTTCCCTGTACTAATCCCGGCGGGCTTTGCGGGCCAGACGGTTCCCGGCTGATTGGATGCCCTGGACAAATATAATCAGAATAACCACCGTCACGATCATGACAAAGGTGTCGAAACGCTGGTAGCCATAAGAGATCGCCAGATCGCCGATGCCTCCGCCGCCTACCGTTCCTGCCATCGCCGTTGCTCCGACCAGCCCGATCATTGCGGTAGTCATAGTTAGAATGAGTGAGCCAAAGGCCTCAGGCAGCAGAAAATGCCAAATGACCTGAAAGGTGGTTGCCCCCATAGCCTCGGCAGCCTCCAGAATGCCAGGGCTGACCTCAAGCAAAGAGTTCTCCACCAGCCGCCCGATATACGGGGCTACGTAGACGATTAACGGCACAATCGCTGCACTGGTACCGATTGAGGTATGCACGAGAAGCCGGGTAAAGGGGATGATGGCCACCAGCAAAATAATAAACGGCAGCGAGCGGATGATGTTGATAAGCGGATTCAGCACGGCGTATATAAACCGGTTCTCCAGAATTCCGCCGGGACGTGTAATCACTAGCACGATGCCAATTGGAATACCCAGCAGCGCTCCAAAAAAGAGCGATACGCCCACCATCACCACGGTTTCCCGCAGGGCTTGAAACAGCTGCTCCGAAGTAATAACTGTATCGAACATTCAGGCCTCCACCTCCGTAATTTCTACCCCTTGGCTCACAATAAAAGCTGCCGCCTGGTCAATCACTGTATTCTCACCATGCATCTGCAGAATCATATTACCCAGTGTGGTCTGCTGGATTTCCGTCATATTCGCGAACAGAATATTCACATTAACCTCATACCTGCGGATCAGGCTGTTAATGATCGGCTCCGAGGCTGCCCCGCCGACAAATTTGAGCTTAAACAGCCTCCGTCCGTTCTCCGTCTTCAGCGTATGCAGCACACTCTGCGGCACCGAGTTATGAATAACGGTCTGTACGAAGTTCTGCGTGGTGGGATGATGCGGGCTGCCAAAGACATCAAGCACATTGCCCTGCTCAATAATCTCCCCCTTCTCCATCACAGCGACTTTATTGCAGATTTGCTGGATGACAGCCATCTCATGGGTAATAATCATGATTGTAATGTTATAGGCTTCGTTAATCCGTTTCAGCAGCTCCAGAATGGATTTGGTCGTCTGCGGATCAAGTGCCGAGGTCGCTTCATCGCAGAGCAGGATGGAGGGGTTGCTCGCCAGCGCCCGGGCGATACCGACCCGCTGCTTTTGCCCGCCGGACAGCTCTTTAGGGTAGCTGTTTGCCTTATCACTTAGCCCGGTGAACTCCAGCAGCTCGGTCACACGTTCACGGATTTCCTGCTTGCTTCTCTTGAGCAGGACAAGAGGGATGGCGATGTTGTCGAACACCGTCTTCGATTCCAGCAGATTGAAGTGCTGAAAGATCATCCCGATCTTTTTCTTCACCTGCCTTAGCTCCGCCGGGCTGTATCCGGAGAGCGGCTCGCCCTGTACGAACACTTCACCGCTGGTCGGACGTTCCAGATAATTGACCAGACGGATCAATGTGCTTTTTCCCGCTCCGCTGTAGCCGATGACCCCGAAGATATCCCCTTTGGCGATACTCAGGCTGACCCCTCTTAAGGCTTCTATCGATTGTCCTTTACGTGTAAAGGTTTTGTGCACATTTCTGATTTCAATCATGCGTCTTTGGCCTCCTGACCCCATGCAGACACCGCCCGCTTAAAAATACCAGCCGCAGCAATCCGGTCCACAGCTTCGTTCAGCTTCTCTTCACTGTTCACCAGGCTGAGCCGGATATATCTGCTGCCTTGGGCACCAAAACCGCCCCCCTGGGCTACAGCCACCTGCGCTTCGTCCAGCAGCCGCCCGGCAAAGGATTCACCCGTGTAGCCTTCCGGCACCTTAAACCAGGCAAAGAAGGTACCCTTTGGAGCGGCAACGTCCCAGCCAATGCCCCGCAGCCGGCTGACCAGCACATCGCGACGCCGCTCATACAGCTTGCCTAACTCCCGCACAACCTCCTGCGGGCCCAGCAAGGCGGCAACCGCCGCATCCTGAACCGCACCGAATACTGTGCTGTAGGCCTGGGTGTGATAATGCTTGAGCGCGGCAATAATGGAGGCATTGCCTGCGGCAAAGCCGAAGCGCCATCCGGCCATATTGTAGGTTTTGGAAGCCGTGTAGGTTTCAACGCCGTATTCCTTGCCTCCCGGCTGCTGGAGCAGGCTGAGCGGCTTATGACCGTCAAAGCCGAAAGCGCCGTAGGCGAAATCGTTCAGCACCGGAAATTCATAGGCCGCCGCAAAAGCAAGCGTCCTTTCAAAGAATTCCTCCGTGGCTACCGCTCCAGTCGGATTGTTCGGATAGTTCAGCATCAGCAGCTTGACCTTTCGGGCAATCTCTTTGGGAACTGTGCTGTAATCCGGAAGGAACCCCTCCTGTTCATAGACGGGAATCGTGTGAACCCGGGCCCGGGCCAGTGCAGCCGCTGCATGGTAGGCGGGATAAGCCGGATCTGCAGTAAGCAGGATGTCACCGGGGTTAAGCAGACTCTGCGGAATTCCTGTGACGCCGATTCCCGAGCCGTTGAACACTGCAATCTCTGTCTCCGGGTCAAGCTCAACGTTATATTCGCGTTTATAGAACGCGGCTATGGCTTCAAGGGTGCCTGTTTTGCCGTAAAAGGGCGGGTAGCCCTGATTCTCCGGCTTGTCAACCGCCTCTTTCAGCGCATTGATAATATGCTGCGGGGTCGGCTGGTCGGGATTGCCGCTGGCCAGATCGATGACATCAATTCCCTTGCTGCGATATAAGGCGATCTTGGCCTTCATCGCATTGAAATAATTGCCGGGAAGCTCTGAGACTACAGTGGAAGGCTTAAAGTCCATGTACATTGCACCTCTTTGCAGGTTCTTTGGAATAGACAATGATCTGCCGCTCCTCCTTGCCGTTTTGCGGGCCATGCAGCATCGCTTGGCTCGAACAAAACTTGCTGCGGAACAATCCGCATAAGGGGAACGGCAGACCGGAAAGTGAATCTCTTATTGTGTGAAATCTCTTATCTGTTTAGCATCATTTATTGCTTAAAGTAGTCAGGTAATCTGTACCCTTCATAGTCCGGTTTCGACTTGATATACTCCTGGAATTCAGCAGAATGATAGCCTTCAATGATATCTTTGACAAACTGGGCATCCTTGTTCTTGCTGTCCACCGCCACAATATTCGTGAACGGATCCGTCATATTTTCCAGCTGTAGCGCTGTAGTCAGCTTAATATTGTTCGATACGGCAAAATTCCCCTGTATAGCAGCGTAGTCTACATCCTCCAGAGCACGCGGGCCTTGGGCCGGCTCAGTGGCAATGAACTTCAGTTTATGGGGATTTGAGGTAATATCGGCTAATGAAGTCTGCAGCGGGTCAATATTATCCTTCAGTGTAATCCAGCCTACATCTTTCAGTACGTTAAGGGCGCGCAGCATATTTACGGGCTCATTCGGCAGATTGATCTGATCACCATCGCTTACCTCATCCAGACTGGTATGCTTTTTGGAGTAGAGGCCCATCGGCGGGGTTGGTACTTGCACTACACCCACCAGATCGATTTTTTCTCTTTCATTAATAGATTTCAAATACAGAGAGTGCTGGAATACATTCGCATCTATCTCCCCGTTAGCTACAGCCACATTAGGTTGAATGCCGTCTGTAAATTCTTTATAAGTAATCGTATACCCTTTCTTCTCCAGATAAGGTGCGACACCGTTCTTGAACTGGTCACTGTATGGCCCCGGGTTGAAGCTGATCCGCAGCGTCTTGCTCTCTTGTCCGGAGGAATCGCTGCCCGAACCCGAAGCTTCGTTATTGTTGCCGCATCCCGCAGTGAATAGAGCAACAGCAGTAACCAGCAGCAAGGAATGAATCCATTTTTTCTTCATCGTTATTTCTCCCCCTAGAGTATCTTTTTCTGTGCATGGCAGGCGCAAATTTAAACCAAGTAAATGCATCAGAATTTAATTGATTCATATGTTACAATGCATTATTATTCATGTCAATACATTTTAACTAAGTTGAGTGGAATACTCAGATTAACTATTTACTTCTTTTTGACATTGTGATAGGTTGATATGAAAAAGACCGAAAGGGAGAGAAAACATGGCCAAAGTTGAAAGTTTCCAATTGGATCATACCAAAGTAAAAGCCCCTTACGTCCGGGTTGCAGGTACAGAAAAAAATGAAAAAGGCAGCACGATTCAGAAATACGATCTGCGGCTGCTGCAGCCCAATGTGGATGCCCTGCCTACCGCCGCTGTACATACGCTGGAGCATCTGTTGGCCACGTATTTGCGCGATGAACTCGAAGGTATTATCGATATTTCTCCGATGGGCTGCAGAACCGGATTCTATCTGATTATCTGGGATGAGCATAACCCTGCCGATGTCGCTGCCGCACTCACCAAGGTGCTGAATAAAGTGCTTGAAACCGAGCATATTCCGGCAGTTTCCGCCCTCGAATGCGGCAACTATAAGGACCACTCTTTGTTCAGTGCCCAGGAATACGCCAGAATCGTGCTCGAAGCAGGCATTAGTGATGACCCGTTCAGAAGCTAATCCGGGAGGACAAGGGCAGCCATGCTAAGTATTGATTTCACTGGAAAAACGCTGGTGGTCACCGGGGGGCTTACCGGCATAGGCAAAGGCATCGCCGATTTGTTCCTTGAGGCTGGAGCAAATGTCGTCATCGGCGATATCGCCTGCAAAACAGAGCTGGAGCGCGTGCATGAGCGGCTGGTGCAGATCCGGATGGATGTGACAGTGAGCAGGGATGCTGCGCGGCTGATGGACTGTGCGGTGGAGACGTTTGGCCGGATTGACTTCCTGGTGAATAACAGCGGCACGTCAACGATGGATTTTGCCGTGGATATCAAGGAAGCCGATTGGGATAAGGTGATGGACATCAACGCCAAAGGCGTGTATCTGGTTTCTCAAGCCGGGGCGCGGCAGATGCTGCGGCAGGGCGGCGGAGGACGAATCATCAACATCGCCTCACAGGCAGGCAAGAACGGCTACCGCTGTATGGGCAATTATGTTGCCTCCAAGCATGCTGTGCTGGGCTTCACCAAAGTGATGGCACTGGAGCTGGCTAAGGAACAGATTCTGGTGAATGCCGTCTGTCCGGGCATTGTTGAGACGGATATGAAACGGCGTGAACGTGTCGAAGGTGCCGCTTTGCGGGGAATGGAGCCGGAGGATATTCTGGCCGAGGACCGCTCGCAGGTGCCGCTTGGCCGGACGGCTGAAGTGGTAGATGTAGCTAATGTTGTGCTGTTTCTCGCCAGCCCCCTTTCTGCTTATATGACCGGCCAGGCGATCAATGTCACCGGCGGCATGACGATGAATTAAAGATAGGGACCCTGCCCTGCGGTATGCGCCGCTGAGTGGGGTCCCTATTTATTGTGCAGCTATTACGGCAGGAATGCCGCGTCTATTTAAAACTACTTTTATACAGCTGACCACCGGTATTCACCAGGAACGGCCGCCTGTCTGATAAGTTTTGTCCCCCTCAGTACGTGGGGGCTACATGGAGAGCATTGTCTTGGAGTGACAAAGACACAGCAGTGGGATTTCCTCCACCTAATTTCTTATCGACAGGTAATAGGCAGACTCTAATGGGATTTTCTCCATCTAATCTCTTCCCAAAGGGACAAAACTGGTATTTTCCATGGAGTTACATGGAGTTTTTCCACCTATATCCTGATTTCTGGCGAAACCGTACGAATTAGCTGGAGGTTTTCCATTAAAAGTTTCTCTGGATAATACCGCAGAGTAATGTACAAACCTTCAGCTATTTCCCAGCTCCAGCGCAACTCTCATCCCCGTCTCAGCCAGGGTAACTCCCTCCGGCAAAATGTAGTCTTTGCGGATATCCACATCATGCGACATATGGGTATACACGGTACGGCGCGGCTTTACGAGCTTCAACAGCTCGGCTGCTTCCGTCATATCGTATACAGAGCGAGTAGACAGCTCCGCCGCCTCGTAATAAAAGCTTGTGCCCAGCACCAGCAGATCCGCCCCAAGCATCGGTTTGGTCTCTTCCGGTCCCAGCGAGATGGAGTCAGAGCAATACACCCACGTATACCCCTGCTTTTCCAGCCGGTAGGCATAGGAATAGCCGTTTTTGCCATGGTTCACCCGCCAGGTGCTGATCTGCCAGCCATCCAGCGTAATTCCGTCATCGCAGGGAATCATCTCGATATGGCCGCTAAGCCACGGATACTGCCGCAGAATTACTGGAATCACCTCGGCCGGTGCATACAGCTCACCCCGATAACCCATCCAGCGGCAGGCATCCGCCCATTCCGGCAGGCCCCCGATATGATCGAAGTGGGCGTGGGTCACCAGCAGTCTGCGCATGCTACGCAATCCCTGCAGCTCCATTTGCCGCCGCCAGTCCGGCCCGCAGTCAATCGCCAGAAAATCACTGCCGTTATCTATAAGCACGGATGAGCGCAGGCGGGCATTCCGCCCGTCCGTTCTAGCTTCCATACAGGTCTCACAGCTGCAGTACACCCGGGGTACGCCCATGGCGTCGCCTGTCCCCAAAAACACCAGCGTATCCATCTTCACTCTCTCCTTCAGTTCTTATAGTTGAACTTATTTTTTTACAATACGGGATCAGTCGCGACTGCGGTGAATATTTGCGCTTCCGGCCGCTGTTGTCTACAGATTTCTCTTGATTATCACCGCAGTTTGCGGAAGAAATCCGTAGACTGCTTATGCTTCCGAAGCGAGCTTTCCAAGGAAAGCTTGTAGGCGAACGCTATCGCTCCTACAGTTCCAAAATCCCCCTCTGCCACTCCATCCCCTCTTCTTTTGTTATAAGTTCAAATTTTATATCCGGTAAGTTTAAGTAACCCCCATTATAGTACATATCACAGTTCAACTCATCATTGCTCTTAGCACCAGCGCAAAAACCGTCCCTCCGGAAGGAGGAACGGTCCTATTCGCACACATACTTTCGCTTCTGCATCAGCCTCACAGAGTACTCCTGCTGCTAGATTCCGGCCAGCACCTGATACCAGACACCCCGCTTGGAATACAGTGTCTCCTTGACCTCCGCCCAGCCGCCGAGATAATCAATCCCGAACAGCCCGGAGGGGACCGGATAACGGCTCTCATTCTCCGCATAGACCTGCTCGTTTACCGGACGGAAGCCGTATTTGGCGAAGACCTCCTGCGCCTGCTCTGTGGTCAGGAAATCCACCAGCGCCTCAGCAGCCTCGCGCGTACCATGTTCATCGGCATACTTATCCACGACCGCAGCCGGATTCTCGATCAGAATCGTATCCTTCGGAATGATAACCTCATACTTCACACCCTGGGCAATCCGCGCCAGCAGCTCATTCTCGTAAGTGACAATGACATCGCCTACGCCATACTCAAAAGCCGCCATCGAAGCCCGCCCGCTCTTATCCAGCGATTCCACATTGGCATGCACGCTCTCCAGAAAAGCTTTGGCGGCAGCAGGGTCCTTAACCCCCGTCTGCTCCTCTGACAGCTTCAATCCGGCGCCGTAGATCGCGTTGATATCCCACTGCGCTCCGCCGGAGGTTTTCGGATTCGGGTAGAGCACCTTTACACCAGGCTTCGCCAGATCGGCAAAATCATGAATCCCCTTAGGGTTGCCTTCCCGCGTGCCAAGCGCTACCACCGAGCGGGTCACCATTCCGTTCTCACCGCGCTCTTTCCATGTATCCGCTACGAGTCCGGCCTTCACCAGCTTCCCGACATCGCCTTCCAGGGCCAGCAGGGTTACATCCGCCTCGAATCCCCCGGCAATCGCCCGGGCTTGGGTGCCCGAAGCTTCATAGGACTCCTGGAATACGATCTTCTGGCCCGTCTTGGCCTTCCACTCCGCTGCGAACAGCGGCAGAATATCATTCATCGCATCCTTCACCACACTATAGGCGCCGACGACAAGTGTCAGATCACCTTGCTGCGTAGCCGGTGCACTATCCGCCGTTTCCTTACCGTTCCCGCAGCCGGCCAGAGCCAGTGCGAGCATTGCCAGCATTAGGGCTGCCAGCCATCCGTGCAGTTGTCTGCTCCTTTTGAGAACCCTCATCCCGGCACACATCCTTTGTTTAAATGAACACAGGCATCGGATCTTCCTTCAGCCCGTTCTCCTGAATCCAGCTGCGCTCGTCATTGAACAGATAGGCACGGTGGACAAGCACCGAAATTTCCTGGCCCGGTGTAAGTGTCTCTTTCTCCAGAGACCGGTACGTCACCAGCTTATGCCCGTTCACCTCAACCTCCACCAGCCATTCACTGCCGCGGAAATGCAAGTGCTTCACAATGCCCTGCTCTGTGGCCGAAGCCATTTTGAATTCATGCAGATGGCCTACTTCGATATATTCCGGACGGATCAGCGCCTTCGTCGGTTTACCGCCACCCGCATTTTTGAAGCCTTTCAGCTCACTTGCGCTCTCAATCAGCGTAGATTCTCCGATAAAGGTAGCCACGAACGGCGTCTTCGGCTCCTTATAAATATCCCACGGGGTCCCCTTTTGCTCCAGACGCCCCTGATTAATGATCATAATCTCATCAGCGACTTCGATCGCTTCATCCTGGTCATGCGTAACGAAGATCGAGGTGATGCCGACACGTTCAATCAGCTCGCGAAGCCATGAACGCAGCTCCTGGCGGATCTTCGCATCAATGGCTGCAAAAGGTTCATCCAGCAGCAGCAGCTGCGGCTCAGGTGCAAGTGCCCGGGCAAACGCCACCCGCTGACGCTGGCCCCCGGAGAGCTGATGCGGATATCGCTTCTCGAATCCTTTAAGCCCGGTAAGCTCGACAAGCTCCATCACCCGGCCATGGATGGTATTTTTGTTTACTTTTTTCACCTTAAGCCCAAAGGCAATATTCTCATACACGGTCATGTGCTTAAAGAGCGCATAGTTCTGGAACACAAAGCCGATTTCCCGCTCCTGGGGCGGAAGAGTATTGACCGTTTTGCCATGAAAAATAATTTCACCGCTATCCGGCGTCTCCAGTCCTGCCAGCATGCGCAGAATCGAGGTTTTGCCGCCGCCGCTTGGCCCGAGCAAGCCAATCAGATGACCTTTGGTAATTCCGAAATTGATGTCCTTAACGGCGTGAAAATCTCCAAAATGCTTATTCAGTCCCCGAACTTCTACATGCATCTCTAGTGCACACCCTTTCTTCTTTTACTCCATTCCATTAACAGCAGCAGCCCTGCGGAGAACGCGGCCAGTACCAGCGCCACACCGCCCGCAGCAGTCACATTGAAATTCTCTACATCCTGATAAACCAGTGTAGTAGCGGTTTGGGTTTTGTTCATGATGTTGCCGGAAACGACCAGTACCGCACCAAATTCCCCCAGCGAGCGGGCAACCGTAAGAATTACACCGTAGATGACCGCCCAGCGGATCGAAGGCCAGGTGACCTTCCAAAAGGTTGTCCAGCCATACGCCCCGAGCGTCGAAGCGGCCTCCTCCTGCTGTGAACCGATCTCCTGCAGCACCGGCATCACCTCACGCACCATCAGCGGGAAGGTGACAAACAGCGTGGCAATGACCATTCCCGGAAAAGCATAAACAATCTTTACTCCGATTTGTTCGAATACCGCGCCTAAAGCGCTATCCGGTCCCAGCAGCAGCACAATCATCAGTCCGCCAATGACCGGAGATACAGCGTATGGCAGATCGACGATGCTGTTCAGCAGTCCTCTCAGCTTTGCGCTCAGCCAGTTGGCACGTACAAGATAAAGAGCCATCATAATTCCAAACAAGGTGTTCAGCAGCGTAACCACAGTTACAACAAGCCCGGTCATCATCAGCGCATGCAGCGCCTCCGGCCGGGACAGGGATGCCCAGAAGCCGCCGAAGCCTTCGCTGAAGGCTTCCGTGGTCATCTTGCCCAGGGGAGCCGCAATCAGCAGGAAAAACACAAGATAAGTGAGTCCAATCCATAGTCTTCTCATGATCTTCTCCCCCGCATCTGCAGCATATTAATCAGCCAGAGAATCACAAAGGATAAGGTCAATAGAATAACAGACACCGCAGCGGCGCCAACCGGATTATCACTTTCTACCTCACCGAAAATAAACACGGAGGATACGAGTGTCCGTCCCGGAATATTGCCTGCTACAAGCACTACAGCACCGAACTCGGCCAGCGCCCGTGAAAAAGCAAGCATTCCTCCGCTAATCATCCCTGGAGCCATGGAGGGCAGAATGACCTGCCGGAATACCCGGCTGCTCTTGGCTCCCATCGTATAAGCCGCTTCCTCCTCGGAAGGGTCAAGCTCCTCCAGCAGCGGCTGCACCGCGCGGATCACAAACGGAAAAGTAACGAAAATCATGGCTATCACGATTGCCGGCTGATGAAAAACAATCTCGAAGCCGAGCTTCTCCGCCAGCCCGCCTATCAGACTGCCGGGGCCGAGCAGCAGCAGAATCATCAGTCCCCCTACTGCTGTCGGCAGGGCAAAGGGCAGATCGACCAGGCTGTTCAGCAGAGCTTTACCGGGAAAACGGTAGCGAATCAGCACCCAGGCGATCATTGTACCGAGCAGTACATTTATGACTGTAGCGATAACGGCCAATTTCAGCGTGAGGAGTACCGACTTCCAGGCAATAGGGTCACTTATGCTCTCGGCAAAGCTGCTGAAGCCCAGCGAAAACGAATTGTAGTAGACGCCCATAATCGGCAAAATGATCAGTACTACAAAATACAGCAATATAGTTGTGCGAAATCCCCAGGTCCATCCCTTGTGTCTTAGCAGCGAATTCAAGTTATAAGTCCCCCCACCTCCGGGTATCCGGTCGGTATAGTAGCCATTACGCCATAATTATTCCTATTAACATACTTGGTTTTATAATTATTACTACTTTACCAAAGCCGCTGGTGCCCGTCAATTACTTTTGTTCAATTTGGGGTAAACTATAGTATATTTATTCTATAAGGAGGGGATAGCGTTATGCTACATACGATTGAAATATCGACCAGTAAGCGTGACGAGCTGCGCGATATTACCCGTGAAGTCATCTCATTTGTAAAAAAGAGCGGTGTGCAAAATGGAATTGCCGTCGTCTATTGTCCGCATACTACAGCCGGAATTGCCATTAATGAAAATGCTGATCCGGACGTAAAGCATGATGTTCTGATGAGACTGGACGAAGTGTACCCCTGGGAGCATCCTAAATACCGTCATGCAGAAGGCAATACCGCTTCGCACCTGAAGTCGATTACCTCCGGTCCATCCCAAAGCATCATTATTCATGAGGGCAGACTGCTTCTGGGCCGCTGGCAGGGCATTTATTTCTGCGAATTCGACGGGCCGAGACACCGTGAGTGTTATGTGAAAATTATCGAGGGCTGATCCGGTTATCCTGTTATTCGAAAAAAGAAGCGGCTCCGTCCGATTCTAAGGAGCCGCTTCTATATAATATATAGCTTCTATAACACTTTCACCAAGCAAAGTTATACCAATGCACAGCTCTAAAGCGAAGAGCCCCAAAAAAATTGCACTCTATAAACTGCGGCTCAGTACCTTAATATGCGTCAGTGCCGCCTGCTTCACGTCCTCGAATGATACCTTATCCTGAATATAATATGAAATAAATCCGTGAGCAGATAAAAATAATGTCAGCGGAACACTCTGCCAATCCTCGGAAACATATCCTTCTTCCTTCATATGCCGGCGCACAATGCCTGCGAATAACTCAAAACATCGTCCCTGTTCTGCCCGGCAATACGCGAGAAGCTCTTCATCACGGATCATAAACATGATCTCATACTGATAAGGATGATCCAGTCCAAAACGGATAAATTCCATCACAAGCTGTTCTACCCGGGTCATCCCCGGTTCAGGAGGGTTGTTCATTGCCTCGCTAAGCAATGCTGCCACGTGATTGAAATCTTCAACAACAATCGCATAAAATAACTCTGCTTTTTCTTTGAAATGATAATAGAGTGAGCCATGGCTGTACCCCAAATGCTGACCGATGCTGCGCATAGAAATCGCACGGTAGCCTTTGGTAATAAACAGATGCCTTGCCGCCTCCAGAATCCTTTCTCTCGACAACTCCCGCTCCACTGCTCTTCTTGCCATAATCTATTCCCCTTCGCTGTAGTAAATCCGCCGCCCTTCTGTAACCAGTGCTTGCCCCTGGGTAAGATCTGTTATCCATGCCATAAAGGCGTCACCTTCATCATTCCGCGGAAGACACAGCAGCGTCACTGTATCGGTAAAAGCAGTTTCGCCGGTCTTAATGGCTCTGCTCCGCAGTTCATTCTCTACCTTGCCGAGCCAGGTATAGTCGATCTGCACGAACACTTCGCGCCTTAACACACGGGTGATGACTTCTCCGGCCTCCAGGGCCAGAACCGCACCATCCGTATACGCCCGGATTAGTCCGCCTGCTCCCAGCATGATACCTCCGAAATAACGGGTAACGACAATTGCGACATTTTTAACTTGTTGGTTGCGGATTACTTCCAAAATCGGTTTACCGGCCGTTCCACTCGGTTCCCCGTCGTCTGACTGTCTTTGAATCTCGTCTCGTTCTCCAATCATATAAGCGGAGCAGTTATGTGTGGCATTCCAATGCTGTTTCTTGATGTTCTCGATAAATTGCACAGCTTCTTCTTCATTGTCCACCGGCATTACATGGCCGATAAACCGCGACTTACGGATTACGACTTCCCGGGACCCGGGAGAACGCACCGTCCGATATTGTTCCAGCATCCTGTTCCAGTCCTTACCTGTCTATGATAACTTGATATAGTTTGGGAGCAGCCCCGGTAAGAATTACCTGCGGACTGCTCCCAGTTACTGCATTTGTATGAATGGTCTGTGGTGTGCCGTAATGCTATTCAGTAAGTCTGGCTTCCAGCTCCGCTTTTTCTTTTTCGTAGCCCGGTTTGCCCAGCAGCGCGAACATATTCTTCTTGTATGCTTCTACGCCCGGTTGGTCAAACGGGTTAACGCCAAGCAGATATCCGCTGATACCGCAGGCTTTTTCAAAGAAATAAACCAGGTAACCAAAAGTATAAGGAGTCTGATCCGGAATGGTGACTACCAGATTCGGCACTTGTCCGTCTGTGTGCGCCAGCAGTGTTCCTTGGAATGCCTTCTTGTTTACAAAATCAACGGTTTGACCGGAAAGGAAATTCAGGCCGTCAAGATCGTCAGCATCGCTCTCAAGCGTAATGTGATGACGGACTTGCTCCACTTGGATCACCGTTTCGAAGATGTTGCGGTTGCCCTCTTGAATGAACTGGCCCATGGAGTGCAGATCCGTAGAGAAGTCAACGGAAGAAGGATAGATACCTTTGTAATCCTTGCCTTCACTTTCGCCGAACAATTGTTTCCACCATTCGGAGACAAAGTGCAGGGACGGCTCGTAGTTCACGAGAATCTCTGTAGTTTTGCCTTTACGGTACAGCGCGTTGCGCACTGCAGCATATTGATAAGCCTGGTTCGTAGCTACATCCGGATTGTTGAACTCATCCGCTGCGGCTGCTGCCCCCTGCATCATTTCTTCAATGTTGATTCCCGCAACAGCGATCGGCAGAAGTCCTACCGGTGTCAGCACGGAATAACGTCCGCCTACATCGTCAGGAATAATGAACGACTCGTAGCCTTCTTCGTTAGCCAGCTTCTTGAGAGCGCCTTTTTCCTTGTCTGTGGTAGCGTAAATGCGTTTGCGTGCTTCTTCCTTGCCATATTTCTTCTCCAGTGCTGCGCGGAAAATGCGGAAAGCGATAGCCGGCTCAGTTGTTGTACCAGATTTGGAGATTACGTTCACGGAGAAGTCTTTGCCTTCCACCAGATCAAGCAGGTGCGTGATGTATGTAGAGCTGATGTTGTTACCGGCAAAATATACTTCCGGTGTCTTGCGCTGATCTTTGGAAAGGTTATTGTAAAAGGAATGCGTAAGTGCCTCAATGGCAGCGCGTGCCCCCAGATAAGAACCGCCGATACCGATAACAATCAGCACGTCAGAATCACTCTGGATCTTCTTGGCTGCCGCTTGAATACGGGCGAACTCCTCCTTGTCATAAGCGTTAGGGAGATCGATCCAGCCCAGGAAATCAGAGCCTACTCCAGTCTTGTTATGCAATTGCTCGTGGGCTAATTGAATCGGAGCGGCAAAATAGTCAATTTCATGCTGGTTGAAGAAGGACAGGGCTTTGCTGTAGTCAAAATTAATCTTCTTGGACATCGGTTATGGTAACCTCCTGTTTATCTCTTTAGATTTAACACCGTTTGTTACAACTTTATACTCTAGGATACTTTAATTTGCCTTGACTGGCAAGGTCTTAGGGCACATCCACGGCTTTTGGACCATGTTTTTGAGAGTTTCATGGAAGCGCTTGCCGTATATACAAAGATATGCTGCCCTGTGGAACAACCCTAAATGCCGTGATAGAATGTAGAAAAACACGGCTAGAGGAAATGAACCCGCAAATAACTGAAAGGTTCAATCTCTGTAGTGAACTTAAAGAGTGAAGGTGGAGATGGAATGAAACAGATCGGATTTATCGGACTCGGAACAATGGGTGCTCCTATGGCCTCCAATCTGCTGAAAAGCGGATTTCAGGTTACGGTATATAACCGCACGGCTGCGAAATGCAAGCCGCTGGAAGAAGAAGGGGCACAAGCGGCGGCTACTCCACAGGCTGCGGCACAGGGCAAGGATGTTATTATTACCATGATCAGCAACGATGATTCGATCCGTGAGGTGTTCTACAGTGAGAACGGCATACTGGCTGCCCTTAAGCCGGGAGCCGTGGTCATCGATTCCAGCACCATTTCCCCCGGACTGGTTAAAGAAATCGCTGCAGCGGTGGAAGAACGGGGCGGCAGCTTCCTTGATGCTCCGGTAACAGGCAGCAAACCGGCTGCAATCGAAGGTACTCTTGTATTTATGGTTGGCGGCAAAGCAGAAGTCATCGAAGCGCACCGGGATATCTTCGACACCATGGGCCGCCTCCTGCTGCATATGGGTGATAACGGCAGCGGTGCCGTAGCGAAGCTGGCCCACAACTCTATGGTCGGCATCCATAACGTCGCACTCGCGGAAGGCTTCTCCATCGCCGTGAAGAACGGCGTACCGGCAGACAAGTTCCTGGAGCTTGTCCAGAACGGTTCGGCAGGCAGCAAACAAGCCGAGCTCAAGGGACGCAAGATCATCGACAATGACTTCAGCAATCAGTTTTCACTGGCTCTTATGCTGAAGGATCTGAAGCTCGCTTCCTCACTCAGCGATGCCACAGGCGTGCCCACACCGATGCTCGGTGTAGCCAAGAGCATGTTCCAGGCCGGCTTCAATCATGGTTATGGGGACGAAGACCTGTCCGCAGTAATCAAATCCTATGAAGAATGGATTGGCCGGAAGATCGGCGGCAGTGCAAGCGAGGAATAGAAGTTATAAAGGGGGTGTTCCGCAAGCCGTTATACGGCTTGGAACACCCCCCCTTTCTTTGATGCAGGTTATTACGGGATCGATATGATATGAATTTATATAATTACGGCATGCTCACAGGCTCTGGCTCGATCTGTCCGGATACCTCCGGTTCACTTGGTGCGGCTTGCTCTGGTCCGATTGACGTGTCTTGCTCAGTTGGTTTAACCGGCCAGGTTAGCTCGGCCATTCGTCCGTCAATCCACCAGTTTCCGCTTGGAGTGGAGGCAAGTAGCCAGTTTCCCCATCTGCCGGTTACCTGAACAGCCTGCGGTTCCAAATTCGTAACTTTAGGAGCGTATCTATCCGGATATTTATATGCCTGAGAACTCAACTTCAATTCAGCAGTTGCCATAATCTCCTCAACCACGGCCAGCTTCCCCGAAGCAGGATGAATCCAGCCCACGCCTTCACTCACCTGCACTTGATACCAGTCACCCTTCTTGGCGATAACATGAAGCCTTTGCGGCAGCAGATTGATGCCGCTGGCTGAAGCCCCTATCGAGGCATATAACTCAGTACCGGCCAGTAAATCCATAGACTGCTGCAGATACTGGACCTTCTGCTTTTTCAGCCATAAGGAGTAAGACTGCCCCGCGGAATATAGCCCTACCGCCCTGTTATCCTTCCAGATGCTTGCAAACTGGCTCAACGGAACCTCTGTCTCACCAGCATATCTTGCAATTTCAACCGTAAATCCGGGACGGCCAAACTCCTGAATGAACCAGTCCTTGTAGCCGCCGCCCGACGGGTTGTTCTCCGGTGCTACCAGCGAATAACTGGTCAGACTGCCAAGTGCCCGGGCCATCGTCCGGTCGCGGGACAAATTGCTGCCCAGTGTATTGAAATGCCAAAAAACGATTTCCCCGGAGCTGTGATAAGAGATCGTTACCTCCGGATCTATTCTATACGTAAAATCCATCATGGTCTGTACTTCCGGCGCTTGTGCAGGCCGTTGCCCTTTATAATTCTGATACCACGGATATGAGCCCGCATTCCTGATTGTGTTCCAGTTAGCCGGATATTGGCGGTTGAGGTCAATCCCCTGCATATTCGCCTTCCAGCGGGTAAAATTTGTACTATTGCCATTATAACGGCGCAGCGTCTGGGCCAGTGCTGCCGGAAGTCCGGCCGTGCCTTGCTGGACCAAGGTAACCCCATCCGGATTGACCATCGGAACCAGCCAGATGCTTACTTCATCCAGAAGCTGGCGGACGTTGTAACCGGCAATGGCTGTATTGTTAGCATAGGCCTGGGCATATGTATCAATCATTTTCATCAGCACAGTAGTTGTCATCCACTCTCTGGCATGGTGTGAACCGTTAAGGAACAGCACGGATTCTCCTCTGCCCAGCTTTACAGCCCACAACTGCCGCCCGTAGGGACTCTGCCCCAGTGCCTCCATAGATACCAGGTCCGGGTACGCCTTCACTAACCGTTCAATATCTCTCTGCATAATCGTATAGGAATAAACCTGGTCAGGATTCACAATATTAGCCGCTGCCTCTGCAGGCCCTGCCACTCCTAGTAGAAATACTAGCAATATACCACTCCAAAAACTTAGCAAAATCTTATGTACTTCCCTGCCAATCCGTGATGTTCCCATTCTCTGCCTCCAGCTCTATCGATTCGAGGATTCTAGCTTCTCTATCATTTAGTGGAAGTATATGAGAATGTTCCTGTCCCGTCAATATCTAGCGGATGTCAATAGCCAGGGTACAGAAAGTGTTCATTAATAAGCTGAAGAAGCAGGTATAGGGCGTATCTTTCGCGAATCCTATAACCCGAACATAATCCATAATATCCCAGGGAGGAATAAAGTGTTTACTATATTACTCGCTGATCTGCAGGATACAGTCAGGCTGGCCAAAGTTCAGAAGCGGACATTCGATGCCGATGCCAGACAATATCAGAATAAAGAAGAGGACGGACCACCAGGATATGACTCTGCTGATTGGCAGGCCGAGCAGATGAACAATGGCCATTATTACAAGCTGCTTGCAGCCGGCGGGATCATCGGAGGAATGATTGTCTTCCCTTCTTCAGCCGGTGATGAATGCCATCTTGGCCGGATTTTTATTGATCCGCTGCATCAGAACCATGGCTATGGACATGAGGCCTTCCGTTTCCTGTTCCAGACCTATCCCTCCGCTCAGAAATGGACGCTGGACACTCCCTCATGGGCCGCCAGGAACCATTACTTCTATAAGAAGCACGGATTTATCCAGACGGGAGAAATCAAGGATACGAACAGCGGCGAAACGATCATTGAGTATGAACGAATCAGCATTGAGGGTTAATATCAGATTCAAAACGCCGATCGATAATTTATCGATTAATTATCGATCGTTTTAGCCTTCACCCGGTTTAGCCACTCTATTACCATAGCTCGAAGCAGCTCTTCCTGTTCCAGATGAAGATTATGTCCTGCACGGTCCAGCACTGAAAAAGCAGCATGAGGATATGCTTCCAGCAGATTCCACGCATCCTTGAAGCCTGTCATTGAATCCTGTCTTCCGGTCAAAATTAGGGATGGCTTAGTAAAGGGTGCAAGGGTCTCCAGATTGAAGCTGAAAGGATACCCTCCGCTCTCTTTTATCCGCTGCATAAATTGAACATCTGCAAGCTGCAGCCCACTGATAATCTCGGTGTTATACCGTTCCCAGACCGGCCGGCTCTGAACAACTGTAATAGAAGTGAACTCTTCCCGTTCTGCCTCTGTCAATTCAACAAGTAATTGATCATCACGAAACATAACCTGATGTGATGGTAATTCTCTGTCCGCCATTTCAGCAACCACGCATGGACACAACAGAAAGACTCCTTCGATCAAATCAGCGTAGTTTCTATGAAGGCCCCTTGCCAGATAGCCGCCATAAGACTGGCCTACGAGAAGAAACCGTTCACCCGGTATTAGCGCTTCAATCATCATCTCCACAGCCCGCAGCATATCATCTGAAGATGTAATCCAATCTGCTGACGGCGTCTTGCCCATTCCAGGCAGATCGACATAAATCCGTCTGTATCCTTCTTGGCGGGACATGATCGGCTCCATACAGCCCATCATCATTGTGTGGTCTGGACCATTGCCATGCAGGATCAGCATGGGTTGGCCTGTACCTGCCTCTTCATAGTTAAAAGTTATGTTGTTATCCGAATAGAGCAAAGGATCAGCCTCCTAACACAATATTATTTTGCTAATATTCAGCACTCTATATCTCTGTTAAGCCCATGTATGTATGAGAACATTAGTTCCTATATAGGATAGCAAATTTTCATCTATCAGGCAAGCTTTAGCCGCTGCAACTACAAAAAAAGAAGCCCCGCAGTTAAGCGGAGCTTCCTTCATTAGACCATTTAATTACAAATTCGGGTAAGAACAGCAATAATCAGTTAAGGCGAATACTTCCAGCGCAAATTTGGAGTTGCCGGGAACGTGGAACGTTTCGGCTCCCTTGATTTCTCTCCAGATATCTGTGCCGGGAAGCAGCACTTTCAGATCGCCGGATAAGATCTCCATCGTCTCCGGTCCATCCGTGCCGAATTCGTACACACCAGGCAGCATGATGCCGAGCGTCACCTTCGTACCATCCTCCAAAATAACTGTACGGCTGGTAACTTTTCCATCGTAATAAACATTGGCTGCTTTTTGAATTGTCGCGTTGGTAAACTGACTCATGTGCTTATTCTCCCCCTTGTCCTTATTCCGTCTATTATAGCAGTGCTTTTACGCGGCTGACTACATTTTCTACAGTAAAGCCGTATTCTTTGATTACAGTGTCACCAGGCGCGGATGCACCGAATGTAGTGATACCGAGAATGTCGCCTTGGTCGCCTGTGTAACGTTCCCAGCCGAAGGTCTGCGCCATTTCGATCGCCAGACGGGCTTTAACTTCAGGCAGGATAACTGAATCGCGGTAAGCTTTGTCCTGTTTCTCGAACAGATCCCAGCTCGGCAAGCTGATGACACGTACATCAATACCTTCTTCAGCCAGTGCTGCTTGGGCTTTTACAGCCAGCTGCACTTCAGAACCGGTAGCAATGATCTGTGCCTGCGGAGTACCGTTCTTGGAATCGGAGACAACATATCCACCTCGTTTGATGTTATCGCGCACGCCTTCAACAGTACCTGGAAGAATCGGCAGGTTCTGGCGGGTAAGCACCAGGGCCACAGGGTTAGCAGTGTTCTCTACAGCATAAGCCCAAGCCGCAGAAGTTTCGTTGGCATCAGCCGGACGAATAACAGTCAGACCCGGGATAATGCGCAGGGAAGCCAATTGTTCGATAGGCTCATGGGTAGGGCCGTCTTCGCCGACAGCGATACTGTCATGAGTAAGAACATAGGTTACCGGCAGCTTCATGATCGAAGCCAGACGGACAGCAGGACGCAGGTAATCGGTGAATACGAAGAAGGTACCGCCGAATACTTTGAGACCGCTGTGCAGGGCAATCCCGTTCATTGCTGCAGCCATACCGAACTCGCGTACACCGAAATAGATGTTGCGGCCGTCGTAGGAACTCGGAGTAAATTGGGTCAGACCATTCAAGTGAGTCATTGTAGAGCTTTCAAGGTCAGCGGAACCGCCCACCAGCTGTGGAACGCCGGCAGTCAGGCCGTTTAGAGCACTACCGGAAGCCACGCGTGTGGATACTGCTTTGTCTTCTGCTTTGTAGAATGGAAGATTAGCATCCCAGCCTGCTGGAAGCTCACCGCTGATTGCTGTTTCGAGCTGTGCAGCCAGCTCTGGATAGGCTTGTTTGTAAGCTGCGAATTTCTCATCCCATGCTTTATTGGCGGCGATGCCTTTATCCTTCACTTCAGCAAAACGCGCGCGGACTTCGTCAGGTACATAGAAATCTTCTTCGTATACCCATTTGTAGAAGTCTTTAGTCAGCTTCGCTTCGTCAGCACCCAGCGGGGAGCCGTGAGTACCGCCATGGCCGCCTTTACCTTGCTTGTTCGGGCTGCCGTATCCGATAACCGTCTTCACTTCAATCAGGGTTGGTTTGCTGCTGTCTGCTTGTGCTTCAGCGATAGCTTGGCCCAATGCCGGAAGATCGTTGCCGTCTTCTACGCGCAGAACCTGCCAGCCGTAAGCTTCAAAACGCTTCGCAACATTCTCGGAGAACGCCAGGTTCAGCTTACCGTCGAGCGAGATATCATTTGAATCGTACATTACAATCAGTTTGCCCAGCTTGAGGTGACCTGCCAGGGAAGCAGACTCGGAGGAGATCCCTTCCATCAAGTCGCCGTCGCCGCAGATTGCGTACGTATAGTGGTCAATTACATTATAGTTCTCTTTATTATAAGTAGCGCCCAGCTGAGCTTCAGCCATTGCCATACCTACAGCCATACCGATACCTTGTCCCAGCGGGCCAGTGGTAGCATCAACACCTGCGGTGTGACCGAATTCAGGATGGCCTGGAGTCAAGCTGCCCCATTGGCGGAATTGCTTCAATTCTTCCATCGGCAGATCGTAGCCGCTCAGGTGCAGCAAGCTGTACAGCAGCATTGAGCCATGTCCGGCGGACAATACAAAACGGTCACGGTTAACCCAAGTCGGATGATCCGGGTTGTGATTCATTGTTTTGGCAAATAGTTGGTAACCCATTGGTGCGGAGCCCATCGGCATACCTGGGTGACCGGAATTGGCTTTTTCAATTGCATCGATAGCCAAAGTACGGATGGTTGTGATCGCCAGGTTATCCACCGTCGAATTTTCTTCCTTATGGATCGCTTGTTCCTTTGCCTGTTCAGTCATTAAGATAATCCTCCTTGGAATCAAGAATGTCATTTTGACTATTATTGTATCACTAATGTGGAAGCATTTCCAATTGTTTTTGTAAAGATGATGTTTGAACAGCTTATATTTTGCCGCTTGAATCCAATCTATGCACTGGCCGGAGTCAAGTAGAGCGTATTTATTTGCATTTACTTAGCCTTAAGTCTAGTTTCAGGTCAAGACTAAAGTTTGTTTTCCAAAGCAGGATTATACAGTAAGATGGAGGTACTTCATTAAGAAATTTACCGGATTATCCAATACTTCCAGCAGAAAGGATTTTATAGTATGGGTAAGAGCAAACATATCTATATTGTACTAACCGGAACGGGGACCGCCTTTAGCGGAATTATTAAATGGTTCACAAAAGCTGAGCTGAACCATGCTTCGATCGCCTTTGACAGCAGACTGGACGAAGTATACAGCTTTGGACGCAAAAAAGTGCATAATCCGTTCGTTGCCGGCCTTATCCGCGAAAACTTCATTCACCCCTTCTACAGCACTGCAGACTGCGCTATCTACCAGCTGAACGTCAGTGAAGAAGAATACGAAGCCATGTACAACCATGTGCAAGGCATGATGGAGAACCAGGAACGCTATAAATATCATCTGCTGGGTCTGATCGGAGTGCTGCTGAACGTCAAATTCGACCGGGAGGATGCTTATTTCTGCTCCCATTTTGTCGCCTCAGTATTTGAAGAGGCCGCGTTCCAGCCGGTTGCCAAGCCCTCCTGTTTCGTGACACCGGAAGACTTCGCAGAATCCCTATGCGCCCATAAAATTTTCAGCGGCAAGTTATCCTACTACATGTACCTCACAAGAGGCAGCTCCTACATACCCTCACCCAAAACGCCCGCATTTTCAACCTCCGCCCTGGGGGCCCGAATGCTCCGGGTAAGCGAAGAACGGACCGAGGGGATCGTCTAGCGATCAGCCCTCCGCCCGTTGCAGACACGCTCTACTGGCTCGGAAGTGATTATTTTATCCTGTGGCTCTGAAAATATTCACTCCAATCTCCCAGGATCGATACCGTCACAGTATCCGTCTTGGTATTCCATTCATTCCTTGCCGTAAAAGTAAATGTAACCGGACCATCCGGCAGCTTCTCAAAACCGGGATCATACAGCTCACCAGTCCATTGGGTTTTGTTGGCGTCTGTTGGATGCAGCATGGCTCTATAACCTCCGGCCATGGTCACTTCAACCGAATCTGGAAGTCCTGTTGTGTTCGCCTGGAGCACAAAACGCTCCCCCGCCCAAAAGACATGATAACCCCGCGGATTCTCCGCCGTACCGCTCTTGTTCATATTGTAAGCCTGACGGTTTATGTTCCATTCCGCCGTATGCCGCACCATGCCCTGTACCGTCAATAAATTGACCATAAAATATTTCCGCGCCGATACGCTGCTCCAGCTAAAACCGTCATACACCTCAGCTTCAACTGCATATTTCTGGTTCTCCACTAATGCACCCGCTGGAATCTGCCACTGCTGCACACTTGAAGTCTGCTCTCCTGACTGAACAGTAACAGCCCCTGTAGTTAAATTAATAACCCTCACTTTATACCGCTGCTGCGCATCTCCGTCGTCATCCTGATAATCCCATTTGATTACGGGAGTCAATGTACTGACCACTGTAGGAGCGCTCTGGCTGGTGCTGGATGGATAAGTAATGTTTGAAATCGGGATGCGGTTTGCTACGCTGATATTCTGTACCAGCTCTCTCGACAGCCCCAGTGAGTCCGTCACAACCTGCCGCAGGGTGAAAATTCCGTTAGTGCTAAACTGCTTGGTAAAAGCACTCTGTGAGCTGGCGAGCTCTTCTGTTCCGCCGGAAGGCTTCAAGTAGTATTTATAGCTGATGCTATCGCCTTTGGCTGTATCCGCATCTGTTGCGGTGCCCTGAACCGTAAGGCTATCTGTGCGGTAGATCGGTACTTGGGCAGCGTTGCGGCCAGTATCGGTCATGAGCGTAAATCCCGGCTGCGGGGGGTTGTCGATGATGAAGGTTTTCTCGTTGGAAACTTCGGACCAGGAGTTCATGGAATATACCCGGCCCAAGATTGTAAATAATTTAAATCTTTCAAAGTTACCGTTGGGAATTTGATATTGCCGCAATGCTCCGGTACTATCTGAATTCTCAATAGTTTTAGCAAGAATGCTTTCTTTTGTATAAAATTCGAGCCTGTACTGCTCTTGAGGATCATTCTCCGGATCCACATATGTCCATTTGATTAACGGATCACCAGCTATGCTTGCATCGATAATTGTTGGACTTGCTGACGTACCTGCAGGAGCAGTCAAGGTCATAGC
Source organism: Paenibacillus pedocola (assembly GCF_031599675.1). Lineage (NCBI taxonomy): Bacteria > Bacillati > Bacillota > Bacilli > Caryophanales > Paenibacillaceae > Paenibacillus > Paenibacillus pedocola. The sequence goes on along the minus strand of NZ_CP134223.1, from coordinate 1,353,804 downwards.
CGGAGCTAAGTTCTCGTTTATTGTCACCTTCAGACTGGCAATAATAGATTTTGCACCTATCTGATCTACGGCCCAGTGCTCAATGGTGTAAACTCCGGTATGGTAGAATGTCACGCTAACTGATTTATTATTGCGCAATAGGGTGGCCTGACCCTCGCTGTCGATCACCCGCCAGTAATACTGCAAACTGCTGATATCCGCACTATCCAGATCTGTTGCTCCAGATGTGTAAGTTTGGGTGGTGTACTGAGTAGCAGCGGCCGGCCCCGAAATATCTGTTGTAGGAACGTGATTCAAAATTTCAAACACCCGCGTGGCATATGCTTCCTGGCTTCCGTCCGATACATTCAACCGCATTTCCCAGTCCTGTGAGATCGCCTCTTTGTCCGTGATTCCGAGCCCACTAATCAGATTCCGGATGGCTACATTTTGGTTACGATTGCTGCCGCTATAGATATAGCTGCTATTGCCCTTACGTCCATACCAGGTGTAGGAGAGTGCGTCACCATCCGCATCCGGATCAGGGGTTGTATTTTCCATCGTCACCACATCATCACGATATACCTGAGTTGGCATCGTAAATTGTGCATTTGGCTTATTATTGATAACTGTAACCCATTGAGAATAATAATTGGACCAGGCCCCCCGGTTATCTCTAACCCGCAAAATCACCTCGTAACTGCCGACACCGTAATTCGTTAAGCTGGGAGGGGTAACATAGGAACCGTAATTGTAGTATACCTGGCCTCCATTTTTTCGGATAATCCACTCATACGTATCCAGGTAATCGTTATCCGGATCATACGATTTATCTGTTATTGTTGTGCTTTTACGATAGCTTACATTAATTGGATCAATAATAAAGTTGGCAACTGGAGGCAGGTTTGAACCCGTACCTACTACTTGTGAAGCCCAGTCGCTCCAAACCCCTAATCCAAGAGCTCCATCCATATCTCTTACCCGTAAACGTATTTCGTATGCGTCATTTGTCAGCCGGGAACTCAGCTGCCCGTCAGTCCAGACTTCATCCCCTACCTTTCGCCATTGCCACTGATGTTCGATTAACCCCTTATTGGATGCAGTGGTGTGGTCAATGTCAAATGAGTTGTCTGTCACTTGAATTGTGTTCCCGATTAGCCTTGCCGAGAAGAGAGCGGTTGGCTTCCGATGAATCAAAAATATAAGGCTGGACTGATTATCTCCGCTCCAAAGCCGGAATTCATCGAAACGGTCATTTTTCGGATTGTCCCGAACCTGCACAATTGCGTTATATAACCCGGAGTACGGCAATGAGGTATACATTGTTCCTCTCCATAGTCCTGAATCATAAATCGTGCCCATCGGATTATCAAAAAAGCTAGAATCTTGATCGTATCGGAATCGGACACTGTACTGCGGATCGGATTCATAGTCTGAGTAAGTACTGCCTATTTCAAATGGTGAATTAATCAGATAATAGTTTTTGTTCTTCAGTTTGTTTTTAACGTTGAAGTTAAACTGACCGCTTGCTTTATAGTTATGCCTATCTACAACCGTAACGGTCCCCGTATAACTCCCAGGCTGCAGGGAATCGTCGATAGCATCTATAGGAATGGTAAACTGCTGCGAAGTATAGGAGTTATATACTTTTATTTTCCGGTAATACACATTAGGGATTTCAACGATTACATCTAATGTTTCGTTATCCGGATCTTGTACGTAGCCGGTAACATTAAATATGTCCTGCCCGCTTTCGTTAAGAATGGTAGCTCCGTTTTGTGTCATCAGATTTAAGGTTGGAGGGGAGTTTACTTCTAGCTTTGCGTCTGCAAAGTCAATCAATGGCCATTCACTATAACGTCCATTATATAAATTATCAGTAAAAAGAAAGACATGGCGGATCATTTTCGGATCACTGACCAATAAGCGGCCCCAACCGGCAATTGCAGGTTGGGAATAATCCAAACTATAACTAGCCGCTGGTATGGAAAGATCTAAATGATCTTGTACTGGAGCAGGATGATAATAATCATCACCTTTAGCAAAATTAGTCTTATAAATAAGTCCTGGCGCTGACCCGGTAAACTCCTTTGTATAGTAATAAGGCGCAAACATCTCTCTTGTTAAATTAGTATTTCCACCATTCTCGAGCGACTCTTGAAAATCGCCCTTAACCCAACCTTGAACATCCACGTATGGCGAAGAATATATACTCTTATTATTCCAATAAAGCGGATCTTTTCCTGGCCCTCTGTCAACCGTCATCCAATAATTAATGTCTGACAAGTTATAGGTTAGTACTCTTGTCACGCGGTTCCATTTTATGTTGGTAACCTTGAAGCTGCTTCTATAGGCAGTCACTGTTGATTTTACATAATAAGCCCAATACGGATCATCAGTCCGCGCTGTCCACGAATTAAAGACCGGTGCCCGCCAATCATCTGGCATTGTAATAGTTCCACTGAAAGCAGGAACTTCCACGTCCATATAGTTTACATATGTTGTATCTAATGCAGAAGCTTCATCTTGCTTTAAAACAGGTATAAGGGTGAACAATAACACAAAGCATAAGGTAATTTTAGTGAGTTTAATAACCCGGCTATATTTAGAAATCTTGGAGACTAAACGGTTAAATTTCATGTGATTCTCCCTCTTCTACCATGACCAGTCCGATAATGGAGGACGATTCAGTACTGTAACGACTCGTTCAGCCACATTCTGGGTCGCTGTATCCGCCGATTTACGATCATTTACTGTGACAAATTGATCTATTGTCGGTTGACCAAACTCTTCTTTCGTTGTTATACGAATTTCGTAACGCCCCACTTCAGTTGGATAGAAATTAATCCGATCCAGATTACCGTTATCCAGGAGCACCCATGCTTCTTCAGCATAGTTCCCATCGTTATCTGAATCATATCTATACTCCCACACTCGCTTTGCTAAATAATCATAGTCCGGAGATATGGAGAGGTCATCTACGGTTACACTTGCCTTGTTCCCGTTTGTTGGGTCCCGGTAAACAGTATTCGGCATGGAGATATAGGGGGCAGGGGCTTGGTCGGGCTGGACGTTGAAGTTGATCGATTTCGTTGCCGAATAGCCCGCAGTATTTTCTACATACAAAGTGGCTTTATACTGTCCTGCGACTTTAATCAATATGTCTGCATTATCCGTCCCAGTCAGGCTTCCACTGTACTTTATATCTGCATTTGTCCCTCCGGAAACTGCAGAAATCGTAAACTTTGTTTTGCCTGGAATCATCGGAAAATCATCTGCAGCATTCTTACTGGCATTGTGCAGTGTTATTTTACGATTTTCTTTTAACGTCCCAAGGACTTGTAACTTAGCAGCCGGCGCTGGGGCCACAACCTTAATATCGCGAGATGTCGTTGCTGTAAGACCGTCATTATCCACCACAGTGAGTGTGATGGTTTGGGTCGTGTTAATGGAATCCAAACCATACCCGGTGTCACTCGATTTGCCGTATAAAGCATCCTCCACATTAGGATGCTGCCAGGTATATTTCACGATCGTTCCATCCGGATCAAAGGAATCTGCTCCGGATACGATAAACTTCTCACCGGCTACAACCTGGTCCGGCATAGTTATTCTGGCTTCCGGTGGTTTACCAGTTGAAGGCAGCGGCGTGGGATTTGGCCCACTCGATGGCTTGGGTCCATTATATGTACTGGCGCTTGAGGTCAGTGATTGCGTTAAGCTGCTTATGGGTCCATCGGGAGTAATAATCGGTTTGGTAAAACGAACAGTTACCGTTAGGGCATACTCCTGTTTAAAGGTTGTAGCAGCGGCCTTTTCCTTTTTAATGTAGAATGTGAATTCTTGTGTACTGCTTAGTTTTTTTACATAGTCTTTCTTCACTAACAGCGAGGCGTCATTATTCGACTCCTTCGCGTAGAATACCCATTCCTGAATATTGGAAGTGTCCGTATAGGCTTCCAAGGTCCCTTTTAATGAAATTACTACAGGTATATCGCTTCCTGTTGCTTCAGTCGGGTTAGGATTTGGTTTGATGAGATTCACTTCTCCAATGAGAATGGGCTCGGTGGGTAAAGAATAGTCGAAGGTTACAGTACCATTATAGGAATATGTTGGAATATTGGCAGTTGCAGTATAGTAATAATAAACGCCAGCCTTATAAAATCTTCCCATTGCTGGATAGACTACAGGAGGATTGGCCGTGCCGGTTACATTGTCCCATCCACCTTTATCATCCGCTGAGATGGGGATTTGATAGGCAATAATAATTTTATTCCCCCTTGGGTACGCATTTGTTATCCAAGCATCTACATCAGAAATTGTAATACCAATAGTGTTTTGATCGACATATTTTTCTGCAACGGGTACCATATCTAACGTTTTCCAAAAACGACCCACTGTGGTCTGATTAGATGCAGCATTTACTGTAACTTTTGGGACTCTTTCTGATGGATAGGTGGAATCTGGTGCTGGTAGATCCTTTTTAGTCATGGTATCGGTACTAGGGCTGTAATCATTAATTTGCCATGTGCGACCATCGGCATAACGCCAAATGCTATTGCCGATCTGTGTATAAAATTTGTCTTGCCCACTAAGTAGCCCTTTTACTTGAATTGTTTTGCTCGCTGAAACACCTTTTAAGTTAAGTGAAATCTTACCATTACTGATCTGTAACGAATTCACAGCGTTCGTGCCATTATACTTTAGACTACTTAGGTTTATGGATGATGCATTTACACCTGACGGTAAATCAAGTGTAAATGCTTTTGCACTGTTATCATCACCAACAAGTCCTGTAGAAACAGGAACAGAAATTGCTCCTGTTTGATTTCCTGATCCAGAAGCTGATCCAGTCTGCGAAAACAGACTGGATACAATGAGAATACCAGTGAGCAGAAGTGATCCTAATCTCCTCATTTCCCTACACCGTCCGGATCCACAAGATAAAGAGTCTTCAAATTACTTTGATTTATAAGCGTAACAAAAAAATATCTTGGCTTGACCTTTACGTAGTAGGCTTCGTAAGAGGTAATTGATTGATTTGGTTTAATTACAAAATTACCTAAGGCTTCTTTGCTATTGATTGGATAATTCGGATCTCCTGGAGATAGGAAATATCCTTCGCCATTATTCAAAGCATGGTCTACAGACACTCTCCACTTTTGACTAAGATCTTGCATATCTCTTCGAATAGTCCGGGAAGTTTTATTAGTTATAGTAATTTTCGTCCATATCAAATACTTCGCTTTTGGATACAAATTGAGGGGAAGAAACTTATATGTTTTCCAAATAGTTTGCGCATCTTTCGAGTTAACATCATATATCATTACCTTGTGCAGAGTGTAAGAAAGTCCATCGGCATCGATCGTAGCCGGCAAATCTTGCGTTTTTTCCATACCATACTTAAAAAAGTTGTCGGTCATTGCAGGTGTTTTTGTAGTAGCCGCTGCTGCTGCAACATGATTTTTTTGAGTAATACCACCTAGTGTTAAAAGCTGTCCAACTAGCATTGCAGCAACAGATACTCTAAGAATCATTTTATTCATTATTGTTTCTCCCCTTAATAGTGTTATAGATTGTTTATGAGCGGATATTTAAGATCACTTTGCTTGGTACCTTCCAACCGAAAAAATTATAAATTAATCATTCAGCTTGTACTCCTGAACTGCCGGTACGATAATAGCCTCTTGGACCTTTGCACGCGAGATCAGGACGGGATGCTGCGTCTCAATCACTGCAATGACGGAAGGACCTTGTATGTATTTGGTGATGCCGTATGTACTATCCTCATAGAGGAGCGGAAAAGTTACGCCGGTGGAATCGTCTACGATATCGAACTTCACAATCTTCACCCGGGTTTGCAGCCTGCTCCCCTCCAGGGGGGACAGACCGTCGTCAAGTCCCAGATTACGCTGAAGTGACTCCAGGAAGGTGGCGTATGCTTCAGCGGGATCGATGATAAGCCTGCCTTGCGCTCTTGCGCTTTCGTTTAGTTCCTGCGATGCATCATGGACAGCAATGTTATTGGCATCCTTTAACATGCTGCGCAGCATGTCCCACTCCTGATTTTGAATTTGAAAAAACCAGGAGTAGACAAAGATCAGGAGGACAAAAGCGAGTTTGATAACATAATCCATAGTTTAGATCATCCCTCAATTAATCGAGATACTCGCTCATTATTGAACCGTGTCCGTAATAACTTGTCGGCTGAGACATACCGGAGAAATTATAGGGAAACAGATTTAACCGGGGCGCGGTGATGTATACATCAATCCGCTGCTTACGCTCCTGCACGGTTTCCGTACTGCTTGAGATTACAATAGAAGCTTCAGGAAAACCCACCGCCTTCAGGTTAGCAATCACCTCACTTTTCATCGAAGCTGTCACAATCCCTTCTGTAGCGGCCTTTTGCGTAATGTAGGATGTGTTGGCTTTGACCTGCAAATCAAGTAAATAATCGATATACGTAAAGATGGGCTGCAGAATAATGAACAAAACAAGCCACATAAATAATGCCCGGAGGACGGTTTCCTTCACCCAAACTCCTCCTTAGTACTGCTCTACTTGCTTGGTATGCGCGATAATGTCATCCTGACTTCCGCCAATGATATTTGTGGCCGCCCCGATAAAAATCCCGGCAATCACAAACCCGATAGCCAAAAACATAGCGATAGAGATCGAGTCTTTTTTCATACCGCTTAGACCATAGGACTGGTAGAAGCTTGTACTGCCGGGGTTTGACCGAGCTCTGTGGGCTGGATCATAGTTACACTTACACCTGGAATATCTGGTCTGTTGTCATCTGCATCATTGATCACATCACGTACTACAGGAATCAGGATGGCGATGACAATAGCAACACAGAGGAATCCGATAGCGATAAACAAACCCGTAGAAATAGCGTCTTTTTTCATTGTTAATATCTCCCTTTTAATTTTATATTTTTAATCGATGCTTGAATATAACAAAAATCTTAACACTTCATTTTTTTGCAGCATTCACAAAATCCCTACTGCTGTAATTCACTGAAACATCCCAACCCCATTAAAGTTCCCTTTAATCAGCATGATGTACTGCATGGCCAGCGAAACAATCATCAGAAAGGTGGCGATGGACGGGATTACGTTAATGATGGTCGAGATATCGCCGATGAAGGACCACTTCTTCAGATATTGGTCGCTGGAGATTTTGGTGATAATCTTGCCCTGCTCCCGCAAATAATTGGCCGCTTCGGTGTCGTCATCCATCCCTTCGGTTGCCAGCAAAATCGAACGGATATCGTTAATAAAGACATGACCGGCCGGAAAATTCCCGCAAAACCATTCGATTGCCCGCTCCGTGCCTTCATCCACCGCCCGCTCGGAGAGCTCATACAAATCCTGGCGGATATAATGAAAATGGCTGGCTGTTCCTGCACAAAAAGAGCCAAACTGTACATACCCGCGCTTACGCAGCCGGTTGTTTTCATATAGCCGGATGAAGGAGATGAGCTCGCCGTCTTTTTGAATCAGTGTCTTCTGATGCAGCCAGGACAGCAGCCAGCCAAACGGCAAATACCGTTTAGGACTGCTAATTATTACAATAAGCATAGCGATCAGCAAATCCATCATGGAAAAAGGCACCCCACGAATGAAATCGCCCGCCGCCTGAACTGCTACATAAATTAATGCTGCTGAATAGCGAAAAAGTGTGATTTTGCCTGCGGATATGGAAAGGCCGGCGGATTGCAGCAGCTGCTGCAGCCGTTCGTTGTGCACTTTTTCCCCAAGTGCTTTCCACTTTACTCCAAGCCTAAGAGCATAACGCTCCTGCTTAGTGCTGCTGCTCACAAAAACCAGCAATGCAAGATAGACCACTCCGCACACCGCAATCAAAAGCAATAACCGATCCATCATTCATCACCTCTAGTGGTAGTCCAGTTTGGGTCTGGCGAGTATCGTACTGATAATGAAAGAAATAAACAGCCCGGAGATGATAACCATCAGAAAGGTAAGACCTACGGTAGTCTGAAACTGCAGCTTAAAGTAGACATCCGGCTTCAGCATATACATAAACGTCCCGACTGAAGAAACCAGCACTACCAGATTTCCGTACAGGCCCAGACTGATCGCATCCCTGCTGCCTGCTTTTACCGTCAGAATAGTGTCGCGCTGCTGTTCCATGGAACGGTTGAGCATCATGAGCGAGCTTTTCAGATAACGTGTCCCTTCCTTCTCGCAGTACAGCAGATCAGACACAAACTCTACGGCAAAAGTCGTGCCTATCGCATCCGAGAATCTAGCTGCCTGTTCATTAAGCTCAAATTCATTGCAGTAATTGGCAAATGCTGCACTCAGCAGCCTCAAGGGCGTCTTCAAGACATTCTCCTCAGTCAATAAATCTGCCGTTCTGGCCAAAATAGAATCCGCCGATAAATGTGTGAATTTGGTCGCAATCTTGATCACGTCAAGCAGATCGTAGCTGCCGCGCACCTTTCTCTGCGCATAGTTGTATCTCATCCGTAGATAAGGAATGCTCCCCGCAATCACTGCCACAAACAGCGGAAGCCGCCAAACCTCATGAACCGGCTGCCGTTCCCCAAAGCTGATCCCCTCCAGAAACGGATTGTTAAAGCTCATATGTCCCGGCAGCTCACGCAATGTAAGCAAGGTAGACAGAAACACTGCTATAAACAGAAAAGCCGTACGCATGACAAAACGCATAACACTGATGCCCGGCTCATACCTCCGGTGGGCAAAATAGAGCAGGTCGTCTAAATGCCTGTACAGCCACAGCCTTTTTTTAACCTTGCTGATTCTTTTGCGGAGAAGGCTCCTTCTAAGCTTCATATGCTGATCTATATTCAGCCCAAGCTGCCTCAAGTGACGTTCAACCAGCGGCTTCACCATCTGCCATAGCCCCCAGGCGACCAGCAAATGAAGAGCAAAGCGAATCAGATATAAGATAAAGTCCACGCTCCATGCCTCCTCATTCGTTGAGTACAATCCTGGATTTAAGGCTCTCCTTCAGCGGGTGCTCCATAGGCTTCATCGCAGCCAGGTGTCCCAGTTCCTGCATCAGCACACGCATGGCACGCGCATTTTTCTTCCGCATCTTCGTCATCAGCTTCTCCGTCAGCTTGTCATTATAGCTCCAGGCCGACTGCTCCTCCTCCCAGCGTATCAGATCATTTGCGAATACCGAGTTGAGCTCTTCGTCATAGAACACCTCGGAAATCCGCGCCAGCCGCTTTTTCCCGTCCGGTACGCTTTCAAGAATAAAGACCAGCTCGCAGGACTTCAATGCTGAGATCAGATGCCCCTTTAGGCTGCCACCAATCCTCGTGGACACTGCAAAAGCCCCCTGATAAGGAATATCCTCCGAGTCAACAGTATGAAAAGTTCCGGTGATCCCGTCGTAGCCTTTCTCGCCGCTCCATAGATAGAACTCCCACTCGTTGTAGCGCATTTCCGTCATATAAAGGATGTTCGGATCGTGGCGCAGCGACTCCACCCCGACCTCCATCAGCTCTTCATTGGCCGCCTGTATCGGAATAATCCGGTGCCCCTTGATCTGGTACGGCAGAATCGACTCTGGATGCTTCTCAATCATCACTACCCCCATGCAGGAGGCAGAACCCAGAAGCTGCTCACCGACAATCGTATTGGCGAAGGTGGTTTTGCCTGAACCGACTGCGCCGGCAATGATCGTATTGCGGAACGTTCCGGACAGTGCACGGATCAGCTCTATGGCCTCCGCAGGAATACACTCTGTACCGGCCTGATCCTCCAGATCAAGAAACTCCACCACCTGGCGCCGCATCGAAATCGTCGTAAATCCTTCCCACACCCTGGGCGACACCCAGATGGCAAGCCGGATGAACCTTCCGGGCCACAGCGGATCATCCATTTTGAACTCTACCGAAGGGTTGTCCTTGTTCAGTTTTTTGTTAGGGTCGCTTTTGAGGAGGGAACGTTTCAGCTGCTCCACCCGGTCCAGCGAGGGCATGTCATAGGGATAGGCGACAAACCTGCCGCGATGGTTGTAAAAGATTTGCCGTCCGATCATCTGCAGTCCGGTAGATTCGCTGTACGCACGGTCTGTGAACCAGCGGTAAGCCGGGCCAAAACCTTTCCATTCATGAAATAGCGCCTCTGCTGCAGTCCGGTATGCCTCAGGTACCACGCCGGTAAATGGTGTTTTGCGCAAATACTTTTCAATTTCGTTCATAAAAAAGCTGACCGCCTGCGGATCGCCAATCAGCGCCTTGGCATTCAGTTCAAAATAACCGTCATCTTCCCGCTCCAGCCCGGCGTTCATGTCGCTTTTCATCTTGTGCAGGAAGCCGTAAAAATCCTCTTTCCCTGGCTTACTGGTACGCAAAACACTCTGTTTCAGGGAGAAAGGACGGCGGGCTGCCGGAATAGGAAACGTATTATCCCTAAGCTCATTGGGTGGCCATAGCGGTTCCCGTTTAGAATATTGCCCCTTCTCCCGCGGCTGTTCCTGCCAGATTTCTTCACGGTATTCGATCATTGGAAAATCCCCTTCTTCCGCACTTCCAGCGCAAGACCCAGCGACACTAACAGTGCGTGAACCTTGTCATCTACATGCTGGAGTTCTTTTTTGCCAAGGGGCATACTGTCAGTAAGCGGCTGGTAGTATGGCAGCTCGAGCAGAATCTCACTGCCCAAGCGCAGCGCCAGACTTTTGGGTGAGGTCATTTCGTCCACATTGCTGCGGTTAATGATCCACTGGAAATCCTGAGGATGCAGATCCATATGCCCGGTCAGCTCCAGTAGCGCTTGAAGCCGGTATTCATGCCTGGGGTGCGTGACCATCATACGCAGTGCTGATTTCTGCATACCCACGTACCATGCAGAACTCTCAGGAATGGAGCCAAAATCAGCAACAACCACGTCTGCGTTCGCACCTGCTTCCGCCAGCAGATATTCAATCTCCTCCTCCTGATAATCGTGGACACTTAGGAAATCGAAATTGCCAGGTAAATAGGAATATCCGTCCTGCTTGACTAGCCCTTCAAAATCCTCGCCATGGAGCATCTTCCCTGTAATCCTGGGACGCAGTCTATCCAAGCTTATAGCTGGTTTACGGTCATATCCGGGATCATACAGATCCATTCCCAGCAAAATCACCCTTAGACCTGCTGCAGCAATCCGTCTGGCGAACAGCTTAGCTACACTAGTGCAGCCGATCCCTGGACCCGAGCCGAAAAAACCGACCAGATTTCCGCGTTCCTCATGCTCCTCCTCTATGATGTACCGCAGCTTTTCGATCATTGCCGAGGATGTGGAGCGCGGCGGAATAAAGCATATCCCGAGGCTTTCGCACAGCATATGAATAGCCTGGTAGCCGCGTACTCCTTTTTGCAGATATACATACAGGATCGTGGAGCGCGGAAACTTCCGGCTCAGCTCACTTAAGGCACTAACCGGCACCTGTTCGCTTGTAACCATCAGCAGGTGCCCTTCGGCATGGGCGGGTTCAGGCAGTACATTTTGCGTTACAACTGTAAAACCGGCCAGCTTAATCTCATTAATCGTCAGTTGATCCATGCCCAGACTGAATATTTTCAAGGCCGCTCCCTCCCTTCTATTCAACGCGTACAATCCACAGCTTCTTGCCCTGCTCCAGATATTGCCCGAGCAGCTCACCATCGCTTTTCTTCAGCTTCAATTCCGGTGCCGCAACCTTGCCGGTTGAAGTGACACGGTTATTGGTATTGCCATTCTCCGAGTCCAGTACATCATTGTTATCCTCTGAACGCACATAGTTTACGGTGACACCGCTCAGGAACACCTTTCGGGCAGGTCTTATCGGTTCAGATCCCCCTGTTACCGCTCCCGGAGCGCCTGTCTCAGCTGTTGTGCCGCCACTCCGTTCTTTATTCGGTGAATCGCCCTCAACCAGGTAAATATCCACCTTATCCCTGCTGCGCAGCGAACCGTTGATGGCATAGATGGCTTCCTTGGGGATCGGAAATATCCCCTCATCCTGCTGCGGCTCCAGATCACTGACATCTACCAGCGATGCCGTCAGAATGCTGCCATCCATCAGATTCACATTGGTAATCTTGTGCTCCACCTGGGTAATTTCTGTGATTACGCCTGATGGGACATCTTTCGTCTGAACCGAGTCGAGGTAAAGATCACTTTGCTTCAGTTCATAGTTTTTGGGTAAAAAGCCGCCGTCAGCCACCTTAATCTTGACTACCGTCTGCGACAACACATAAGGCTTGAAATATAGATCGTAGCCGAGCAGCCCACCGAAACCGGCAAGCAAGATTAGAAAGGCAAAGAAATAATTACGTTTTAACAGAGTTCCTCGTTGTGAAGCCAAGCCTCTTACCTCCTTTGAAAACCGGTTTTTGCCCACGAAAAAAGGCACTTTGGCAGACGTAGCCAAAATGCCGGTAAAATGCTTTTTCACCTAATTAAACAAACAAAAATATTAGATTGTAATGTGTGGGAATTACAGTTAATTGAATACTACTGTCTTATTGTGGTGTACCAGAATTCTGTCCTCGATATGCCATTTCACAGCACGGGCCAATACTACCCGCTCGATGGTACGTCCGATTCGTTTCAGCTCGCTCACATCGTCGCTGTGGCTGACCCGCTGCACGTCCTGCTCAATGATTGGACCGCCATCCAGCTCTTCCGTGACATAGTGGGCGGTAGCTCCGATAATCTTCACTCCGCGCTGATACGCCTGGGCGTAAGGTTTACCGCCTACGAATGCTGGCAGGAACGAGTGGTGGATATTGATAATCCGGTGCCGGTAATGCTCGATGAACGAAGGGGAGATAATCTGCATGTACCGGGCCAGAATGATCACATCAATATTGTCTCCAATGACCTCCAGCTGGCGCTGCTCCGCTTCCGCCTTCGTATCCGCTGTAACCGGAATATGGTGGAACGGTATGCCAAAGGATTCAACATAGGCCTGCATATCTGTGTGGTTGCTGACTACAAGAGCAATATCCGCATCCAGATCACCGGCCTGCCATTGCCAGAGCAGTTCGACCAGACAGTGATCCTCTTTGGATACAAAGATCGCAAGCTTCTTCTTATAGCTCACATTGAAAATCTGCCAGTCCATCTTAAAACGCTCGGCGACACCCCCGAAGATGGAGCGCACCTCATCCAGCCGCTCATCAAGCTTGGGCAGATCAAACTCCACTCTCATGAAAAACATACCGCCGTCCGGATCCATGGTATATTGGTCAGACTGCACGATGTTGGCACCTTGCTGGTATAAAAAATGCGACACGGCCGCTACGATTCCCGGCCCGTCAGGACAAGAAATGAGCATGCGTGCCCGGTTCGGATATTGTCCGCCTGTAGAATGATCTCTTTTCACATGTAATTCCATAGTCCGCTGTCCATCCTCTCATCTACTTGCGCAATCTAACGTATGTCTAGTTTAAGCGTTCACGAGCACCTGTTTACCTGCCAGCCAGGCGATTAAGCGCTGATTGACGGCTTCCTCGCTAAGCTGCGGAAAGAGTCCGGCTGCAGCAACATTATCGTAAAGCCGTTCCAGCGGCTCACGCGGATCAGCCTTTTTGGCCTTGGCATCATTTTTGAGCAGATCCCATACATCAAGTACATACTGACGGGAATCCATCTCCTGCTTGGCAAAGAAAGAATGCAGCTCTTCCACTTCCTGCAGAAAATCTGCTCCGAACCGTTCAGCCACATTACCGCGCAGCAGGGCGATTTCGATCTCGTACATCGGGCGCAGCTTTTTCGCATCCTTCCCGATCCATGGCGTCTCCAGAATAAACGGCAGACCTGAAAGCGCTTCGTGGTGGACAACCTTGTTGATCGTCTCGAAGCCTATCCAGCCTGAACCAATGGGAGTATGGCGGTCCTTGCCTGCTCCGCGCGGATTTTTGCTGTCATTGATATGGACAACACCCAGCCGCTTGAGACCGATAATCTCGTCAAACTGACGCAGGACGCCGTCCAGATCACCCACAATATCGTAACCCGCATCATGGATGTGACAGGTATCCAGACAGATGGACAGCCGCTCATTATGTACGACCTTGTCAATAATGGAGGCAATCTCCTCGAAGCTGCGGCCGATTTCTGTCCCTTTCCCTGCCATCGTCTCCAGGGCAATATGCACTTCTGTCTCGTTTGTACCGCCAAGCACCTCGTTCAGACCGTCAGCAATCCGCTGGATTCCGTATTCCGCGTCCTTGTCTGTGTAAGCTCCCGGATGAAGTACAATATGCTTGACCTCAAGCTCATGAGTACGACGGATCTCCTCCTGCAGGAAGTCAACAGCAAGCTGATATGTGTTGTCCTTATAAGAGCCCAGATTAATAATATATGGAGCGTGCACGACGATCTCTTCAACGCCGTTAGCCTTCATTGCCAGTTTCCCTTCGGCAGGATACATCGCTTCAATCGGCTTACGGCGTGTATTTTGCGGCGCTCCCGTATATATCATGAACGAGCTGGAACCATACTCATTTGCTTCATTAGCCGCGCTTAAGAGCCCCTTGTCCGCGCAGGACACATGTGAACCTATTTTCAGCATGCCTTTATTCCCTCTTTCCTTCACGAATTAACCCTTATTCTACCGTGATCGGGAAAATAAATCTAGGCAAGCTCCTGTGCAGTGCTTTGGCTTCGCAAAACTTTAGAAATACGCTATACTTTAGGTAAGATGAAGATTTGTGACAATCATCATTGTCAAAGGCGGTGTATACATGTCTGATTTCAGTTTATTATCGTCGACACCAAGCAATTGGTTTATGAACTCTATCGCATTTTGGACCTTTCTACTGCTGGGCTGCATGTGCATCGGCGGCTTCTTTATGTTCCGCAAATTCCTGAAGGTGCTGCCCAAAGCTGACGGCAAATCCAAGCTTGACTGGCAGAACTATTGGGTCGAACGCAGCCGTCCGCTATGGAGCGATGAAATGAAGGCGTTTCTGGATCAGCTGGTGCAACCGGTTCCAGGGCCATTCCGCGATATCGCCAAACATTCGATCGCTGCCGAGATCGGTAAGATCGCTGTAGAAAGCGATGCTCCGGCCGTGACCCGTGAGCACTGCATCAAGGGCTACATCGTTGCCACTCCGCGAAGGGACAACCGGTTTCTCGTTACCTTTCTTGAGAAGAACGGCATCGACTACACTCCCTACCGGCACCTTATCAAGTAAGACGTATCCTGACGGGAGGATTCATTCATGAAATATATCATCTGCGGCGGCAGCGGATTCATCGGCCGTGAGCTCACGGAATACTGGCTTGCTGCCGGACATCAAATCATTGTAGTCGGACGAAAACCGCCGAAGAGTAAACCGGCTCATCCGGCCCTCAGCTACACAACTTGGGATGACCTTGCTGTCACTCCCGAAATTGCTGAAAAGGCGGATGCTCTAGTTAATCTTGCCGGAGCCTCACTCAGCCAGCGCTGGAGTCCAAGCGGGAAGAAAGCAATTATGCAGTCCCGGCTTGAAACCGTTAGCGCCGCCGGTAAACTGCTTCATGCCCTCGTGCATAAACCGCCCGTTATCCTCCAAGCCTCTGCTGTCGCCATTTACGGTACATCACTGAATGATACCTTTGACGAAGATTCACCAGCCCGGGTCATGGACTTTCCTTCAGAAGTCGTAAAGACCTGGGAAGCCGCTGCGGATGAAGCTTATCAGGGGGTACGGCTGATCAAACTGCGTACTGGTGTAGTTCTGGGTAACGAAAGCGGAGCTTTCCCCAAAATGAAGCTACCCTATTCCCTTGGTTTCGGCGGCAGGATCGGCAACGGGAAGCAATGGCTCTCCTGGATCCACCTTGAGGATATCGCCCGTCTGATCGATTTCTGTATCCGCACCCCGGAAATTACAGGCCCGGTCAATGCCACGGCCCCTAATCCCGTAACTAACGGGCAGTTCGGCAAAATGATCGGCAAAGTATATCATCGTCCGCATTGGTTTCCGGTTCCTGCCGTGTTATTAAAGGCAGCTGTCGGTGAACTCTCGGAAATCCTGCTGGAGGGCCAGCGGGTGCTTCCGGCCAAAGCGGTGAATCATGGCTTCACCTTCACTTATCCAACCTTGCAGCCAGCACTGGAGCAGCTTAAATCAGAGTGAGGCATGCCCGTTCTCCCCGGCCTGTTCTCAGGCTGAACGGAAGGTGTAACAGCCTTTTACGATTGTAAACACACTCCCTTCAGTCAGCGGATATTCTTTGTAGGGGATCATCGGAGCTCCCTGATACAGCGTTCCGTTTCTCGAATCCAGATCCTTCAGGATATACCCTGCCGGGCCCCTTGATATCTCGGCATGCACCCTTGAGGCTCCCTCGGACTTCTCTACATATTGGGCAACCTCCGGGGAGCGGCCGATAATAAAGCTGGCACGGTTCAGTTCAATCCTCTCACGGATATCGCCTTCATCTGTCTGGATTCGTTCAAGATAAGGAGCTGCGTGTGCCCGCTCTGCCTTCTCCCATTCCTTACCTGGAGCATCGCTTCGCGTCAGCAGCGCTGTTGCCGCTTCCGGAGCAGGTTGATGTTTGCCCTCCGCTGCCGTCCTGTGCCGCATATCCTCAATATCCGGGTAAACCGGTGCAGCCGGCTCCCGTCCGGTCCTGAATGGAGCCAGGGGACGAACAGGCACTTGCGGATTTCTGCCAAAATCCCACTCCAGCTCCTTCTTCGGCTTGCGGCTCTGCCTGTGTTTATCTAACCTTCCCTCTTCCGGCTCAGGTTCTTCCTCGTTATCAGCCTCCACCTTATTCCGCCCGAACGTCAATCTTTCACTCCATACCATCCAGCACAGAATTCCCAGTATTAAGGTCGCTGTAAGGCAAACAATTAACCAGATCATGAGCGCATGATCCAAATAAAGAAACTTCCACAACAACGCATCTACCAAAACAGCGCCTAATGCAGCATAAGTTCTATTGGAGGAAGGTAAGTTCCCGTCATTCACGGTATCTGCAGGACCAAGCGAGTCCGAGTCTTCCTTTAATCTGAGTTTAGGCAAAGAATTGCTCCATGGAGCTTCAATCTGCCCAGCCATGGTTGCGTCCACCTGCGGCTGAGTGAACGACCATCTCTGCGGCACAGCTGGTTCCACCGCTGCAATCACCTGTGGGTTATGATTTATCATTGTCTCTGCAGCCGGCGGAGCAGAATCTGTATTTCCGGAGGGTCTACTCACAGGAATTCCGTCAGCCAGCAGCTCTGCCAGAAGCGCTTTGAGTCCTGCCATGGTGAAATCCTCACTGCCGCAGTACTGCAGCAGTCTTTGGACCCCGCTTCCGGAAAGCTCTGTGACCGATGCCATAAGCACCATGATCAGAGACTTCATGCTCTCTCCAGGTGGTGCCTGCAGCCTTTCAGACTGCAAGGGTATGTAAGTTAGATATACCTTGCCGCTGCTTAGTGACCCATCTACAAAAATATAGTCCTCATGCAGTGCGTACTGCTCCGCCCGCAGCATATACAGCCTGCCCTCTTCAATCCCCCGGGTAATCTGCAGCAGCAGTCCAAAGAAATCGGCCATACCCAGTCTTTCACTTTTCAGCAGATGACTGAGCATTTTACGGCGGGAGACAGCATATTCCAGGGTAACCTGCAGATCAACCTCCCTTAGCAGCAAACGCAGATGATGGGGAATAACCGTATTCATCAGCATCCTGGCCTGAACCATGTTAAGCTCTGCAGCCGACAATCCGTCAGGGCTCCCCAACTGCATCGATATACCATCCTGTTGTATAAAATCACGCTTTAGTCCGAACAACAAGCATCACCTCCTAATCTAAAGGTAGACATAGGCGCATAAATATCCCGGAAGAACAGCCAGCATAAAAGGAAACCTTAGCATCTCGCTGTCCTTTCCGCTTCTTAATAATGCGGGATTACGCAGCAGCAGAAATCCGGCGGTCCTGCTGATAACGTTGCGCATGCGCCTGCCTGTCTCTCTTCGGGCCAGCAAAATGATCCAACCGATCACTGCGCCGAACAAAACGGAATACATAATTACCTGCAGTGAGAACCATACCCCCAGCCAGGCCCCAATTCCAGCAAAAAGCTTCACATCCCCAGCACCCACCGCTCCCATGAAATACATGAGCAGCAGGACGGCAAAACCCGCGGATGCACCACAAAGTGCAAACAGCAATCCATGCCAGCCGTAAATGAATCCCCTTGAACATAGCCCTGTCATCAAAGCAAGCACGGAGATCCAGTTCGGTATCCGCATCCGCCGCAAATCCGTGATGAATGCCGCCCCCAGAAAGAACAGGCAGCCCCAAAAAGCCCACTCCGCCATCTGCAATTCGCCTTCTTCCGCTGTATCATTTCACTACTGTAAAAGTTGCTTCCAGGCTGGTCCCATCGTCCAGAGTGATTACAAAGGGCCAGGAACCCGGCGTCGTATTTACCCCGATTTTCCACTCCCATTCGATATATCCGGCTTCGTCTGCCTGCTTCCAGCCCAAATATTTCGCCGTACTCTGGCCGCTCTTATAGAAAATGGACAAGTTAGCCGATGCTCCCGGCGGAACCTTGACCCGGATCCTGCCTTGATGATTGGCAACTCCGGGATTCGGCTTGTCCAGTATTACGATCGAGCCATGCTCCCCGCCCTCTCCGGCATTCCCGCTCTGCCCTGCAGCATCGGTATTCCCTATCCAGAGCCGTTCTACCGCGCTGGCTTCAAGAACGATACTCCGATTCAAAAAAGGCACTTTCATCGGCAGCTCGTAGCTGACGACAAGTCCGAAGTAGGGGCGTGTGCCGTTCTTCAGCTCCGGAACGGTGACATTGGAGACATGAAGCCGGTCATATTCCAGCCAATCTGTAGCCAGATACGGCTTGACCAGAGGCTTAAGTGCAAGGTCAAGCACAGACTGCGACGCCTCAGCCTGAAGCTCCTGCAGCGGCCCCTCTGCGCGCTGCACGGCAGATCTGACCCACTCATCAACAGGTGCCGGCAGATCAGCTGCATAGCTGTCGCTCCATTCCGTAAGTGACAGACGGGGAATACCCCACTTGCCGGAAGACAGTGTTGAACCGGCAGCTGCTCCTGCAGTTGTTCCATCCGCTGCTCCGCCTGCCTTCCCGCTATTGCTGCCGGCACCTGCCGGATCAGCTGTACCGCTACCCTGCTCCCCCCACTTCTGCGCGGCCAAAGCCGCAGGATAGATATGGGTTGAGATCATCTTGACCGTGTCGGAGGCGGTGCTCTGCAGAGCCGTCGAATACAACGTCATCTGAACGATAAAGATCAGGAATAAGACGAACAGAAGAAACATAGGGAGGACCATAGCCGCTTCAACAACCATACTGCCTTCATCCTGGTGCTTGCATCGTCTCTGCTGGTACCAGTGCTTCATTCTGCCAACCTCCTGCTAATAAGAAAAATCAGCCTGCACTGCCCGGTAGTACACTTTATCTTCCACATCACCGGGCAGAGCCGAGCTGTAATCCAGCAGCTTCACCACACCCGGCAAAAACCACAGCCGCAGGCCCATACGGATCTCTGCTGAAGCGTAAGTGAACCTTTCCGCCGGGTTGATTCCTGTATCAAGCCTGATCAGGGCCAGCATCCGGGACAGCTGTACATTCCCCGTCCCGTGCAGCAGCATAAACAGGCGCAAGTAATCGCGGTAATTCAGCTTTGCAGGCAAGTATTTGGACAACGGAACCTCTCCAGTCTTGCATAGGAGCAGCATATCTTGAACCGCCTGCTCCACTCCGTACAGCAGTGCCGCAGCCAGAATGGCCAGCGGATTGCTGAGCCGGGCACTTTCGATAAAACCCTCCATCGTCCGGATAGCCAGCCTGAGTGCAAAGATCTCCCCAAAGGCTGCCGCCACATTTCCTGCCGGATTATGAAAGCCGTATAAAATGTACTCCAGCTCCTGGGCATGCGGATCTAGCTGATCTGCCAGCACAGAGGCTGTATCACCGGCAGGGCCAGAGACTGCCGGTGCCAGCAAAGAAAGATCAAAGTACGGAAAATATAGCGCTGAGTATTCTGTTTGGAATAACCTATCCCGCGCGCCCTCCATAATGCTGCCTATGGAGGCATATAGACCATCCACCTTCCCCATTGCTGAGCTGCCCGCAGAATAAATATCCGTACCGCTACCGGATTCCCCTGTTGTCTCCTGATCCTGCGCCTGATTAAGCTTAATATTCTCCTCATAATATTGCCTGAGTGTGCCGTACCGCCCCATAGCTGCCTCCGCGCTATCTCCCAGACCACGTATCTGCTCCAGCAGCTCCATGGCATCTCCAAGCTTGGTTTTGACCTGCCGTTCCAGCTGCTTACGCTCACCATCCGAGGTCCGATGCGCTTCGATCCGGGCTGCTTCGGCTGTAATAACGGCCCCGTTATCTCCGTAATTGTTCAGATAATTACTGCTGGCATGTGAAGCGTCTATTACGGCAGTACTCATTTGGGTAAAATCAGCATACAGCCCGGAGACTTCGGACAGCACGGCCGGCAGGACGGAAACCGGCGGTTCTACCGCCTGCGAAGCTAACTCCTGTGCATGCAAGTTTTGTTCCATCCCGCTGATTTCGGCAGGCGTAAGAATCAGCGCGTCTTCCTGCTCACGCAGCTTTGCCAGCGGCTCGGCACTCAGTTCAGTACTGCTGCTGCCTGGAATATCCCATCCACTTGCCGAAGCTTCACCGCTCTCAGCCCCGCTGTTTCTGGATTGCTCCAGCACACTTCTCATTTGCTCATTTAGTTCTCCGGCCTGCTTAAGCGCCTCTTTCGCCTCAGCCATCAGAGAGTTATGCTCCAGCTTGTAAGCGGACAAAGTGCCAGGGAGATCTGAAATCAGAGCGGCAGCTTGCTCTATATAGCGGGCAAGAGCCTGCTGATACTTTTCAGACTGCGTTTCCCGGTCACGGTATAGGTCAGCATAGTATTTTCCGACATAATCTCTGTACATGGCCACAATGTCAGCCGCAGATGCAATATTCCCAAGAGAAAGAGTGTTCACATTTTCCTGAGGAGGATTCATAATCATCTGCTGCAGTACTCTCCCGCTCTCCGCTGCCTGCCGCCGCCGCTTCATCATGAGATCCAGTGCTGCTTCGCGCGCATCATATAAAGGCTGCAGCTTACCGAGCACTTTCGTTGAACGTGAAGCTTCCCCCATCGCCGCCGACAGCGGCCTGAACTTTCCGGCCAGCTCCAGCGTGAAGTCAACCGGTGCCTTATATTTCATCTCCTCGGCAATCTGCCTGCGGAAGATATCGTAGCTCCCAATGGGGCGGCTCCAGGTTAAGGAAGAAGTATCCAGCTTGACAGGCAGCAGATTAAAGGCATCCCCCCGACCGCTCTCGTATAAATTATCATTCAGCACACCGGACAGCAGCTGATCTCCGTCATCGCCCCCGAAGGTGAACAAGCCGTAATTCTCCCGCAGGCTGATATCATATGAGGACATCACCGAGCGGACCGCTGCCCTTGCCAGACGCTCCTGCTGTACATTCGCCGCGGCAATCCTTGCGTAATCAATCAATACAGCTGTGAACAGAAATACAAATGCCAGCACCATGATCAGAAAAATCGAGACTGAGCCTTCGGTCCGGTTGTTCCGTCTGGATGTCTGCCCTTTTCGCTGACCGGTAGTCAAAGCCTTTAGCATCCTCAACCAAGCCTCCTCCCCTGGCGTGTTATCCTGAGCCATCGCTCCTTAAGACTCAAAATCTCCTACTTTATCTAGCTGCCTACTTTTTCAGCTTAGTCAGCATCTTGCCTGCGTCCTGCTTCTCCATGCTTGTCCCGGAACCGCTGTCCTGTCCCTTTCCCTTGAACTTCGCTCCATAATAACGCATCAGGTCCACGGTGCGGATAAACTCCACAGGATCTGCAACAACCGATTGCACCTGCACTTCCGGTTCAGCGTTATCCTCGAGGATTTCATCCAGCACCGGCAGATGAAGCACGCGCTTCAACTCTGCACTTACTTTGCGGCTAGTCAGACTGTAGGTGTAGGCCAGTTCACCAGTTATATTAGCCGGAACCTTCGCTGCCGATTGCTGAAGTTTGACAACTGGCAATGTCCCAGAGCCTCCCGCAGCAGGCAGGGTCAGCTGAACTCCGCCATCACCGGCTTCTGCGCCAAAAAGTGAGGTGAGCAATCCATCCTCTCCAATGCGCCAATACAACGAATCGTAATACCCAATCGCGAAGGCCCCCTCCGCACCTTTATGACTGTTATCCCAATTGAAAGCCGCCCGTTCTGCCGTAACAGAGGCTACCTGCAGCAGCATAGTCCTTTGGTAGGTATACAGGCAAAAAAACAACAGCAGCATCGTAATCCCCATGATGATTGGCAGCAGCATAGACGCTTCAATGGTGAAGCTGCCTTCGTCATTCTTCAGGTTCATCAATCAAAAACTTCCTGGCTCTTACTTCCGGCTGTACTAATCAAATCCTTGACCACCTTCACAATTTCTGTGCGGAACACCAGAACCACCGCAATCAAAACCGCAATAATCATAATCATCTCCAGCGTGCCCAGCCCCTCTTCATCCTTCCACAAGCCTTTTGCAGCCTCCGCTAACGTCGTCATCATTATCCTCATCCTCCTACATTTTCAGCATCATGATCGCCGGTGTTCCCACCAGCACAATTACAATCAAAAAAATTAACACCATCGGGAAAACCAGCTTCGAGGAAGCCTGTTCCCCGCGCGTCCGGCTGACCGCCTTCCGTTTCTCCCATAACATCCGGGAAAGATCCCGCAGCGATAGAACAAAGTCTGCACCGCCTCTGCGGTAATTCAGCAGCACCGTCGTTGTAAACAGTGACACCTCCTGTACCGCGCAGCGTTTGCTGAAATTCTCGAAAGCCTGCTGGAATGAATAGCCGCCTTCCCATTCCGTAGTCATAATAAATAATTCTTTATAAAGCGGATGACTATAGTTGCCCTTGCGGCTCTCAACACAGCGGATAATCGCCCGCTGCACAGTCTCTCCGGCGCCAACCAGCAGTACAATGCTGTTCAGCAGCTCTGGCAGTTCCAGCATAATATTCTGTTCACGCAGCCGTACTTTCTTATGCAGATCACTAACCAGCGCAACCGGTAATATCAGCGCCAGGACCGCGCCGATTATGATTCCGGCCTGCTCACCGCTGAAGGCGGTCAGCAGGCTGCCCCCAAGCATAAACAGCCAACTGTAGCTGAACATTTCTGCCATAAAGATTAATGTCCGCTCTGAGCTGTAGCGCATGCCATAGCTCTGCTGCAGCGACCGCTGGATTCTGAACATGACCGAAGGCAGATGACTGCCAATTCTCCATCGCTCGATCAGCAGCAGAAAGGGTTCTCCAATTCCACGCAGCCGCAGTCCCTCCATCGGCAGGCTGCGCAGCACGGCATACCGGCGGCCGCATTTCAGCCGCAGAAGCATCCAGCACAGTCCCAAAGCTATCGCGGCCCCGCCGCACAACCACTGCAGCATTACCTCGCCTCCTTACAGCGGAATATTCATGATCTTGGAAGTCCAGAGATAACACAGAAACAAACCAGCCAGCGCTAAGGTCGAAATGGCCATTCCAGCACCTGTATACATCGGCTCCATATAGTCGCCTGCGGTCAGGCTCATAAATAGAACCATCATTAACGGAGCGGCCAGCAGCGCTTTGGCCTCGAATTTCTTCTGGGCAATACTGACGGCAATATCCTGCTGGATATCAAGCTTCTCCCCAATAATCGTGGACGTGCGGCGCACCACTTCGACCAGATCGCCGCCAGTGCGCTTGCAGACGGAGAACACATCGGCAAACCGCTCGACATCCTCCATCCCGGCCCGCAGGCTGAAGTCATGCAACGCCTCCTCCACCGGCTGGTTATATTCCATCCGGGCGCAGATAATCGTCAGCTCTGAGAGCATATCGCTGCTTCCCTCTGGATCGAGCATTTGCAGATCCGCAACTGCTTCACGAAAAGCATTCTCGACCGAACGTCCGGCGGAAAGCGAAGAAGAGAGTGAAAACAAGGTCTTCTTAAACTGCAGATTGAGCGCCGAGCGCCGCCGGTCTCTAAGATAATCACGCAGGATCCGCGGCGCATAGGCTCCTCCCGGAACCAGCAGCAAGGAGAGCAGCACCTGGTGATAGAACAGATAGCCGAGGCCAAAAAGCAGCAGCCCGCCTGCCAGCACCGCCAGCATTTTTAATCCGGGGGACAATATGTACACCGTATAGTCCGGCAGTTGAGGCCTCCTTTGCTTTTCCTTTTCATTCACTCCATTCTCGCTTACAACACCGAATCTGCTTCGCCGAACCGGTAAGCGGACTGGCATCCTATGTGATTGCTTCATATCAGTACCCCCTTCGAAATCCCAGACTCAAATTGCGCCAGGGGATAGTTACTCACTCCGGCCATCTTCAGCTTGCCGGAATGCTGCAGAGGATTGCCGCAGGCAACAAGGGCGCCGTCTACCCTTCCGTCACTTTCCCCTGTCTCCCGGAACTCATACAATGGGTTCAGCACCACCTCCCCATCTTGTATTCCAATGACCTCGCAAATTTCCAGCACTCTTCGTGAACGGTCCCGCAGCCTGGAGAGATGTACGAAGATATCGATCGCCGAGCCGATCTGCTGCCGGACTACGGCTACAGGGAGATTAGCTGCGCTAAGCACCATCGTCTCCAGGCGGCTGACCATATCCCGCGCGCTGTTCGAGTGCCCTGTGGACAAGCTTCCCGCATGGCCGGTGTTCATCGCCTGCAGCATATCCAAGCATTCGGCTCCCCGGACCTCACCGACCACGATGCGGTTCGGCCGCATCCGCAGGGATGAGCGGATCAGATCACGAATTGTAATCTCCCCGCGTCCCTCCGTATTGGCGTTCCTCGTCTCCAGGGAGACAAGGTTAGGCACGGTGACAATTTGCAGCTCGGCGGAGTCCTCGATCGTAATGACCCGTTCCTGCGGCGGAATGAACTGGGAAAGGGCGTTTAAAAATGTAGTCTTGCCGGAGCCAGTACCGCCGCTGATAAAAATGTTGTATCCGGCAGCAACCAGAATTTGCAGAAACTCCGCCGCCTCTCCGCTTAGCGCACCGCGCTGTACCAGTTCGCCCATTGTCATCGGCGATTCGGGAAATTTGCGGATGGTCATGGCCGGCCCCTTCAGCGCTACCGGCGGCAGCACAACATTGACGCGTGAGCCATCCCGCAGCCGTGCATCCACGATCGGCGAGGAATCATTGACTACCCGGTTCACCCCGGATACCACCGACTGGATAATATCCTCCAGTCTGCTTCTAGACTCGAAGGCCAGCGGCAGACGCCGGATCTGACCTTCCTCCTCCACAAAAATCTCATCATGGCTGTTGATCATAATCTCAGTGATCGCCGGATTATCAACCAGCGGCTGCAGCACATCCAGCCCCCGGAAGGAATCGAACAGCTTCTTCACCAGCTCATGCTTCTCCTGGGCGGTTAAATACCGCAGGCTCTGCATTTCCAGAATGGTTCGTTCTATATATGCGCTGAGCTCATGGTTGCCTGCAGCCGATGTAACATCAAGTCCTGCGCGGATGTCACGCCTGAGCTTCCTGAACAGCTCTTCATTCATGCAGATTACCTGTAAATACGAGAGGTAATACCGGCTCTATGATTCCTTCGCAGAGCTGCTGAACGCCAGCCATAAACTGCGGAGAACTGAGGCTGAGCTCAACATGATGCCGTAAGCCCCAGGACGGGATATAAGGAAGCAGAGCATCCAGCTTAATTTCTTCAGGAACTGGCGTGTTCTGCACTGAATCCGTAGCAAAGTTGAGTACAAACCGGCTCCTCTCCTGAATATCCGGCGGCCAGCCGGAATGCGGATGGCTGCCATGCTCCAGCCACCTTAGGGTTTTGTACATGCTTGCCTCATCGTTTCTGAGCATCCATAGCAGGATCCCGCACCGCTGCAATACAGCCAGAGTCCGTTCCTCTTCAATACTGCCGGCATCAACAATCACGATGTCATAGCTTCCGGCTGCATCCAGCAGTTCCAATAAATCCAGCGTATCCTGCCGGGTCATCTGGAGCATTTCTTTGAAGTTCTCTACAGGTCTGAATGCATCACAGCGCAGGCGGTCATACCTGGCTACATATCTTCCCAGCTCAATATTCCCTGCGCTGTCCTTGCCCCCTTCCCCCCGGCCTGCCTTGAGCTCATAGAGCAACCGTTCAAGTCCGGGTGTGTTCCCCGCCGGCATCGGCACAAATAATCCGCTGCTGTCCACACTTTCCAGATTCAAATAGAAGACAGACAACCCTAAATCCGTAAGCTGTTTGGACATATTGAGTGCAAGAGTTGTTTTGCCGCTGCTGCCCGTCGCCGAGACCACTCCGAGTATGAGGGTCTGTTCTCTATCCGCGGAGGATGGCCTCGATCGCACCACATCACACAGCTGGAGTATGGATTCGAGAAGTGCGGGAAGCGACTGGTATTTCGCAATGACCACGCCGCCAGCCAGATTAGCACTCTTGCCTAATGTCCGGCCATCCTCACTAAGGACTGCCCACGGAACCGTATTCTTCCCTTCCACCAGCCAGGCCTCAATGAAGAAGGGATCTCCGACGACCGCATCCACCGTCTCTTCGCTTTTCATAAATTCCATAAAGGTTTCCGGCCTGCTGAACGCTGATACCCGCAACAGCTCACCGTAATCACTGTGATGGATATAATGCAGCAACGGTTCAATGTATTGACTCTCGCGCACGGCCAGTACAATTCTCGCCGCCATGAAGCCACTCTCCTTTCTTGTAATTGAGACAACAAAAAAAGCACCGCCAATAACCGTGAGATACGGTCATTGAACGGTGCTTCCGCTGTTAATCCTTTAATTTACAGCTATAGTAGCATATATGCAGTAGAGCAGCAATAATTTTTTTATCGTACGGCGGCTACTCCCTAATTTTCTGGCAGGCCATATCCAAAATGGGATATATACCCAAGATGTATTTCTCGGTTATAATATCAGGTGGCAGACATTTTCCAACCAAAACTACTATTTAAAAAGGAGATTTTCCGCAAATGAAAATACTACCCGGATTTATTGCTGTACTCACCTTATCCAGCGCTATCAGCTTGTCCGCATCGGCAGCAGAGAAACCCATCTCAGTCCAGATTGACCAGCAAAAGCTTAACCTGACGACGACCAATGCCCCCCTGAATGACGGGCACTCCATCCTCGTTCCCATGCGGCCAATTTTCGAGAAGCTGGGCTTGAAACTGGTATTTGATGCCAAGACAAGCACGATAACCGCTACCAAGGAAGGCCTGACCATCAAGCTGCAGATCGGCAGCAAAAATGCGAGCATTAACGGGATCATCAAACCGCTGCAGACTGCTCCTAAAATGGTTAATAACGTCACTTATGTACCCGTCCGGTTTGTAAGTGAAGCCACAGGCAACAACGTGGTCTGGAATGCTACTACCAGAACCGTTGAGATCACCAGCCTCCAGAGCTCTGTGGACACTGCTGAGATTGCTGATTTCTTCAAAAAGTTTGTATCCTATTCTAATGAAGAGAACTATGACGGATTCATGAGCCTCATTGATTCCAAATCCCCTCTGGCTCAGATTGGCCCGCAGCTCAAGGAACAATACGCAACCTACGAGCTCAAAAATACGGTAGATCAGATGAACATTATCGATGTAAAAACAAATGAAGTGACTGTACATACCATTGAGTCCTCTGAAAAAGTCAGCGGGCCGTTCATGCCGAACAGTCAGTCCGAGAATGTCTATTCCCTAACCCGCAGTTCCAAGGATTCCGGCTGGAAAATCAGCAATGTGCAGGTTCAAGCTATGAAATATAGCCTTCCGGAAGGGGTTCTGAATGCAGCCGTTACTGTGCCGCAGACGGATGAGGCAGCGATCAAAGCTGTATTTGCCGCAAATATAGACTTCACCAACAAAGAGGATCTTGAGGGTGTGCAGTCTACCATTGACGAGTCCTCCCCCGCGTACGAGCAGAACAAAGTAATGGCCGGCCAGGTTTTCCAGGCTTACGATCTTCAAACCGTGATTGAATCCTCGAAGATTATCGACTATACAGGTAATGAAGCCGCCATATATTCAGTGCAGACGACCAAGAAGCTTAAAGGACCACAATTCCAGGACAACCGCACCACCATGGTCACTACGCTGAAAAAGTCGGCGGACGGTAAATGGAAGCTTGTCCAAAGCTACCCGCTATCAGCAGAAGCACTCACTAAATAAATCTTATATTTGCAAAAATCAGCAGCGGGGGGTCTCCCGCTGCTGATTTTTTATGTCAACTGCTGCCTGACCCTTCAGAGAAATCTCTTCCGGATATCCGGCGTAGGGAGCAGGCACTGCTCATCACGCCCGAACCAGCGGTAACGGTTTCTTGCTACAAGCCGATATACGGCGCTGCGCAGCGGACGGGGCATAAGAATGAAGATATAGGCGGCTGGCCACGGAAAACGCAGCATGCGGGCGATGCGCAGCACAGCAGACGATTCTGTATAAAACCTGCCATTTTCAAACAGTACAACTGTGTTTAGCCGGTCTGTCTCAAGGCCTGCAGTAATCAGCAGTTCACGCCCAACTTCGCTCTGCAGAGCTGCAAACCTTATACGGCCCCCGGGATCACGCGGAATAATGAAGCGGACCAGGCCCTGGCAAAGATGACATACACCGTCGATCAGTACAACCGCTTGCCCTTCTCCTCCTCCATACCTTTGCTCCATATTCCACACCCCCTTGTTTGCTCAGCATATCCTAATTGACCTAAGCCTAATCCAAGGAAAAACAAAAACGCGGGATAGCTCCCGCGCTCTTATCGTCCGTCCGTTTAATTATTCGGCAATCGCCTTGTCGATCCATTCGTCCCCGATCATTTGTCCTTCAAAATCAGCTGTGAATGCTTCCATGCATTTGCAGATGAAATCTTTACGGCAAACCGGGCATGGGGTTTTAAGCAGGCGGCTGATGTTCGTCATTTTCCATTCCGGAAACCGACTGTAGAACGCGCGGCACTGTGTTCCGTCAGCAGTCTTAATAATAAATTCGTACAAGCCTTCTTTATCATTGCTGCTGGCTTTGGTCACATTCGTAATTTTCGGTCTGTAAGACATCTTCATCACCCATTATTTAAATTTTTGGTATTTAGTAGCGCACGCAACTTTAACAGATACTTAGACATATTAAAGAATTTTGGGGGTGATGTCAACCAAAGTACGCGCTGCCGCCCGCTATTTATTACTCATATCTGCTATCCGTCTCTATTTAGCCATTATTCCCAGGAATATAGGTTTATACCGCTCTTAGATTACATTTAATTCAACTTCAATATTCCCGCGGGTCGCTTTGGAGTATGGACAGAATTCATGTGCTTTTGCAGCAAGTTCTTCCGCCTTCGCACGCTCAATGCCAGGGAGGCTGATATCCAGCTTCACCGCCAGCTTGAACCCTCCATCGCTTTCGTCTTTGCCGATCAGCACGTTGGAAGTAACTACAACATCCTGAAGCTTGACTCCCTCTTTACGGGCAATATTGGCAAGTGCACTCTCATAACAGGCTCCATACCCTGCCGCAAACAGCTGCTCCGGATTGGTGCCATTGCCTCCCGGTCCGCCAAGCTCCTTGGGCATTTTCAAATCATGCTTCAAAGCGCCGTCGGAGGATTCCACAGAACCTTCACGTCCGCCGCGGACTGTAGCTGTCGCTGTATACAAGGCCTTCATTTTCAATGTTGTCATTGTTGATCTTCTCCTTTTGAACCGAATTTTTAATCGCGCATACTTAAACCTTAAACAATAGTCATTATTTGAAACGATAATACAATGTTGTCACACCTCAGCGGCTTGCATCCTATGATAAATGGTGTAAAATTAAATTGTGATAAATTTATATTCGGGAGGCCAGATTCATGAGTATTTATGATTTTGAAGCCAACACCTTGCGCGGACAAGAAGAATCGCTGTCGAAGTACAAAGGTAAAGTGCTGCTCGTCGTGAACACAGCCAGTAAATGCGGATTCACCCCTCAGTATAAGGGGCTTCAAGAGGTATACGATAAATTCAAGGACCGCGGTTTTGAAGTGCTTGGCTTTCCAAGCAATCAATTTGCCGGACAGGAGCCGGGGGAAAGCGAGGACATCGCTGAATTCTGCGAAATTAATTATGGAGTAACCTTCCCGATGTATGAAAAGGTTGATGTAAAGGGTGACGATGCGCATCCGCTGTTCAAATACTTGTCCAAAGAAGCTCCGGGCCTGCTGGGCTCAAAGAGTGTCAAATGGAATTTCACCAAATTCCTGGTCGACCAGGAAGGCCGTGTACTGAAGCGCTTCTCTCCGCAGACCACACCGGATCAAATTGAAGCGGATATTGCCAAACTGCTGGACTAGATACATTTTATTATCCCAAAAGAGACACTTCACATACGGCATTTGCCATGTGCGAAGCGTCTCTCTTTTACCTAATAAAACACCATTGCATGAGCACAACAAGAAAAAAAACCTGAAATCCCTTAGCAATCAAGGAATTTCAGGTTTCTTCATAGTATGCGGTAGAGAGGACTCGAACCTCCACGGGTATACACCCACTACCCCCTCAAGATAGCGTGTCTGCCATTCCACCACTACCGCGCGGTGTGTACAATGTTAAAGCTTTGTCTGAGGCCAACATTCAATATTATAAAACGGATTTCACAAAATGTAAAGATGCCCTTTATGAATTCCCCTCGGCCTGCTTCTGCCTGCGGTACTGGGTAAATTCAATATATTCCTTGATGAACTCCTGCTCCTTGGGAAGCAGTTCTTCAGTTTGGCAACTGTGTTGCCGCATTTGGGCAGACGAATACTCCCCGCCGCCTTCGCGCACCGTTTCAGCTGCAGTTTTGCCCAAAATCAGCCAATCCAGACTCACATGAAAAAAGGCGCCGATCTCAATCAGCTTATGGGTTCCCGGTGTCGACTTCCCCCGTTTCCAGTCCCCCATATTGCCTGTGCTGATATTCAATTGCTCACAGAAGGACTTCTTCGTAAGCCCCTTTTGCTTAATTAGGAATTCTATCCGCTCGTATATCGATGACATCGGCCAACCGCCTTCCACTACATCAAATTCACGTAATAACGTAATTTATATTGTAAAATGACGTAAAAAAGTATATAATTAGTTAATATTATTGTACGCTATTATACCATAGTGCCGGAAGGTCGATAAGAGGTGAAGCCTGTTGAACAGCAAACGTCCCGTGACCCCCTATGGCTGGGCTATCAAACAGCGTCTGACAGAAATGCAGCTGGATCAGAAGAAATTCTGTGAGTTATACGGAATTCCGCCTTATCGCTTGTCCAATCTAATCCATGGCACACGGAAGGCCGAGCGCTACCGCCGTCAGATTTCGCAGCTTCTGGGCCTGCCTCCATCTTAACTTCCCATCCTGCAAGAATTCAAGGAGCGATAACCTTGCCATTGAGCTTATCTTCTTCCCTTACCTCTTCACTTAATGCTCTCCCCCATAACCTCCTTGTTATCGACAGCTATGGTTTTATTTTATTTATCAATGATCACTGGAAGGAACTTTGCCATTCCTATGGATTCTCTCCAGCACATGAATGGATCGGAGTTCATTACCTGGAGCTTTTTGAAAAGTGGATCGCTATCCCCGTCCAGCTCACAGCTCTAAACGAGTCCATACAGCACATCCTTCAGGGCGGAGTCCTGGTCGCAAGCTCAGAATTCATCCTCCACACCCCTGATAAGATGGGCAGGGTATTCCGCCTGGACGCCTTTCCGCTTCTATCCGGGCAGTCTGCCGGGTTGCAGACCCTCGCTCTTTCCATGCGTGACAGCGGCCCTGGCGAGATCCGCCAGACTGATCCGGTCCGCGGCTGCCATCCCATGCGTCCCCGGCCTATCCCCAGCAGCCTTGTTCCGATCTGTGCCTCCTGTAAATCCGTCCGGAACAGCAAAGAGGAATGGTTATCGGTCGAACGTTATCTTCAGTTCCAGCTCTCCCTGCAATTCACCCATGACATCTGCCCGGATTGTATCCGTCAGCTGTACCCCAAATACGCAGGAGCCCTGAACAGGTAAGTGCTGCAGCTCTCTCTATACTCTACTATGATCTCAAAAAGACAAAAGGAACGAAAATCCTTGAAATCAAGGTTTCCGTTCCTTTTATGTATGCGGTAGAGAGGACTCGAACCTCCACGGGTATACACCCACTACCCCCTCAAGATAGCGTGTCTGCCATTCCACCACTACCGCATATGGTGACTCGTATGGGATTCGAACCCATGTTACCTCCGTGAAAGGGAGGTGTCTTAACCCCTTGACCAACGAGCCATGCTTAGCAAGTTATGTTATTACCACAACAAAAATGAGTATATCAAACCCCGGACAATTTGACAAGCTTTTTTTGAATAAAAATTTACGGGAAGTAACGGCTTGATCAGGCACCGCTCGCTCTCCCCGCTCAACATGCTTCCTGACTGTTAAAGACTATTGACTCTTTGTATCTGCTATACGCCATACACAGCCAGAGATGCCACACCGTCCACTGCCTCATATCCGAGACTTTGTGCAACGGCTGCATTCGTCACATGTCCGGCGACGACGTTAAGCCCGCGGGCAAGCGCCGGATTCTCCAGCACGGCTCTATGGATACCGAAATTAGCAATTTGCAGTGCATAAGGTACCGTCACATTGGTGAGTGCAAGCGTGGAGGTGCGGGCAACCGCTCCCGGCATGTTAGCCACAGCATAATGCACCACCCCATGCTTCACATAGGTTGGATTCTCATGGGTGGTAATCCGGTCGATGGTCTCAATGGAACCGCCCTGGTCAATCGCCACATCCACAATAACCGAGCCTTCTCCCATCTGCTGCACCATATACTCTTTCACGAGCTTCGGCGCACGGGCACCGGGGATAAGGACGGCCCCAATCAGCAGATCTGCTTTGCGTACCGCTTGTTCAAGATGATAAGAATCCGACATGATCGTAACCAGACGTCCGCCAAAAGTATCATCCAGATAACGGAGCCTGCCGGCATTCGAATCAAGCACAGTCACCCGCGCACCCAGTCCCAGCGCCATTTTCGCCGCATTCGTACCTACGATACCTCCGCCTACAATCACCACTTCACCCGGCTGTACACCTGGAACACCGCCCAGCAGAACCCCCTTGCCGCCATGAGGCTTCTCCAGCAGCTGAGCTCCAATCTGTACCGCCATCCGTCCGGCCACCTCGCTCATCGGAATCAGCAGAGGCAAGGAGCCGTCTTCCAGTTGAATGGTTTCGTAGCCTACTGCCGTTACTTCGCTATCAACCAATGCCTGCGTAAGACCCGCTTCGGGAGCAAGATGCAGGTACGTGAACAAAATAAGACCTTTGCGAAAATAGCCATACTCTTCAGGCAATGGCTCCTTCACCTTAATGACCATGTCCGCCTGATTCCACACTTCTGCCGCTGAGGATTGAATACTGGCACCTTTATCCAGATACTCATTGTCAGTGAAGCCACTGCCAATACCGGCTGATTGCTCTACCAGCACCTCATGGCCTGCTTTGCGGAGGGCTTCCACTCCCGCCGGGGTGATCGCTACACGGTTCTCGTTATTTTTGATCTCTTTGGGTACACCGACAATCATGCCTGTTCCTCCTCAAAGTTTGATGAAAATCCGCTTCATGTTAATCGAAAAAAAGGCTCACAGTTGAGCCTTTCTCATCACAGCCAAGGTGATTCAGGGAGCACCAGGCTCCCCGCTTCTCACCACAATTAATCGTAGTCCTTAATGTTCATTCCCCATATCCTATGCGGAAGAATCGCTTATGGATTA
The DNA here is from genome assembly GCF_031599675.1 of Paenibacillus pedocola. NCBI lineage: Bacteria > Bacillati > Bacillota > Bacilli > Caryophanales > Paenibacillaceae > Paenibacillus > Paenibacillus pedocola. Next base: position 1,320,003 of record NZ_CP134223.1, on the reverse strand, counting down.
ACTTTTGCTTCAAAAGTTTGTACGCCGTTAACGAATTTCAGGACGACCGCAGCTTTAACCGGGTCATGGGTTTCATTCAACGTAATTTTACCAGTAGCCAATTGCAGATCCTTCGTTGCTGCCAGAGCATCTTTGATCTTAGCTGGGTCAGCTTCACCTGCACGGGTAATCGCATCTGCAACCAATTTAAGTGCGTCGTACCCAAGAGCAGCCATACCATCCGGTACCGCACCGCCATTCGCAGCTTTGTAAGCTTCAACGAATGAGGTTACTTCAGTAGCAGTATCTTCCGGCGAATAGTGATTAGACATATAAGTGTTCTCTAAAGCTGCTGCACCTGCGATTTCCGCCAATTGCGGAGAATCCCAGCCATCGCCACCCAGGAATGGTACAGTAATACCCATTTCACGAGCCTGTTTTACGATTTTACCTACCTCTTCATAGTAGCCTGGCAGATAGATAACATCCGGATTAGCTTCTTTGATACGTGTCAGCACTGCTTTGAAGTCAGAGTCTTTTTGTTGGTAGGACTCTTGGCTCAGTACTTCTCCGCCATTGGCTTTGAAGGTTTCTTCAAAGAATTTCTGCAGACCCTTCGAATAGTCACTCGATGTGTCTGTGTAGATTACAGCAGTTTTGGCGCTAAGGTTATTGGTCGCAAAGTTAGCCATAACCTGACCTTGGAAAGGATCGATAAATGCTGCGCGGAATACCCATTCATTCACATCACCACTGCGCTCATCAACGGTTACTTTAGGATTGGTAGCTCCTACAGCTACGAGAGGGATTTTTTTCTCCGTAGCAACCGGAACAATACCCAGTGTGTTGGTCGATGTGGAAGCACCGATAATAGTAACTACTTTATCGTTGGTAATCAGTTTTTGCGCAGCCTGCGTAGCTTCCTCGGATTTCGAGGCGTTGTCGGCTACGACCAATTCCAGTTGCTTGCCCAGAATGCCGCCAGCTTCGTTAATCTGCTGAACAGCCAGCTTAGCCCCTTTAGATGCGGAGTCGCCGAAAGAAGCCTGGCCGCCTGTGAGTTCAAGGTCAGCACCGATTTTGATTGTGCCTCCGGCAGCATTTCCGCCGTTTGCAGAGTTACTGCTGTTCTCTGTGTTGTTGTTGCCGCAGCCTGATGCTAATACCGCAGTCAGTACGGTTGACAAAATAATGGCCCCAATTTTCTTCATAGTTTCTCCCAGCCTCCTGATAATATAATTTTTTATATGTTGGATCTTTGATGCCGTATTAGGTAAGTCTGCCTAGTGGCCAAGATAAGCCATTTTGATTTCTTCCGAATCCGCCAGTTCCTTGGCGTCTCCCTCCAGAACAACTCTTCCGGTTTCCAGCACATAGGCGCGGTGGGCAATTTTGAGCGCCTGATGGGCATTCTGCTCAACCAGCAGTACAGTCGTTCCCGCCGCATTGACTTCCTGAATGATTTTGAAAATATCCTGAACCAGCAGCGGAGCAAGGCCCATCGAAGGTTCATCCAGCAAAAGCAGCTTAGGATGTCCCATAATGGCGCGGCCCATGGCCAGCATCTGCTGCTCCCCTCCGGACAAGGTTCCGGCTTGCTGTTTCTTGCGTTCACGAAGTCTCGGAAACGTGTTATATACTCTCTCGAAATCGGCGGCAAGAGTTTTCCCATCCTGCAAATAAGCGCCAAGTTCAAGGTTCTCCTCAACTGACATATTGGCGAACACACGCCGGCCTTCAGGACAATGAATCAGCCCCTGCTTCACAATCGCCTGCACGCTCTGGTTCGCAATCGATTTATCCAGGAACTCAACACTCCCGCTCTTCGGCTTGAGCAGCCCGGAAAGTGTCTTAAGGAGTGTCGACTTACCGGCCCCGTTGGCACCGATCAGTGTCACTATCTCCCCCTGGTTAACCTTGATACTGAGATCCTTCAGTGCGTGAATGGCTCCATAATAAACATTGATTCCCTGTACTGTAAGCATAGCCTTTACGCCTCCTGTCCCAAATACGCTTCAATAACCTTAGGATTATTCCGGATCTCTACCGGAGTTCCGTCGGCAATAAGTATTCCGCGGTCCAGGACATAGATCCGGTTGCAGACACCCATTACAAGCGACATATCATGTTCAATCAGGAGAATGGTCAGATCGAATTCTTCGCGGATCCAGGCAATCAGATTCATCAGATCCCGGGTCTCATTCGGATTCATACCAGCCGCCGGCTCATCGAGCAGCAGCAGCTTGGGACCAGCGGCAAGCGCACGGGCAATTTCAAGGCGCCGCTGATTCCCGTAGCTGAGATTTCCGGCTGTTTCTTCACTTTGATCCGCGAGATTGAATATCTTCAGAATATCCATCGCTTTTTGAGTGATCTCCTGTTCTCCCTTGAAATGCTTCGGCAACCGGAGCATGGAGCTGAACAATGAATGTCTGGCATGCTGATGAAAAGCAATCTTTACATTTTCCAGCACCGTCATCGCCGTAAACAACCGGATATTCTGGAAGGTACGCGCTGCTCCCTTATGATTGATCTTAAAGGGCTTCATTCCGCCAACCGACTCATTATTAAGCATGATCTTACCGGTCGATGGCGGATACACCCCGGTTAACAGATTGAATAAGGTTGTCTTCCCGGCACCGTTCGGTCCGATCAGACCGATCAATTCCCCTTTGTTAATATGGAGGGAAACTTCGCTAAGCGCCTTGAGGCCTCCAAAGGAACGGCTGGCCCCCTGAACATCAAGGAGTACTGCTGTCGCTGATGCTGCCATTTGGCTTTGCCTCCTTTTTACCAAACTTGCCGAAATTGATTTTGGTTTTGCCAAGCAGACCGCTCGGACGGAAAATCATCATCATAATCAGAACGATCGAATAAATAATCATCCGCCATTCCGGGAATTCACGGAGATAGGTGTACAACAGGGTAACGAAGACTGCACCTACGATTGAGCCCGCCGTACTGCCTAGTCCCCCCAGAACGACCATTACAAGAATTTCGAATGATTTCAGGAAGTTAAAGCTGCCCGGAGTGATGACATAGAAGGTATGAGCAGACAAGCCGCCAGCCATACCGGCAAACAACGCGCCGATGGTAAAGGCAATAACCTTATACATTGTCGTGTTGATCCCCATTGCCTCTGCGGCAATTTCATTCTCGCGGATTGCCAGACAAGCCCGGCCATGCGTAGAACGGATAAAGTTATTAATTAGAACGATAGTGAATAGAGCAAAGAAGAAAATAATGGTCCATGTCGACTTTGCCGGAATACCGCTGAGCCCCGAAGCGCCGCCGACATATTCCGTATTCAGCAGGATAATCCGGATAATCTCGCCGAATCCCAGCGTTGCAATAGCCAGATAGTCACCGTTCAGCCGAAGGGTCGGCATCCCGATCAGCACGCCGCATAGTGCAGCTACAATTCCGCCCGCCACAATGGCCAGAATGAACGGCACATCATAGTCAAGCGTCAGAATAGCCGAGGTATAAGCACCTACAGACATAAACCCGGCGTGTCCAATGGAGAACTGCCCCGTAATCCCGTTAATCAGGTTGAGTGAGACGGCCAGCATCACATTGACGCCGATCAGGAGCAACATGGATCTGGTTACATCATTAAAGATTCCCGTTGTTAGAAGAATTTGAACAATCCCATAGAACGCTAAGGCAAGAATAATGCCCATCCAGAATTTCTTATTCAACTTTTTCATGCTGTTCTCCACCTACACTTTCTCCCGGACATTCTTGCCAAACAGCCCGGATGGTTTAAAGATCAGGATCAGAATCAGCACGGCAAAGGCCACACCATCACGCCAGGAGGAATAACCCAGCGATGAAATTTCAGTCTCAACCGTTCCCAGCAGCAGTCCGCCTACAAGAGCTCCCGGAATACTACCGATCCCTCCAAGCACTGCGGCCACGAAAGCTTTGAGTCCCGGCATAACACCCATGAGCGGATCAACGGAGTTGTAAGTCATACCGAAGATTACGCCGGCAGCTGCAGCAAGTGCCGAACCGATCGCGAAGGTTGCCGATATCGTGCGGTCTACGTTGATCCCCATCAACCGCGCCGCCTCCATATCGAACGAAACCGCCCGCATAGCTTTGCCGGTCTTAGTATAACGTACGATATATTGCAGAATAAGCATTAAGACGATTGTTGTAATCAGAATCATGACCTGATTCGAATCAACCTGGATCGAACTGCCGAATAACTCATATTGTTTCTTAACCATGATATCCGGAAACCCTTGCGCCTGTGGTCCAAGAATAAGTACTCCGACATATTCCAGTAAAAACGATACGCCGATTGCTGTAATCAACGCCGCGATCCTTGTAGACTTACGAAGCGGCTTATAAGCCAGACGTTCAATTGTGATCCCCAGCAAAGCACTCATGGTCATCGAGATGATCAGCGACAAGAGCAGTACAACCACCGGCGGAAAACCGGCATTCGCCAAATATTTGGCACTATATAGCCCGATAAACGATCCGACCATAAACACATCGCCGTGAGCAAAATTGATCAGCTTGATAATCCCGTAAACCATTGTGTAGCCAAGGGCGATCAGAGCGTAAATACTGCCCACGGAAATTCCGTTAATTAGTTGCTGAATGAAGTACTCCATCGCCATCCCCTTTTCTCATAATAGTTAAAATTCCCCTTTCTCTGCCTTGCTTTCTGTTTTTCCCTCTAAGATGTTATTTATATTAACACAGGGTTATTTGCCCGTCACTAAAAAAGTGTGTTTTTAATATAAAATTCGAAAATTAATGTTAGATAATATAACAATGATTGTAAATTATGAGTGAGATATTTTAATCAAACCGCGAAATCAGGAGTAAAACGGAGGAATATAGAGGATTTAGGAGGTCTTTGTTTTTTGGATTTCTTTCCTTTTCTAATACAATACTTTATTTTTGCGCAAATAATATAACATTTGTCTCTTTACAGCTTCAATCCTTCAATTTATTAAAGGGGCACCGAGGTGCATTGGTAGAATAAAATAGTATTCTGTAGTATACTATAGTTTTTGCGTTAGAGTAGCTGACAAAAGACTTATATCCCCAACAAAAAAATCTCCCTGAGGGGGAGATTTTGAAATTTCATAGGTAGACAATAAAAAAAGCTCCCGCGATCAGGAGCTCTTCATACAGTAAGTAAAATTCGGACGGAGAGAGAGGGATTCGAACCCTCGCACCGCTTACGCAGTCTAACCCCTTAGCAGAGGGTCCCCTTATAGCCACTTGGGTATCTCTCCAAGTAAATGGCTCCCCGAACAGGACTCGAACCTGTGACAACTCGATTAACAGTCGAGTGCTCTACCAACTGAGCTATCAGGGAACATTAACATGAACAAGAAATAATTTATCATGATTTTGTGGTCCCGTCAAGCGGATGGGCGGATTTTTAGAAACGGTTACATTTGGAAGTTGAATCCTCCGGCTGTTCTCCATACTTCTACTATTATATATGAGGCTATACTGTTAATAATTGTGACTGACCCATTCTCCGTCTCTCGGAAGAGCTACACGCTCCAGCAAATTCTCTTGCTCCAGACGGGCTTTGAGTAAATCACGGGTCACCAGGCAATGGTTGATTGCATCCATATGCACGGCGATCACGGATGCGGATGGTGCATAGCGGCATACATCCACTACATCCTGTTCATCCATTGTGATATGACCGCCTGTTACAAACCGCGCACCGCCGGCGTTAACGATGATTATTTCAGGACGATGCCCGTCCAGCGCCTGCTTGACCTCCCCACACCAGATCGTGTCTCCGGCCAAATATAGCACAGGTTCGCCTTCAGCCCGGATAATAAAGCCGGACACCTTGCCCATCAGCTCTCCGATGGATCCGGTGCCATGCTGTCCGCCAATACGTGTTAAGGTTACCCCTTGAAAGTTTAGCGGCTCATGATCAGGCACCACCGTGATATTGCTAAACCCTTGTTCAGCAATCTGATCCTGATTCCCCTCCTGGCATAACAAAGGCAGATCATGCGGTAAAAGCGAAACTGCTGCCGCATCCCAGTGATCCTGGTGCAGGTGGGTCACGAGCAGGGCATCCGGAGCCAGCCATTGCTGTACCGGACCCGGCAGGGGTACCAGCGGATTTCTGCGGTCATTCTCTGTATTTACGATCGGCGGATTAACACCCTGTTCGCTGAGCATCGGATCAATCAGAAACGTAATGCCGCCGTATTCGAGCCATAGGGCCGCATTGCGGATTAGTTGAATTTTCATCATAACCACCTCTTCCTTTAGGCAATCTTCTGCTACAATTCATTATAGAATGTCTCCCCTGCATTATACATTGCGGCGCGAAAGAGATTGGCCTCTTCTACTTTCATCCGGAAAGGATTATCTAAAAATGGCTTCCTACCTGATCGACGATACGGATTACCGTATTCTGCAATATCTTATTGAGGACTCCACGCTCAGTCATAAGGAAATTGGCGAAAAGGTACATATGACCGGGCAGGCCGTAGGCGCACGAATCCGCAGAATGCGCGAGCTGGAGATTATCGAAGGCTACACTGTCCGCTGGAATCCAAGCAAAATCGGACAGAGCCTGCTTGCCTTTATCACGGTGTTTTTGAGCTCGAACGCCGCCCATCCCCCCTTTCAGCAGTTTGCAAAGAACCATGACAGTGTGGCTGAGCTGCACCGGGTCAGCGGGGAAGGCTGCTACTGGATGCGCGTCCGCCTGGAGGATCAGGTGGCGCTGAATGCTTTTTTGGATGAGCTGCTGGAGTTTGGAAATTACCGGGTTAATCTGGGGATGGGGCAGCTTAAATAAGGCTGTCTGGGGCAAGACCCGACAAAAAAACACGGCAGCCATGGACGAAGTAATGAATGTCCCGGACTGCCGCTTGTTATATAACTATTAAGCCTCATTAAGGAAATAGGAGATTGCCATCCTTCATAACAAATTTAACTTTGCGAAGATTATTTATATCGGCCAGCGGGTCTCCATCAATAACAAACAAATCTGCCTTCTTACCCGTTTCAACCGTCCCTAGCTCGTGAGAGAGATTACATATTTTTGCACCATTGAAGGTTGCTGCTGTAATAATTTGCATCGGGGTAAGTCCACCCTCACCTAATAAACGGATCTCTTCCCACGGCATGCCCAGCCGGTACCAAGGGTCTTCTTCTTCCACAAAATCATCACCCAAACCGATTTCTCCGCCTGCCTCCACAAATCTGCGGACATTATCCAGACCCTGCGCCAATAGCGGTACTCCAAACTTATCCTGGAACATCTGCAGTACGGTGAGTGTCGGGACGATTCGAATGTTCTTGTCCACCAGTTGCGTGATCAAGCCGTCGTCCAGACAGTCATAGATCATATGCGCCGCATCGTTAATCCCCGCATTCACCAGAATCTGCAGATTATGCGCGCTGGTTACATGAGCAGACACATAAGCTCCGTTGTTTGCGGCTTCCTGGCAGATAGCTTCGAGAATCTCCTGATTAAGCTTGGGCAATCCGAACGTGCTGGGATCGTACCCGTCTTCAAGTGCTGTTTTGATGAAGTGAACCCCTTGCGCAAGTAACTCTCGCACCTTAAGTCTGGCTTCCTCAGCGCTCCCCACCCCAATAGGTTCTTGCCCGCCATATCCCCCGGGAGCCGTAAATACTTTGCCTGAGATGATTATTCGGGGAAAAGATAAGGGATCCAGCCCGTTCGTATGTGCAATCACATCATCAATCGTCGCATTGGTCGTCATTCCCTCATCGCGGACCGTGGTAATCCCCTCTTTAAGGCATCCGGCCAGATACTCTTTGTGATACCCGTGCAGAGGCTCATTCTGCAAATATTTAAAACTGGTGTGCGCATGGGCATGAATAAACCCCGGCAGGATTACAAGTCCGTTCAGGTCGATTTCCTGTACATTTTCATTTATTGTCTGGTTGCCTTCATCATGTTGTGTAATAGTGCCGAATCGGCCGTGTACAACTTCTATCGTTACATTATGTATTGGTGCCCGTCCGGTTCCATCGATTAATGTCCCGTTTTTCAGCAGAATTGTCCCGTTTCCCATAGCAAAATAAACCCTCCTGTGAAGAATGTTTGTTTGCATCCACGAGAGAGTTTACTGCATAATAATTACCAGACAAAGATAATCTTCATATATAAAAGTTTGTTACCTACAATTGGAGGTTTACATGAAGGACAAAATCGATCTTCCCAAAATCTCTGACCCCGCTCTTTTGCCGCCGCAGCAGATAGATCTACTAGAGACCAAAGAGGAATATAGCAATTGCCTCATCAGCGATGTACAGTTCGAATATCAGGAAGCGGACAAGGTCTCCTTCGATAAAGTATTCTTCAAAAATGTAATCATCAGCAACTCCTCACTCCGCGGTATCGAGCTGACGGATGTGATCTTTGAGAACTGCGACCTCTCGAACGTAAATTTCAGCGAAGCCTTCGTCCACCGGACAGAATTCAGACAATGCAAAATGATCGGAACAGACTTCACCAGAGCACGGTTCCAGAACGTCCGGGTGATCGGGTCGATCTGCGATTTTGCCAGTTTCCGGTTTGGGAATCTGAAGCTGATCTCCTTCGAGCAGAGTTCACTGGTTAGTGCGGATTACTATCAAAGCATCTTCCAAAAGGTCTCGTTCGAGGAATGCAAGATTGATCAGGCTGTCATGGCCGGTGTCAGGCTGAAGGATACGGACCTAAGCAGCTGTGAATTCACCGGACTGCTGGTGGACATAGAGGATCTGCCGGGCTGCATCATTTCTGCGGATCAGGCGGCTTCCTTCGCCGGACTGCTCGGCCTCGTGATCAAGTAACCGGACCTTTGCCTTCTTCCAGGGCGACCAGCTTCAGCTTGCCCGCACAGTTACCGCAGCGGTAGCGTTTCGGATCGGCCCGGCGCTTGCGCGGATATTCGGTGGAACAGGCGGTGCATACCAGCTTATATCTGTAAGGCTGGGGCTTCCGCGCCTTGGCTCCGGGCAGGCTCTGGCAATAGCGGCTTCCGCCGACCTTGGCCAGCAGGCTTTTGAAATCAGCATCCCGGTGCATATATCCCCGCTTCGCCAAATGCAAATGATAGTGGCAGAGCTCATGCTTAATAATCTTCTCGGTCTCTTCATGTCCATACATGGCAAGCTGCTGCGGATTAATCTCTATATTATGGCTTTTGGTAAAGTACCGGCCGCCCGTCGTCGTAAGTCTGCTGTTAAAGCTGGCCCTGTGCCGGAACGGCACGCCAAAGCTGCTGAGCGATACCCGCTCAATCCACTGCTGCAGCTCTTCATTGCTCATGCTCATACTGGTCATAGCGTTCTCCCACAAGTCCTCTCCTACTTAAAATAACTTCTCTACTTGAATTGTAACTTGCCCATAGGCTAAACTGTCAAGAAGGAAGACAAGTACGGAGGGAGACTGAGTTATGCCGAAAATGCGGTATGTAATTTTGCAGCAGCACCAGGAACTGCAGTTTGTTGAAATGCCTGAGGAATATGCGTACCAATTGAGCGCGCTTAATCTTCGCCTCAATAAGGAGATCGACAAGCTGACCGCGGAGAATGTGCCTGACCTGCCGCTGGCGGTTGCCGAATGTGATTCCCTGGAGCTTCTGCGTGAAGGGTACAGGCTGGAATCCGGACTGGAATATATTAACCGGCTGGAGAGTGCTTTTGCCTCCATTCAGGAGAACCATTACCCGCTTATCTCGCTGCTGACGGAGATCCGCGCGCTGCAGGCACAGCTGGAGCAGTGGTACGAAGAGGAAGAAGAGGGCGTACATTAGCCTTTTTTTACAGCAGAATCTGCCGGTTTGCTAACCTCCGCCGCACCTTTGGGCCCCTTTCCCCATATGCTATCTGTACATAGGAAGCATGCTTAGAGGAGGGGTACACTTGCCGCAGTGGCTCTGCCATCAGCTCATGAAGGCTTATTTCAAAAAAGACCGGCGCCAGATCAAAATGCTGAACGAATGCTGGTTCTTTTACCGCAATTCCGGTGAATCCCGTGACTACGTTCACAGGGAAGTATAAGAATCCGAAAGCCAAGAATGTAAAGCAAAAGCCGCGGCTACCGCAGAGGTAGGCGTGGCTTTTTGATTGGCCGGAGAGTCATCCGGGAATTAGAACATCGGGAAGACGTATCTCACCAGGAAGAACAGAATTCCGAAAATGATAATAATATACGCGGCATATTTGATAAAGGTGGATGCGACAACGCTGGAATCCGATCTCTTGTGTACCTCCGTGCGTTCCACTTCAACACTTCTGTCCTTGTAATTCGGTTCCATCATCAATCTCTCCCTTCAAATTCAAGCTGTTATAGCATCCATTAACCCCGGATTTTTCGTCTTGAAACAAAATAGCCGCACCTCCGTACTGCCAGGATTGACTTAGGCAGTGAAAGGTGCGGCATAATTGCAACAGTGATTTATTTAGTTAAAGCTGCGGTGCGAAGGCCAGGAGCCCTGCAGCTTGCGGACCAGCACAATCTGTCCGGTATGGTAACAGTCATGCAGGATCAGGCTCATCACTTCTTCGCCCGGAGCATGCCCCGAGCCGCCCCAGTCATAAATGCCTTCTTCCAGTGCTTCGATAACTTCACGCAAGGATGCATGGACCGATTTCAGCTTGGCAACGGCCTGCCCCCAGGCCTCTTCTCCACGCTCCGTTACGGTAAAAGTAGCATCATTACTCTCTAGATCAGGAAGCTTCGGCAGCCCTTTAAGCTTGATCAGCAGCCGTTCCTTGTAGTAGGTCAGATGGTTGACGGTCTCCCAGATCGAATTGCCCGCTTCGCCCGGCTTCCAGCTGGCCTGCTCCGCATTCACACCCTCCAGCGCAGCGCTCAGCGGCGGTGCCCAATCCTCGATATCCATGGCATAATCCCAGTTCTGCAGCAAAACATCACTGATCTTATTCTGCATGTCGTACCTCCTGCAAGTTTTTGTTGTGTAACTACTTAAATACGGTCATAATCGTTACAATAGAAATGTAGCATATATCTGCAGAGGATTCAAGTAACTAGTAAAGGTGAGTTTTAGCTGTTACAATCAAGGGATAGAATGATTACGAAAGGAGGAATGAACCGTGCTGTGGGAGGATTATATTAACAGCTACTGGCGGGATTGGCGGACAGGCGACCGGAGCCATGACAAGGACCGGCTTGAGGATCCGCAGTGGCTGGCAGAGTGGCTGGCGCAGCATGATCTGCCGGCGGCAGCGCCACCTGTTGCATTCGAACTGCAACAGCTCAAGGAGCTGCGCAGCTTGCTGTGGGCGGAAGTCCAGAAGCTCGTGCAGGGTGCTCAGCCAGACCAGACGCTGCTGGACCAGCTGAACAGATATATGGCCGAAGGGCCGTCCATCCGGCAAATCATGCGGAAGCCGGACAAGCCGCCTAAGCTCTCTCTCCTGCCGCAGCGTAGCGATTGGGGACAGATCATGGCCGAAATCGCGGCTTCTTTTGCTGAAGCCGTATTAGAGAAAGAGACTTCCCGTATCCGCATCTGCGATAATCCCGACTGCCTCTGGGTCTACTATGACGACACCCGCAACCGCTCGAAGCGCTATTGTGATGATAAGCTCTGCGGGAATTTGATGAAAGTACGGCGGTTCCGGGCGCGGAAGAAGGCGGGGGAGGAGGTAACGGAGTGAAGAAAGGCTGTTATTTAGGGTCGCACCTAAACAAACCCCTGAATTTTCATTCAAGGGTTTTTAAATCTTGTATATTATCAGGGCCGTTGTTCCCATGCTCTGACCACACTCAACAGCTGCTTACCGTCAAACTCCGTCTTATAAATATCCGGCATAGAAGCAGACTTCCAAAACTCGTAATTATACTGCTGCGGATCAAAATGGTTCAGCATCAGTGTCATGATATCGCCGTGGGTTCCGAGCGCCAGGTTCATGCCTGCATATTCCTCCAGCAGCCGCTCCAGCGCCTGCACCCCTCTGGTCCGGGCCGCAGCGCTGGATTCACCCTCCGCAAACGCCAGATGGAAGTCCTGATACACCCTTTGCTTAGCCGCCGGAAAGCTCAGTCCGCCTATATCCCCGATTGTTCTTTCCCTCAGGTCCTCTACAATAATAATATCCTTGCACATAGCATCCGCCAGCGGCTTAATCGTCTGCACCGCCCGCTCATAGGGGCTGGAGACAAACACATCAACAGATTCATTTTGCAAAATCGTTCGGACCCGGAGCGCATCCCCCATTCCCCGTTCAGACAACCCTCTTGACCGCTCCTGCCCTTCAGCATAAAGCGATTCCGCATGGCGGATAAAATATATAATCGTACGCACTCTGCTGCCTCCGTCCCCGTGTTCCACCATTTCATAATGGGCTGTTCGTATTTCTACACTTTTCTTGTCCTACTCCTTCTATTTCTCCATTGCCATCTCCTGCTCCAGCTCCGCTTCAATCTCCTCATTGCTCACCGCAGACTCCACGGTGTCCGTTATACCCAGCTTCTGCTTGATCTGCTGGAGATCATTCTGAACATCCCGGATTCTGGAGTGGATACTGAACAGGAAACCAAAGCCTACGGCGAGCAGCGTCAGCAGCCCGTAAGGGCCGATAAACGCAGACAAAATAACAGCGGTTACAATTGAAATGAGCGTTCCCCAGATGACCATTTGCAAAACTCCTTATCATCAAATAATGTAGTCTATTCAGCCATCACATTGTTTATTTACTGGATAATAAACATTTGTAACTTATTGTAACCACACTATTCTCATCCCGCCGGAGAAATCTGCCTTTCACCTGAACTGAGGCGCACCGGAAGTGCTCTTTTTAAGGAATATCATGGTGGAGATAGATTTCTCGGATAACCCCCTCCTTCACTTCAAAACGGGCGTAGTCATAGGTTTCCTGTGATCCAATCTCATACGTGCTATTTTCCGGATCAGCATCATTACCGTTGTTAGGCTGAATATCAGGATATACAGTCTTCAAGTCCTTAAACAGCATCCCCACACGCAATCCCTTGGAAGTAACATAGGCGGCGTCTGTAATCCGCATATTCATGATCCAGAAGGACTTGCCATCCTGCTTCGGCGAAAAGAGCTGCATTTCCAGTCCCGGAAACGTTAACTCCTGCATAAATGAACCTGTTAATGTATCAGCATTCTGTAGTGTATACGTTTTTTCTGTCAGAGGGGTGCCCAGCAGGGCTGGCAAATCCACCTCGTCATTGCTGTCATGCAGAGACAGCCGGGTACCCTTTAGCGAGATCGCATAATCAGACTTCGGATCCGGCTGGGCGGATGGAGCTGTTTCTGTTGCTTCAAAGGGGGTGGATTCCGGATAAGAAACCGTCTTCTGCAATTGTTCGGTCAAATTCTCCTGCTGTATTGCAGTGCAGCCGGATAGTATCGCAAAACTTAAAGACAGATTGAAAGCCAGCGTAAGCAGTCGCCGCAAAGACAACGCCTCCTTTTCCTGTTAGCGGATTTTCACGTAGACATTCATTGCGTTTTCTGTGATTTAGCCGCAGAGAATACAGTTAGAGACCGGAAGCCAGATCAGGCGGGTTACCCCTGCAGCGCCTTCCGCACGCTCAGGATGTACTTCGCCTGATCGAGCGGGTTCACCCCCCGGCGGGTGCGCTCGGCATGGACATCCGGCGGGCATGGCTCGTAGGCGGCGAAAGCGGAGGTGAAGGTGCTCCGCCCCTTCGTATAGGAGCTGAGCGTCACCGGATAATCCAACGACGTCGCCAGCGGCAGCCGGCCCTCGATGATCATCCGCTCCCCCTGCAGGACGGGCGGCTCAAAGCTGCCGCGCATCTGCACGAGGTCGTTCATCACGCGGCCGGCGTTCTCCTCCGGCACAACGATGCGTACGGCAAGGATGGGCTCCAGCAGCGTGGTGCCAATCCGGTTCAGCCCGTCCATGATGCCCATAGGCGTGGCTACGGCAAAATCCAGCGGATGGGTATGCCACACATGGTGGTTCCCCTCCACCAGCGTCACCTTGAGGTCGGTGACCTCCCAGCCGCAGAGTCCCTGCTGCAGCGCTTCCGGTACGCGGCGCGCGGTCTCGTTCTGGTACTGCGGCAGCAGATCGGAGCTACGCACTACCGATTCATACACCAGGCCGCTACCCGGCAGACCCGGTTCAATATGGAAGCGCAGAATTGCCCAGCACGGCTTCGGCATCAGGTAGGCGATATACCCTTCGCCGGTGCCACTTGGCGTTTCTTTATAGATCACTGACGGCGGGCCGAAGGTGACCTTCAGGCCATAGCGGCTCTCCAGCACACTGTCCAGCACCTCCAGCTGAATCGGCCCCATCACCTTGATATGCAGCTCGCGTTCCTCCGGCAGCCACTCCGCACCCAGCTGCGGATCTTCATCCGCCAGCTCCTGCAGCGCACCAATCACCTTGTGGTCATCGGTGTCCGCTCCCCAGAAGACACGCACCGTCAGCAGCGGTACAGCCAGCTTCGCCTCCTGCGGAATAGCGTCCGGACTGCCCAGCACATCACCGATCCGTACGCCGGACAGGCCGTAGACCACCGCAATATCGCCAGCTGTAAGTGACCCGACATCCTCCGTACGGCCGCCCTCCACTTTGCGGATCTGCGTGACTTTGGCCTGAACCTCCTGGGAGTAGTTCGTTACCGTATCACGGTTGCGGATCGTCCCTTGGTAGAGGCGGACGAAGGCCATACGGCCCATGCTTTTGTCGCGCTGAATATTGTACACGAGGCCGGACAACGGCTGTGAAGCATCGCCGCCTGCCCGGGGAAAGTAGTCGATCATCGCGTCCAGCAGCTCCGTTATACCCAGACCTTTGGCGGCCACACCGTACACGAGCGGGAACAACCGCCCTGCGGCGGAAGCTGCCTGCATCTCTCTTTTCCAATTAGACAGATCCGGCTCCCCGCCTGACATGTAGAGTTCCAGCAGCGCCTCATCCCGTTCCGCCAGCGCCTCCAGCATTTCAGTCCGCGCAGCGGCATCCGAATGTGCGTCCCATAGATCCGCCGCACCTGAGTATCCCTGCTCCTTCCCGAGCGGCTGCTGCACCGGAATAATGTCCCCGGACAGATAGGTGCGCGCCTGTGCCAGCACAGCCTCCGGGTCAGCGCCGGTCCGGTCCATTTTATTCACGAAAATCAGTGTAGGAATCCCCAGCTTGCGCAGCGCATTCCAGATCATCTCGCTCTGCGCCTGCACCCCTTCAACCGCCGACAGAATCAGCACCGCGCAGTCCATTACCCGCAGGCTCCGCTCCACCTCAGACAGAAAATCGACATGCCCCGGCGTATCCACCAGGTTCACCTCCACGCCTTGCCAGGTAAAGGAGGCCAGCGCCGCCCGCACCGAGATTCCCCGCTGCCGCTCCACCTCCATCGAATCCGTCACCGCTGTTCCGCTGTCCACACTGCCCAGGGCGCGGATGCGTCCGCTCTCATATAAAATATGCTCCGTCGTAGTCGTTTTCCCGGCATCGACATGGGCAAAAATCCCGATATTCATCCGTTCTGTCCGTTGCTGCTGATTCATCTAGGTTCTCCTGTCATGAGCTTTAATAAGTATATAATAGCGCTGCCATTTTCTAAGTGTACTGCGAAACCCCGCTTTTGTTCAATGAATGGACAGGTTCCGAAATTGGCGATAATACGTACAGGAGCGAAGATCTGGAGGATATGCACGGATGACCATTAAAATTTGCAATTAATTTATAGCGGCCTGCAACCTTTTGCGGCTTTGGGCCATCTATGAGTATAAGAGGTGAGGCACAATGAAGAAATTATCCTTCCAGACGAACGCTAAAAAACTAACGATAGCGTGCGGGATCCTGGCAGCAAGTGTATCTTTGGGAACATCGGCTTTTGCCTTTTCCGATATGAAGGGCAATGCCGCCGAAGCAAAAATCAATGCATTGCACAGTGAGGGGATTGTTAACGGGGTGACAAGTGATATGTTTGCGCCGAAGGCAAAAGTAACTTTTGCCCAAGGTATCCAGTTTATCGTCAGCGGCCTGAAGCTGACCCCGACTAGCGGCTCGGCCAAAGCAAGCGACTACTTCGACAAAGTGAAAGATAAATCCTGGTATGCAGCCGCCTTCATAACGGCCAAGCAGAACGGCTTATCCCTGGACCGGACGGTTGACCCTAACAGCTCTATTACTCGTGCCCAGTTCGCACACCTGCTGACCCAGGCGCTTCAGAGCAAAGGCAATTTCCCGGTAACGATGATGTATGCCAACATTTCGGATGGCGACAAGCTGACTACAGAGCAGATGAACAGCCTGCAGATTCTGGTCAACACGCATATTGTCACTTTAGGCAAAGACAATACCTTCCGTCCGACCGATCCGGTCACCCGCAGTGAAGCGGCGGTATGGATTTATGATGCAGCAAAATTCGCCAAAGAAGTAATTACTCCGGATGACAGCACTCCCGCTCCGGCCTATGAATACGAAGCAGACGTGAAGCTTGAAAAAGCCGGCGAAGGCGTTAATAAAGCTACCGTAACCGTCAGCAATCTGCCTAATCCGGGCTACGGCCTCTCCATCGAACGGATCGAGTTCGGCAAAAATAAGACGGCTGTGATCTACTTCAAAGTTACAAAGCCTGAACCCGGTAAAATGTATCCGCAGGTGATCTCCAGCGCATCGGCTTTGGCCTACCTGCCGGAAGGCTACACAGCAGTTGCTAAATCGTTGACCGAAGCCACCCGCTCGTCGGCCTCCAACAGCTCGAAATAAAGCTGGAATATATACAGGCCGTATCTGCCTCATTCAAGGGCAGGTACGGCCTGTTCTGTGTGGCGTGTTCAAATAGCTTTGCACCGAACCATTATGGCCTGCACATATGCAGCAAAAAGCGGCTGCCAGCCCTTATCCAAAGGGGAGTGCAGCCGCTTCTTTTTTTACTGTTGATCCATTCCTACGGTGTCCATTGATCGTGTACAATGCCCACAAGCGCATGATCTTGCCCGATCTTCTCAAAGACCAGCCGCAGGCTGCGCCAGTCCATTCCCTCATATTTCGGATCTAGGCCGCTGATATGATATTCAACAAAATCATAGCGGTCTGCGGGATATACTTCATTAAGGTTGTTTATCGTTGTCCCCTGGCCCAGACCTTTATTCAAGGCAATCTCCGCCTTATTCATAAAGTCTGCATCATACACAAACTCCTTGAAATACTCCGCAAAGGTCAACTGAATGAGGTCGCCGGATCCGGCAAATTCTCTCCACACCCGCTTTGTCGGGTCCTTCATCAAGCCCTTTATTTCCTCCTGGGTAAATACCAGATCTTTGGTGGTATCTACATAAGCATACGGTGAGAACCGGACGCCTTTATCGCGTGACACCCAGTCGGACAGAGTGTTCATGTTGCCGTTTTCCAGTGCCCTCATCACCGTCTTCGCCGATTCCAGCGCCGTTGGAGGCATTCCCTCTTCAGGTTCTACAGGTTCCGCCGGTGCTGTGGATGCCGTAGCTGATGGTGCCGAAGTAGCCGGGGGCTGACTCTCCGGCGGAGTGCTTTCTGCAGGGCTGGACGTCGGTTCAATCTGAGGCTGTGCGGTCTGTGCGGGGGTAGCCGTAGTATCCGGTTCCGCTGCAGGAGTATTGCTGCAGGCGGCAAGGACCAGCATCGCTGCTGTCAGCGCCACTCTGCCTAATGATCTTGCAGTGTGCATGAAATCCCTCCTTATCTTTATGGCTTATAATCAATAGACGGTTAAATCTGGATAAGGTTGCTAAAAAATGTACAATAATGACCGGGGATCATTTATAATTTTGTTCAGATGCACAAAAGATATACGCAAACCATCTAACGGCTCATAACAGGCAAAGCTAAGGAGGACTTCCTGATTGTTTCAGCTCACAGAAAAGCAGGCGCAGGAAATAGTAGATAAAATGATGACGGATATCCCCTATAACATCAACATTATGAACGAGAAGGGCATTATCATCGGCAGCGGAACCAAAGAGCGGGTCGGCACCGTTCATCAAGGCGCAGTCAAGGCGCTGTCCACGGGACAAATGGTCGAGGTCTGGAGTGACGGACGTAACGAGCGAAAAGGCACCAACGAACCGATTGTCATCGGCGATACCCGGGTCGGCGTCATCGGCATTTCCGGCAACCCCGATGAAGTCCGGCCTTTCTGTAACATTGTAAGAACCACTGTTTCTCTTTTAATTGAACAAAGAAACTCCCTTGAGGATATCGCCAATGAAGCCAACCGTAAGAAGGCGTTCCTGGAATTATTGCTCTCCCATCAGGGAGCCTACACGCAGAAATTGCGTAAGGAAGCCGCCGCCTATCAGCTTGACCTGCTGCTCAAAACTACCGTGCTGCTGCTCCGAAACTTCAACCCGCTGGAAGCACGAGCCAAGCTGCTGCTTAAGCATCCTTCCTTCCGGATGGAGGAGAACAGCTGGCTGATCCTGGTACAGAATCAGCAGGACTGCACACCGCTGATCGGACAGCTTCTCCAAGGACAGCCCCGGGCCCTCCTGGCCACTGGCAAGCTGGAAGCCAATATTGCTGAAAGCTACCGGCAGGCCAAATCCGCCATGGGCATCCTGCTGGCGCTGAAGCCCGCCGGGCAGGTCATCCATTTTGCCGAGCATGAATTTCTGGTGAAGCTGAGCCACGCCAACCTGACCGGCCATGCGGGCACCCTCGTAAAGCTGGAGGACACAGCCGACCTGCTGGAAACGCTGCGGAGCTTCATTAACCATAACTGCAGTGTCGCACAAACCTCAGAGGCGTTGAATATCCACCGCAACACGCTGCAATACCGGCTAAAGCGCATCGAGAGCCTGACCGGCAAAGATCCGCGGAATCTGCTGCAGCTGTTCGAGCTCACCTACGGTTTGCTGGCCTTGTACAAGTAATCCTTTACCCTATCCAAAAGAGGCTGCCCCTCTCGTAGATAAATCTACTTGGGAGACAGCCTCTTCTTTACCCGTGCCCGTTACTATGCTAATTCGCTCAGTTTCAGCACTCTGGCAATATTCTCACAGGTCCGTTCGACATTGGCCGGACCGTCCTTCAGCAGCTTCTCCAGCTCGCCAGCGCCGGGAACGATGCCGAAGATCGCATCGATGCCTTCAGCATACAGCGTATCAATGCCTTCGCCGATGTAGCCGGCCAGGGCAATGACCTTTTTGCCGCTGGCTTTGGCGGTGGAGGCAACGCCGTAAGGTGTTTTGCCGAACTTGGTCTGGAAGTCAATACCGCCCTCACCGGTGAATACCAGATCGGCAGCCGCCAGCTTTTGCTTAAGTCCGGTATATTCGATCACAATCTCGATCCCCCGCTGCAGAACCGCCTGTGTAAAGATCATAAGTCCCGCGCCAAGTCCTCCGGCAGCTCCCGCTCCCGGCAGGTCGCGGACGTCCTTGCCCAGCTGCTCTTTTACAACGTCCGCATAATGGGCCAGGTTGGCATCAAGCTGCCGGACCCACTCAGGCGTAGCGCCTTTTTGCGGCCCGAACACAACAGATGCGCCCCGTTCGCCGCACAGCGGATTCGTCACATCGCAGGCCACAATCAGCTGAACCTGCTGCAGCCGCTCATCAAGCGCCGAAATATCAATGCTGGCCAGCCGGTCCAGACTGCCGCCTCCGCGCGGAAGCCCGTCTCCCGCGGCATCAAGGAATTTTGCCCCGAGCGCCTCAGCCATCCCTGTGCCTCCGTCATTCGTCGCGCTGCCGCCGATTCCGATAATGATGCTGCGGATCCCCCGGTCGAGACATTCCTTGATCAGTTCCCCAGTGCCATAGGTGGTGGTGATCAGCGGATTGCGGTCCGCCTTGTCTACGAGCTGGATTCCGCTGGCCGATGCCATCTCAATGGCTGCTGTCAGGCCGTCGCCCATAATGCCATACTGTGCAGTAACCGGCTGACCCAGCGGTCCCGTCACTTCCTTCGAATACATCTGCCCGCCGGATGCATCCACAAGGGACTGCACCGTCCCTTCCCCGCCATCCGCCATCGGAACATGGATATATTCAGCTTCGGGATAAACCTTCCGCAGCCCTTTTTCCATTGCAACGCAGACTTCCTTGGCGCTCATGCTCTCTTTGAAGGAGTCCGGTGCCAGTACAAAGGTTTTCTCTCTCATTTCCTCACCCCATGGTTGATTTTAAACGTTTACAGCATAAATCCGTATATAATCGTAGCCACAACTGCCATCGTTCCGCCGACAATCGCTTCATACGGCACCAGCCCCATGCGCTGCTTGATTGTCATCTTCATACTGTCTGCCGTCACGTGGAAGTAATTCCCCTGCGGAAGCGAGTCAATGACAGTGGCTCCGGTATGGACCATAACGGCCGCCGCCAGCGGGGCTGTACCCATATCGAGAATGGCTTGCCCGAAGGAGCCGGTAGCCAGAATAACACCCGTTGATGTTGAAGCGGTAGCTGCCGCCATCAGAATCCCGGAAATCGGCGCCAGGAAGGTGCCGGAGATGCCTGCAGTCTGGATCAGCTGCACCACCTGGGTGGACAGGTCCGAAGCGGAGATCAGACCGGCAATGCCGCCGGCGCCGAGCAGGATCAGCACGGTTGCCGTCATTTTATTGAGGCCGGAAGAAGTGTATTGCAGAATCTTCTTGCCTTGCCCCATAGCCAGCATCCCGATAATCCCGGCAACCGGCAGGATATATAGCGCATCCACCTTGAATTTAGACAACGCCTCGATTCCGGAAAGCGAGCCGATCGGGTTAATCATCAGCAGAATGACCGCAACAAGCGGTGCGACAATAGCTTTGCGCAGCGGCGGATATTTGGAGGTATCCACTTGACCGTTCAGCGCCTCTTCATCGGTGACCATAATCCCTTTTTTCTTCAGCAGAGAAGCCACAATTACAGTTACAATCAGACCGCAAACCGCTGGAATCAGGCCGGCCAGCATCACATGGCTGAGATCCAGATCGAATCCGCGGGCTGCGGCGATCGTGTTGGGATTGGGAGAAATAATGTTTCCCGCCTTGCCTCCCCCCGAAAGCGCCAGCAGCAGGGCCGTTTTGGAAATGCCCATTTTGTTGCCTACCGACAGTGCAATTGGAGCTACTATCAACACCGCTACAGGAATGAAGACACCTACTGCGGTAATAATCATCGTCGCCAGAGCCAGGGCCAGAATGGCTTTGCTGCCGCCGAATTTTTTTACGATCGCCTGGGCGATAGTCTCAGCAGCCCCCGATTCCATCATCACCCCGGCCAGCACACCGGCGGCGAGTACACGCAGAACCGTGCCGGTTACACTCTGCGTACCGCTCACAAGAACGCTTACAGTCTGCTCCAGATTGGCACCGCCGATCAATGCCCCGGCAATCGCCCCCAGAAACAGCGCGTAAACAGGATTCAGCTTTCTTAGTATCAGAATAATGGCAATTGCCAGCCCCGCCAATGCTCCATACCAACCAATTGTTAAACCTTCCATCGTTATCCCCCTACAACTCTTGTTGAACACGCTTTCAGTATAATGGCTGGAGACCGGAAAAAATATTGATGAACGGACGAAATGAATTGTGCAGTTGACCAACAAAAAAAGGCGCCTGAATGCCATAATAACAGGCTGCCCGGAAGCAGATTTCGTATGCTTTTGAGTAAAAACTACAATAATTGATGCTGCTGTTCCTTCTGATGTAAAAAAGAACTACAGCCTCTGTTTGCAAGAGACTGTAGTTCTTGACGGGTTAAGCCCGCTATAACTTATATTCTGTTAGTTACCAGCTAATTCCGGGAACGGCCCCGGAACAGGTTGACTACAAACAGCACCAGCGCGACAATGAGCAGAATATGAATAAGACCGCCCATAACATCAAAGATAAAGCCTAACAGCCATGCTACAATTACCAGTCCGATTAATCCCCATAGCATAAGATTTACTTCCTTTCTCCTTAGGGTTGTTTGTCTAATCTTACCCTTCTGTAAGGAAAACCAAACGGCCCGCTATCCTTCAAGATCAATTATTTAACAGTGTGATATGCCGGAACAACAAAAGGATGTCCCCAAATGCCGTTACCGGTCAATGGAACATCCTCTGTCTCAGCCTATCTCAGGCTGTTCAATCTTCTTCACACTTAAACATTTGTCCAAGCGCAGTTCCAGCTATTTCACGCTTCCGGCAACCTCTCGCGGCTGGCGCATGGTCAGGCTGACCCGGCCTTTCTTGAGGTCCACGCCAAGCACCCAGACGGTAACATTGTCTCCAACGGAGACAACGTCCATCGGATGCTTGACGAAGCTGCCGCTGAGCTGGGAAATATGCACCAGCCCGTCGTTCTTGATGCCGATGTCGACGAAGGCGCCGAAATCGATTACGTTGCGGACGGTTCCCTGCATCTCCATGCCGGGAACCAGATCCTCGATCTTCAGCACATCGGTGCGGAAGATCGGCAGCGGCAGCTCCTCGCGCGGATCGCGGCCCGGACGCTGCAGGCTCTCCAGGATGTCGCGCAGTGTGGGCACGCCGACATCCAGCTTCACAGCCAGCTCGGCGGCATCCTGCGCTTCGAGCTGTGCCGCGACCTCCTTGCTGCCGAGCTTCGCAACGTCCAGCCCCAGCTCGCGGAACAGCCGGTCCACCACCGGATAGGACTCCGGATGGATCGGCGTCCGGTCCAGCGTGTTATCCCCTCCGGGGATACGCAGGAAGCCGATGCACTGCTCGTAGGATTTCGCGCCGAGGCGCGGCACCTTCTGCAGCTGCTTACGGGTCGTGAACTTGCCGTTCTCCTCGCGGAACTTCACGATATTCTTGGCGATGGTGGCGTTGACTCCCGCTACATAAGAGAGCAGAGACGGCGAAGCCGTGTTCACATCGACGCCGACATGGTTAACGGCTGATTCTACGACAGCCTTAAGACTCTCCTCCAGATGCTTCTGGGAGACGTCATGCTGGTACTGCCCGACCCCGATCGCCTTCGGGTCGATCTTCACCAGCTCCGCCAGCGGGTCCTGCACGCGGCGGGCAATCGATGCGGCGCTGCGCTCGGCCACATCCAGATCCGGGAATTCCTCCGCCGCGAGCTTGGAGGCGGAATAGACGCTGGCGCCCGCTTCGTTAACGATCAGGTACGCCAGTTCCGGATCACCGATCTCGGCGATGACCTCGGCGGTGAACTGCTCCGTCTCCCGCGAGCCGGTGCCGTTGCCGATAACGATCAGCTGGATGCCGTATTTGGCAATCAGCTCCTTGAACTTGGCCGCCGCCTCCTTCTTCTTATTGTTCGGCGGCGTCGGATACGTGACCGCCACCTCCAGCAGCTTGCCGGTGTCGTCCACCACAGCAAGCTTGCAGCCGGTGCGGTAAGCCGGGTCCACGCCGAGCACGTTGCGGCCCCTGACCGGCGGCTGGAGCAGCAGGCTGCGCAGATTGCCGGAGAAGATCGAAATCGCCTGCGTTTCCCCCTTCTCGGTCATTTCCCCGCGCACCTCACGCTCAACGGACGGTGCGATCAGCCGCTTATAGGAATCCTCCGTTACGGCTTCCAGCAGCTCCTTGACCGGAGACGGCCCTTTGATCAGCTTGCGCGTGATGAAGGCATGAATCTTGTCCGGGACTACCTCAATGCCGACCTTCAGCACACCCTCCCGTTCTCCGCGGTTAATCGCGAGAATACGGTGCGGCGGCATTTTATGTACCGGTTCGCGGTAACTATAGTAGTTCTCATATACACTCTCCTGCGCAGCATCCTTAGCCTCGGAGACCAGAATCCCCTGGCTGGCTGTATACTGGCGGACCCACGCGCGGATGGCCGGATCATCAGCAATGTTCTCGGCGATAATATCCATCGCACCCTGCAGTGACAGCTCGGCACTCTCCACACCTTTGTCAGCATCTATATATTTAGCGGCCTCTTCGAGCGGAGAACCCTGCCGGCGCTGCTCCATCACCCAATCAGCCAGCGGCTCCAGCCCTTTCTCCTTAGCCACACTCGCTCTTGTCTTACGCTTCTGCTTGAACGGACGATACAGATCCTCTACTTCCTGCAGCTTGACCGCTTTCATAATCTGCTGATGCAGCTCCGGGGTCAGCTTGCCCTGCTCCTCAATGCTGCGGATGACATCCTTCTTGCGGTCACCCAGATTGCGTAAGTAGCCCAGACGTTCCTCGATATCGCGCAGCGCATTTTCATCCAGCTCACCGGTCATTTCTTTGCGGTACCGCGCAATAAACGGAATCGTGTTCCCTTCATCCAAAAGCCCTACCGTCGTCCGCACCTGCCTCAGGCTGATTCCCAGCTCCTTGGCAATTGCCGCGAGTATCAGTTCCTGTTCCTGCCGGATAGCCGCATCCTCCTGCAGATTACCGGCATTCGTATTCTCTGCTGCCAATAGTATCCCTCTTTCCGTTAACGTGCTAGTATCATAAATTCTCTATATAAAATAGTATCACAGATTGCCGCTGTACCAAAGTTAGCCGGATACTGCATTACCACACCACCCGGCCAAAAGGTTATTTCGCCTGCAGACTGCGCCGGGCCATCCGCTTACCGGTGCCAAGCGACATCAGGAAGCACAGAACCAGCACAAGCGCAGCTGCACCGTACGGAAAATTAATGTCCAGATCGAACAGGATTCCAGCAACAATCGGACCGGCAATGTTGCCTAGACTCGTATAGGCAGAGTTCATGCCCATCACAAAGCCCTGCTGCGACTCACCGGCCATTTTGGACAGCTGTGTGCCGACAGCCGGACGCAGAATGTCCATGGCCAGGAACACGATGAATGTCACGGCCATGATTGCAAAATACCCATGGACAAACAGGGTCAGCAGAATGAATACACCCGAAGCCAGCAGGCAGACGGAGATCACCCGGTTTTCACCAAAACGGTTCAGAATCCAGCTAAAGACAGTCAGCTGAACCACAGCACCGGCAATCGAGCCAAAGGTCAGTACAAATGCGATATCCTTAGGGGTGAAGCCGAATTTATGATCGACGAACAGTCCAAACACCGTTTCATAATTCGCTAGGCCGAAGGACATGACGAACACAATAATCAGTCCGATAAAATACGGCTCACGGTAAGAACGCAGCAGTTGGGCTGCAAGACTCTCATTCTTTTGCTGTGCAGAAGCAGGGTCATGAACCGCAGCAGCACGTGACTCCGGCAGTAAAATAAACGTGATGATAGCTACAAACGCCGCCGCTACGGCAGCCGCGAAGAACGGCACCCGGATGCCGAACTCGGCCAGATAGCCGCCGATTCCCGGTCCGATAATAAACCCAGTAGTTATGGCCGCGTTGATCAGTCCCATACCCTTGGCCCGTTCATCCATGGAAGTGGTATCCGCCACATACGCCATAACTGCAGGCATAATCATCGCCGCTCCGATGCCGCCGAGCATCCGGGCCACGAACAGCATCCACGGCTGATGGGCTACCCCAAAGGCCAGCTCGGAGAACGCAAAAACAATCAGTCCCAGGACAATAATTCTTTTGCGGCCCATCCGGTCAGACAGCCTGCCGGCAAGCGGTGAGACGATCAGCTGGGTCAGCGAAAATGCAGCCACCAGCATCCCGACAACACTACCCCCGATATGCAGCTCATTCATGTAAGTAGGCAGAATCGGAACAACCAGGCCAATCCCGGTAAAGGTCAAAAATATACTAATCATCAGCATCAGCATCGCGCCGCGGTTTCTTAACAGTAGTGACATTGTATTCCCTCCGTAATAACACATTCAGTTGTTAAAAATAATCTCAATATAGCTTCAGATATCTTATCAAATTTAATCTATATAGATGCTCCCTTGTTCAATATCCGCTTATCCGTCAGAAGCCATTCCTATAGCTTCAAAAAAATCTCCCGCAGCAAAACAAAAGACCGACCATCCGGTCTAATTATTGACATGAAATGCCCTTACTTCAAAGGCTGCCTTACTGCCGTTACCCGGCCTGCTTAGCAGTAAGCTTCTCAATGCCTATCTGGCACGCATTCCCTGCAGCAGCAGGCTGATGGCATCCCGGTAGTACTTCATAATCTCCTCTGGCCCCTCCGAGGGTGCCGTAATCTCGCTGACTCTGCCAATCCCCTCCAGCATCCCGCTGACGATCACAACATAATGATCCAGGTCCCTCCGGATCAGGTAGCCCGAATCCATGCCTTCCTTGAGCAGATTGCGGCAGGCCGATGCACCGGATTCATACAGCCGTGTGAGCCGCTCATAAATTTCATCCGAGTGGGTACGGGATCTTGCATATTCCTCAAGTCCGCGGATTAGCGGATTCTGAAAATCATTCGCGTAATGCTCACCGAGCGCATAAAGGCGCTCTTCTACACCGCTGAGTCTGCTTTGAATGTTTTCCCACTCCGAAAGCCACTGCTCGGTATCGTCTTCAACCACATACAGAAATAGCTCATCCTTGCTGGGAAAATGGTGATACAGGCTCCCTTTGCTTACCTTAGCCGCTGTACAGACCTCATTCATGGTTACAGCTGCATACCCCTTCTGCACAAACAGCTGCGCAGCCTGCTGCACAATCCGTTTCTTCGTTTCTTCTCCATCCGAGCGTCCTTTTATCCTGATAACCCCCTCTAAACCGACCATCCGGTCTAATTGTAGCATGATACCTCCGCATTTCACAAACCGACAGCACTTAGCAGATCCTTCCTCCCCTTTTCCGCATGGATCAAAAAAAGAAATAACGCACGGGTGGATGTACAATCCTAAGCCCCGTGCGTTTCTATGGTTTGCTCTGTTCCTTTCACTATTTTGGACTACTAATTTTCCTTACCGGCGATCTGGTCCAGCTCCTTAATGATGGCCGGCAGTTTTTTCTCCAGACTATAAAAGAACATTAATATGATCTGGAGGATAACCAGGATCAGCGGAACGACAATATACAGCACTTTGATTGCTGAAATCGCCGAATCCGGCTGAGTCTCCATCCCGCCCACATATCCACCGGCCGACAGTACCCATCCGACCATCGCACCTCCAATGCCGCTGCCGATTTTGGGTGCAAGAGAGGCTCCGCTAAAAATAAGGCCTTCTGTGCGCGCGCCTGTCTTCCACTCCCCATATTCTACGGTGTCTGCCAAAAGGGCTGATCCGGTGGCAACCGCGGGGGCTACACCCAAAGTCTTAATCACCGTACTGACCATAATAAGCATGAAATTTGTAGGGTCGATAAAGACTATCACTGAACCCACTGCCGACAATATAGCCCCCGCCAGAATCGTATTCCGTTTGCCAATCCTTTTAATAAGCGGGGCAGAGAGCACAATACCGATAATTAAGGGTACCAGGCCGGCCAAAGAAAGAGAGCCTACCAGAGCGGGATTATGCAAAATATATTGAGCGTAGTATATATTGAGTGCCGAACTGACTCCAGTACTCAGAAACAGAAACACGTTGAACACGAGGACGATGAGCCAATATTTATTACGGCCCAGCGCCCTCAATCCTTTACGCAAGGGAATAGCCTTTTTGACAACAACGGGCTTCACACGCTCTTTGGATGTTCTATAGGTAATCCAGTAGAGGATCGGTGACAGAATCCCGATAATTCCGAATGTTAACGCCCAGCCGGACTTCCCGCCTCCGAATGCGTTCACTACAGGCATTGTGATGATACTTATCATTACGCCGCCGAGCAGCGACAGAGTCATCCGTGTAATATTCAGCAGACTGCGCTGGTAGGAATCCTGTGTCATCAGAGAATTCAATGCAGCATATGGAATGTTGATAGCAGAGTAGATGACCGTAACAATAAAATAAGTAACGGCTGCATAGACAATTGATCCTGTATTGCCGAGATCCGGTGCCGTAAACAGCACCATCACCGATAGACCGAAAGGTACTGCCATCCACTTAATCCATGGACGGGCTTTGCCGTGCTTGCTGTTGGTCCGGTCGACCAGCACACCGATTCCTATGTCTACGACGCCGTCCAGGAAACGAGTTAACAGAAAGATTGTACCAACGACTCCTGCCGAGATTCCGACAATATCGGTGTAAAAGAAGGTAAGGAATGTCGTGATTGCGGTCCATATAATATTCGTCGATAAATCGCCGACGGCATAACCCAGACGTTCTTTGAGCGATAGCTTGCCCGGGGTTTCTTCCGTGACGATCTCCGTTACAGCCAAATTACTCATGGGTAATTCCTCCTCATTCGTTAAAAAACTGGACCCCGGTGTTACTCAAGCGTATTGGTTTGTGCGATACGGCCAAGATAA
This sequence comes from Paenibacillus pedocola, assembly GCF_031599675.1. Classification (NCBI taxonomy): domain Bacteria; kingdom Bacillati; phylum Bacillota; class Bacilli; order Caryophanales; family Paenibacillaceae; genus Paenibacillus; species Paenibacillus pedocola. The sequence continues at coordinate 1,291,849 of NZ_CP134223.1, read as the reverse complement.
TGTGCACTCTCTTTGGGATGGCGTTCCTGTGTGGAGCGGTCCACTGCAATCAGACCGAATGTCATGGAGTATCCCGCATTCCATTCGAAGTTGTCAAAGGTCGTCCAGTGCAGGTAGCCCGTGACAGCAATTCCGTCTCTGATACAAGAATGAAGGCCTGCAAGTGCAGTGCGGATAAAATTGACCCGCCGCACATCGTCATCTGTGCCGATACCATGTTCCGTGATCAGGATCGGGATGGACAAATCCTTCGCCACTTTGCGGATCACATTAGCCAGTGCCTCCGGATAATACTCATATTTCATTTGCGTTAACTCCGCACCGGGTGCGGGTCTGACCAAACCTTCTTGTCCGTAAACTTCTCGCGTATAGTTCTGCAGCCCGAAAAAGTCATCACCTTCCAGCATGGACAGATACTTCCGGAAATAAAGCTGCCATCTTTCTTCAGCGATGTTCTCGCCCCCGGGCACGGACTGAACATCAGATAAAGCCATCGATAATCCGACTCGGGTCTGCGGACTGACCCGTTTAATCGCCTCTCTTGCCTGGATGTGCGCTTCCTTTAGTAAAGCGATCTTGGCTTCGTCTGAAATCATATGGAACGTTACATAATTGTCCACGGTCGTTCCGCACAGCCTGGCAGCGGACTCCCTCCATTGAGGTGCCCTCCAGGAAGCGCTGTCAATCCCGACCGGAGGAACAAGACCATTGTTCATGAAGACATCGCGGAGCATAACCGGAAGATTAATTTCATTAAAAGTCAGAACATAAGGAATCAGGCTGCCGAGTTCCTGAAATACAACCTCACAATACTTAGAGAAACGCTCCGGGACACTCGGGCTGGCCCAGCCTCCTATACGCATCAGCCATTGGGGCGAGGAGAAATGGTGCATCGCAACAACCGGCATCAGACCGTACTCATAGCAGGCGTTCAACATATCCCGGTAATGTTCAATCGCTGAGCGGGAATATTGCCCGGGCGCCGGCTCTACTCTTGCCCATTCAATGGAGAAACGGTAAGCTTTAAGCCCAAGACTCGCCATTAAGGCAATATCTTCACGGTACAGGCGGTAATGATCAATAGCATCGCCGGATTTATCCGCATAGGGAGATCCCTCCGCTTGTTCCTCCGCCCAGAAGTCACTGCCGGTATTGTTGCCCTCAACTTGGTAGGCTGCAGTAGCAGAGCCCCAAATAAAATCCTTCGGAAATAAATATTTCATAGTAAACGCTCCTAACTCTAAATGATCTGTGTAGTATCTAAATGTGAGTCCCGACTAGAGGGGACACTCTTATCTTAGCAATGAGCCCAAAGAACGATAAGGCCGGAATGAAAGCGTTTTATGCTCGAATCGAATACGTTGCAGCCGATAATTGCTGCATTCGGGTCTGCTGATTATAATGAAAAGTATCGGAGATACTAGAGCGAAATAACATTAAGGCTGCACCCGAGAAAGGAACACCATGGAAACCGTCGATCTGCTTGCATATTTGCGAAACCACCCCCAGGAAGCACCCAATTGGAATGATCTTGAAGCCTTCTATCAGCCGAAGACCGTTCAAATCGGCGGCCACCGGGTCTATCTTTTCGATATGATCTTTGACCGTACTAACAATCCGATTGAAGATCAGCTGGTGATCTCGCGGCATGTCAAGAATCTGCAGGTTCCGATGCATGTGCACCCGTATATCGAGATGGTGTATGTATATAGAGGGAAATGCACAGTGCTCGTCAACGAGCTGGAGATCGCACTGGCCCAAGGCGGAATTGTGCTGATTGACAAAATGACTCCGCACACGCTCTTAAAGCTGAATCCGGATGACATTGTTATCGATATCAAGCTGCGGCACGACTATCTTTCCATCGGTATCCTGAACCGCTTTACCACCAAAAGTATCATCTCCCAGTTCCTGATCAGCTCCTTGACGAATAAGCGGCGGACAAGCCGTTTTCTTCACTTTCCGCTGCAAGGTGTCCAGAAGTCCAATCAAATTATGGAGCAGCTGATGTGCGAGTATTTTGACCGGGGGCTGTGTTCATCCGACATTATTAACTCCTACCTGATCATTCTTTTCACCGAGCTCATCCGCCATACAGAGGGTTCTGGGGTCCTTTACTCCATCCGGGAGGGTGAGGATGCGTCCATCGTGGATTTTCTCAAGTACATTGAAGATCATTACCGGGATGCTACGCTGGCTGATATGGCAGAGCACTTCAGTTTTCACCCAAACTCCCTTTCCGCGCTCCTGAAGCGGTCAACAGGACATTCGTTCAAGGATCTGCTGCAGCTGCAGCGGCTGAATAAGGCGGCTGTATTCCTGATCAACTCCGATCTTCCCATTGCGGACATTGCCGAGGAAGTCGGATATTCAAGTCTGTCCTTCTTTCACAAAAAATTCCGGGAAGTCATGAGCGAGACGCCGAGCCAGTTCCGGAGCAGCCGGAAAAATATAACATAACGGGTCTGGCATGATGATGGATCCTCCAACAGATGTTCCAGACACAACAAAAACCACTGAGTGAACTCAGTGGTTTTTGTTGTTCGCAGTATATCAGTTTAGCTATACGATTCTAAAAAGACGCACTGCCTAAGCAGTGCGTCTTCATTACACATATTAATTCCTAGTCCGGTCAGAAATCGATCAGGCCCAGGCTGATTTGCAGCGAATCATCCACCTTTTTCATTGTTTCATCATCAAGATGGGTGATCTTATCCGTTAAGCGTTGTTTGTCAATCGTCCGGACCTGCTCCAGCAAAATGACGGAATCCCGGTCAAAGCCATGAGCAGCCGCATCAATTTCCACATGCGTCGGCAGTTTGGCCTTCTGGATCTGGGCGGTAATCGCCGCCACAATGACCGTCGGGCTGAATCGGTTGCCAATATCGTTCTGTATGACCAGTACCGGCCTTACTCCGCCTTGTTCAGAACCTACTACCGGCGAAAGGTCGGCAAAAAAAACGTCGCCGCGTTTAACGATCAATATCTACACCCCGCTTACTAAGCGGCCAAGAGTACTGTCTGCATCTTCCTCAGCGAGAAAGGCCTCGCTTGCCATTGTCAAATTGATCTTAGCCATTTCCATGTAGCCCCGCTGCATCGACTCCCGGATCGTGCGTTTCTTCCGTTCCGTTAAATACAGCTTCATAGCCTGCCTGATCAATTCACTCCGGTTAGAGTTCTCCAATTGAGCGATACCATCCACTTCCTGCAAGAGATGATCGGGCAAACTGATCATAATTCTTTTGGTGTTCTGCAAATTGGCCAACTTCTCTTCCACCCCCACAAACCTTCTGCCCTTGTGTTCCAGTGTTACAATATACAAGGAATTTTATACAAGGAATATATGCCGCCAGTATATCAAGTATGCTGCATCCCATTATAAACTAGAAATGGCGGTTCGTATAGACCATAAGTCACACTCGCCTACACGTTTAATCCTTGTATTACTCTCCTGCATAAGGCACCTGGTCACACAATTAAGGCTGCAGCAAGGGGTTCACCAGGTTAGGAGCAGCACCTTCGCGTACATACACGCGGGGCACCCGGTGGGCCAGCATACAGATTACCTCGTAGTGAATTGTCCCTAAATGGAGCGCCAGTTCATCCGCCGTAATTAGCGCATCGCCCTGGCGGCCGATGAGTACAACCTCTTCGCCAGCTTTGATTTGTTCCGCTTCTTCAGCGAAAGATTTGAGCGTTACCATACACTGGTCCATGCAGATTGTTCCGACGACAGGAACGCGACGTCCGCGTATTAGCACCTCCGCTTTGCCTGTCAGCATGCGGGAATATCCGTCTGCGTACCCCACAGGAAGCGTCGCAATGACTTCTTCGCTGTCCGTGAAGTACCGGGTGCCGTAGCTGATGCCCCAATCGGGCGGCAGGGTTTTGATATATACCGCCTGCGTCTTCAGCGTCATTACCGGGTGTAAAGCAACGAGCCCGTGGTTTACCTCTGCTGAGGGATAAAATCCGTACAAGCTTATGCCTACACGCACCATGTTAATGGATAGGAGAGGTGTATCAATGGCCGTAGCGCTATTGCCCGTATGTATGATCGGGATATGAATGTCGTTGTCCCGAAGCGTTTCCGCCACGCTCATGAATCGCCGGTACTGCAACAGTGTATAGCTTTTGTCTTCTTCGTCTGCCTTGGCAAAATGGGTAAACATACCCTCCAGCTCCGCCTGCGCTACAGAATGCACTTCAGCGATGAAACCGGGCGCGTCAGCCGGCAAAAGCCCCAGCCGTCCCATCCCGCTGTCAATCTTGATGTGCACCTTCAGCCGGTGCTCCGGATCTACAGGAAGCTGCCTTACCGCCTCCAGCACCTCCGGTGTGAATAGTGTCACGGTTATATTGTTCTTCCAGGCAGCGGCTATCCCTTCTGGAGAGGTGTAGCCCAGCACCAGAATAGGAAGTAGTATTCCCGCCTGACGCAGCTCCAATGCCTCATCCAAAAAAGCTACACTAACATAATCCGCTCCCAGCCGTTCAAGCTCCCGGGTCACTTCCACTGCTCCATGGCCATACGCATTTCCTTTGACGCATCCCATGAATTTGGTCTCCGCCGGCAGCGCCGCTCGGAAAGCCTCATAATTGGCACGCAGATCATCCAGATTTATCTCGGCAACTGTAGGTCGATAGCTTGCTTGCACTTCAGGGTCACCTTCTTACATTGTAGTAAAACGTCATTGCGGATAGCCGCAATGAACTTGGTCTTACTGCCAATGGTAATGCTAATCGAAGGCGGCTGTCAATGTAAGCAGCATTATCTTCTTGCAGATTCCGCAGCGGGCCCGAGTTCGCCAAATAATGGAAAAAGCGGATACGGCTTGTAGAGGAAAGACTCCCACAATGCGCAGTATCCGCCTACTGATTATTACTTACCCGATTGTGCCTCCATAGAAGCGGCAATTTGCATCATTTCGTCCACCGGAAGGTTTGCGCTTGTAATCCGGAATTCTACACCGTCGTTCATCCAGGTTAGGGTCTGTTGTTCATCACCCGTAAGTACTCCTGCGGTGAATCCCAGATCGATCAGGGTTCCCGGAGCCAGCGATACGGCACGGTCCAGCGGACGGGCTTCCATAATGGTATATTGATAATCCCCGTCATAACGGATGAGCACCGCATGATCATTGCTGCCCTCAATTTTATGATAATCCTTGTACTTAACGCCTGCCGGTATGTAATCCGGCTCAATCACTCCGAAATCGCCAAGCTCGGCGGTAACCTGGCCCGCCACTTCCTCTTCAGCCGGTGCGCTCACCGGATTGCCGTTTTCGTCAACCTCGGCTACCGTGCTTTCGGAAGGCGTGCCGGTTGCCATATTCTTTTGCATATCAAAGGAATCCTTGGTGAACTCCGGATCGAACTTGAAGCTGTCGAACTTCACATCCACCACAACCTTGGCTTCGGAATCGGAGACCTGCACCTGCTTAGGCTCATAAGTCTTTTTGGCCAGCCAGATCTTCTGACGCACCAGTGCACTGCTCTGATAATTCGCCGCTACTTCGAACACATAATTGTCTCCATCCTCGGTCAGCTGGCGGTTGTTATCGGCGGTAATGCCGTGGAGCAGCGTCTGGTAGAGATAAACTTGGCCTTGACTGTCCGGCCAGTCGCTCTGGAAGCGGAAGCTTTTGCCGAGGCTTGGTGTAAGTACGAACACACCTTCATCATTACGAAGTACAATCTGTGTTACGTTCTTCTGCACATTCGAGAGGCTGATCCGGTAATACGAAGGATTCTTGTACCACACTTCCACCTTATACTCCTGCGGCTGTTCACCGGTATACAGGGTCATCGTGCCCGAACCTTGATAGGCACCCTGCTTGCTCTCCAGCTTGTCAGACACATCGTTTAAATCCTTGACCACAGACGCGGCATCCTTCTTCCCGCATCCCGCGAGCACCAGGGCCACGCTCATAATGATCGCGAGTACCCATGTTATCCGGCGCATGACATCATCCCCTTAACCTGTTTTGAAAAGCATTGATTAGTACATGTCTATGAGGGACTTGCCTGCATTATGCAGACGGGCATGACAAGCAGGAAGGATAATCACGGGCGGCCGTCCAGACGCGCCAAAAAGCCCGCGATGGACGCGGGCTTGGGTTTCAGGTACGTATTTTTTCAGATCAGCCGGGCAATCTTTTCAATCTCTGCTGCAGAGGCAGCGAGCTCCTGCATCGAGGCCGTAATTTCTTCTGTTGCCGCAGCCTGACGCTCACTCTGTGCCAGACACTCCAGCAGCGTTGCGTCCATCTGATGAATATTCTTCTTGATTCTATCGAGGATACCGGTGATTTCTTTGGCGGATGAGGCACTGGAAACGGACATTTTTCGGATCTCCTGCGCCACTATGCCAAAGCCCCGGCCGTGCTCGGCGGCGTGCGCCGCTTCAATGGCCGCATTAAGACCAAGCAGGTTAGAGTTGTCGGCCACTTTTTTGATGAAATCCAGAATCTCATCGGTCTTATGCAGCTCTTCAACCACAGTCTGGCCGAGCCCCTTCAGATCACTTACAATGTTCGCCAGATCAGAAGCCGTGCCCGCAATTTCTTCCGAGGTCGAGCTGATCTCTTCGGAGGTCACAGACAGTAAGTTGGCAGCATCGCTTAAGGTTTCCTGATTGCTAAGGCTGATGCCAATGGTAAACACACCGCTAATCGCCCCTTCCCCGTTCCGGATCGGCATAGAGGTTGACTTAAAGGGCCAGCCGTAGATTTCTTTGGGAATATCGGCACTAACCGTCTCACCGGTCTCCAGCGCCTTTCGGATTCCTCCGCTTGGCGGGATGGGCATCCCCTCCTGAATGCGGATATCCAGCTCAGCTCCCGGAAGATAGTAGATAAACTTCTCCACATCTGCCAGGGCGAACATCACATCAATAGGAAATAAGTGCTGCACTAGCGGCAGTGATATTTTTAAAGATTCCAGCAACTGTTCATGACCTGTTTCATTTTGGTTATTCAACGCATTTCAGCCCCCGCAGCATCATTTTCGCCAATTATAACATAGGAAAAAATATCTCTATATTACATATAACATAGTGCTCAAAGACTTCAGATTTATTTATTTTTGTATCATATTGCTTACACAAATACTTGTTATAACTAGATTGCTAGCACACACATCCTCTTAACTTAGAACCGGAAGGTTACATTGGAAATATTTCTCATTAAAATTTTATCTATTCACAGCCGATAATGTAGCGTGCCTGTCTGCAGGGTATCTAACAAGCTAAAGGAGAATGAACACTATGGGGAAAATAAAAATAATATCTAATAAAATACGCAATAACTCGCTGAGGGTTAAGCTTCCTATTTTATTAAGCCTGCTAGTTGCTGTAGTCCTCTTGGCGACATCAGTAACGGTTTATTATGTCTCCTCGGATCTGTTGCTCCGAAAGAGCAAAGACGAAATAAACGCAAACGGGGACCGTATAGGTGAAGGGCTTTGGACTTCAATGCAGCTGCAGGAGCAGACCTCCTATGTAATTTCAGTGCATAATACCTTCAAACAGCTATTGAATCTTAGGGCACAGGGAACTCTATCGGAGCAAGAGTTTTTTTCTTCAAAAAATCCTTACTATGAAAAAGCAAACGGAATCCTTCAGGAAAGCATGAACGACAAAAGCAGCATTAGCTCCTTACTTGTTTTGGATTCTAAAGGAACTATTCTTGCAGGAACAAACACAGACAACATAGGGCAGTCCCGGGCAGACCGTGAATACTTCACAGAAGCCATCAAGGGTCAATCCTTTATCAGCGATGCCATCCAGTCCAAAAGCAGCGATAAATTATTAATTGCATTCTCCCAGCCGATTAAAGATTTGGATGACAGGGTTATTGGTGTCTTCGCCATGACCGTAGACAGCAGCTTCTTCCTGGATAAACTGGGCAACATTAAGATTAATGGCCAAGGTAAAATAGAGATTTTGAGCCGGAGCGGGATTATCCTATATAACTCCACCGACCCTACACGGATCGGACAAAGTCTTGCCGGCACTCCAGGGATGAATGATTTTCTGGCGATCAGGGCAACGGATGAGCTGGTTACGCAGTCCGTCGAATTGGAGAGCGAATATCTGAGAATCAACAAAACCCCAAAGGCCGATCTTACCATTTCCGTTATCGATTCCTACGCTGATATTAAACGTCCTATTCAGGATATGCTGATGAAAATCTTCATTGTAACGGTTGTCGCCCTGCTTGTCGCCATTGGTTTCGGTATGCTGTTGTCCCGCTCTATTACCAAGCCTGTCATAAAGCTGACCTCGCTGTTCAAAACATTGGCGAACGGAGATTTGACCGTAGGTGCCGATGGCCGTTTTAAAAGTGAGTTCAAGGATTTGGCTGACAGCTTCAATACCATGGTCCGGCAAAATAAAGAGCTCATCACCAATATGAATACTTCTATCTCCGTGCTCAACACAAGCACCAATGAACTGGAGAAGACTTCTAAACAGACTGCCCGCTCCATTAATGAAACCTCGGTAACCTCCACGGGTATTGCCCAGGCGATGGAACTGCAGTCCAATGATACTGAGCACATAGTCGATAAGTTCTATGGATTCAGTGAGAAGTTTGCTGCGATCAACGATAATGCGCAATCCGTCAGACAAAGAGCTGAGGAAATCATTGAGGTCTTCCATACAAGCAATCAGGTCGTTGATGGTTTAATTCAGATCAGTGACAAGAATGAACAAGAGGTCCAGAAAATCTCGGCGATCACAGTAAAACTTCAGGAAAGCTCCAACAGCATCAGCAATATTACAGGAGCGATCAATCAAATCGCTGCTCAAACGAATCTGCTTGCGCTGAATGCATCGATCGAAGCCGCAAGAGCCGGGGAACACGGGAGAGGTTTTGCTGTAGTGGCCTCCGAGATCCGGAAGCTCGCTGAGCAGAGCTCGAAGCAATCGAATGAAATCTATGATATCATTCAACAAAATCTTAATTTTGTCGCCGAAAATAATGATAGCGTAATTGTGATTAATAACATCTCCGCCCGGCAGGATGAGCTCGTTGGACAAACCCAGGAGGCATTCCAAACCATTCTGGACAAAATCACGGACATCACGGATCAAATTAAATCGATGGCCGACGAAATTGCTCATATGCAAAAAGACAAGGACGACGTTCTCGATTCGGCTCAAAGCCTCTCGGCTACCGGTGAAGAGGTTTCTGCTTCGGTGGAGGAAGTTACCGCTACCATGGTGGAACAATCCTCCACCATTGAACAACTGGCTGAGATGGTAGAAACCATTGACCAGCTCACTAAAAACCTGGCAGAATCAGCCTCTAAATTCCGCGTCGAGTAAGTATCCGCTTCTCTCACGGTATTACATTCACTATATCCCAAAAGAAACCCAGGCCATATTTGCGCTTGGGTTTCTTTTTTATTTCTATTTCTATTTCTATTTATGGACGACATTTTATGTCTCTGGCCGGACAATTCGAAATTTTCATGCGGCAGGCCCGGTGGGATATCGAATATATGGCGGCATTTCTGTGCGCACCGCTGCAATATATGCTGATGCCTGTTATTCGATCGGAAAGTAAAGATCCATATAAACGGAATCACCGACCTCCAGCTTCTCCTCGAGCCAGAAACGCTCATGGTCACAGGAGGTTTTATAGCCTTTACTGTTCACCCATCCGGCTAGTTTTTTCCAGCCCAGCGGAATACGTTCAAACGGATCAATCATCGGCTCAGTAATCCGCAGCACCGCATATTTGCAGCCTTCCACATGTTTATATCGAAGTTCTGGTTCCAGAGCTTCGGGCTGCTTCTCGACGACCACCCAATATTCATAGCCCCGCAGCCCCTTCTTCTGGTCTTCGTCATCAACGGGCACATCAAAGCCAAACTGTCTTGAACCCGCCTTAATCCCACTGTTATTAGCCCATCCGGTGACAGCCGCTATCACCTCATCTTCAGGATTACTGCTGATCCTGACTCCGCTTACTACATCCATTGCGTCCAGGCTGTTAATAGTTACGTCACTTAAATAGTTCACTATAATTCCTCCCCGTAAATGGTTGATTTGCTCTTGCAGCACCGGCTTAGGCGGCAAAGCGTATCCCGCATTTCTACAGCTGCTCGGCAACTGGCCGAATTCCTGCTGAAAGGCTCTGCTGAACGTCCTCTCCGAGCTGTATCCGTAGTCCAGCGCAATGTCCAGGATCTTCCTGCCATTCATCACCTCCAGCATCGCATAACCCAGACGTCTCCTGCGGACATATTCCATCAAAGTGACTTCAAGATGAATGCCAAACAGCCGGTGAAAATGAAATTTGGAGAACCCTGCTTGCTGCGCGCATTCCTCAATGGAAATCGTTCCTTTTAGATTTTCTTCGATGTAATCAATGGTCTTCTGTAGATATTCTATATATCCCAAACTGTTTCACTTCCTCGTTGCAACGATTAAGATAATTATAATAAGCCCTGTCACTCAGGACAGGACATTTCTTGCTGCTTCTATAAAGGACCCAAAAAAGACCTCCCGCCGGGAGGTCTTCTTCTATTCAACAATCAGCGGATCGACTCCGCGATCTTCAATACCTCGGATGGCTCCAGCCCGTGGGTTGCGATGTTATACAGCACACCGTCTGCTTCCCAATCCAGGCTTCTATTATTCATCATTACGGCGTCAAAGCCGTTCACCTTTACTTTCTCCATTTTGCCGCTGGTCGAAATTTCGTAGGCAGTCTCTTTGTCGGAAATGCAGAGATATATTGTGATGTCTTGTCCCTCATTTTTACTGGTAAAAAACAAAGTAAGGTATTTGCCGTTCACGACACCCTCTTCGGATGTATAGAACCCACCATGGTCAAAAACAAACCCTTCCGGCAAATATTCAGGCAGCTTTACTTTGAATAAAGCATATTTATCCAGCTCGGCCTGGCCTTTCACAGCCAGCATACGCTCTGCGGTTTCCTTATCGCGCTGTTCCTGCTCGCTCTTCGTAATCAGCTTGTCGCCGTCAAAATTAACGATCTGCTCCCCGTCGGCGTTATAGACCTCTCCAAGCTTTTTTGTAAAGGAAGTAATCACATTACCCTCCTTGTCAAACAGCTTACCCTTCCACTCCTCCGGAAAAGGCGGCGCCACATTGGGGTCCATTTCACTGGCAATGATATTCCCGAGATTAATCTTCTGCAGCACTCTGCCAAACAGTTCCTCTGCAAAGGACGGTTTGACAAAGCTAATGCTTAAGCCCCCGGCAATCAAAATCGAAGCCAGGATCATGGCCGGACGTCTGAGGCTGGACTTCATTTTCATATTTGTTACCTCCTGCTTAAAGTTGGCGCTGCTTTGTACTTTGCTAAGCACAGCCGCCCTATGGGAATTGCTGAAGTCCTGCCCGGCTAATGCCTTGCCAAGCTCCAGCAGCTCAAGGGATTCCGCTGATTCGTTCCAGCAGGATGGATGCTCGAGATGGAGACCCTCGTCGAGATCCCTTGCGAATTCCTGTATCTTGTCTTTGGTTTTCACAGCTGGTCCACGCTCCCTATTTCAGACTTTAGCTTTTTCATGCTGCGGTAGAGAATGACCCCAACGTTGCTCTCCGACATTCCGGTGAGGCGGGCGATCTCCTTATTTTTCAGATCCGCTCCGAACTTAAGCGCCACGATATTCCGTTCTTTTGCTGTCAATATGTCCAGTGCGAGATTCAGTCTGCCGCTGCGTTCCCCCTCCAGCAAGTGCTCCTCCGGTGCTTGTCTGCCTGACACCAGCTCGCGGACAGCCTCCAGCGGGAAGAAAAGGTATCTTCTCCGGCTCCTGTAGTAATCGTTCACGACATTTCTCGCGATGGCGAACAGCCACACCTCAAACGGTGCCTTTTCCGGGGAGTAGCTGTGCAGCTTGGATAACATCTTCTCAAAAACCTGACTGGTCAGATCCTCCGCCGTATACCGGCAGCTGACGCGGTAAGCGGTATAATTGAATATTCTGGAATAGTAGGTTTCAAAAATCGTAGTGAACAGCCTGTCTGTATTTGCTTCTGCAGGCCTCTCTTCCTTGATACTCTTGTGCCAAAAAGACTGTAACAATGCGCGCTCTTGCATCTTTCAAGCTCTCCTTTCCTGCAGCTTTCACCGGGCCAAGTGATTTACCCCAGCTAATACGCTGACACTGGAGTTTCATTACAAGCCGGGCGAAATTTAGCCAAAAAGACATCTCCTCTAGTATCGTGGATTATTTCACTGCTGTATGCGGATTATGTTGCACCTGACAGAAGGACTTAGCTATTCTGCTTGCGGACATTTTGAATAAAAAAAACTGCCCTCTAGACTGAAGTTCAGCCCGGAGAGCAGTTCCTTGAATAGCGCATACTTTACGCTGTCGGTCTATGCTTGTTTTTTCTCAGTCAGGTAGTACAGGAAGGCCAGAACCGGCACCGCCAGCCCGATCAATGTCGTCATTCCCCAGCCGCCGTAGGCATACGACCAGCCACCCAGCGAAGAGCCAATGGCTCCGCCCACGAAGAAAATCGCCATGAACAATCCGTTCAACCGTCCTCTTGCTTCATTGCCCAGGGAATAAATTGCCCGCTGGCCCAGCACCAGATTTCCTGAAACGCCCATGTCCAGCAAAATTGCCGCCAGCGTAAGAAGCCCAAGGGTCACCCTGGAATCATTCTGAAACAAATAAGCGATTAAAAAGGCTACGGCTGCAAGCACAAAGGCAAGACCGGTAAGCGGACGGGTCCAGCCCCGGTCAGCCCATCTCCCGGCAATCGGAGAGGCGACGGCACCCGCCACACCAGCCAGTGCAAACAGCGCAATCCCCTGCTGGCTCAAATGATACGTATCTGCCAGCCGCAGAGACACGGTCGTCCAGAACAGGCTAAAGGTTCCGAAGAGACTGGCTTGATAAATCGCCCGGCGGCGCAGTACCGGTGTATTCTTCAGCAGGGTTCCGAGGGAGCGGATCAGACCGCCATAGTTCATTGAAGGAACGGGCTGGCGCTGCGGCAGAACACGGGATAACAGAATAGTCAAAAGGGCGATTACTACCGCCGAAATGGCATAGATCGCATGCCAGCCCCAGAGTCCCGAGACAAAGCTGGCCAAGGGCCGGGCGAACATGATTCCAAGCAGCAGCCCGCTCATCACATTACCCACTACCCGGCCGCGATGCTCTTCCGCAGCTAAGAAGGAGGCGTACGGCACCAGAACCTGGGCGGCTACCGAACCGAGCCCGATAAAGAGCGACGCTCCGAGGAACAGGGCTGCATTCGAAGCCAGTGTGGCTGCGACCAGCGCAACCACTACGACGGATAGCGAGATTACCGTAAGACGGCGGTTCTCAATGATGTCACTGAGCGGAACTACGAATAAGAGGCCTAGCACGTAACCGATTTGAGTCAGAGTCACGATCAGACCTGCTGCGCCGGAAGATAGATGCGTAGCCGCCGCGATCGGACCGATCAGCGTTTGGGCATAATAGAGGTTGGCAACGATAAGTCCGCACGAGGCTGCCAGCAGAAAAGTAATCCAGGCGGGGATCGTTTGGCTCTCCAAACTGTCCTTTGCCTGATGTACCCGGTCCAATTGACTTACCTGATTCATAAGAATTCCACCTTTCATTTTTAAATACTGTACGTATAGTTTATTAATTATGGCTTTATAATATACTGAACGTTCAGTTTTGTAAATAGGCACACGTAAAAAAATATTTGAGACTGCTTATTTCAGACGCTTCCCTATCGCAGACTGGCTATTATCATGATTAATTTTGTATAATGTACGTATAGTTTTGTTTAGTAGCGGATTTGGAGTGAATATTCACCAGGAGGAATAGGGATGGATAAAAAAAGAGGACGGCCGCGTAATAACGAAGCGGAGGCTTCCATTCTGGCGGCATCGTACGAGCTGCTGCTAGAGACCGGTTTTGGTGCGGTAACTGTAGAAAAAATCGCTGAACGGGCCAAAGTGAGCAAGGCCACCATTTATAAATGGTGGCCTAATAAGGCAGCCGTAGTTATGGACGGCTATCTCTCCGCGGCTTCAGCAAGGCTGCCAGTACCCGATACAGGTTCGGTTCAGCAGGATATTGTGATTCATGCGACGAATCTGGCGGTGTTTCTCCGCAGCCGCGAGGGCAAGGTGATTACGGAGCTGATCGGCGAGGGACAATTCGATGCCGGTCTGGCTGAAGCCTACCGGACAAGATTCTTTGCCCCCCGCCGTCAAGAGGCGCGCCAGTTATTGGAGCGGGGCGTTACGCGGGGCGAATTACAAGCGGACCTGGATATTGGAAGCTGCATTGATCTGCTCTACGGCCCTATCTTCTACAGGCTTTTAATTACAGGGGATACCCTCGATGAAGCTTTTGTCAAATATTTGACGACCGCTGCTTTCGAAGGCATAAAACGATAGTTGAGCACCGGCAGTGCCGGATGAGGCAAGTTCTACTTTTCACCGCATTCCAGCCTTGTATATGTATTTATTAATTCATCCAATTTCATGGATTGGCTGATCACACTCGGGTGAAGCAAGCCATATGTTTGTTCCATTTGATTTAATCTGGCCCGTTCCGCTTCTATTTGCTTGCGGAGGAACTCAAAATTATCCATCTTCATTACCTCCCGTACATATTTTAGAGGTATATGTCAAAATATAGGACATTAGACTCAGTGCATCAATGAATAAAAATCCGCTTGTATGCATACTTTACGGAGAACTAGGAACAATTACAGTACTGAATGTAACAAAAAGGCCGCCGGCTAAAAGCCGGCGGCCCTTTTCTGCGATTTATGAGCCCGGTTTGATCATTATACCAAGCTGCTTCAAATAAGGATTGAGTTCTTCATACAGCTGCTTAAGCCGCGCTGACTCTTCTTCCGTTAACCGCTCCGGATGTGTGCTGCCGTCCTGACCGGTTATTTGATTGTTAAAAGCTTTAAGTTCGCTTATCAGCTGCTTGAAGCTGGCCAGCTCTTCACCGCTGAAGGTTTGTTCTCCTTTGAGCAGCTGCTGGTCCCAAAATGTGCTGCTGTCCACCGTATTTACAGATGATTCTGTCTGTTCTAATTTCTGAAAATAAGGCTCAAGCTTTAGGGTCAGCTCCTTATAGCTCTCCTGATCTGTACTGCTTAGCTTCTCCGGATGAAGCACCCCTTCCGCATCGGCAATCTTCAGGTTATAGGCGCCAAGTTGATGCAGCAATGCAGTTAGTGCGGCAAAATCTTCTTCGCTCAAACTGTTTTTTGCCTGCTGCAGTTTGGCCTCAAGATGATCATACCCTTCCCGGGTTCCGCCCATTTGCACCAAATGCTCCTGTGAGCCGTAGACGGAATCCGCCAAATAAGTATATCCGGCATAAGCTCCGGTAGGAATTAATAATGCAGCAGCTACAATGGTGGCCACAAGCCATTTCTTCATACGTCTTCCCCCTTGACTTGGCGTAATCCCGCTAAGGATTCTGCCCTTCAGTTCAGGTGGAGCGTTCCAGCCTTCGGCTTCCTTCTGAAGCGCCTGCCGCAGATCATGCTCAAGACTCATGGATATCCTCCACCTTTCTGATTCGGATGATGTCAGCCTGACGTTTCTGGCGCAGCTTCTGCAGCGCGGCATGGATCCTAGATTTGACGGTTCCCAGCGGAATCTCCAAGATGGCAGCTACCTCCTCCTGGGAATACTCCTGCAGATAATGCAGAATAATGACCTGCTTCAGCTTGAATGGCAGCCGGTTCACGTTCTCCAGAAGTTCACGGTTGGATAAACGGTCTGCTACTTCACCCGCAAAATCATACTCCACCCTCTCTCGGGTATGCTCCGCTTTCTTGATCACCCGGAGATGCTTCCAGCCCTTGCGGCGGTAAGCACGGATCTGCCGCATGACCAGCCCCATCAGCCAGGGTCTGAAATCGCGGGACTGATCATACTGTCCCAGCGAGCGGTGCAGCTCGATATAGATATCCTGCACCACATCCTCTGCATTCAGCGGCTCAGAAACAAGGAAACGCACGGTCCTGTAGACATCGCGAATGGTCGCCTCGTATAACTCACCATAAGCTTCACCGCTGCCGGCTAGCGAGAGCTCAATGAGCTGCGAATATTCATCTTTATGCTTCATCCGCCATTCCCCCTTCAGGCTTACACTATATATTGGCGGGCTGTGCAAATTTCGTTCGTTTTATTTTCCAGCCGCTTTGCGGGAGATCAGGAGGGTCATCAGAACAATCATTCCAGCCCCTATGGCCTGGACAACATTGAATGGTACGGACAGCCAAATAACGGAGAATACAATGGCCGAAACCGGCTCCGTGCAGGAGAGCAGACTGGCTTCGTGGGGAGCGATATGGCGGAGGCTGGCTATGTACAGGTAGAACGGAACAAGCGTCCCGAGCACAATCACAAACAGAATAGCTCCAATAATGGAGGGTGACCAATCTACCGGCGGCACAGACCAGAACGGGTGAATCAGATTCATCCCGGCTCCTCCGGTAAGCATCCCCCAGCCCATTAGCAGAGTAGTGCTGTACTTCTTAAGCAACGGAGCAGAATACAGGGTGTAGAAGGCCAGAGATACACCGGATAAAATTCCCCAGAAGAAGCCTTCTAGGGGCACGGTCAGCTGTGCGGTATTTCCGCCGGTAAGCAGCAGATAGGTACCCGTAAGCGCGAGGAATGCACCAACGATATCCAGCAGCGCGAGCCGTGTTCTTTTCCAGACCATCGTGTAAAGGAGAATGAACAGCGGGGCCAGGTACTGGAGCAGCGTTGCGATTGCGGCATTGCCGTTTTCAATAGAAGCAAAGTAAGTGAACTGGACGCCCAGCATGCCGAACAATCCGAACAGCAGCATTTGTACGGTGAATTTTGGCTCCAGCCACACCCGCCAGATGAACGAACCTTCCTGGCGCAGGCAGAGCAGCAGGAACAGCACGCCTGAAATTAACAATCTTACCGTCACAAGCCAAGCGGCCGGAAGCATCGCCTGCTGGAACAGCTGCTGTGCTACAGTCCCGGAGACTCCCCATAACAAAGCTCCCCCGGAGGCCATAATAATTCCTTTGGAACGCTGCATATTCACTCTCCTTCGCTGTCCCTATGTTATTAAGCTCCACTAATAGAATGTTCATAATCATTCCCGTTCAATAAACGAAAATAACGTAAAACCTCCTGCGAGGACATCGCGCAAGCGTCCTAATCTGCGGGTCATTGTTATTTTGTACCGACTGATACAACCTTCCGCGGTATTGCAATCAAGCTATTCTACTAGCTTCCCAATAATTTGTTCTTTGCTAATTGCACCAAACATCCTGCTATCCAAACTATTGCCATAGTTATCACCAATAACAAAATATTCATTTGCTCCAGTGCTATAATCACCTACGTTAGGATTATCTGTTAAGCGATATGGCAGCTCAAGCTGAATACCGTCAATTAATATCTTGTCTTTCATTACTTTAATTTCTTCATTTGGCAATCCTATGATTCTTTTAACATAGCATTTATCTTTCTGGTCTTTGTAAAAGTAAACAATATCATTACGTTCAATTGCATTCCGGTTATAATAATCAGCATCTACTTTAAGTATTTGACCGTCTTTACATGTCGGTTCCATGGATGGGCCTATGATTTCTACTTCTTCATATTTTGGCTTTTCATTACATGCGCTTAGAATCACAATAACAAATAAGAAAAATATGTATTTCTTCATTAATGAAGTCTCCTTTATCTTCTTGTATATGATCCCCTAACCTTCCGCAGCACGCCAATCCTGAACCGTAACAAGCTTGTCTCCTCTTTGTTAACGGAAAGTGACCTGGGAGTGGACGATTTACTCTATAATAAAAGAAACTGGATTGATTATGTATTGGAGGAACTTTTATGAAACGATGGATCGCTGCCTCTGCTGCTGCAATCATTCTTGCCGCTTGCACTGCAGTAACTACTATAGATAAGACTTTTGCTGCTGCATCGCTTACATTGACTGTCGACGGCGAAGCCGCCCTTTCCCCTCTTCATCCATTCCAAGAACACGGCCTTGTTTATGTGCCTGTCAGAGTACTAACTGAATTCTATCCTGCCAGACTACAGTGGGACAATAAGCTGAAGCTGTTAACTATAATTGATGACAGCACCAGTACAATAATCAAACCCGGCAGCGAGCTTATCCTTTATTATGGCAATGCATCCGCACTGGAAGGCAAGGCTATTCTGCGAAAAGGGCGTATGTATATTCCAGCCTCCTCGCTGAATCTGCTGTCCGGCGCAGACTTCCGGCTGGATCAGGAAAAAAATACAGTGTCTATCATTTCGGGCAGTGTGAGCACAACCGTACGTATCCCTACAGAAGCTCTTGCTGCGGCGGAGGATCATCCAAAGGTCAAAATCTACGCTGCACTCAAAGACCAGACCACGTATAAAGGTTATATTCTGGAAGTGAACGGCAAGAAACACAAGTTTAGTTGGGAAACGCCAAGGGATCTAAGCCACCCTCCGGAGCTCTATTATGCGGATGTGAACAAGGATGGACAGCCAGAAGCTGTTGTGATCCTGACGCTTGGCACCGGTACAGGAATTGTCGAGCAGGAGATTCACATCGTCAATCCGGAAACGTGGAAGGAGCTCACCGTTCCCGAGGCCTGGAAAGCGGCAAGCCAGCTTGTGTCCTCCAGTATCACTTCAGATCATAACGATATGGTAATCTCACTAAAACTTAAAGGGACTTCCCCTGCGGAGGTTACTCTGCGGCTTCCGGACCGGGCCGAAGATGGAAATATCAGCGACACGGCAGGCATCGGCACGGTGACTTACTATAGTGTAGAGTCAGGCCGGCTGGTAGCCGAGTTAAATGTGACTACCGGATTTCTGGAAAGCATCGGGAGCCTGAAACTGGTCTACAAATCAGCCGGTTCAGGAATGGCCATGGTGCCCGAATCGGTAACCTTCATTCCATTTAAAGAATATCCTGCAACCATTAAGGAGTCTGGCGCCAATGATTGATGCCCATATTCATCTGGAACAATATGATCCGTTACTGCTGGAGAACATGTTGCCGGAGCTTCCAGTGCAGGGCGTGGAGTCGGTGATCGCCGTCTCGATGAACCTGGATTCCTGCATACGCACTCAGAAGCTTGCCCGGCAGCATCCCAAGCTTGTGAAGCCGGCCTATGGCTTCCATCCCGAACAGCCGCTGCCTACAGCGTCCGGGCTGGCGGCGCTGCTGGACTTCATCGAACGCCATGCCGGAGATATGGCTGCTGTAGGCGAAATCGGCCTGCCGTATTATTCGCGGGCTGAAGCGCTGGAGCGCGGGGAGGCTTTTGAGCTGGAGCCTTATATCCGGCTGCTCGATACCTTGCTGGGCCTAGCGGCCCGCCTCAGCAAGCCGGTTGTGCTGCATGCTGTCTATGAAGATGCGTTGACCGCCTGCGATCTGCTGGACAAGCATGGCATTAAGGATGCCCATTTCCATTGGTTCAAGGGGCCGGAAGCAGCCGTCAGCCGAATGATTGAGCGCGGCTATCATATCTCCTTCACCCCGGATATCGTCTATGAGCCGGAAATCCAAGCCTTGGCCCGGCGTTATCCCCCGAAGCTGGTTATGGCGGAAACCGACGGCCCCTGGCCGTTTGAGGGTCCCTTTGCCGGACAGCCTACGCATCCGGCCATGATCCGTGATGTTGCTGCAGCCTGGGGAGCGCTGCACGGTTACTCCGCCGCCCAGGCGGAAGCGATGCTGACCGCGAATACGGCGCGTTTTTACCGGTTTTAGCGGGCGTGGCCGACAGCTATTTAGGCAATGGCATAATACTCCCTCTAGGGGGTAAGGCCTACCCAAAAAGCTCAAAATATCTCATCATATTGTTTGGACTCTACGATGCGTTCATGTCTGATAAATGACATTTCCTCCATCCCAAGAGCCTGCTTGAATGCCTCGGACAGCTCCATGCCTTCATTTATATCATGATTAATGAAATCGATATTCAGGATTTCACGGAGTTTCTTAATTTGTTCACCAGATGCACCCAGCAGCTGAAACTCCTCTGGCCGGCTATCATTAAAGAGCTCCTCAAGCTTCTCTTCGAACAGCGCGCCTGCCTCAAGCTCCTCCCGGATCTTTTGCAGAGTACCGCCGAATAGGAGCTCTCTAAAGCTTTTTTCCGGATACCTCTCCATTGCGGTCTTGCTGATGATCTCCTCTTCATATTCATAGGCAATATGCAGCTTGGCTGTCTCTGTTTCTCTGTAAATCAGTCGATAGCCCCACTCGTGATCCTCAAAATTATAGAAATACAGCACAGGTGCTTCCTGCGACAGCTGTTGAATATGCTCTGGCACCGGCTGCTGATTATAAACATCGCTGGTAAGGTACGCTATGAATTGCTCATTTAGCCGCATAATCACAGAGCCTTCCACCGCATGTTTTCTGACGATGTCCCTGTCCTCCGCCCGCAAAATATGACCCGAAGTAAATTCACTCATTTGCTGTAGCCCTCCTTAATAATGTGCAATCAATCCCTTCCGGACTGATATTATTACTACTAATTAGTTTTCAGTTGTCTAGCGGTCTGCAAAAACACATTTCGCTACTATACATTCGTGAATCCGGGCGGTTCTCCTCCAAAAAAAGTAAACAAACCCTTGGCGGTCTTGATACAAGTGTAGTTCGTGCAAGTATACCAGCTATTTTTGCGGCTATTAGGAGTTTAGGTGTATTCTGTACAATTAAAAAACCTCCTTCTCCGTTGAAACGACGGAAAGTGGAGGTTTTAGTTGTACGAAGTGCAGTAAGTAATTGCACAAGGTTAACAGGTCATTTTAATTGTATAGAGTGCAATTAGAGCAATTATCGGTGGTGGATAAAATCTGCATTTACGTCAAACCGTTGCTCACTTTATCAATGCTTGCTGCATCGGCCTTGCCGAATCAGCACTTCCCGCATCAGACTGTTTTAGCTGGCTTGCTCCACCGTACTTGCTTCAACACGTTTGTTTTCCTGCCAAAGCACACGGCCGAAGATCAGACCGATCAGCCCCAGAATAGCCTGAAGGAGGCCAAAAATCAGGAAAATGCGTGCAGGGCCGGCATACTCCACCAGCAGACCGCCCATTAGCGGCGCGATAATCAGCACGGCGCTGAGCACGGTGTTCTGGATACCGAAGATGCGGCCGGTCATGTGCGGCGGGGTTTCTTTTTGCAGCATATAGTTGAAGGCAACAGCAAAGATCCCATTCCCCATCCCCAGTACGAACCCGAGCACAAGCACCCAGACCACCGAGGCGCCCGGCGGCAGTAAACCCAGTCCCGCAACTGGCACTCCGATCAGTACATACCCCATACCCAGCCTCCAAGTATAGCTTATGGCCTGACTCAGCTTGCCCAAAACAACGATGATCAGCACGGCGCCTACGCCGGATGCGGCAACCATCCAGCCCAGCACCGATTCCCCTGTTGGAGAGAAGACGCGGAACAGGCTGGTGAACTGGTAATCTATTACCTGGATAACAAGTGCCCCCGCCAGTCCAAACAGCATCATATTCAGCAGGATACGGCTGCCCAGCATAAAGCTCCAGCCTTCTTTCCACATTGTGCGAAGCGGAACACGCTCTTCTGAGGCATCAGCCTCATCCCCCTCTTCCGTACGGATGTTGCGCACGGAAAGCAGCAGCAGGTAAGAGCCGCCCCGCATGATCGCATTCAGTAAAATACACCACTGCGGTGTAAGCAGCGTGAGCGCCAATCCGCCCAGCAGCGGGCCGGCGATTTTGGAGCCTTGATTCACGAGGCCGTTAAGCGAGGAGGCCTGAAGCAGCTGATCCTCCCTGACAATGCTCCGGGTCAAGGACTGCTGGGCAGGCACATTGAGCGTGGAAATGGCTGAACGCAGCGCCAGCATCGGCAGCAGCCAAAGCATATTCGGAGCAAATAACAGCAGCACCGTCAGGAAAGCCGTTAGCAGATCACATACTCGCATCAGCTTCAGCTTGTTCAAGCGGTCGGCAGCTACACCGGCAACAGAACCGAGAAGAATTGTCGGGAGTGCCATCGCTACCGGAATCAGAGCCAGCATCAGCGGACTTGCCTGCCAGCGGTAGCCGACGAGCACCTGAATGGCCAGTGAATCGAACCAGTCGCCAAAGCTCGCCGTGGCATAAGCGCTGTATACGCGCATGTATACTTTGTTGTGCAGCAGGCTATTCCCCTGCTTTGTTAAAGCTTCCATCTGACATTCCTCCAGGTTACCTATAGACTCTACGAATCAAATCATTTCGTAACCCTAATGTAGATGAGATTTGTCAGAGCAATATCAGAGGGATTTCAGCATGTTGAGCATCCGTTTTTCCAAAGGCTGTCCAAACTGGTTCAGTCCGCAATCTTCAACTGCCGCCCGAAACCTGCCCTCGTATTTAGGATATAGAACGTTATCTGGCAAAAATACACGGCAGAAGTGGTGAATCCGGTACAAGCCGTATAAACGCAAAGGAACAAATCCGGACATTTCCAGCACCTGCAGCCCTTCATCCAGCAGCTGTTCCGCTTCACGCCACTGTTTGCTCCGCATCAGCCAGAGTCCTTTTACGATTTTATAGCTGCCGGTTTCCCGTAAAAAAGGCTTATCCAGCAATTCCTGCCTGATGGCTTCATCCAGCCGGTCCAGCTCCTCATCTCCTGCCCCCGCAGCCAGATGCGCAAGCAGCTCGGTAATCATCGTCGCCGGAACGAAATTCTCATACCCAAGTTCTGCAATGACCTCATAAGATTTTGTCAGCTGCTCCAGCGCCCGCTCCGGTTCACCAGCCAGGATAAACAAATCGAGAATTGTAAGAATCTCCAGTTCCAGATGATCCGCCGGACGCAGCAGCTTCTTTTCAATCACCTGTTCGCAAAAAGCCAGCTTTGCCTTGGGATCACCGGAGAACATGTAGAATAGGATCAAAGAAAACAGGCGGTCTTCGAGCGGCACTTCTTCCGTATCCAGCAGCCACTCCAAATCTCCCTGCATAAAATGAATCACCATTCTGTAATGTTGATCCAGCTCGAAACCGAGCGTATCCTTCTGGGCCGCAAGGCTCAGAATCGATTTGCCTTGGCCGTAGACATGAAACTTGTTGAATACATCCCGCATTGTATCGCGCAGTTCCGGGTCAAATAAGGTAGGATATGCGGCCCCAGCGGACGGCAGGATCAGACTATAGCCAAAGCCGCGGACGGTTCTGAGTTCCACACCGCTGAGCTTGCGGAGCTTTTTGCGCAGCCGGTAAATATGATCATCCACCGTCCGTTCCACCGGATACTCCAGCGGCCATACCTTGTCCAGCAGCTGTTCACGGCTGAAGGTAAATCCCTTATTCCGGTGCATAAACTCCAGGAGAGCAAACTCTTTGGGTAACAGCTGGATGGTCGTTTCTCCGACTGACACTGTAAATTCGCTTTCATCAAACTTCAAATGCATAGCTGATCCTCATTTCTACAGATGAATCCATGGATGTATTATATCAGCCGGACTTCAGCCTGCTCCAGCACAAATAAAAAAAGAGCAAATCCGCAAATAAAGCTGCAGATCCGCTCTCATTTCAGCGTTGGCTTTAGCCTGCCATATTGTTAATAGAATCCTGCTCGCAGAATACGGAAATATGATCCACGGTGCCTGATCCATCCGGAATGATGAACTTGAGCTGGTACTGCCCGCCCGCCTGGTAGATGTAGATCTTATCGCTGCCGTTTACTGTCGTGTTATCCGGCTTGCCAAGCGTCTGCTCGATCTCCTTCAGTGTCAGCTGCTGCAAATCTGCGGCACTTGAGCGGACATCAAAAATCTGGCTGCCTTTATTTGAGCCAAATACGACATGCTTGTCATTATACGTGGAGTAGATCCCTTTGCCTGCAAATTCCTTCGTGTCCGGCTCCCCCCATGCTGCCTCCACCTCGTCGATCATCCCGCTGTGCGCGGCATATTCCACGCCCGGAACCTTGCCCTGCTTCGCCAGCTGCAGCAGCTCTTTCAGCTGCTTGGTGCTGTCTTTCACTGCGTCAGTCGGGCTGCCGCCACCTGTGCTTGGTGAAGCTGCGGCTGGCGAAGCACTTGCTTCCGGCTGTACGGTTGCCGGTGCCGCCGTAGGCGCTGGTTCGGTTGAAGCCGTCCCGCCCGCAGGCGCGGATGCTGCAGTGTCCGCCTTGCCGGAGGAATCACAGGCCGTAAGTCCGATAACACCTGCTAATATAACGATTCCAGCTATAGTTTTAAATGTGGTTGTCATGTTGTCATCTCCCCGATTATTAGAACCTTTCTTAAGTAACAGCTACTGGATTTGACGTGCGGGAGACAGTAAAGGTTGCAGAAACGGGCAGCTGGAGCAACAGCCAAATAAATTTTACCAATTCACGCAACCATACGTCCGCAGCCCGCATCTTAATAGTAAAGGGAGGGGAGCTTCGTCTGGACATTATAGAGAGAATCAAAGCCAAAGATGAGTCTGCTCTCCGCCTCTTAATGGATGAGTATGGGGATATGCTGCTCCGGACGGCTTATCTGCTACTGAGGGACCGTCAGTCTGCTGAAGAGGCCGTTCAGGATACCTTCATTCAAGCCTACGCCAAAATCAGCCAGCTCCAGGAGCCCGGCCGGTTGCGGCCCTGGCTGGTTGCAATTACTGTGAACCGCTGCCGGATGAAGCAGCGTACCTGGAGCTGGCGGAGTATTTTCCCTGCTGCGGAAAGCGGGCAATGGACAGAGGATACCGCCGGTTCCTCTGCCGGGGCTGAAGAGCTTTTTATGGCGGAGTGGCACCAGGTTAAGCTTACGGACGCTATCGGAAGCCTCGACTATATATATCGGGAGTGCCTGACACTGTACTATTTTCATGAAATGAGTATCCGCGAGATCTCTTCGCAGCTAAGAACACGGGAAAATACGGTTAAATCGCGGCTAATGCGCGGGCGGCAGCTGCTGAGGCTGATTCTGGAGAAGGAGGACATTGCCCATGGATAGAGGACGCGAAGAAATTAGACAGCAGCTGGAGGAAGAACTCCGCCTCATCACCTTCACCGGACATGAGCGGGTGCTGCGGCAGACTCATCCTCCGGCGCTGCGGGCACGTCTGTCTGCATTCTGGAATAAAGAACTGGTAATTCCGCTGGGGCCGCTCGGTGCAGCGGCAGCAATACTTGCTACAGGGGCACTGTTGTTTTATGCCCCGCACATCGGAACAAAAGAGCAGCAAACCGTGCAGATGCCAAGGCAGCGGGAATTAATTGAAAGCGGAGGCAACACGTATTGGAAGGACATCTATGAGCAGGCGGTGAAGCAGCATGAACATTAGAATAAAGGTCAAACATCTGGTGCTCTTCGTGCTGCTCCCCCTCTCTCTGCTGTCCGTTTTAGCCATAGTCCGGCCTTCCTTCGGAGCCAGAGAATCTGCTGAAGCACTAACCCAGGCGGCTTCCGCAGCCGCGCGTACCGAGCTGCTTCAGACACTTGCTGCCAGCACCGGCAGCGCACGGATGGAACTGATCCGCAAGGAAGTCATTGACCCCGCTAATACTCATCCGGCTTACTGGTTCAATGTATACGCCAGCGGGACGATGAGCCAGGTGAACCCGACCGATAATGAGGCGGTGGCCTCTCCGCTCCTGCCTGAAGACCGGATTAATTGGTTGGAGGAGTATATCCAGAATGGTTCCACTGACATCTGGCTCCGGAATGCGGTGAAACAGCTGGTCTATGAATATGATGCACGGGGAAATACGGATAACGAGGCAGATAAAGCAATTGCAGAAGCAGTAAAGCGGTTCAGCAGCAATTCTTCAACAACGCGGGAGCTGATAATGCTGCGGGCAGAGCGGGCGCTGAATGCCGGAACATTCACGCTGGCTGAGGAACTGCTCCGGCAATCGGAGTTTCCTGTCCAGTATAATGAGGCAGAGCTGGATGCTAAGACCGCATGGCTTAAGGGACGGTTGGTGTTCGCCCAAGGCAAAGGCAGTGAGGCGCTCCGTCTGGTGAATAGCGCGCTGTTGAAATACCGGAAGGACTGGGCGGAGCTGGAAGCTGAAATTCAAACAGCGGACAGTAGTCTGCAGGAGAACGCCTCTGCACAAGTCCCTGACAGCAGCCAAGGCTATAGTCCGGCTGCGCCCGAACATGGTGTGTCATCCACGGAAGAACAGCTCACCGCCCTGCAGGCTGCACTTCAAACCGCAGTCGATATGGGATTTAACCGCCCGGCTACAATAACGGGTACCCTTACCAAAAGCGATGGCACTCCCGTAGCCCGCGCCGGCATTTTTCTGCGTGCGGAAAGCGAGCTCTACCATAGCGTGTACTATGATTCCGAACCTTATCAGATCGTCACAGATAATGAAGGGCACTTTCAATTCTCCGGTATCATTCCCGGCTTCTATCAGATCCAGCTGGGGCTCAGCTTTGAGCAGATTGACGGCTGGACCTGGCCCGCACAGACCGATGACTGGATAGAACTCCAACCAGGCGATTCATTAACTCGCAATATTACCCTTCAGCCGCTGCTGGAGCTGAAATCGCCCGTTAATTCGCAGGTTCTGACCGGCTCCGCGGTGAAATTCAAATGGGAAGCCGTTAAAGGGGCTGCCTACTACAGCTTAAGTACCACTGTGATTGACGGCGGCGGAAGCTTCAGTACTGTGGTCCGCCAGCGGATTGCGGATAATCAGGTAACGATTCCGGTTGATGAGCTATATAACAGCGGCGGCTTCTCCACCAGCAGCAGCGAGGAAGGCTGGCAATCTATATATCCCTCTTCCCTGCTTGGCTTCGCCAATCCGGACAGTAAGTTCTCCTGGAGCATCGACGCCTATGACGGACAAGGCCATGTGATCACCCGCAGTAACGGCTACCGGCTTAATGAAGAGACGGTTGGCAATCTGCCTTTCTTTTATCTGAAATCCCGGACGCTCACCGCTGCCGACCAATTGGTTGTGGACAGGAAGCTCGAGCAGGCACTGGAAGCCTACCGCCGGGACTATGCCGCGAATCCGCAGGATGCGCATTCTCTGAAAATGCTGATTCATCTAATGCTCGCCAAATATTCCGATACAAAGGATGCCGGGCTGGAAGACGAAGCAATGGCTTTATTGAGGAAGCTGGTAGAGCTTCGCCCGGATGTCAATTATGCTTTCAGTCTGGCTGATTACTATTATGACCGTTCCGACTGGGAGAACTACAGCAAGTACTACGCTCAGTACCTTAAATTGAACGGGGAGGAGCCAAATGTCTATGGACGTTCTCTCAACGCCACTGCGTTGATGCTTCAAGGCCGCTTGGACGAAGCCCGGGAGCAACTGGCAATCTCAATGAAGGAAGACCCCAGCCACCGCTTTGTCGGCAGCTATCTGGCCGCAGAGCTGGCTGCCGGGCAGCCTTTGTCCTCGGTTCTGAAGCTGGCGGAACGTTATCCTCAGCATATGTATAGCCAAGGCGGCTACACCTGGCCGCTGCTGATCCTTAAGCTTCAGGCGGAGCGGGCCGGGCAGCCGGAGGCTTTTGACCAGCTGCTCAGCGAGAAGCTGGCTGCATATGTGAAAGGGCAGCATGAAGCCCTGGAGCAGTGGACCCGGGAGGGTTCGCCTTCGGCGCTGAAGGAGTTCATAAAAGCTGTGCTGGAGGTGGGCTGACAGCGGGGCAGCAAGCCCCAGACAACACAAAAAGGACGGTCAACGCCGGCAGCAATGCTGCCTGTTGTCCGTCCCTTTTCTTACTTCAGCTCATCCAGAGCCGCCTTCTTCACCACATAGGTGTCAGCCATCACATCATGGAACGCCCGGTTGCGCCGGGAAAACACAATAATCAGACAATCAATGAGGATAACGAGGCTGACTATCTGAACAAGCGCAATGCAGAGCGGCACCCAATTCGAATAATAATTATCGACCCCGGACACCGAACCGTCCCCGGCAGTAACGATAACTCCCAGCAGCGAGTTGATCAAATAAAAAGTGTAACGGATGAACGCCTGCTTGACCGTAGGATACTCCCCGCGTTCATTCACAATCCTCGTGCGTAAGACCAGTCTTCCCGGTGTTCCGCCATACCGGACAACCATAAAAATATTAAACAGCGTCAGCAGCACCCATTGAATCCATAACGGGATCCCCGAGTGATACTGTTCGGCTGCCGAAACTGCCCACCTGTTCAAAAAATAAGCGGGGATCGCCAGAATCAAAAAATCCAGCAGGCTGATCAGCACTCTTTGCCAAAATCCTACGTAATCGTACTCTGCCAGGCGTTCTGTTATATCCTGCTCCATCTCGTTCCTCCCAATCGGCTCTCGCCTCAGTACTCCTGATTCTACTGCTTTAAAGTGAAGCCTTCATAAAAGCTTTTCATTATTCTATTAAATTCTCCATATTTTTCAATTCCCCTCCATGAATTCGCCAATCTCCTGCCGCAGGCTCAAAATCTCCCGCAGCAGCTCCCGGTTCTCATGCTCCGTCTCTGCAGGTTCACTCCGCATCAGCCCGGCCAGCCGCATTTCCAGTAACCGGAGCTCTCCTTCGCGGGATTGTTCCTCGGGGCTAAGCGTCCGGCTGCGTTCCCTGGAAGTATATTCGGCAAACGTGCCCGGAAAGAACTGCGGTTTCTGCCCGCGTCCAAGCAGCAGTAGCCGGTTAGCGACTTTGGTGTGCAGATACCGGTCATGAGAGACGATAACCAAACCGCCGGGGTAAGCCGCTAGCGCTTCTTCCACCCGTTCCCGGGTGTCAATATCGAGATAATTAGTCGGTTCATCCAGAACCAGCAGGTTAGCTTTACCGAAATACAAACGGAGGAAGGCCACGCGGCATTTCTCACCGAGGCTTAAGTCTCCGATTATCTTAAAAACATCCTCCCGCGGGAATAAAAAGCAGCCCAGAATGGTCCGCGCCTCTGTCTGCGTCATGCCCGGCAGCTCGAGCAGGCTGTCCAGGATGGTCGAGTCGGGTTTCAGATGATCCAGCTCCTGGGCAAAATACCCGATCTTCGTGCAGGGATGAACACGCACATAGCCTCCGGCCGGCTGCGTCATCCCTGCTATCAGCTTCAGCAGCGATGATTTGCCGGCTCCGTTCGGTCCCAGGACTGCCAGCCGGTCACCCCGCCGCAGCGATAGTCCGAAGTGCTCCAGCAGCGGCGGCCCGCCGTCGTAGGCTAAGGTGATATCCTGCAAATCCAGCAGTGCATCTCCCTGGAAGGCTTCACTTTCCAGTTTCATATTCAGCTTAGGCGCCACCTTCGGCAGCTCCACACGATTCTTCTCCAGCCGCTCCAGGCTGGCTTCCTTGGCGTGTAGCCGGGAAACGTTCTTCTTCGATTTGGCCCGCCGGAAATCATTCTGCCCGGCAGCACTGTGCGCCTGCTGGAACCAAAGGGCATACCGGCGGATGCTCTCCAGGAGCTTCTCCTTCTCCAGCTCCTGCTTCCGGTACTGCCCCTCCAGCGTCCGCGCTTCCAATTCCTTCTGCTCCCTGTACTGCGTATAGGCTCCGGGATAGCGGCGGCAGCCTGACGGGCTAAGCTCCAGCACACTAGTTGCGGTCCGGTCAATAAAGGTGCGGTCATGCGACACATAGAGCACTGTGCCGGGATAGGTCCGCACCCACTCTTCCAGCCACTCCATCGTATCTTCGTCTAAGTGATTGGTCGGCTCATCCAGCACCAGCAGCTTTGGCTGCCGGGCGAGCAGCGCAGCGAGCTGCACCCGCGTCTTTTGCCCCCCGCTGAGCAGGCGGTAGGGCTGGCCCCACAGGGACGGCTCCAGCTTCAGCTGCCTGAGGCATTTCTCCGCTTTGGCTTCCCAGCCGTAACCGTCCAGCTGCACGTAGCTGTCGTAGGCTTCACCATATTCGGCAACTGCCTCCTCATCCGCACCACCTGTCTCTTCCAGCCTGCGGGCCAGCTGCTCCAATCTGCGCTTCAGCTCTGCAAGCTGCCCTGAAGCCGATAAGACGAATTCAAGTAGGCTGATTCCGGATTGAATCTCCAGCTGCTGATCCAGCACCCCCCATGCCTCCCGTTCCAGGCCGCAATAGACACTGCCCTCCTCAAAAGCCAGTCTGCCTAGCAGACCCTGCAGCAGCGTTGTTTTGCCAATGCCGTTACGCCCGAACAGCAGCACCCGCTCTCCTTCAGTAATTTCAAAGGACACCCCTTCGAATAAGGGGACACCATTCCACTCTTTTTTTATGTTTTCCACTTTAATCAAGGTCATATTTCATTCCTCCGCTTCCTTAAATCGTCTGTTACGTACTGAAGCCTCCGCTGCGGACAGCAACAAAAAACCGCAGCCAGCAGGCTGCGGTACAGGAAACGTATGAAGGGCGTCCGGTGCTCTAAATAAAACATCGCCAAGGGCAGGCTCCTGTTAAGCAGGCAGCTGCTATTCTCAGTTCTGTTCCTCTATAGCATCGTAAAGGTCCCGACAGACACACGTATCCCTGACCGTACACCCTAAGCGGGCGTCCCGTGGCTTGTGCTGAATGCACATCACAAGTGAACTGGTCTTCATTAGGAAACGTGTTAGTTATTCATCAGTCGGGTGAACCTCCGTAATTGTCCGTATTCAATGATGGCTACAGTATAACTAATCCGGAAGCGGAGAAGCAAGGTCAAGAACAATTATAATCATTGTCTCCGGGTATGACTCCCCTAATCGTGGTCCGGTTTGGCATATTCACCTACATATTTTAAAATATCACGATTATTCTTCACTACAATCCGTTTAGCGGCGAACTCTCCGGTCAGTTCCATGATCTTCAGCAAACCCTCCCGGTCAAAGCCTCTGTTCCATTCGAATAACATCACATACAGGTTCTGCAGGGATTGTCTGTAATTGCGCTGCTCCAGGCCCAGATTTGTCTTTATAAACCGCTGCACCACCCGCATATCCCTGACATATTTATTGGGGGTGATCACAAATATCAGATCCGCCTGCCGGAAGCTCTCTATTCCCCATTTGTAGTGCACCCCTTCAATAATCCATTCCTTCCCTGCTACTGCCTCCAGCAGCCGGGCATCTCTTACTTCTGGAGAACGCCTGCTGTCTACGGGCCCTCTCTCCCATACAAAATTATCCGTTTCATAACAAGGAATGCCGTATCTTCCGGACAGCTCCCTGGCAATATAAGATTTCCCGCTCCCGCAGCCGCCGATAATCCGGATTTTAATGTGAAGCCCTCCCATGGAATATTCTCAGAATCGTATCTTTATCCGGCACGCCGAGCTGCTCATACGAGCGGAGAAAACCGCTATTGTCATAAGCAATCTCTACCGTTTCGGCGGTTACCCTCCCGTTCTGGACGGTCACGATGCCATACTTGGCAATAGACTGTCCCGAATGAGCGCAGCCAAGCGCCCCCGGATTGAAGAAGGTGGTCTCTCCGGCATGAAAATGATGTACAACATGGTGATGGCCAAAGGCGACAAGCCGGTACTCCGTATCCGCATACAGCTGATTCAGCTTCCCGGCCGTCGGACTCCAGTCTACAGGCATGTACCACCCGTCTGAATTGAGATGATAATGGGTGAATAACATCCGCACACCCTCAATGCATGCAGTTTCCGACATAGGCCATTGACTCATAAGCCCGATATAATGCGGACTGATTCTTTGGGCCAGCCATTCGTGATGCACCCGTTCCGCGTGATTCCCGGGCGGCGGCTTCTCACCGCGGAACGCCCGCTGCAGGGCAATGTCATGATTGCCGCTGATAAACATGATCTCCTCCTGCGCCAGCAGCAGTTCAAATACACGGTCCGTATCAGGACCGATCGCCACCACATCTCCCAAACAAACAATTTGCCGGAGCCCCCTGCCCGAAATATCCTTCAGCACCGCTTCAAGCGCCGCAGCGTTCCCGTGAATATCCGTGATGATAGCTATGCTCTGCACAGCGGCACCTCCTTTTGAGCCTTTTGAACCCTTTGAATAAAATAATCCTTCTGCGGCTGACTATACTCTTTCGGCAACCCAACAATTGGTCTGGGACCCGCTCTTTAGCCCAGCCTTTTGAACATTTCAATTCCAACAATCTTATCCTGATTCAGCCCCGGGAAGATTTTATACCCGCAAGGGATGAAGCCATGCCGGCAGTAGAACAGCAGCGCATTAGTATTCGTATTATGGCAAAATAGTTTTAAAGTGTGGATGTTATGCTCCTTCCGGGCTTGGCCAATCATCGATTCCAGCAAAAAGGACGAAACACCTGATCCCCGGTGCTCCGGGCTCACGATTACATTTCCCAGCCAGCAGGTATGCTGCTCCTCGTCTTTGTCATACAGATTCGCATAGGCAAGCGGTTGACTGCTGTCTTCAAGGGTGATAACCGTCGGATTAAATCGTCCCTCCAGCACCTGCAAAATTTGCTCCGGTGTCAGCGGATAGCGGAATTTAGGGCTGACGCAGAACAGCTCTTCCTCATTTACGGGAAACGAACAAATTATGTCCAAATCTTCCCGGGCCAATTGGCGGTATGTAAGCATCTTCTCTACTCCTTCCGTTTTAGTTGAATAGGCTGCCTGCCGGCAGCCTATCACCATTGTCATTCAGCCAGTCTGCTTAGTGTAAGAAGAATTTCACTTCTCTTATAAGATAACTTTTCATATGCACCGGCTGTTCTTGGATCACCATCTTCATTCCATGTATACCCGCCAGTTAAAATAACATCTTCAGGAGCTTCAAAAACATAAGATACCAAGCCTTACTCAGATTCGCTAATTTTTCTGCTCCCTTTTAACAATAATGGAACGCCAAAAATAATTAAACCCCAGTTCGTTTTCATTTTTGTCGGGATTTATAGTATATAAGATGAATTAAAGATCTGCCCAAATTAACAAAAAGGTTCTGATCAGTCAAATTTTTTGACGATCAGAACCTTTTTATATACTAAACAGAAGTTTTTAGTCGCTATCATGCAATCTGTTTTAATCGTTTATTTCCACCAATGCTTTTATCACTTTCGACTCTGGCTTCAACCAGCTTTCAAACTGGCTGGTCATCCCCTCAAAAGAGGATCGGTGGGTAATGTAGCGATCGATATCGATATAACCTGCTGAAATTGCCTTAAGTACGAAGTCAAAATCCTCCATAGTAGCGTTTCGGCTGCCCATTACGGTCATCTCATGGCTGTGGAAATTTGGGTCGTTAAAAGTGATGTCACTTTTCACCAAGCCGACATAGACCAGTGATCCACCATGCGCGACCAAGTCGAATGCACCCGCCATAGATGCCACATTTCCGGTAGCATCAATGACAACACCTGCAGATTCACCGCCTGTAATTGCTGCCAGCTTATCTTTAGGCTGCTGAAGCGCATTTACCGTATGTTCCACCTTAGCCCAAGTGCGGCAGAAGGAAAGTCGTTCATTGTTAACATCCATTGCAATGACCTTGGCTCCTGCATAACGGGCAAGCGCCATAACGCCTAGTCCGATTGGACCTGCACCGATCACCAGCACCGTATCACCTGCTTTTAGTCCAGAACGACGGATGGCATGTGCACCAATTGCCAACGGCTCCAGCATTGCGGATTGATCCAGGGTAAGACCTTCTGTTTTGATCAAATGGTTAATTGGAACTGAAACAAGCTCACGCATGCCTCCATCGATATGAACCCCAAATACTCTCATATTCTTACAGCAGTTCGTTTTTCCGCTAACACAAGCTGAACATTCACCACAGTGCATGTAGGGGATGACGCTCACCTGATCTCCCTGGTGAAGTCCATCTTCATTCTCTCCAATAGCCTCAACCACTCCAGCCAGTTCATGGCCTAGTATGCGCGGATAGCTGAAATAAGGCTGATTCCCTTGATAAGCATGTAAGTCTGTTCCACAAATCCCAATCCGGCGGATACGTACAAGTGCCTTTCCCTCCTCCAAAACGGGTTCCGGTAAATCCTCACGCCATTCAAACTTGCCAACCTCTTCGCAGACAATACCTTTCATTATTGAATACCGCTCCCTTCACCTTGGGCAGGATGCCCATTGTATTCCGGCCGGCCACTCTCCCAAGTGGAATTATGGACCGGTTCCAGAATTTCCAGTACTTCCTTGAGCAATGCTTTATCCATCGGCTCAACGGTCCAGGCGGCATTCTTGATAATGTTATCTGGATTAGCTGTACTGACTAGTGTAGTTGGAATTTCTTCATGTTCAGTTGAATATTGAACGGCTAGCTTCGCAATGTCAGCACCTTGAGAGGCGCAATATTCCGCGGCTTTCCGGCAGGCCATTTTCAGTTCACTATTTGCAGGATGCCAATCGGCTGTCTCACGGGTACTCAGCAGTCCCATTGACAGCGGCGATGCATTAACCAAACCCACTCCTCTTTGCTTCAATAGCGGTAAAAGACCGAGCAAAGAAGTATCATTTAAGGAATAATGACAATAGGAGAGAATGGCATCAACCTCGATCTGAGGCAGAAGTGTTTCGAATAGTTGTAACGGCAGTCCGCTAATTCCACAGAACCGGATCTTGCCCTGCTCCTTCAGATTGTGCAGCGCGGGCACTGCCTCCTCAAGAATAATTTGGGCGGGTACAAATTCGATATCATGCAAGAATAAAATATCGAGGTAATCGGTATGAAGCCGGTTCAAGCTTTCTTCCACACTGCTGAAGATACGTTTTGCTGTAAAGTCAAAAGTTGATTCCCCATATCGTCCAGCCTTGGAAGACAACAGAAATTTGTCACGTGGCAATTGCTGAATTGCTTTGCCAAGTACACTCTCTGCCTTGGTCAGACCATAATAAGGAGATACGTCAATATAGTTAATTCCTGAGTCCACAGCAGCATGCACCGTCCGAATACTCTCACTGTCATCTGTCTGGCGAAAAACGGAGCCCAGCGACGATGCGCCAAAACTCAAAACAGATACATTCAGTCCGGTGCTTCCCAATTTACGATATTTCATTACAAAATCACTCCATCCTTAAATATGGCTATTTCTTTAAACCCATTGTTTTCATTCAGCGTTCTTGTCTGACCTGAGGCGAGTGCGATTAACTGCTCCCATAACTCATCAGTCAGCTGTGTCATCGTTTTGCCTTCAAGCAATTGGCCGGCGTTATAATCTATCCAGTTGCGTTTGCGCTCTGCAAGCTCGGAATTTGAAGAGATTTTAACCGTGGGCACAGGCCCGCCAAATGGAGTACCGCGGCCGGTTGTAAACAGAACCATATGGGCACCTGCCGCCGATAAGGCAGTGACGGATACGAGGTCGTTACCCGGTGCCTCAAGCAAATTAAGTCCAGACTTTCGGACACGGTTGCCATAGAGTATTACGTCATTGACGGTGGCATGCCCACCCTTTTGCGTACAGCCCAGCGATTTCTCCTCAAGGGTACTAATACCTCCAGCCTTGTTCCCCGGAGATGGGTTCTCGTAGATTTCCTGGTTATGACGGAGGAAATACTCCTTGAAATTATTGACCAGCGAAACGATCTGCCCGAATATTTGTTCATTTTCTGCACGGTTCATCAGAATCGTCTCCGCACCGAACATTTCCGGAACCTCGGTCAATATTGCTGTTCCGCCTAGTGATGTGATCCGGTCCGCGATGGTTCCGACAAGCGGATTGGCTGTAATGCCCGACAGACCGTCTGAACCGCCGCATTTCAATCCAATTCTCAGCCTGGAGACAGAGACCGGCTCACGTTTAAACGTTGCGGCATAGTCTGCCAGCTCTTCTATCAGCAACAGACCCTTCTCCAGCTCATCCTCTTCATCCTGTGAACGCATGAATCGTATCCGTTTCCCGTCAATGTCTCCAATCGCTTCACGGAAGCTGTCGATCTGATTATTCTCACAACCGAGGCCGACGACCAGCACTCCGGCTGCGTTGGGATGATGAACGAGTGAGGACAGCAGTTTGGCGGTTTGCGTCAGATCATCTCCGAGCTGCGAGCAGCCAAAAGGATGAGCGAAATGATAGACGCCATCTGCCTTTCCAGCAGTGCGCTCGCTCCCTCTTTTCGCCAGAATTTCACAGGTTTTGTTGATGCAGCCCACCGTATTGATGATCCAGATCTCGTTGCGTATGCCGACTTCACCACCAGGCCTGAGATATCCCTGAAAAGTTTTGCTGCCGGCAGGTTCCGGCCCTGCTTCCGTAAGTTGTGGCTCATAGCGATAATCCAGAATTCCGCCAAGACCGGTTCTCAGATTATGAATATGCACCCAACTTCCCGGCAGCAAGTCTGCTTTGGCTTTACCGATAGAGTAGCCGAATTTCAGCACATCCCCGCCTTCGGCGACAGGCTTCACCAATATTTTATGACTTTTGGGAACATCCTCGATTAGAGTAAGGGAGCTTCCATTCTCCAGAATGAGTACTTCACTCGCATTAAAATCCCGCAGAGCACTCACTACATGATCGCCTTCAGACAATCTCACCCAGTCTCTCATTTTGCATCTTCTCCTTCCCATTGGGTTAACCAGTAGGACACTGCAGTCGTCAGACCGTCCCATTTTGCCAAAGACTGGCCCCAGAGCAGCTCTAGTGCTAGCAGTCTGTCTACGGTCTCCTTCATCGTTGCTCCAGTTAGCTCTGTTGCCGACCAGATCCCGGCAACCAAATTCAGAGCCTCGGGATCATCCCTAACCGTATATTGTTCCCCGCTAAGGTTTGTACCGGCATAGGTCCCGTCCTCCATAAGCTTCACCCGATAATAACGCAGCAGTCCGGATAAACCCAATATCAGTTGCTCCGGCAGAGGTGCTCTGCGTTCAGCATAATATGCCAGCGAAGGCAACAGTCTGACGCGGAACTTGCTGACGCTGTTCATGGCAATATCGCTGAGCCGGTGACGAATATAAGGATTCGCGAACCTGTCAAATACCTCCCTGGAATACGTGAGCAGCTCTTCCTTCGGATAGGGAAGTGCGGGTATAATTTCTTTGACTGCCGCTTCACGGACCCGCCAGCCAAAGTCAGGATGCTCTAGCATTTCCCGTACATGTTCAAGCCCGTGAATCAGCCCAAGTGATGCCATCCAGGTATGGGCACCGTTAAGCAGCCTGACTTTGCGTTCCCGGAACGGCTTCAAATCGCTCGTCCAATGTACATTCAATCCTGCCGTACGGAAGGGGAGAATGTTCTCCATTTCGGGTTCTGCTTCAATTGCCCACACATGATAAGGCTCCGCAGTACAGAGCATATTATCCCGTACTCCCCACTCTTCGAACCAGGCTTCCGCCTGTTCTTCCTCCGGATAACCGGTCACAATTCGGTCTACCAGCGAGTTCAAAAAGCGATTGTGCAGCCTCACCCAGTCCTGGAAAGTTTGTGGTAGATTCCAGTCTTCCGCATAGTGAAGGACCGTCTCCCGAAGCACATCACCATTGCCCTCCAGCAGTTCGCAAGGCAGGAAGATAAGTCCATGCGTCGATGAACCCTGATACGCCTGATAACGCAAATATAGCAAGTACGTGATTTTCCCCGGAAAAGAAAGAATAGGTCCTTCGCCCAGCGGTTCTGCTCTATAGACAAGTCCTGCTTCCGTTGTATTAGAAACCACAAAAGTCAGCTGCGGGCTAACCGCAAGTTCAGTAAGCTTCTCCCAATCGGTATAAGGATCAAACACCTGAGAAAATACAGGGATAAGCTCATTTCTGGCAACAGCTGTCCCTTTATCCATTCCGCGTGTTACCAATGTATAGAGTCCGTCCTGGGCAGCTAGCTTTCCAATATTGTCTTTGCCGGAGGGACGCGGCTGTACCACAGCTATACTTCCTTGAAACAGCCCCTGCTTGCGGCATTCATGGATCATCCAGTCAAAGAAGCCGCGCAGAAAATTACCTTCTCCAATCTGCAGTACCGTTACGGGCGCAGCCTGCATGCGCTCATACTGCTGCTTCGTTTCACCTTGCAGAGCTGTTCTATCAAACTGTTTCATAATCTATAGAACTCCTTCGCATTCGTTCCAAATAAACGTTCAAGTTCATGTTCACTCCAAGAATCCGGGAGTGCATGAAGCAGGATGTCCATGACTTCATCATATTCAGCAGCGAGCAGACATACCGGCCAGTCACTGCCGAACATTACACGCTGTGGCCCGAATTGTTCGAGCACCCTGCGGATGTATGGAACAAAGTCTTCCTTCTTCCACCCTTCCGGATCCGCCTCCGTAACCATTCCGGATAATTTACAATAGATGCCTGGAAAAGCTGACATTTCCTTCAGATAATGCGACCACGGACCTAATTCATTCTTATGAATCGGCGGTTTTGCGAGATGGTCAATAACACCGTGGAGATTCGGGACCTGCCGCAGCAGTTCCAACACCGGCTCCATTTGCTGTGACGTTAGCAGGAGATCTACTGGCACTCCCTCAGCGGCATAGCCCTGAAGCGCCTCCACAAATGCAGGCTCTAGAATCCGTGTAGCATCAGGCATGTCCTGTATCATAATCCGGAATCCCTTAAACTTGGGATTACGCTGAAACCGGGCATAATGCTCCCGGTGGTCTGCAGCAAACAGGTCCAGCCAACCCACTACTCCGAGGACCGATGAAGTTTGATCGGCAATGGAAAGAATGAAATTCGTCTCTTCAATCGTCGGTGCTGCCTGAACAATGATGCTTCCATCCAGCTCATGCTGGTTCAATAGCGGTTCAAGATCAACCGGCATGTAATCGCGGTATAATTCTGGCAGTTCTGTAGTGATCCAACCGTAGTCTCCCCGGTTAATCATCCAATAGTGTTGGTGAGCGTCAATACGCATCTCGTTGTACACCTCTTTGTAAGTCATAATGTCGTGAACTCGTTCACTGATCATTGTATACTAAGTGAAACAGGTAAATAATCGCTGATACATGCATTTTTATAACATATTTTGATATAGAAAAATGCATCACTATCCCATTTATAAAGGAATGATTTCTGTGAAACCAATCCGAAAACCCTTTTTCGGAGATCCACTGTTCCCCTTTGAACTTGCTTATAAAACTGTGAAAAAGCAAATAAACGAGCTTCCTGACCATCTGCATGATCGGTATGAACTCGTGTATATTCATCAAGGAAAAGGTGTCTTTTTTATCGATAACAATTGGTACGAAAAGAAACAAGGAGATCTTTTCATCATACCGGGAAATACCATTCACCACTCCCTGCCTCACAACGAAGATCCCATCGTATCTTCTGCACTTTTTTTTGCCCCTCCATTACTCGCCATGGAACCGATAGATGATTCATACCATAACTTGTTATGCTTTGATTTCGCGCGAAAAAAAAGAGCCTACCGGATCGAGCAGCCTCAATATTTAATCTCTGTTACGGAGGCAGCTCTAGAACAAATCCACCAGGAATTAGAGGACAAGAAAACCGGCTACCATGAAGCGGTCAAGCTAATTACTTGTCAGCTCTTGCTGCAAATCAACAGATTTATTCGATCGGTAAAAGAACGTAATCCAGTGGGAGAGCCTGGTGTTGGTCCCTCTTGGATGAAGGACGTGCTGCGTAACATTGACGAGCATCCTGAAAGAGAGAACTCACTCGCTCGGCTCGCGGAAAAAGCCAATGTATCTGCTCCACATTTTTCACGTGTTTTTCGTCAGCTAACTACAATGAATGTCACCCAGTACGTAAACGCCAAGCGGATTATTCTCGCCAAGGAGCTGCTAGTTCGCTCGGATCAGAATATCATTGAGATTTCGGAACAATGCGGATATGAGACACCAACACATTTTTATCGTGTATTCAAAGCGTTAACAGGATTAACGCCTAACAAATACAGGAACAATCAAACCAATATGTAGATGAATGCGGAGGTTAAAAATTTGCACAGATTGGAATGCTGATTTTACATTTACCGCACGCTCCATGGTTAGTATGATTCATGTAAGCGCTTAAGACATAACCTTTCATCCGGAAGAAAGGCTAACCAACACGGAAATGCTAGTGTGACATCTGAATGTTCAACTTGAGGGGAGAATGAATTATGAGTAAAAAGAGAGCTGCATCCGCATTGGCAATACTCATGTTGCTGGCTGGTCTGGTATCAGGCTGTGGAGGAAACAATAATGCGGGCAACACCAA
Organism: Paenibacillus pedocola; assembly: GCF_031599675.1. NCBI lineage: Bacteria > Bacillati > Bacillota > Bacilli > Caryophanales > Paenibacillaceae > Paenibacillus > Paenibacillus pedocola. The sequence continues at coordinate 1,251,825 of NZ_CP134223.1, read as the reverse complement.
TGACAACACCAGCCCTGCAACATCGGGAACAGATACATCCGGAACTGCGGATAAGAAAAATGTCACGATAACCTTATCCGCCGCTTCAGACTGGATAAAGCCCGTGGATAATGAAATTATCGAGGACTTCACCAAGGAAACCGGAATCAAGGTAGATGTTCAAGTCATTCCCGCTGATCAATATGCCAGCGTATTGAAGGCCAAGCTCGCCTCTGGCGAAGGTCCAGATCTTTCCATCATCTGGGCAGAAGCGAACGCCGCACAATTTCAGCCCCAGGATAATTTCATTGATTTGAGCAGCGAAGAATGGGTAGGCCGGATGACTGAGGCTGCCAAAAAGAACTCCACTTACAACGGTCAAGTCATTGGCTGGGGCCCAGAAGGCGAGAACGCAGGCTGGGGTCTCATGTACAACAAAAATATATTTGAGCAATATAATTTGCAGGTTCCAAAGACTTACGCTGAATTCACAGCCATCAGCGACACCTTGCTGGGAAATGGAATCACCCCGGTTTATGAGCCGCTCAAGGACAGTTGGCATTCTGGTATCTGGTTCGCATTACTGGGACCTGCTGGCGAGAATGCTTCTGCCGGACTATATCAGAATCTGAACAACAACAAAGCTACTTTCGATGCTGTGGCACCGTTCGTGACCTTCTTGGATCAATATAAAGAAGCTTACGATAAAGGGTATTTCGGCAAAGATGCACTCTCCAACACTTATGACAAACATATGGTCTCAATGGAGAGCGGCAAATATGCAATGACGATGGTGCCGGCTAATGAGGATGTGCAGTCCAAAGCCAAGGGCGAAACTTATGATTTTTCCAAATACGGCATGTTCCCTGCACCTTTCGCGGATAATCAGTCACTTGCTGTCTATGACGGAAGTTTGATCCGCGTTGTGAATAAGAACAGCAAGAATATCGATGCGGCCAAGGAATATCTCAGCTATATTTCCCGTGCTGATGTCCTCAAGAAATTTTATGATGCTACCGGGTTGAATCCGGCCTTCACTGATCTTCCCCAAAAGCAGGACGAAATCGAGAAATCGCTGCGTGCCAATTCTGACGGTACTGTAAACACAATTATGGAGACTGGAATTAAATACTGGGACAACACCGTTATCGGCAACTACGTTGTCGAAATGCTCCTGGACGGCAAATCAAGCCTGGATGTATTGAAAGCTGTGGACAAAGACCGGCTTAAGCTGTTCTCGGCCTCTGAATAAAGTCTCATTAAAGAAAGCAGTAGCGTGTTAGAACATCTATCAGGTCAATATTGTAAACCTATAGATGTTCTGCCATGCAAGCTGTATATCAACAGCAAGTGAGGGTGGAGAGAATGAATAAACTGCATAATCAAAAAATTATCCGAAAAATGTACCCGCAGTATCTGCTAATTCCGGCTTTTGTTCTATATTTGGCACTATTTCTTATACCGAATCTGACTAGTTTCTTTTATGCGTTTACGAACTGGAATGCTTACTCAAAAACAATCAAATTCATAGGTCTCGGCAACTTTCAAGAGATCTTCAGCAGTTCTTCCGGCAATACCGGTGTATTTATCAATACCGTCATTTTCGCAGTGTTTACAACCGTACTGAAGATTGTATTCGGACTAATTTTAGCCCTTCTTTTAAATGAAGGATTGCGGACCAAAAATGTACTGCGTGCTATTTTTTATATGCCGATCACCTTATCAACTGTGCTCCTTGGAATTACCTTTTCGGAAATATATAGCCCGGACGGGCTGCTGAATAAAGCGCTAAGTACTTTCGGCTTGGATTTTCTGACCAACTCCTGGCTGTCCAATCCGCATCTGGCCATTTGGTCGATATCTTCGGTTGAAGTATGGCGGGCTTCCGGCTTCGCAATGGCAATTTTTCTCGCTGCGCTACAGACCATTCCCAAAGAAATCCACGAGGCTGCTGAAATGGATGGTGCCGGTGCGTATTATAAGTTATTCAACATTATTCTGCCTTATCTTTATCAATCCATTGTCATCAATACGATTCTTGGTATGATCTCGGGTCTGAAGGTGTTTGACCTCATTTATGTCATTTCCAACGGCGGACCTGCCCGGAAATCGGAAGTATTAAATGTAACGGTATTGAATGAATTCGGTAAAGGGAATTATGGATACTCCACTGCACTGGGGCTGCTGCTCTTTGTATTCGTGACCGCTGCTTACTTCCTGGTGAATGCAATATTCAAAAAATTCGAGGTGGATGTATCATGAAAAAAGGCAATTGGCCCAAACTTATCATTGAAGTTCTGATGTGGGGACTGACTCTGATCATCTTTCTGCCATTATATTTTGTATTCGTAAACTCTTTGAAGTCTGGAATGGAGGTAAGTGCTATGTCATTAAGCTTACCTTCCGTTTTCCATTGGGAGAATTATAAAGAAGTTTTCCAATCAGGGAATATATGGATGGCCTTCCTGAACAGTCTGATTTTCAGTTTCGGATCAATCATAGTATGCTCCGTGCTATCAGCGATGGCTTCCTACATCATCGTTAGAAGAAAGTCACGCATGAATTCGGTGATCTTCAATCTGTTCCTGATTGGCTTGATTGCACCCATGAATATGGTAACTACCTTTCAATTTATGAAGGCGCTGCATTTTATCAATACATATCATGGACTGGTTCTACTCTATGCTGCTTATTTCATGCCCTTTACCATATTTCTGTACAACGGATTTATCCGCAATCTTCCGGTTGATCTGGATGAAGCGGCTACCATCGATGGCTCCGGCCCGCTCCGCCGCTTCTTTGTGGTTATCTTTCCGCTCCTGAAATCGGTAACGGTAACTGCGCTTGTAATCAATTTTGTAAACTGCTGGAATGACTTTATGTTCCCGCTTTATTTTATTACACAGACTGACAAGTGGGGTGTTGTACTCCTCCTGTTCCAATTCACCGGAACCTTTTACGGACAAGATCAGCTTCTATTCGCAAGCGCACTGGTAATCATGGTTCCGACACTGATTGTATACCTTTTCGGCCAGAAATATATCATTTCCGGCATGACTGCCGGCGCAGTGAAAGGCTAGTCTTACAATTAGCCAAGCGCCATATGCTAATCTTTCTGTTCAAAAACGGATTCAGATTTTCTGGCTGATCCGAAACTCCGAGGGTGTTTGACCGACAATGCTCTTGAACACTTTACTGAAATAATGCTGGTCGAAGTATCCCGTCATCTCGGCAATGATCCGAATATCGAGATCGGGATGCTCGATCAATAGCCGTTTAGCTTCCGACATTCTATAGTTAATCATATATTTCAGCGGGCTTTCATTCATGTGCTTCTTGAAAATCTTGGTTAGATATGCAGATGAGAAATTCATTTGCTGAGCCAGTTCCTCAAGTGATATATCCTCCGAATAATGATTCTTAATATACTGCGTGAGGGATTCTACCAATTGAGACGTACCATCCAAACGCGTATCTCTAATCCCCCCACGTTCGATCAAAGCCCATATCCTGTCACATATCTCATCATAATGTATGGAGGTGCTGGTAATCTCCGCAATTTCATATTCAGTATTAGTTCCGACTGCAGTCTGTGTCTGCACACGGCTTCGTTCAATTATCCGAATCAGTTCGGCAAAGGAGGATTCTGATTGTCTTTGCGGAACGGAATCACGACCTAAGGCAGCACAATACTCATAGATCAGTTTGCGAAGTGCTCGACGATTGTCTAGTACCGGTTTGAGCTGCTGTGCTGAAAGAGCTGCTGCCCCTGCAACATGCTGAGTTTGGTTTTTAGCGTAGATAAGCACTTGAGATTTGCCCAGGCATACACCTTGCTCCATAAGCAGCCGCAAATGCTGTGCAGTTTCCCACAGCTCACTTTGCCTAATCAAACTTCCATGTGTACAGACAGTAATAGGATAGGGAACAAGCATTTCCAGCAATGAACTACTCAATTGTCCTCCGATAGACTGCAAATCTCCCCTGAAATGTTCGGGAAACGCTATAATAAGGAACTTCTGGTTAGGCATCTTCTCGTCAATCAGCCACCAGTCCTGTATAGACGTGGAGATCTGGGCAGTGATAGCTGTCCAGTCCGCCTGCAGCCAGAGTTCTTTGAATAGAGAAGCATATTTCAGTGAAGTGATGTGGTTGCATAGATTACCAGCGCAGATCAGGAACATCTGGAATACTGCATGTTCTAAATTACCCGGCAGTTCTCCGCTGCCGCCTTCACCGTGCAGCTTCGAAGAAATTTGTTGCCGCTGCTGATCCGTATTCTTCGACAGCACTTGATCACGAATATGATCTAGTGTCTTCATAAGCATATCTGTCTCAAGCGGCTTAAGCAGATAATCCAGTACACTCAGGCGTAGTGCCTGCCGTGCATATTCGAAATCATCATAACCACTCAGTACTACGATCGGCAGATACGGCATAACGGAACGTATATTTGTAATCAATTCCATTCCGTCAGAAACAGGCATCCGGATATCAGTAAAAACCACATCCGGCTTAAGCCGAAGAACCGCATCCAGCGCGTCCTTACCGTTAAATGTACTGGCGACAACCTTGAAGTCAGGCGCCGTCTGCTCGATTTTGTGGATGATATGGTTCTTAATGATGGGCTCATCTTCAGCCACAATTACCGTTATAATTCTCCCCTGGCTCATGACTTCTCCTCCTTGTGCATCGTAAATCCGCCGATCGTGACTGACGCCCCTCCCTCACCGCTTTCTTTGATATCAAAGATCATCCGGTTCTCATAAAACATCCGCAGGCGGATATAGATATTGACCATTCCCATACCGTCCACACTGATTTCCGGCACCCGTGTCCCGCTGTCGAATAAAGCGAACTTTTCCTTCAGCATTTCCAGCTTAGCAGGATCAAATCCAGTGCCATTGTCGGATATAGTGACCATCCAGCCGCCGGACAGAACTTTACCCGTAATGCGAATAATCCAGGGCGGGTGCTCTCCGGACCCATGCTTTATCGCATTCTCAACCAGCGGTTGAATAACCAGCTTCGGAACAGGTATAGACTCCATTCCTTTGGGAATGTTCACTTCACAATACAGCATGTCCTCGTACCGTTCTCCCATAAGCTGGATATAATCGCGGGTGTATTGAAGCTCTTCTCCAAGTCCGACTGACTTGAAATTGTTGGAGGATACATATCTAAGCATTCTGGATAGCCCTTTGCAAAAAGCCAGCGCTTCACTATTCTTTCCTTCCTCACATAGAATACTGATCACCGACAAGGAGTTGTACAGAAAATGAGGATTCATTTGTGCTTGAAGGGCCAGCAGCCGTGATTCTACCTCATGGGATCTGGCAGACACCGCTTCATCCAGTGATTCCTTAAGCCTGCCGCGCATTTCGATAAAGGTACGGTTTAGCTCTTCCAGTTCGTCTATACTGCTGAGTGGACCGGATTTTTTCTGCGGCGCCAGGGAGTCCAAATTCAACATCTTGATAGATTTGTTCATTTGTTTGAGGGGACGGGTCAGGCTGCGGGAGACAAAGTAGCTCATAACCAGTGTTACGGCAAGAGCTGAAATTCCCAGCAATATAATATTCACGTTAAAGGTGACGATTGGCTGCATTAACGAGCTTTCTGGCTCGAGCAACAGTACAGTCCAGCCGGAGAAGCCTGAACGAGAATAGACGGCAATGTTCCGGTCATGATTGATTTGATGCTGCATGCTGCTGTCCTGCTGCGAAATTGCGGAGTGACTCAACTCAATGGCTTTGCGGTAAAAGGATATTTTTTCTAGGGTCTCTCTATTTATTTTACTTTCCCGGGAATATGGATAAACGAGCAGCCCGTTCTGATCAAAGACATAAACGGATTTATGCTGCTTCTGCTCCGAATCCTTGGAGATAACTGCTTTTTCGATAATGTTGGCGAACACCTCATATTTCTGTTCAACGGTAATAATGTTATTGTTCTTCCCGCCGAAGACTTCGGCAAATGCCATATTGACTGATATCACGCTTTGCTCTGGATCTTCTTCATCCCTGCGCGGTGGGTAAATACTTCGTTTTCCATTCTGTTTAAGAGTCTGTTGCGCCCACTCCTGCTGGAGAAAGGCCCCGGGTTCACCCATAACCGCGTCGAATTGATTTCCATACTCAAAAATAAATCCGTCCGCCCTGTATAAATACAGTTTATAGAAGTTTGGAATCGGGCCGCTGATACTCAGTACCGTGCTGGCCAGTTTGTTCCGCACATTATACAATACAGCAGGATCATCCGTATCCTCAAAAAAAGGCTCCCGGACAGGGTCGGAAGCCACAATTTTAAGAGCAGTGCCATATAAATTATTCAGTTCCAGATCTACAGTATCAAGAACATTCGCCGATATTTGATTCATTGACTGAACGGACTGTTTTCGCAGGATATTAGACATATAGAGGCTAAATGCAATTAAAAACAAGGCGACCAGAACAGTAATTAGCACAGAGTAGCGGATGAAGATTTTAGCATTAACCGATTTAACTCTCATGGATATGATAAGCAATACCTGCCACTACGCTGAATGCTACTTCCCCGCTGCCCATGGCCACGACCTCTCCGGATTCCGCTTCTGTTACTGTGAGGGCATTGCCCGTACAAACAAGGCATCTACCGCTCTGCTCCCCCTGAATGAGTGCCTGACTAAGACGCCCCTGTTCCCATTTCATATCCACCGTATAACCTCCTCTGGCGCGTAATCCTTTAACTTTACCTTCCTTCCACAAATCAGGCAAGGCAGGCAGCAGCCGGAGGACACCGCCGTGCGATTGCAGTAGCATCTCGGCAATGCCTGCCGCGTATCCGAAGTTTCCATCAATTTGAAAAGGGGGATGGGCGTCCATCAGATTGGCATATAGACCCCCGCGTTGATAGTTCAAATCCTGTCCGGTAACCGGCTGCAGCAAATGATTTAGCAATGAATAAATCCGCTTGCCGTCTCCGAAGCGCGCCCACAGATTAATTTTCCAAGCTAGGCTCCACCCAGTCCCCTCATCGCCTCGGATCTCCAGCGACCGTCTTGCTGCATCGTGGAATATTTCCATCCCGTGCTCCATTAGCCACTCCCCGGGATAGATTCCATATAAATGTGATACATGGCGGTGATTAGTATCCTCATCAGCAAAATCAACGCTCCACTCCTGCAACCTACCCTGGTCCCCAACAGACAAAGGCCATAACCCAGCCTGCATCTGCTTCAATTCTTCACTGAAATCATCTTGAATGTTGAGCTCATCCATAGCTCGCAAACAGTTAACGATTAAGTCTTGAATCAGCATTCTGTCCATTGTCGATGCAGTGCTTACCTCACCTAATGTGCCGTCTGCCAGCCGGAATTTATGCTCTGGTGATGTTGATGGAGATGTTATCAGATGGCCCGTTTCATCTTCAACTAGCCAGTCCATAATGAAAATTGCCGCTTCTTTCATTAACGGGAACGCCTTAGTACGCAAGTATTCCTTATTGAGACCAAATTCATAATGCTCCCAGAGATGGCGGCATAACCATGCTCCCCCCATCGGCCACAGTGCCCATACCGGAGCTCCATGTCCATAATCGCCCACAGGCGCTGTCTGGCACCATAAATCCGCATTGTGGTGCGTAGTCCAGCCACGCGCACCGTAATGCACTTCAGCAGTTTTTGATCCGCTGCACGCAAGATTACCAATAAACTCGAGAAAGGGTTCATGGCAAGGCGCCAGGTTGCAGGTTTCGGCAAGCCAATAGTTCATCTGTGCATTAATATTTAGCGTCCAGTTGCTGCTCCAGGGCGGACGCACTTCATCATTCCAAATCCCCTGAAGATTCGCCGGCTGAGAGCCCGGCCTTGAACTTGCAATCAGCAAATAACGGCCGTAATGAAACAGAAGCTCCAGCAGGCCGATGTCTCTTGCACCGGCTTCTTTTAGCCTCACATCAACAGGACGCTGCGCTTCCTGTTCCTCATCATGCCCACCGAGTTTCAGCTCCATCCGGTTAAATAGGGATTGATGATCCTGGATATGGCGTTCTTGCAGTTCCGTATACGGAATCTCCTTCAAGATCTCCAATGCGCTGCGTACCTGCTCCGTTACTTCAGCCATATCGGTTCCGGGCATCTGATCAAAGCCGTTAAAGCTGGTTTGAGCACTAAACAACAGAGTGACTGCATTTGCTTCACGAACCTGCAGTTCTCCATTCACTGCAGTTACTGTTCCTCCTTCAGCGGTCACTTGGAGACCTGCGGCAAAGCGCATTGCAGGACTGGTTTCCGGATCACCATAAATAATCGGACGTTTTCGGTCATAGTAGCTGGGATCGACATGCTCTGGAGCGAGCCCACTCAATATAATCCGTTCCCGTTCTGCTGTGACAGTATGGCGCAGCTTAGTACTCAGTCTTGCCGTGAAGGTTAGCATTTTTTCATCCCCGGCTTCCAGTCGAACGGCTATCACTCCATCCGGGTAGGAAGCAATTACTTCGCGTGTATAGGAAATCTCTCCGATGGTATAGGCGGCGCTGCAAATACCCGTCTGCAGATTTAAGGACCGGGAATACTCTTTGGCTTTATCCCCATGCTCGAAATGAAGGTGTAAATCCCCTAACGGAAGATAAGACTGATTGTATGCACCCAGCATTTGTTTCGAGAGCTGCGAGGCCTGCTGATATTCTCCACGGGACAGCAGCTCTCTCACCTGCGGCAAAATATCAGCGGCCTGATGATTGTTCGTATCTCTGGGATATCCTGACCATAACGTATCTTCATTCAACTGGATGTGCTCATGCTCGATACCACCGAACACCATGCCACCCAATTTCCCATTACCGACAGGCAGCGCTTCTGTCCATTCAGCAGCTGGTTTTATATAATTCATCAGCAAAATAAAACACTCCTTTTAAATCCTTTTAATCATGCTAACGCTTTCAATATAAAAATATAAATAATGCAATCATCAATATAACAGTACTAAGCAAACTTGAGAATAGAAGAAACCAGCCCGTTTAAGGTGATTTTTTTAACCTGCATTGTTGGGCTCCATATATACAATTCTTAAATCATTATGTTATCCTTTCGATGAACCATACCATGACTATCTGGTACATATTAATCTTAGTGAGATTTCAGCACACGGAGGCTGTCATGACTAATTTCCCAGCAAAAGCTGATACAGCTATACCTCAATAATCTTCAAGTAAATGTAACTGGCGTAGGCTACAATCAGTGTGGAGTGATTGGCGTGAGCTGGACTATATTCCGGATTACAATAAATTCTATTTCATACAGGATGGAGAAGGCTGGCTGAAAATTGGCGATTCAGAATTCTCTCCAACGCCAGGTCAGTGGTTCCTCATGCCGCAAGGAGTACAACAATCCTACTCTTATACAACAGAAACGAGGTTCACCAAATATTGGTCCCACTTCTCAGCCAAAGTTGGCCAGAATAATTTGTTTGATCTTTTGCAGACACCATACTATATCAATGATACAGGGAGCACAGAGCCTGCTCGACTTTTTAATGATCTATTAATTGCTGATTCAGCCAAGCTCCTCTCCTCTCCTTGTGTAAATCTTTAATTCATTTTATATAAGCAATCCATTTAAATGAATCTTGCATGTAACCAAAAAGGTCATCATGTAATGGAATAACATTACCGGAATTGCTTCATTTATAAGCATAGACTCCACTTAAAGAAATCTCTCCAAATTTACGATTTGAAAAAAGTATGAATTCATGAAACAAAGCTATAAAAACCCCTCCTTTAGTGAATGAAGATTATTTCAATTTTTGTTCTGTAATCCCTCCCACCCCATATAGAAAAAAAAGATGACTCCTGATCAAAATCAGGAATCATCTCTTACATACAGGCTATAGCGCCTCTGCTTGCGGAAGAGTTCCGCGTCATCCTAGACTGTCACTAAACCACGGATGAAGGTTTCGAAATTTTTCGCCAGATATGTAACCTTACGGTTGTTCTCCTGGTCCACATACACGACTTCAGGCTCACCGTCATTTCCGCCGGAGCGGTAGTCCAGCATGACTACGCCTTGACCTGCAGAAGGAGCGTCGCAGATCACTACGCCAAACTCGGGGTAGCCCCAATTTTCAATGACAGACCAGCTGCCCAGTTCTCCGCAGAGTGAATATTTCTTGTCCCGTCCGATTCCGCGGATGCCTGATATGATAATATGGTCTTTGCCGGCAGCGGCGGCTTCATTCCCTAATACATACTTGGTGCTGCGGGGAATGCCGCCGTTATGCTGCTTCATCATCGCGGTATAGAATGCCGGCAGCTTGAAGACCAGCTCTTCTTCCACCGATGCAATTATATCGTCTGTAAGCGGTGCAGATACATAGTCCTCCAGTGCTTCCTCGCTGTCATCCCAAAAATTAGCGGAATCAAACTTGGGCAGGGGTTTCGGGCCGGATGGTTTTTTTGCTGCAGCGTCTGCGGCGGCTTCTCTGGCAGCTTTCTTGGCGGCCTTGCGGCGGCTGAGCTCCAGAAACTCCAACGTGTCCTCGTCTTCAGGGTCGAGCCGGTCCGCAATTTCGAATTCGCTTGCGGCTTTGTCATATTGCTTCAGGTAGTAGTTGCAGAATCCGACACGGTAATGCCAGAGCGGATCCTCCTCGCCTTCCTCCTCGACAGACATAAACTGCTCCAGCGCCTCTCCGTAACGCTCAAGATTATTCAGCGCCCTGCCCAAGTGATTGGTCAGCACGTAATCCCTTTCTTCGGCGGGAATCTCCATAATGGCATCCACAATCTCCTGGAATTCATCCTCTTCATGCCACAATTCCAGTTGTGCAACTAGCTCTTCTCTCATTCTTATATGCCTCCCAGTGCGATAACTCGAATACTGCTGAAAATTATACCATTTCCGCACTGGGATTCTCCAGCGGATGTTATAACACACTGCCCAAATCAGCGCCTCACAGCTCTACTGTCCCCTTCTTGGCATCCCATACAAACGGCAGTCCAAAGAGCGGCGTCAAGCTACCCAGCGGAAAATACAGACGGCCATCCACATTGCGGGAAGCCAGCATAGCTACCTCTTTACCGTCCACCGTCGCTATAGCCGACAGCGGTTTATGGATCACTGTCCGGCCGCCGATGGTGATCATAAGTGCACCAGTTCCCGCTTCTTGCCTCAAGCTGCCTCCAAGCAGACTCACCGCTTCCCTAAGCGGAATGTAGATACGGGAATTCTCCTCTACAAAAGGAGACTTCAGCACTACAGCCTCTCCGTTAATGACAAAGGTTCCGGCAAAAAATTTTGTGCCCAGCAGGTATCCGGCCTTGGAGGCGATATTCTCCATGCTCTGGCTGGATGAAGTGATGATAACCGTCGTATATTTGGCCACGCGCGGATACAGCCAGTGAATGTCGTCATTATGCATCCGGATGCAGCCGGCACTGACATATTTGCCGATTGAGGATTCATTATTATTGCCGTGTATGGCATAGGTAGTGCCGTAGGTACCCTTCACTTCCAGGCCCAGCCAGCGGTCGCCGAGCGGATTGGCCGGATCGCCGCCGGGGATATGCTCTTTATAGTAAGGTCTGTTCTTGACTTTGAGCACGATCCGGAAAGTCCCCTCCGGGGTCAGATTTTTGGTTTTGCCTGTGGCGACCGGAAATATCTTTTCCAGCTTACCGCCGCTAAAAAAGCCCAGTTTGTTCGTTTTCTTGTTCACGATGATCAGATCCGCAGACATCTTCGATGCTGCTGACGCTGCCCCTGCTGATGCCGTACCCGTAAAGCACGCCGTAAACAGCAGCAGAAAAACAAGCGACATTGTGATGCTGCGCAGCGAATAAGCTTTTGTCCGGCCGGCCGTTCCTTGCAGACTCATGTTGCCCCACCTCCAGGTTATGGGTGATACTGGAAACTGCTTTTCAGAATAGACGAAGCTGCTCCACAATAGTTGCACCGCTGCCTGTACCTATTTGGTACAGTCCGTCCAAGATATGAACATGAATAGTCCGCACGTATTCCAGAGATAATAAATCCGCATGACAAATGAAACAGCCAAGGAGGCAAACCCTTTGAACTCAAATCTTTCCAGCCAGATCAATCAATGCGAGCAAATTATCCAGCAGCTTGTCGCCCAGACTCAGCAAGCCAGCCAGAATTATCAGCATCTTCTCCAGCAGGAGCAGCAAAATGCCGTGAAACTGGAAGAACTGGCTCAGCGTGAGCACAAGGCCAGCCAGATCATTCAAAATGCGCTGCAGGGCCACCACACTGCCGTTCAACAGCTGCAGCAGGTAACCCAGACGCTGAGACAGCTGGAGCAGAGCTCCCAGACTACCGGTTATACTACCGGCGCTGCCAGCTTCAATACCGGCCTCCCGCACTTTAATACGGGTGCAGCAAGCTATAATACCGGAGCACAGGGTTTCACCCCGTCCTTCAATTCTTCCTTTAATCAGCAGCCTTTGCATACAATGCACACCCCGGCAAGCTCATCGATGACTTCATTGCCGTCAACTTCCTTAGGCTCCAATGCTTCTATGGGTTCCATAGGTTCGATCGGTGCTATGGGCTCGATGGGACAAAACTTCGGTTCCTCCATGAACCAGGGAACGGGACGCAATTTTCAATAATTGAAATCAGCGGGTAATCAGGACCTATTCTGAATTCCGTTTACACTTAAAAAGGCTGTCTCCCGCAGATGTCTGCGGAGACAGCCTTTGCTTTTAAACAACCAGCCGCCCCTTCTTCTCAGCCAGACTGATGACTGCCTCCACACCCGAGTTGAACTCCAGAAAGTCGCTTTCTACACCATCGCTGAAGATCACCCCATCCTCCGGCATCTGTGAAATAATCCGCAGCGGCTGATTGCTGCCGATCTGTCCGAACACAAGTCCGGCAGAAGTAGTCCGGCTGGGAAAGGGCTCTCTTACCGTAAAGTAGAGGTGAGGATGATCCCAAGCCAGCCTTCCTTCTGAATCCGCTCCGGCCAGTCCGGCCGCAGCCTCCGGTGTTGCTAGCCCTATTCCGGCAGCACTGCGGGCAATACCTGCCGCTCCCGCAAGCACGCTGCGCAGCCATCCGGTCGAGCCCATGCCGGTGGAGACAATAATCCCGCTGGAGGACTGCTGCTCGGCGGTACCGCTTAGCTGCAGCAGATAACGCGCCGACACATGGGTTTTGCGTCCGATAAAGAGGTCGTTAACACCGTAGAGGCTCTGGCCGTCATTCAGCTCGGCCTTGGCCAGCGTCACCTCGCGCACCTCGCGGCGGCCGCGGAAAATATCAGGCAGCAGGAGCCGCAGATCCTTGACGGTGAACGGCAGCAGCACACCGTCCCAGCGCTGAGGATCGGGATTCACGCCGATCAGAGGCTGCTCACGTAAGTATTTCAGCGTATTGGCCACGAGTCCGTCCTGCCCCAGCACAACCACTGTGTCTTCATCCCCGAAGATGAAATTCGGCACATGCTGCCGTTCCAGCAGCTGTACCCGGCCAACTGCGCTCAGCTCGATAACCGCCGTTTCCACAGCCTTGCGGTAGATCAAATCCTCGCTGATATAATCGCTGAAGTCCGCACCCAGCCGTTCAATATAGAACTGGGCCTGCTGAATCGTATTGTAACGGACGACCAGCTCTTCAAGCCGGGTCTTGCGCTTAATTAGCACAATTTTGTTCTCCGACATCCGGTCCCCGCCGTTCATCGTCCTCCCGCTCCTCTCACTGCACCTGCCCCGCCGCCTGCCGAACCGGCCATAATGCCCTGGAGCAGATCCGGCGTAATGTTGAGCTGCCCGATCTTTCCGGCATTTTCGGCCAGCTCCTGGAAGGCGATGGCAATCAGCTTATCCGGCTTCATGCCGACATTGGTGAGCGCCTGCAGCACATTTGGCGATACGCCCTGCAGCGAATTCATCACTGCCGACAGCTCGTAGGCTTTGGCATCCGCCTCAGCTTTGTGGTTGGCTACCGTCAGGCTAATCAGCTCCTGTTTCTTCTCCTCCAGCGCCGTATCGAAGCTGAGCTGCTCTTCCTTCATTTCATTCTGCTTCTGCTTCACGAACCGCTCGGCATCAAGCTGGGTTTCTCGGATCTGCTTCTTCTTGGTCTCCACGGCGATCTCCGTATTCAGCTCGTTCTCCTTCACCCGGCGTTCCTGCTGAATCGAAGCATTGCGGCGTTCATACAGGGCATTGTCGGCGCTGCGGAGAATTTCCTCCCGGGCCTGGGCTTCCAGTGCGCGGAGGGTTTCTTTATTCGGCACAATGGCCAGAATCGAGAGCCCCATCAGCTCGATCCCCAGCTTCTCAATTTCTGCATTCCGTTCAATTTCCTGGGTAATAGTCTTCGCCAGACGCTCGCTTGACTGGATCGCTTCACGCAGCGGCAGCTGCTCCAGCTGTTTCTTGGTCAGTACTTTGGCGATATTGATTACCCGCTGGGCCAGCTTGCTGGGATCGTCGGAGAGATAAGTATTCTTTTTCAAATTGTAAGTGTAATTAAGGATTTGCGTGGTTTTGCGGTAATCGACAATCCGGTAGGTCAACTGTCCCTGCACCGTTACCGTCTGATAATCATTCGTAATTTCTTCGAACATGAACGGAACATCGATCGAGGATACCGGAACCACAATTACTGAAGTCGTAGGTGCATAATAATGAAAAGAAAGCCCGACTCCTTCACGCACAACCTTGCCGTTCTTCACCTTAAGCACGTACTCGCTGGGCTGGAATTTCACGAATCTGAATCCGAACATGATGATTACCTCCTGTTTTTGTTATTAACACTTTGTTATTAACATAAGTGTAGCATAGGATTTTGATATTATCAAGTTGTTAATAACATAAAATTTCAAAAAAACACCGCACTCTCCATAACGGAAAATGCGGCTGTCTAATCAGTTACTGCCTGTGCTGCTATTATAATGTAAGAGTAATTGGTGGGAGTTCAGTTATTTTACAACGACCTTAACTTTGACCGTTTTGCCGCCGTATTTCACCGAGATATAGGCTGTGCCTTTGCTGTTCGCCTTCACGAGCCCGTTCTTGCCTGTTGCAATCAGTTCTTTGGTGGATGCCCATACCGCAGTCTTCGATACATCCGCTTCGCTGCCGTCTTCAAACGTAGCGGTCGCAATCAGCTGTACCGACTGCCCGGTGCTCAGGCTGAGATTCATCTGGCTGACCTCCAGATACTTGAGCACATCCACGGTTACAGGCACTTTCACCGTTTTGCCGCCGTATTTTGCGGTGACATAGGACTTGCCATAGGCGACGGCTTTCACCGTTCCGCCGGTAACGGTGGCTATTTTGTAGCTGCCGCTTTTCCATTCCGCTTTGTCGGTTACATCCTTCGTTTTTCCGTCGCTGAAGGTGATGCTTACCGTCACTTTGGCTGATTCCCCGGATTTCATCGCCAGATTGCTGACAGACGCTTCAATGGATGTTACCTGATCGACTTCGATATTGATCGTTACTTTTTGTCCGCCGTAGGAAGCGGTGACAGCTGTCTTTCCTTTGGTTACTCCGGTTACAAGACCTTTTTTGACGGTTGCCACCGCCGGCTTGGCTGACGTCCAATCGGCATCCACCGATACATCCGTCTCCACACCAGCGGAATCGGTAGCGGTCAGGGTAATCTGCTCTTTGTCGGCGGCAGACATTGTAATCAGAGTCACACTTGCCGCGAGCTCATCCACCAGGCCTACATTGACCGTGATCGTCGCTGATACATCGCCCAGTTTGGCCGTAATAACCGCAGTTCCGGTATGAATAGCTGTGATCAGGCCGTCTTCGACCTCAGCCACCTTCTCGTCGCTGGAGCTCCATTCCACCTGATCAGTCAAAATCATATCGCTGCCGTCGCTATATTTGCCCGTAGCCTGTGCCTGATAGGTCTCATCTTCCTCAAGCTCTACCGTTTTGGCCTGCAGCGTCAGCTTGCCGGGAGTTCCGGCAGTCACTTTTATGGTAGCCTTCTTGCCGCCATAGGACGCCGTGATTACAGCACTGCCTGTGGAATACGCGGTAATTGTTCCGTCACTTGCATCAGCGATAGCCTCATTATCCGAGCTCCATACCGCATCATCCGTTACATCCTGGGTAGTGCCGTCTTCATAGCTGGCCATAACCGTGACCTCTTTACTCTGGTCAACACCAAGGTTCAGCTTGCTGATGGTCAGATTGAGCCGGGAGGCAATTTCCACATCGACTGTGACCGTAACGGTCTTACCGCCATATACCGAAGTTACAGTGGTTGAGCCCGATTTGTAGCCGGTGATCAGACCTTTGGCCACAGTGGCAATATTATCATCCG